>LFSB01000020.1 GCA_001513045.1 Clostridiales bacterium DTU089
CATTCCCTTCCATGAGTTCTGCTTGTCTTTATTAATGCCCCCGTACTGATCATCCTGACAGACGACCATACCGCCTGTGATATTAACATCGGCAGAGCTTTCATAACCGCCCCAATTACCTGTACCGATTCCGTTGGCGTTCACATAACCGTTGTATATATAGATTGTACCTTGTTGGACACCTGCGCCGCCGCCGATACCCTTTTTACAACCCGTTGCGAGGACGGTTCCGCCGTAAATCTTTACCTCTCCTGCCGGCTTATATGCGCCGCCGCCGATTGCCGCAGGGTCACCCAGCGAATCCGGTGCGGTGGCCATAATGTTACCGCCGTTGATAATAATTTTGCCGAAGTTGTTGGCGCCCTGCTGCGTATTGTCTCCGCTGCCGATACCGGCTCCCATAACGCCGCCTGTCGCGGTAACATCACCGCCGTCAATAGTAATTGTACCGTAATTGCCGAACATTCCGCTGCCGATGCCGGCTGCTTTCTCACCGCCGGTAGCTGTGACAGTGCCGTCTTTAATTGTGATATTATCACCGTACAAACCCGTTGGGTCCGAGCCGCCGCCGATACCGGCGCCGTATTGACCGCCGACAGCGGTGACTGTGCCGTTTTCTATTGTTATCGTGCCTCCGAAACCGTGTGAGCCTCCGCCGATGCCCGCGCCGTCAGCACCGCCTGTAGCGTTGACAGTGCCGCCTTTTATCGTAATTGTGCCTCCCGCGGCGGGGTCTGCGCCGCTGCCGATGCCTGCGCCGTAAGCGCCGCCGAACGCGGTTATATTGCCGCTCATAATTATGATGTTACCGCTGTTATTTCCCCATGAACCGCCGATACCCGCGGCATTTTCGCCGCCGGTTGCGGTAACAGTCGCGCCGTCAATCACAATCGTGCGGTTTCCGTTTCCGTTGCCGCCGATAGCGGGCCAGCTGCTGCCGCCGCTTACATTAAGCGCTCCTGTACCGTTGATGGTGAGCTTACCGTTCGTAGGCGCCCAAATGCCCGCGCAATCACTACCCGAACGAATAGAGCTGCTCGTGCCGGCCTCCAGCGTAATTGTACTGTCGCCCGCAGCACTCAAGTTAATCGAGCATGCGGACACACCGTCCGTATCGTTATGAAGCGAGATACCCGCAAGTGTAATATTAGCTTTCACGCCGCTTTCAACCTTAATCACGTCATGAGAATAATAGAGGTACACGTTGCGGTATGGCTGTGTAATTCTTAAAGCTGCCGATGTTTTTATCGTCAGCACCTTGTCGGCGTATACATAATCCACTCCCGCTGTACCGCCCGAAATCTCAAGATAATCGTATTCATTTTCGCTTTCGGCCGACACAATGAGTGTGTCAACTCCGCTGAATATTATGCACAAGCACAATAACAGCGACATCATGGTTTTGATAAAAGAACGCTTGCGTTGTTTCATGAACTTTTCCCCTTATCCTGTTTACTTATTGAAATAATTCGCATAATCGGTCACGGCTATTACCGGCCGATTAATTTCGATTCTTTGGATTATAATAAAATTTTTAATATAAGTCTATATATTTAGTGCGAACGGTCGAAATACGGCGCGAACGGACAAAATGCGGTTTTTGTATGAGTTGAAAACCTCCTTTATTTGTGGTATATTGATACAAAATTGTTTATTTTCAGCTGTTGAACAGGAGGGCATAACATGATTGCGGCGCGTTATATATGCGGCTTTTCTCTGCAGATATTTATTTACGCTTTTTTCTGTCTTTACCCGTTTTGGAATCGCTTTCGCATCAGCCGGAAAAAGGCTGTTATCACAGCACTCTCCGTTTTTGCGGTTCTCTCCGTTCCCTTTGCCCTTGTCGGACAGTTCGATTTTACCGGCGTTTACGAGGAGCCGCTGTGCAACCTCATCTTTTATCTTGCAGTTGCATTTTTTTTGGTACTGTACATAAAAGCAATCAATGTCAGACTTTCGGAAAAGCTGTTTGTCTTTTTTGTTGTCATGAGCTACGGATTTTTCGTGACAAGGCTTATAAGCTTTTTGTTCATCGCTTTTGAGCTGCCGATGGATAATCACATGTACCCGCCTGCGGCGCTTTTGATGACACTGATAATAAATCTTGCCACCGCCAAGCCGATTATGCTGCTTATGGACCGCGTCCGCATGATGACCGATGCAAACCTCGAGGCGCGTATCTGGCTCACACTTTGCGTTGTTCCGGTTTTGTTCGTCCCCATTGCAAGCGCTGCTTTCTTTCCGGAGATTCTTCCGTTCGGCAACGACATTATGATTCCTCTTTATTCCATAATTTTTACCGTTTTCGCTTTTATCGTTTATGCCGTCATCTTTCGTGTTATGGGATATATCCGCCTTCAGCAGGAGGAATATCGCATCGCAGAGCTTCTGCTGGAGGGCTACCGGAATCAAGCTGAAAGCAATGAACGCATACGCGAAATTCATCACGATGTTAAGCATCATCTGAATGTCCTCTCGGCATATATGGAGCAAAAGGATTACACAGGCGCCGAACAATATCTGCAAAATATTGCACAGGCAGCAAATCACTTGCCGGGAGCGGCTTACACCGCGCATCCGCTTATCAATTCCATCTTAGCGAAATTTGAGAGCCGCGCGGAGCAAGCAGGTATACGGGCTCAGTTTGATGTTGTGGTTGACAGCGCACTGAATATGGACGATGTGGATTTGTGCAGCGCTCTCGCGAACATGCTTGAAAACGCCGTCGAGGGCTGCGCTCACGTTTCGCAGCAGCAGCGTTATATAAAGCTTAAACTTTATTCAAAAGGCAATTTTTTGTATTTTTGCTGTGAAAACTCCTGTGACGAGGGCAGTCTGAAAAGCAGTAGCGGGCGCTTTGCAACCATAAAACGGGATGCCGACGCACATGGTTACGGTCTGCGGATTATAGGTCGGATTGCGGAAAAATACAACGGTATTCTTACAACGCAGGTGCGGGACGGTGTTTTTACCCTGACCACCAACCTGTGTCTTGTGAGCGAAACAGAAGAACAGGGAGTGAAATAATGTACCGTATTGCGGTATGCGATGACGAGCCGGTATTTGTCGGGCAAATTTCGAAAATGACAGAAGATATTTTGTCGGCACAAGGCGAGTCATGCGAAATATATAAATATTCCTCTGCCGCCGAGCTGAAGACTGCGCTTGAAAAAGAGCCAAACGCCTTTGACATAGTGCTCCTTGACATCCTGCTCGGCAATGTAAACGGCATAAAATTCACCGAATATCTGAGGGATACGGGGAATCGTGTCCCTGTTATATTCATATCGAGCAGCAAGGACTACATCCTCGATGCCTATTGCGCAGAGCCTGTCGGATATGTCATGAAGCCCGTTGACAGAGCAAAGCTCAGGGAGGCCTTAAAAAGAGCCGTACAGCGGCTGAAGCCCGCCGCTGTCGTGGTTGACTCGCCGTCTGCAACCGTATCGTTTAATCTTCAGGATGTGCTGTACATTGAGGTATTCAATAAAAATCTGCTGTTGCATATGCTCAACGGCACAATTACGGAATTATCAAAATCTCTTTCCTCAGTCTGCGAAAATCTGCCACAGGACAGATTTGTCAAGTGCCACCGCTGTTATGTGGTTGCCCTGTCCTCTGTTCTGTCGATAAAACGATATGAGATTACACTGAAAAACAATGCAAAAATCCCCGTAAGTAAAGCCTGCTACAAAACCGTACAGGAAAGACTTCAGCAATATGCCGCTAAATGGTTTTAGGCAGAATACACCACCGTCCGGATTTTACAATCCGGACGGTGACATTTTATTCTTTTTATCCTAACGCTACATCGAGAATCATCATAAGCACAAAGCCTATTGCCGCGCCGATTGTACCGATATTTGAATGCTCCCCCTCCTGCGATTCGGGTATGAGCTCCTCAACCACAACATATATCATTGCACCGGCCGCGAACGAAAGAATATACGGCAAAACAGGTGTTATCAGCGAGGTAAGCAAAATTGTGAGAATTGCGCCGACAGGCTCAACTATTCCCGAAAGCACTCCGTAAGAGAACGCCTTGCGCTTGGTTATGCCCGTGCCGATAAGCGGCATTGATATTATAGCGCCCTCCGGGAAGTTCTGAATGGCTATTCCTATTGCTAAGGCGAATGCTCCTGCGGTTGATATTGCAGCGCTTCCCGAAGCCATTCCCGCAAATACAACTCCGACTGCCATGCCCTCCGGAATGTTATGTAATGTTACGGCAAGCACAAGCATCAAGGATTTTCCGAGATGTGATTTTTTACCTTCGGGACTGTCTGAATTCACATGAAGATGAGGAATAACCGAATCAAGCAATAACAAGAAACCGATACCGATTAAGAAGCCCGCGGCAGCCGGAATCCACGGCGTTGAGCCGTTTGCAGCCGCCATATCTATGGCGGGAATCAGCAGCGACCACACAGACGCGGCTATCATTACGCCTGAGGCAAAGCCAAGCAAAAGCTTTTGCAAGCCGGGCTTCATTTCATTCTTTAGAAAAAACACCATTGCCGCTCCGAGAGAGGTGCCGGCAAGCGGAATTAAAAGCCCTACTACTATTTTCATGGTATCGCTCATATATAATCATCCCTTTGCACAATTAAGGCTGCCGGCTGCAAACGCCCGATTTTATCGTTTTATTTATGCTTCGGCTTGAGTGCATGGGCTTTTATTGCCTCAAATGATGCGTCGCTGATATCGTGCTCGATTTTGCAGGCATCCTGTGAAGCGGTATCGCTGTCAACGCCGAGATGCATTAAAAATTCGGTTAGCAGCCTGTGGCGTTCATATATTTTTGCGGCAATTTCGCGTCCCGGTTCGGTCAAGGTCAAATAGCCCTCCGGGTCCGCCGAAATATAGCCTGCGGTTTTGAGAAGCCCCACAGCGCGGCTGACGCTCGGCTTTGAGTAATTCATATATTCCGCAACATCAAGCGAGCGAACCGCTTGCGATTTTTGCGATAAAATCAGTATTGTTTCCAGATACATTTCTCCGGACTCCTGCAATCTCACAGTAACCCATCTCCTTAGGCTTATTGGTTAGCGCATGCTAATTATATCACTTCCGCTGAGTTTGTCAATCAAAAAGCAATCGGCTCATCAATCCGGCATGCGAATATTGCACAGTTAGTTAGCTTGGACTAACCAACAATTTACACAAAACGCCGAAATTGATAAAAATGATTGACAAATCGGTTAGCTGGTGCTAACATATAAATGCGGTTAGCGATTGCTAACCGAAATTTTCGACAATTCAGTTAGCGGTTGCTAATTGAAATCATGAGAAAAGGGATGAAGAAATGATGCCTTTGACACTTGCGGTAAGCGGCGAAGAAAACATGATTAAAAAGGTCGGCGGAAGCCCTGAGGTTAAAAAACACCTCGAAAACCTCGGCTTTGTTGCCGGAGGAAATGTAACGGTAATCAGCTCGATTGCAGGCAACATCATTGTCAATACATTCTCGGGTGCGGTAGAGCATGCTCTGGCGCATATTGAGGAGGCTGTGGTACACAACCTGCCCGAGGAGCAGCAGCGCTGGTACGCAATCAAGATTTTTGAGCGTGACGACAAGGTGCTTGAAGGTTTTAATATAGATAAAAGTGTTCTTGAGCACATAGAAGCTGATATCAAGGCCGCCGAAAAGGAGCTTGATGACGACAGCGAAAGCATCATCACGAATGAAAGATATATTTATATTTCATCAATTCTCAAGGCTTGCTATAAGAAAAAGAACGCCGGCAAGCTTTCGACCTCGGATAAAATTGACAAGGTTGTCACAAACCGCTGGCTCGGCTTACCGATTTTCGCGGTGATTATGTTCCTTGTCTACTACATCTCAATGGTTTCTGTCGGTTCTTTTGCAACCGACTGGGCGAATGACGGCGTTTTCGGCGACGGCTGGCATCTTTTCGGAATAGGCTCTTCGCAGTATGAGCAAGCCGCCGAAAGCTACGGCGACTCTGACCAAATTCTTGACGCGTTTATCGCAGAGTACGGCAATGAAGAAATCGCCGGTGCTGTCGACCTTGAGAGCGAAAGCTATGATGAAGCAGCGGCAAAGGATGCTTTGAATCAGCTTGTTAATTTAACTCCGGCAGACGCTTCCGTCACATATGAGCTTGAGGATGAAGAAACGCTTGAAATAACTCCGGTTCCGGGTACTGATAAAGCCTCCTTGGAGGAAGCTGTTGACGCATATCTCAATACTGAATATAAAGAGGCTTACGGCGCACCCGATACCTCAACCTACGGTGTGTGGGTTCCGGGTATTCCCGTTTTAGTCGGAAACGGACTCGAAAAAGCCGGCGCTGCCGAGTGGCTTTCGGGGCTTATCAATGACGGTATTGTCGGCGGTGTGGGTGCCGTGCTCGGCTTTGTGCCTCAGATGCTCGTGCTGTTTCTCCTGCTCGCATTTCTTGAAGCGTGCGGATATATGTCGAGAATCGCCTTCGTGCTTGACAGAGTATTCAGAAAATTCGGTCTTTCGGGCAAATCCTTTATCCCGATGCTTATCGGCGTCGGCTGCGGCGTTCCCGGCATTATGGCTTCAAGAACCATTGAAAACGAACGCGACCGCAGAATGACGATTATGACAACCACATTTATTCCCTGCGGCGCAAAGGTTCCGTTCATAGGCATGATGGCAGGAGCACTGTTCGGCAACTCCCCGTTGGTTTCAACCTCGGCATACTTTATCGGAATGGCTGCAATCATTGTTTCGGGCATCATGCTCAAAAAGACAAGGATGTTCTCCGGCGAGCCTGCACCGTTTGTTATGGAGCTTCCGGCCTACCATCTTCCGACTGTCAAAAATGTGCTTCGTTCAATGTGGGAGCGCGGTTGGTCGTTCATAAAAAAAGCGGGAACCATCATTCTTCTTTCAACAATCGTTGTCTGGTTCACAAGCTATTTCGGATTTGTTGACGGTGACTTCCGTATGCTTTCGGAGGATGAACTCAATCACTCGCTTCTTGCCGCAATCGGCGGAGCAATTGCGTGGATATTCAAGCCGCTCGGCTGGGGCACATGGGAAGCGGCAGTTGCTTCCATAACAGGTCTTGTCGCTAAGGAAAACATCGTAGGCACGATGGGCATTCTCTACGGAGCTTCGGGCAATGTTTACCACACTCTTGCAAGCGTTTTCAGCGGTGTAACAGGCTATTCGTTCCTTGTATTCAATCTTCTTTGCGCTCCGTGCTTTGCCGCAATCGGCGCTATCAGGCGCGAGATGAACAACCCGAAATGGACTTGGTTCGCAATTGCCTATCAGTGCGGCTTCGCCTATGCAATCTCTCTGATGATTAACCAGTTCGGCGGTATCTTCACGGGCAATGCAAATGTTATAGGTATCATATTCGCCGCGGCAATCCTCATCGGTATGATATATATGCTTGCAAGACCGTACAAGGAGGCTGCAAAGCTTTCGGCGAAAGTAAAATAAGTATGATAAAAGCGGCGGGATAATACATCCCGCCGCGGCGAGGGAAAGGAGCCGTTATTATGTTAAGTTGGATTTCTGCCAATATCGGCAGCATAATCATTTGTCTTGTTCTTGCAGCAATTGTCGTCGGAATCGTTTTTGTCCTCAAAAAGGATAAGAAGAAGGGCAAATCCGCCTGCGGCGGCTCTTGCTGTCACTGCCCGATGGAGGGCAAATGCCATGGCGGACAGGCGGCAGAAAAGTAATCCGGGGGGGATGTTTTGCCGAATTTTTCCGTATAACCATCATCAGAGGGGCTTTTGGTTTCCGTATAATATAATCCTCGCGTGAGCTTTGTGAAAAAACATATTGTGAGAGAAATAAGCAACACAATGCTTGCGTTATTGCCGGAATTTGTATATACTGAATCCGATAAAGAAAAAGATAAAATGATTTTCAATACGACCCTCCGAGGTGATTTTTATGCTCAAAATAGCCATTTGCGACGATTTACATGCCGAACGCGAACATCTTATTCCCATGCTGCGTGAATATCTTGATGCAAACGGTATAGAAACGGAGCTTGTTGAATTTGACAGCGGCAAGGCGCTTGTGCAGGCGTTTGCACCGGGAGAGTTCAACCTTATATTTTTGGATATTTATATGGATGGCATAACCGGCGTGGAAACGGCGCGAAAGCTCAAGGCTGCCGACTCCGGTTGTGTAATCATCTTTACCACCACAAGCCGCGAGCACGGTGCGGACGCTTTTGATATTGAGGCGTTTCACTATCTTGTCAAGCCGATTGATAAGGACAAGCTGTTTGCCGTCCTTGTCAAATGGTACGATATGCTTTGCGAAATCAAAACCATAACGCTCAAATGCGGCAGAGCAACGCGGGAGGTCTTCATACGCGACATACTCTATGTTGAGGTGTTGGGACGCAACAGCAGCGTACATACCGCAGCCGAAACTCTGGAAACGCAGACACCGCTTTCCGCCATTGAAGCGATGCTGCCCTCGAGTGAATTTTGCCGCCCCATTCGATACTGTCTTGTGTCGCTCAGGCATATAAAAAGCATCGGCGAGAATAACATAGTTCTTGACAACGGCAAACAGCTTACACTCTCACGGCGGGAGCGGGACAGCATTAAAGAACAGCTGGCGACTTACAGGCTGCGCCGGCTCAGACGGAGGTAGCTGCTATGGAATACGGCATTGCCGGTGTTATATATGTATCACTGCAGACGGCGCTGCTTTCGAGCGTGCGCTACTGGCTCTATCAAACCAATCTTCGCATCCGCGCAAAAATCATGTATCCGGTTCTCGCCGCGATATGTCTTTTGTCCGGCATGCTGTGGCTTCTGACCGGCGGCATACCCGGCGTTCCTTTTGTGTTTTTCCGGCTGGTGCTTGCGATATTTATGTATCTTCTCTCATGTATTGTTATAAAAGAGCCGTTTGCAAAGCACACGCTGTCCTACGCTTTCATTATGGCTTATGACGCTATGCTGGAGGCGACGGCAAATTATTTGCGCGGTGCTTTCTCGCAGCAGGGGTCGCCTTGGATATATGTTCTTTCCATGGTGCTTGCGCTGACGCTTACCTTTATCCCCTGTGTGCGTGCGCTTAAACGGATGATAGACCGCCTTTCCGCCATTGAAAACGACCGCATTTTCGGGCAGCTGTGCGTGATATGCTTTTCCTTTGTTTTTATGAATCTGCTTTTCACCTTTCCGTCACCGAGCAAAGTGACGTTGCTGATACTTCTCAGCCGTTTTTTGATGTTTTTCGGGATGGTAGGTGTATACGCCGCCGCCACACGTGTGATGCAGACCATGCAGACCGCGGCAGATACCCATGCAAATCTTTTGCTTACGGAACGCCGTATTGCCATGCAGCAAAGCTACTACGACCGCATGATATCACAGATGGACGAAGTGCGCCGTATGCGGCATGACCTGCGCCATCACCGTGCGGCACTCTCTGCTCTTGTCAAAAACGGCGACCTGAACGCGCTTTCGGAATATCTTGACGCCACCGCCATAACAGAGGATGCTCCGCCTGTAACGGGCAATCTCGCCGCAGACAGTATTTTGCTCTATTACATGGACAGGGCAACGGCACTCGGCATAAATATGGAAACGAACCTTTTTCTCGGACGCGAAACACCGTTATCCGACCCCGATTTATGTGTAATACTCGGCAATCTTCTTGAAAACGCCGTGGACGCTCAGAGCTATGTGCCGCCCGAAAAGCGCTTTATTCGCGTTACAGCCGGGGCGGATACGGAAAGCTTCACTCTCGCAGTGGACAATCGGTTTGACGGTACGCTGAATATGGAAAACGGGAATTACATTTCCCGCAAGCAGGGTGACAGTCACGGAGTCGGTATCGGCTCGGTGCGCGCCGTATGCGAAAAATACGGCGGCGTTTTACAGCTTGAAACAGACGGCGATATGTTCATGGCGGGCGTGGTTGTTTAGGTGATAGGATTTAGGGTTTAAGAGGATGAAAACGTGCAAAGTTATAGGAAATTAATTGTCTGAAAAAGTCCATGGATTTAGTTAAAGATATTTATACTCTTGTAAAAACATTTCCGAAAGAGAAACATATGCTTTGTCCGACCAGATGCGCAGAGCGGTTGTTTCGATTCCCCGATAAAAAACTAACCCCTATCCCCTAAAACCCAATCCCTAAAATACCGTTCATGTCGCTATGCTCGCCTTTCATGCATATTTTATTGATTTTTTATCAGAAAATGCTATAATTTTCACATCGGACGCCCGTGCGGGGGCGTCCTTCGTATTTATACCGAAAGAGAGCGTGAAAATATGCGGATTGCCGTTTGTGCATCGGATATGGATGCCAGATATGAGCTTTCGCGGCTTGTGGACAAAGCACTGCTGCTTCGGGGATTTCCGGCGGAAATGTCACTTTTCCCAACGCTGGCGGAGCTGCTTGAGGTCACAGCGGAAGGGAAAAGTATCTTTGAGCTTGTTTTTGTCACAAATGCACGGGATGCGGCGGCGCTTAAAACTATATGCCGCAGAGCACATGTTATTCTTGTGGGCGGCAAAGATGACGGTCCCGCGGCGTTTGATATCGGGGCGCGATATTTTATTGAAGCTCCTGTAAACAGGGACGAACTTGACCGCGCGCTGACGCGCTGCTTATCAGTGAGAAAAAAGGAGACGGTGATATGAAGTCAAAACGAATTTTAAGTATCATACTCAGCCTGTGCATGGTGCTTGCGCTGCTGCCGGCGGGCACGGTTACAGTATTCGCCGGGGGCGGAACAGGCACGGCTGCAGACCCCATACTTATCGGCACGGCAGCGGAGCTTAATGCTTTTGCCGAGCGTGTCAACGCCGGCGAATACTCTCTTTGCGCCAAGCTGACGGCGGATATCGTCCTCAATGACGAAACCTTCGCCTTCGACCCCGACACAGGACTTGTCGCCGCCAACGACGGCTCTCATGCCATCGTCTACCTCGGCACGGGTATAAAGGGCGACGCAAGCGGCGCGAACTCCGCTTTTGACGCCACCGCGAGCAAAAGCAATAAATGCTACTCCCTCAAAAACAGCACATATACGGAAATTACCTACACAAGCAATATTACCATGTGGACGCCTATGGGCAGAAGCACCTCCTTATCCGGCACAATAACCTCCAACCCATATACCGGCACCTTTGACGGCGGCGGTCATACCATCGGCGGGTTATTCATTAACAGCCGGGATACTGATGTAGGTCTTTTCGGCAGCTCAGGCGGCACGATAAAGAACGTCGGCATTATAAACAGCTATATCGGCGGATACGGTACAGGCAGTGTCGGCGGAATCTGCGGAAAAAACAATAATGCAGGTGTAATTTCCGGCTGCTACGTCAAAGGAGTTGTTATAAGCGACTATGACATCGGCGGAATCTGCGGATATAACAGCACAGGCAGCATATCGGATTGCTATACCGAAGGCACGGTCATAGGCGCCCGGAATATCGGCGGAATCGCCGGGTACAATGGCAGCGGCATAATCAAAAACTGCTATACAATCGGTACACAGAAAAACTTCGTTACTCTTACCGGCACGAAAGTTGGATGCATCTGCGGCATTAATCAGGTTACAGGTTCCGATATCACAAACTGCTATTACCTCGCAAACGGAGGGCTTTCCGGCATCGGCGTCACTCAGAACGGTGCCACAAGCTCAAAGGTGAGCGTAAAAACCGCCGCGCAGTTCGCCTCCGGCGAGGTTACATACCTTCTCAACGGCAGCCGTTCGGAAGGAACAACGGAGAATCCCCTCGCCTGGTATCAGACCTGCGGCACGGGCTATCCGGCGTTCTCCGGCGAAACGGTGTATTACACCTACGCGGACTGCACCGCCACGGTAAAAAGCTATGCGAACAGACTTCATCCGGAGCCGGGACATTCATATGATGATGATGACGGCTTCTGCGTCTACTGCGACGAAGGATATAAGCCCGCCGTACAGATAAGCAGCTCGAATTATACGGAATTCGGCTTCACGGTAGATAACTGGTCTGTGTATGAAAATTACTACGCGATTGCCAACGCCGGAAACCTCTACTGGTTCGCCGCGCAGGTAAACGACGGGAACACAACCTATAACGCCGTTTTGACAACTGATATCGTCCTCAACCCCGGCACCTTCGACACAAACGGCACTTACGCTCCCGCAGACGGCGAGACTGCGCGGCAATGGACGGCGATAGGAAGTTATGACAGTCCATTCACCGGCACCTTCGATGGCAACGGGCATACCGTCAGCGGCATATACGTAAACACCGCGTCGAATCTCGTCGGTCTGTTCGGTAAAAGCGCAGGCACGATAAAGAACACGGGCGTTATAAACAGCTATATCCGCGGTGTTATCTCCGTCGGAGGGATATGCGGAAGTAATGTGAGCGGAGATATCACAAACTGTTATAACACAGGCACGGTAAGCGCAAGCAACTACTATGTCGGAGGCGTGTGCGGAAGCAACGGCGGTTCGGTGACCGGCTGTTATAACACGGGCGCAGTGAGCGGCAGCGACAGTGTCGGTGGTGTCATCGGAAGCAACAACGGAACTGTCACAAACTGCTACTACCTTGATACCTCCTGCACAGGCGGAAACAGTGTCGGCACACCGAAAACCTCCTCGGAGTTCTCCTCCGGCG
>LFSB01000031.1 GCA_001513045.1 Clostridiales bacterium DTU089
ACAAAGCGGGTTCTCAGCCTTTCCTCAAGGGTTTGCATCTCCTTTGGAGGGCGGTCCGAGGTGAGCACTATCTGCTTTCCGGCAAGGTTAAGAGAGTCAAAGGTGTGGAAAAATTCCTCCTGAGTCTGGATTTTACCTGCTATGAACTGAACATCGTCAACAAGCAAAACATCGGCGGAGCGGTATTTGTTGTGAAACTCGGTCATATTCTTTTCGGCAAGGTACGAAATCAGCTCGTTGGTGAAGTTTTCACCGGAGGTATACACGATTTTAGCATTCGGAGTATTCTTTTCAATCTCCTTCTGAATTGCGCACAGAAGGTGGGTCTTGCCGAGTCCGGAGCGTCCGTGCAGAAAAAGAGGATTGTAGACGCTGCCGGGATTTTTCGCAACCGCCTTTGCGGCGGCATAGGCAAATTTGTTGGACGGACCGACAATAAAAGAGTCGAAGGTGTAGTCGAATTCGGACGGAAACTCCTCGCTCTTTTCGTGCGTCTCCGCAACGGTATCGACAGGCACAACCTCAACCTTGATTTTGAAGCCGAGAACCTGCTCAAACGCGCTCTCAAGCTCTCCTAAATATCTGTCGTTTACGAACTTGATTTTAAAGTCGCTTATTCCGAGCGAGGCGGTTGTGCTGTCAAGCTTTAAAAGCTGAAGCGGCTCAATCCACAGAGTGTAGGCAACCTCGGTAATTTTTTCGTTTTCAACGGCATTTTTGAATACCTCAAGCACGCCGTTCCATACGTCGGAGTATGATTCCAAAAATATCCCTCCAAGACAGATTTGCAAAACTGTCCATAATAATCTATGTTAAATTATATATTTAATAGTCTATCATATATAAATATATATTTCAATATATAAAGAGAAAAAAATATGTATTTCAAACCGGATTTGAAGCGCGCATAAACCCGGATAGGAAAATACAACCTATAAAAATAAAAAAAACATTGACAGACGACGGAAATATGTTATATAATTACCCCTTGCAGGGCGTAAAACCGCCCGACAACAATATCGCCGGAGGCGTTCGGGAGCTATCCTCGCGCCGGCAGAATACAGACGGGAGTTCGTTGGAATGAAAAGAACGTATCAGCCGAAGAAAAGGCATAGAAAGATGGAACACGGTTTCCGCAAGAGAATGGCAGACAGAAACGGCCGCAAGGTTCTTGCGCGCCGCAGAGCAAAGGGCAGAAAATCACTGACTTATTGATTTTAGCGTCCCGACTCACGCAAAAGGGAGCCTTGTGCCGCAGTTACGGGAGAGACAGCCTTGTCTGATTTTGTCACATTAAACCGCAACGGCGATTTTCGCCGTATGTATGCACGCGGAAAGGTCTATACGAATCCTGCGCTGGTTACTTATGTAATGAAAAACCGCGCGGGAATTTGTCGTATAGGAATAACTACAAGTAAAAAGACGGGCAACGCAGTCGAAAGAAACCGTTCAAAACGCATCATAAGGGAGGCTTTCCGCGCAATACGCGGAGAGGTTGTCGGCTCTTATGATTTTGTTTTTGTATCAAGAGGCAAAACCAAGACGCTGAAAAGCACGGATGTCGGCAGGGTTATGCACGCACAGCTGAAAAATGCCGGTGTGCTTTCGTGCCGTACGGAGGAAAAACAGTGAAATCGCTGCTGATAAGATTTATAAAATTTTACCGCAGAAGAATATCTCCTCTTTTTCCGCCGAGATGTCGCTATTATCCGACCTGTTCGGCGTATGCTCTTGAGGCGCTTGAGGTTCACGGCCTTGCCCGCGGCATGCTGCTGACGGTAAGAAGGCTTCTCAGATGCAATATATTTTTTCCCGGAGGAGTTGATCCGGTTCCTCCGAAAAAAGACAGAAAATAAACAGGAAGGGTGCGCACGCCCCGGAAGGGTGTGTTTCGCATACGGTAACGCAATATGAGGCAAATTCTTGTTGTCCCGTTCGGGCTTATAATGTCCGCATTGTTTGCGCTGACGGGCAACTATCTTCTCTCTCTGCTTATTCTTACGGTGTTTTTCAAGGTGATTCTTCTTCCCACGGCTGTAAGCCAGCAGAAGGGAACATCAAAGCAGGTGAGGCTTCAGCCCAAGATAAAGAAGATACAAACCAAATTTGCGGGAGACCAGAGAAAAATAGGCGAGGAGACACAGGCGCTTTATTCAAGAGAGGGCTTCAACCCCACCTCTGCCGGCTGTCTTCCGTTGCTCATACAGTTTCCTATAATGATAGGCTTGTATGAGGTGCTTTACACTCCGCTTACCAACGTTCTCGGTGTTGCCTCCGGCAGCGTTGAAACGCTGAAAAGAGCATATCTCCTGTTCAAGGGCGTTGTTACTGATCCTTTAATATTTCAAACTACAAAAATTGATGATATAGTCAAGCAGGCAGTTTCGGATAAGCTGCTCAACAACACCGCCTCGAGGGCGCTTGAGATAGACGTTCTCAAGAATTTTAAGGACATGGCGGTAAATGGCTCAGAAGCCGTAAGGGAGCTTCTTGCCTCGGTCGGCAACCTTTCCGACACAATTATCAGCTTCAATGAAAAGTTCAGCTTTATGGGTGTATATCTTGCAGACACTCCGCGCGACTACAAGGAGGTCGGAGCAAAGATACTTCTTATACCCTTGCTTGCCGGAGTGACCGCTCTTATGTCGGCAATATTTATGTATATCAAACAAAAGCAGAACAATCCCGAGCTTGCGAAGAATCCGTCCATGGGCTGCATGACGTTCATGTCCCCGGCAATGTCGGTTATGTTTACGTTTATGTTCCCCGCAGGCGTCGGCGTTTACTGGATAATAACAAATATTATAACCTTCGTTCAGACGATTGTGCTCAACTATACACACAGTCCGAAAAAGGTGATTGCACAAACCATGGTTGAGGAAACGATAACCAGACGCTCCCGCGAAAACATGATAAAAATGCGTGCACAGCTTGAAAAGTGAGTCAGAAACCCCGTTAGGGTTTACTATATTAGGTGGTGAAACAGTTGATTAAGGAAGCAATCGGAACAGGTGCAACAATCGACGAGGCAAAGGATGCGGCATTGGCTCTGCTCGGAGCTCCGGATGATGCGGAGATTACCTTTGAGACTCTTGCAATGCCTACAAAAAAGACGCTCGGCCTGTTCGGCGGTTCCCCAGCAAAGGTTAAGGTATCCTACGAGGTGCCGGATGAAAAACCCGCACCTGTAAAAGAGCCGGTAAGGCAGGCACCCAAGGCCGCTCCGGCAGCACAGAAGGCACCCGAAAAAAAGGCAGCTCCCGTGCCGGAAAAAAAGACTGTCGCTCCCGCGCGCGCGGCTGATGACAGCGAAAAGCCGGTAGCATATCTCAAGAGTATTCTTGCCGGAATGGGCTTTGAGGATGCTCAGATTAAGCAGCGTGAGGACGGCGAGGAGCTTATCTACGAAATCGAGTGCGGAAACGATTACGGCAACATAATCGGCAGACGCGGCGAAACGCTCGATGCTATTCAGTATCTTACCAGACTTGTTGCAAACCGCGAGCCGGGAGACCACAGGAGAATATCGCTGAATGTCGGCGATTACCGTGAAAAACGCGAGGGAACGCTCCGCGCGCTTGCAAAGAGAAACGCGCAGCAGGTTTCGAGATACGGTAAAAACGTCGTCCTTGAGCCGATGAATCCCTATGAGCGCAGAATTATTCATACCGCGGTTCAGGAGATTGAGGGCGTAGAGTCACATTCAATCGGCACTGATGATAACCGCAGAGTGGTTATCACACTCGCCGAGGGTGCGCATCCCACGGGCGGCTCAAGACCTCCCAGGGGCGGACAGAGAAACGATTTCAGAGAGAGAAGGCCGGCTCCCGCTTCCGCACAGGACGGCGGCGAAGCAAGCAGAGCTCCCAAGAGCGATTCAACCTCTGCTGCGCGTTACGGCAAAATCGAGATACCCAAAAAAGACGTATAAGAGCATTTTTGCGGCGCTCCTTTGTGAAAGGGGCGCCTTTTTTATATCATTATCAATCGGGCTGAGCGAATATAAATTCACCTTCCTGCGTTTGCCTCTTGAAAAAAACATTCAAGTGTGATATTATAACCATATTACTGCGGGATGCAGTATATTTGTTCCTAAATTAATTTGAAAAGGGTAGGGAAACAACATGAAAAAAATCTTATGTATTCTTCTTGTTACCGCAATGCTTCTTTCACTTGCGGCATGCGGCGGAGACAAGGGAGACACCACCACAACCACAACGGCCGAAACCACAACCGAGGCACCCGTAGCCCAGACTACTGCAGAGCCTCAGAAGGTTGACGGCAATCTCGTAGCCAGCCTCAAGGACGGCGTTCTCGTTGATTCCAACGGAACCGCAATAACCTCAGTTGCAGACGGTCAGAAATTTGTTGCCGCGGACGGCAAGACTGTCGCGGAAGTCAAGGGCGATAAGGTTGTCGATGCTAACGGCAAGAAAATATTCACCGTTAAGGACGGCAAGCTCCTCGGTGCGGACGGCGCAGAAATCACCACAGAGCCGACCACAGCTGCTCAGGGCGGCAACGACACTCCTTCTCAGGGCGGCAATGACACCACAACCACCACAAAGGCGAACACAAGCACCAAGCCTGAGGGCAAGGCTGCTATTGTTGAGTATTTCAACGCCGCTTCCAACAAAATAAAGACAGAAGCAAAGAGCGTTACACATCATTATTCAAAGATAAGCCTTAACGGCGCAACCACCCTTCCCAAGTGGGCAAACACCGCACTCAAGCTTAAGGGCGGTGCCGATAAATTCATCAACGACCAGCTTACCAAAAACAGCAAGGGCGAGCAGGTATATACGGGCTCTGCCGAAATAAAGGCAAAATATCCCGTGGAAAACGAATCCTACAGCAGCAAGCTTACCGCGGCTGATGTCAGCAGCGCCACCTGCACAGAGGCAAACGGCGTTTACACCATCAAAATCGTCACGATAGCCGATGAAAAATCCTCCACTGTTCAGCACGGTCAGGGTCATGCACCCAAGGCGTTCAGCGTAGTTCTTCCCGGCGTTGTCAACGAAAACGTTTCCGGTGTTGCAAAAAGCTTCCTCGGCGGCGATGCTGAAATGAATTATCCCGCAAGCACCATCGTAGTAACCGTTGATGTCGCGACAGGCCGCATTACAAAGGCAACCTATGACCTCAAATGGACAATAAACTTCGGCACAGACGTTATCATTCCGTTCACCACGGATGATTCCTTCACCATTAACTGGTAAATTGTAAACAAGCTTTTAAACGGCGCACCTGAAAAGGTGTGCCGTTTTTTCGTTGTAAAAATTGTGTTTTTGTGATATACTCGAAACAACGGGGTGATTTTGTTGAAAAATGACGATTGCAGAGCAGTGTTTGAAAAATTTTTCCCGTTCTGGGATAAGCTTACCGAAGACCAGCGCGACAGGCTGTGCGAAAGCACGCTTCCGGCCGAGTATGAAAAGGGAAACAATGTGCACGGAGCAAACGGAGATTGTACGGGTGCGATATTTGTCAGAAGCGGTTCGCTCAGAGCGTATATGCTCTCGGAGGACGGGCGGGAAATAACCCTGTATCGTCTGTTTCCGGGTGACATATGTATGCTGTCCGCTTCCTGTGTAATAAAATCAATCACGTTTGACGTTTTTGTCGATGCCGAGGAAAGAAGCGGCTGTTATATTATAAATCCGGGCGTGTTTTCCGCGTTGTCAGAAGAAAATGTATATGTTGAAAACTTTGCGCTGCATACAGCCACAGAGCGTTTTTCCGACGTTATGTGGACGATGCAGCAAATTTTATTTATGAGCTTTGATAAGCGTCTGGCAGTTTTTCTGATTGATGAGCTGTCCAAAAACGGAGGCGACACGGTGGCTCTTACGCAGGAGCAGATAGCAAAGTATATCGGCTCTGCGCGCGAGGTCGTGTCGCGAATGCTTAAATATTTTTCTTCGGAGGGGCTTGTGGAGGTTTTGCGGGGCGGAGTCCGAATCACCGATAAAAAACGTCTTCAAAGTCTGACTTTTTAGCTGTTCTGTTCAAGCAAATTGAGGATTTCCTGCTTGGGCTTTGCTCCGACGGAGGTTGTAACAACCTGACCGCCCTTCATGACGACAAGAGTGGGTATGCTCATCACACCGAACGCCTGTGCAAGCTCAGGCTGTTCATCGACGTTGACCTTGCCGACCTTTGCAAAGGTGACCTCCTGAGCGATTTCATCAACTATCGGCGAAACCATTCTGCACGGACCGCACCAGCTTGCCCAGAAATCAAGAAGAACGGGCTTGTCGGAGTTGCGTACCTCGTCGGTGAAGTTGTCTTTGGTTATTGTAAGAACTGACATAACAGATGCTCCTTTTTTAATATTTTTGATTTGTATGCACTTAGTATACCCGTTTTAAAAGCTTTTTACCGTGACCGTGTCACGCGACTTTTGTGACCGCGTCACGGAAAAAAACGCAAAAACAATATAAACTGATGACGAAAAGGAGGAATGCTCACATGAGAAAATTCGTATGTACCGTTTGCGGCTATGTCTATGACGAGGCAAAGGAAAAGCTGCGTTGGGACGAGCTGCCGGAGGACTGGAGGTGCCCTCTGTGCGGCGCCGCAAAGTCCGATTTTAAGGAGATTAGCGAGGAAGCGCCGGGCATTCCCGAAAAGAAGGCATCTGCTGTTCAGGCTCCGGAAATGAAGCAGCTCAATGCCGGAGAGCTTTCTGCACTGTGCTCCAATCTTGCAAAGGGCTGCGAAAAGCAATATCTTGCCGAGCAGGCGGCACTTTTCGGAGAGCTTGCCGATTATTACAAATCACATACTCCGCAGGTGCCGGAAAAGGATTTTGAAGCCATTCTTGAAAAAATAAATTCGGACCTTGAGGCCGGCTTTCCTGCAGCAAACGCAGCAGCGGCGGATGCCTCGGACAGGGGCGCGAAGCGTGCGCTTACCTGGAGCGAGAAGGTCACAAGAATACTTTCCTCACTGCTTGCCCGCTATGAAAAGGAGGGCGACGCAATGCTGGAAAACACAAACGTTTTTGTGTGCGATATCTGCGGATTTATTTACATAGGTGACGAGGCTCCGGCGGTGTGTCCGATATGCAAGGTGCCGAATCTGAAAATAATAAAGCTTGAAAGGAGGTAACGCCATGAGCGCAAAAGTTTACGCAGTAAGAAATATACGTCTTTGCACAAAGGATTGCCTTTGTCTTTATGTTTGTCCCACGGGAGCCTCAGACACGGAGAACGGACAGGTTGACCGGGCAAAATGCATCGGCTGCGGAGCGTGTGCCGCGGCGTGTCCTTCACATGCAATATCAATGGTGCCCGTGCAGGTTCCTGTTCAGCAGACAAAAGCCGATGAAGTAAAAAACGCTATGCTTTCGCTTGCTTCGAGCAAAATGCAACAGGAAAAGGCGGCGCTTCAGGTTGCACACGCAGCAAAGACTCCGGCGGCACGTCAGCTTGCCGAGGCTGTGGCAAAATCCAATCGCCTTATGGCTGAGGATATTACAAGAGAATCGGGCTATATGCTTGCACAGAGTGCAAACGCCGAGGCGTTGCTCAGAAACATGCTTGAAAATCCGCCGGCGGATTTTCCGGTTGAAGCAGCGGAAAAGCTGCTTGGTATGATAAATTTCAATGAAAACAAAAAAGGAGAAAAGGATATGGAAATAAAGGGAACAAAAACCGAAAAAAATCTCGCGGCGGCGTTTGCCGGCGAATCACAGGCAAGGAATAAATATACATATTTTGCGTCAGTTGCAAGAAAAGAGGGCTATGAGCAGATAGCCGCTGTATTTGAGGCCACGGCGGGCAACGAAAAGGAGCATGCCAAGCTCTGGTTCAAGGCTCTCGGCGAGCTCGGAGACACTGCTGCAAATCTTGCGGCGGCGGCTGACGGAGAAAATTACGAGTGGACGGACATGTACGAGGGCTTTGCAAGGGATGCGCAGGAGGAGGGCTTTACTGCTCTTGCCGCACAGTTCAGAGCTGTTGCAAAAATCGAAAAGGCGCATGAAGAGCGGTACCGCGCCCTTCTCAACAATGTTGAAATGAAGGCGGTATTTGAAAAATCCGAGGAAACCATGTGGGAGTGCAGAAACTGCGGTCACCTTGTAATGGGGAAAAAAGCTCCGGAGGTATGCCCGGTGTGCAAGCATCCGCAAAGCTTCTTCGAGGTCAGGAAGGAAAACTACTGAGGTGAAGAAAATGTGTGAAATAAAGTTTTTTATATGCCGCAAATGCGGAAATTTAGTCGGAATGATAGAGTCCTCCGGTGTTCCGATGATGTGCTGCGGAGAAAAGATGCAGCAGCTTGAGCCGAACACGGTTGAGGCGAGCGCTGAAAAGCATCTTCCGGTTGTCCGTGTGCAGGGCGACAGGCTTACGGTGTCCGTCGGCTCTGCCGCACACCCGATGACACAGGAGCATCATATCGCGTGGATATATCTGCGCACGGAAAACGGCGGACAGCGCAGGTGTCTGAAGGCGAACGAGCCTCCCGAAGCGGTGTTTGTCCTTGACGGAGATGAGCCGCTTGAGGTTTATTCGTATTGCAACCTTCACGGCTTGTGGAAAACAGGGCTTTAAGCAATAAAAAATCAGCCCGCAATTCTGTAAATTACGGAATTGCGGGCTTGTTTTATAAAATAATATTACCGGAATACAACACAAACAGTTGATGTAAAAATTTTTTACCGGAGTCCGTATTTTCTCTTCGCCGGCATCGCATAATCTGCCTTTTTATGCAAACAATACAAGCACGGCAAAAAGCAAAAAACTGACAGACACCGGGCGGATGTCCGCGTGTCCGGAATTGAAGGAGAAAATATATATGAAAGCTACGGGAATAGTAAGAAGAATCGACGACCTCGGCAGAGTCGTGATTCCCAAGGAAATCAGGCGCACAATGCGCATACGCGAGGGTGACCCTCTGGAAATTTATACCGACAGCGAGGGCGAGGTCATTTTTAAAAAATACTCGCCGATAGGGGAGCTGTCCGAATTTGCGGGGCAGTATACCGAGGTGCTCAACCGCGCCACAGGTCTGCCGGTGCTCATAAGCGACAGGGATCACATAATATCCTGCTCCGGCATATCAAAAAAGGATGTAATGGACAGGCGTGTGTCCGCTCCGCTGGAGGCACTCATGGAGAGGCGCGCAAGCTACGCGTATACCTCGGAAAGCACGGCAATGCACCCTGTTGAGGGGCTTGAGCGCAGCGCGCTTGTGGTGTATCCGATAGTGGGCGGAGGCGATATATCCGGTGCGGTGATGCTTTTACAGTCGGAAAACGGCGGCGTTCCCACGCAGACCGAGATAAAGCTCGCGCAGGTGGCGGCATCCTTCCTCGGAAAGCAGATGGAGGAATAAAATTTGCCCCTATGTGCTTCAGCACATTTGTGCCGCAACACATTTGTGCCGCGGCACATTCATACTCAAGCAAGGCTTGACTTGCGAAGCAGTTTCACTTGCCCGCAGGGCAAAGTTCATTGAAAAAGTCCTGTTGCAAAAGCAACAGGACTTTTTCTGGCACGCCTGAGCGGATTCGAACCGCTGGCCTTCCGCTTAGGAGGCGGACGCTCTATCCTGCTGAGCTACAGGCGCGTGTGCTGTTTTGTTCGGGACAGCATCGTTTATTCTATCAAAGGGCGGCGGATTTGTCAATAACGTCAACCGCAAAACACAAACTTATATCTGTAAAAATGCAACGCCGGGTATTCAGGGAAAAAGCCCCCGAAGGGGCTTTTACTTCTTTTTCTTTTTGTGCAGCTCGGGATTGAAGCGGTAAAACACCATGCTTCCTCCGACAACCTGAACAACCTCGCTGCCGGTAGCCGCCGCTATTGCCGCTGCGGTATCCTTGGGGGATTCGGGTGCGCTTTCGAGCAGCACCTTGAGCTTTATAAGCTCGCGCGCGTTGAGCGCATCATCGGTCTGGGCTATAAGCGCATCTGAGATTCCGCCCTTGCCGACCTGAAAAAGCGGCTCAAGTGTATTTGCCTGCGCCCTTAATGCGGCGCGTTCCTTGCTTGTCATATAAAAATCCTTTCTTATTTGGCTATTGACCACTTAACTCCCTGAGGCGTATCCTCAAGGACGATATTCATCGCCTTCAGCTCGTCGCGTATGCGGTCCGCCTCCGCCCAGTTTTTCTCCTTACGGGCATTTGCGCGCGCGGCTATGAGTGCCTCAACCTGAGCGTCAAGCTCACCCGAGGAACGGTTGTATACAAGTCCGAGAACTCCCGTGAGCTCGTCAAAAAGCTTTGCGGCGTCCGTTATTGCCGCCTTGGATGCAGTGCCCGAGAGAATGTCCTTGTTTATGTCCGTAACCAGCTCAAAAATCGCGGTGAGAGCATCGGCAGTATTCAGGTCGTCATCCATTGCGCTGATGAAATCCTCCCTGTGCTTTGCAAGCAGCGCTGCAAGTGCGGCATCGTTTTCTGCCGTTTCGCAGGTCGCGTTTTTAATGGCAAAATCCAGGCTGTCGCGGCAGGTATAGAGGCGGTTGAGCGAAGCCTTGCACTGCTCGATTACCTCCATGGTATAGTTTATCGGGCTGCGGTAGTGTGAGCAAATCATGAGATAACGTATCGGCTCATAACCGTATTTCTCCGCAACATCGCGCACGGTGAAAAAGTTGCCGAGGGATTTCGACATCTTCACGTTGTCCACGTTTATATAGCCGTTGTGCATCCAGTATCTTGCAAACGGCACGCCGTTGCAGCATTCGCTTTGTGCGATTTCATTTTCGTGGTGCGGGAAAATAAGGTCCTGACCGCCGCAGTGGATATCGATGGTTTTGCCGAGATAGCGGCGCGCCATTGCCGAGCACTCGATATGCCAGCCGGGTCTTCCGCTGCCCCACGGCGATTCCCATGCGGGCTCGCCGGGCTTTGCGCCCTTCCAGAGAGCGAAATCGGCGGGTTCGCGCTTGATTTCACCGACATTTATTCTTGCGCCCGCCATCAAGTCCTCAAGCGGCTGGTGCGAGAGCTTTCCATATTCTGAAAATTTTGCCGGGCTGAAGTATACATCCCCGTCCACGGCGTAAGCATAGCCCTTTTCAACGAGTGATTCAATTATTGAAATTATCTCGTCAATATTTTCGGTTGCGCGCGGATGCACGGTTGCCGGGCGTACGCCAAGCCCCTTTGCATCGGTCCAATATTCCGCGATATACTTTTCGGCGACCTGAGAGCTTGAAATGCCCTCTTCGTTTGCACGGCGGATGATTTTGTCATCCACGTCGGTGAAATTCTGAACAAACTTCACGGCATAGCCGCGATATTCGAGATAGCGGCGCAAAACGTCGAACACGCAGAACGGACGTGCGTTACCTATGTGGAAAAAGTTGTAAACAGTCGGACCGCAGGCGTAAATTTTCACCTCGCCCGGGTCGACGGTTTCAAGCTCCTCTTTTTTTCTTGTAAGCGTATTATATATTTTCATCCGAACACCTCATCAAAGCTTTTGCTCAAGCTCTTTTATTCTTTCCTCAAGTCTTTCGATTTCCTGCTTTACAGGGTCGGGCACGTGAACCTGGTCGAGGTCGTCAACGCGTACACCGTCGCGCTTTACAACGCGCGCCGGAACACCGACTGCGGTTGAATTCGGCGGAATTTCCTCAAGCACGACCGCTCCCGCCGCTATGTTTGTGTTGTCGCCGACCTTGAACGGACCGAGCACCTTCGCGCCCGAGCCTATCATCACGCGGTTACCGATTGTGGGGTGGCGCTTGCCGGTGTCCTTGCCGGTGCCTCCGAGAGTTACGCCCTGATAGAGTGTAACATCGTCGCCTATTTCAGCGGTTTCACCGATTACCACACCGGTTCCGTGGTCGATGAAAAAGCGTTTGCCTATCGTTGCGCCGGGATGGATTTCTATGCCGGTTTTTCTTGCGGTTCGCTGTGATATCCAACGCGCAAGAAACGGCAGATTGTGACGGTAGCACCAGTTTGCCTTGCGGTGCGAGCGTATCGCTCGAAGACCGGGATAAAGCAGCCACACCTCAAGCGAGGAGCGGGCGGCGGGGTCGCGGTCCTTGACGCAGGCGATGTCTTCTTTGAGTCTGTTAAACATATATCCTCCGGAAGCTTACTTTGAAAAGTCGATGAGCTTGACGCTCTTGACAATATATATCACACCCGAAATTGCCGTCAGCGCTGCGGTTATCCAAAGCATGGCGTTTGATACAAGCGACAGGCTTACACTCTCCGGCCAGATGCCGCTGTCGTTAAGCTCGGTGAAGAGCAGAATAAGCACTGTAAATATCATCTGGCTTGCGGTTTTGAGCTTGCCCCATATGTTTGCGGGAATTATGATGCCCTGTGAGGATGCAACCATGCGGAAGGAGGTTATTGCAAACTCACGCGTGAGAACTATCATGATTATCCACACATTACAAAGCCCTACGCTCATGAGCGCAAGCAGTGCTGCGGTTGTAAGCATTTTGTCGGCGATGGGGTCGGCAAGCTTGCCGAAAACCGTAACCTGATTGTTTTTTCGTGCAAGCTTTCCGTCAATAAAGTCGGTAAGCGAGCCGATTGCAAAAATCACAAGCGCCCACAGATAGTGGTGAGGTATGCTTGCGAGCAGGAAAACCGCAAGAAAAACAGGGGTAATTATCATGCGGAATATGGTCAGCTTGTTGGGAGTGTTCATTTGCACACCCTCTCTTTCTGTTTTTGTTACACAACCTCGCCTATGAGGTCGTATTCATTCATATCAAAAACCTCAACCTCAACCTCATCGCCGTCATTGAGCTTGTAGCCGCAGGTAAAATACATGCGGTTGTCAATTTCGGGCGCGTCCATGTAGCCTCTGCCGAAGTAGGTGTCGGTATAGGGGTCATAGCCCTCAACGATTACGGGATAGGTCTTTCCGATATACTCCTCATTTTTGTGCAGGAAGATTTCATACTGCTTTTCCATGATGTGGTCGGCGCGGGAGTCGGCGGTCTGCTTGTCAACCTGATTTTCAAAGCCTGCCGCGGGAGTGCCCTCCTCGCGTGAATATGAAAAACAGCCCAGACGGTCAAATTTCGTGTCCTGAATAAAGCGGTCGAGAATTTCAAAATCCTCCTCGGTTTCGCCGGGGAAGCCGGTGATAAACGTTGTGCGCAGCACGATATCGGGCATGGCGGCACGCAGCTTTTCTATCAGGGCGGACAGACTTTGGGCGTCTCCGGAGCGGTTCATCGCTTTAAGTATTCTGCCGGAGGCGTGCTGAAGCGGCAAATCCATGTAGTGCACGATTTTTTCGTTTGACGCCATAACCTTTATCAGCTCATCGGTGACCCTGTCGGGATAGCAATACAGCAGACGGATGCGCTTGAGCGAATCAATTTCACAGAGCTTTTCAAGCAGCTGCGGCAGCATGAGCGAGCCGTAATTGTCCTCGCCGTAACGGGTTGTGTCCTGAGCTATGAGCACAAGCTCCTTAACGCCTCCGTCGGCAAGAGTGCGTGCCTCATCGAGTATGCTCTCCATGCTTCTGCTGCGAAAATCGCCTCTTATTGACGGTATAACGCAATAGCTGCAACGGTTTGAGCAGCCGTCGGCAATTTTCAGATAAGCCCACCATTCCGGCGTTGTGAGCATGCGCTCGCCCTCAAGGGGCATAAGCTCTTTTTCCGGGAAGGTGTTTACGTTTTCACCGGAGAGCACTCTTGCGCATACCTCGGCGATGTCGGCGTTTGCACCGATTCCGACAACCGCGTCAACCTCGGGAAATTCCTGCACAAGCTCCTGCCTGTATCTCTCCGAAAGGCAGCCTGTGACAACAATTTTTTGGATTACACCGTCCTCCTTGAGGCTGGCGGTGTTAAGTATACTGTCGATTGCTTCTTTTTTCGCGTCCTCAATGAACGCACAGGTGTTGATTATTACAAGCTCCGCCGCGTCGATGTCATCAACAACATCAAAGCCAGCAGCCGAAAGCTTTGAAAGCATAAGCTCGGCATCGACCTGATTTTTCGGACATCCGAGAGATATCATTCCGATTTTTCCCGACATGTGGTTTCACTCCTGTTCTTCGTCGCCGTCAAGCTCACTGCCGCATTGCGCAAAGGCGCTGCGGATATCGGAGTAACGGTAGCCGAGTCGGCGCAGAGCGGCAAAAACCCGCTTGCGTCCCTTCTCGTCATCCATGGAACGGCTGTATTTTGTGCTTAACATTATAATAATACGCTCAACCGGATTATTGTCAAGTGTTTCCGCAGTATTTTCGGATATTTCGCGTGATATACCGCGTCCCATGAGCTCGTATTTTATCTTTTCGCAACTCATACCCTTGCGCTCATACAGCTCGCGCGCAAGAAGTGCGGCATAATCCTCATCGTCAATAAGTCCGAGCTGCTCAAGCTTATCGGCGACCTCGGACGCCGTTTGTGCATCATGCTTCTTTTCGCGGAGCTTTTTTACAAGCTCCTGCTTGCCGTAGGCGCGGCGCGAAAGCATGTTGAGCGCGGAGTTTTTGGCAGAGCGAAAGCTTGCCGCACTCTCAAGTTCGGCAAGCTGTTGTTCGTCCGCCTGTGAGCCCTCCGGTATACCGAAGGCATACCAGACATCGGCGTCGAGCGTCAGACGGTATACGCCGTCCGCGCTTATATGAATTTTTCCGTCCCGTCCGGGCTTAGAGGTTATTATCATTCGTCATCATCCACGGCTATGTCAAGCTTGGCTCTTGCAGAGGCTTTGCTTTCCGGCGGCTCGGATGCTACGGGAATTGCGGGCGCTGCGGCGGGTGCGGCGGCGCGGGGTGTGCGAGCCATGAGCTTATCCATGTTTTCACGGATTTTTGCTTCGATTTCAGCCGAAAACTCGGGGTTGTCGCGCAGATAGTTTTTCGTGTTGTCTCTGCCCTGCGCAAGACGAGTTTCGCCGCAGCTGAACCATGCTCCGCTTTTCTGAATTATATCGAGCTTTACGGCAAGGTCGACAAGCTCGCTCTCCTTGGAGATTCCGGTGCCGTACATTATATCGAATTCCGCCTCTTTAAACGGGGGCGCAACCTTGTTTTTAACGATTTTTGCCCTTGTGTGCGAGCCGATAAACTCGTTGCCGGGCGCCTTGAGCTGCTCAATCTTGCGGACATCTATACGGATTGAGGCGTAGAATTTCAGCGCACGTCCGCCGGTTGTGGTTTCGGGATTTCCGTAAAACACGCCGATTTTCTCACGCAGCTGATTGATAAATATTACAAGAGTGTTCGATTTTGCAATGGCTCCTGCAAGCTTTCTGAGCGCCTGAGACATCAGACGCGCCTGAAGGCCGACATGCGAGTCGCCCATTTCGCCCTCGATTTCGGCGCGCGGAACGAGCGCGGCAACGGAGTCAACAACTATGACGTCAAGAGCGCCAGAGCGCGCAAGAGCCTCGGCGATTTCAAGTGCCTGTTCGCCGTTGTCGGGCTGAGAGACAAGAAGGCTGTCGATATCCACACCGAGATTTCCGGCATATGCGGGGTCAAGTGCGTGCTCCGCGTCGATAAACGCCGCTTCTCCGCCGAGCTTTTGGGCTTCGGCTATGACGTGCAGCGCAAGAGTGGTTTTTCCTGAGGATTCAGGGCCGTATATTTCGACTATTCTGCCTCTGGGAAGTCCGCCGACACCGGTTGCCGCGTCAAGGGAGAGAGAGCCTGTGGATATTGCCTCCACATTCAGCCCTGAGTTCTGACCCAGACGCATTATCGCGCCCTTACCGTAAGTTTTTTCTATCTGAGAAAGCGCAGTTTCAAGAGCTTTTTTCTTATCTGACATCGAATTCCCTCCGTTTAAGTGCACAAATGTTCGTTTGACGGTATTATATATCATAATGCCGAAAAAATCAATACCTTTTTTAAAAATTCTTTTTGCTTTAATAAACAGGAATTGTCAGCTTATGTGCATTTCTCCGTAGTCTATGCTCCATTCGCCGTTTGCATACTTGGCGGTGCAGTTCTTAAAGCCCGCTGCGCCTGTACCGGAGCGCCACTTGGAAATACTGAATTCATCCGTTCCGGAGTCCTTAATGCTGATGATAACACCCTTTTCAAACACGTTGTTTACGATTTCATTCTCTTTAGAGAGCGAGTCGTAGTTCCCCAATATGACCTCGGTGGAGTCTATGGAAAAATAGTGATTGAAGAGGACTCTGCATAAGGCCTCGCGGTCCCCGGCGTTGAGTGACGCCGCACCGTCGAGGTCTAATACTATCACACTGCCGTTCAGCCCGGGGTCGTTCTCGTAAATGTGCTTCACAGCCTTTTCGTAGAGGGATACGCGGTCGGGTCTGCTGCCGGTTACGGCTATTGTAACGGGGCTTGTAATCTGTGCGGGATAGGATTCGGCAATGCCGCCGGAGTAGGCGATGCTTACGGTTGTTCCCGCCGTCAGAGCCTGTTGTGATGTTTTTTTACCTGCGGCGGAAAGTATTTCAACATTTGACAGCGATACGTTATAAAGTCCGCCGTCCTCGGCGCTGGCAAGCATTGTCGAGCCGGACAGCCGTACAACACACAGTGAGATATTGTTCAGCGCGCCCGATGTGGTCGGGAGTGTTGTTGCGGGATTGTCCGCACCGCCTTTTCCGCAGGCACAAAGCAATATTTCAAGCGCGAGCAGCACAGCGAACAGGAAAGCGAATCTTTTTTTCATCGGTCATACCTCCGTTTCATTCAAAAAGAGTGACCCAAAGACATTTTTGTTGCAAAAGCAAACGGGCGGTTTTTGCCGCCCGTTAAAATTATTTTCCGAACATCAGAAGCAGGAAGCCTGCCGCAACCGCCGAGCCGATAACACCCGCGACGTTCGGACCCATTGCGTGCATGAGAAGGAAGTTTGTGGGATTTGCTTTTCTGCCCTCAACCTGAGAAACACGGGCAGCCATGGGAACCGCCGAAACGCCCGCCGAGCCGATAAGAGGGTTGACCCTTCCGCCGGTAACCAGATACATGAGCTTTCCGAAAAGCACGCCGCCCACGGTTGAAAACGCAAATGCAACAAGACCTATACCGACGATAAGAAGCGTTTTGAGCTGAAGGAAAACCTCGCCGTTTGCGGTTGCTCCGACAGTTACGCCGAGCATGATGGTGACTATGTTTGTCAGCGCGTTCTGGGCTGTGTCGCTGAGTCTTTCGGTCACTCCGCTCTCACGGAAAAGGTTGCCGAGCATGAACATGCCGAGCAGGGGCGCGACAGAGGGAAGCAGAAGCACGCACATAACGGTGACGGCTATCGGGAATATTATTTTTTCCGCCTTGGACACCTTGCGCAGCTGGTCCATTCTGACCTCGCGCTCTTTTTTCGTGGTGAGTGCGCGCATTATGGGCGGCTGAATGAGCGGGATGAGCGCCATGTATGAGTACGCGGCAACCGCTATCGGTCCGAGCAAATCCGGGGCGAGCCGTCCGGTAAGGAATATTGCCGTGGGGCCGTCCGCACCGCCGATGATTGCTATTGACGCCGCTTCCTGAGGAGTGAAGACGCCTGTAATCATGCATACGAAAAATGCGCAGTAGATTCCGAGCTGTGCCGCCGCACCGAGAAGAAGGCTTGAGGGGTTGGCAAGCAACGGGCCGAAATCGGTCATTGCGCCTACACCCATAAATATCAGACATGGGAATATGCTGCTTTTGACACCCGCGTAAATCAGCCGCAGCACACCGTCATCGTACCAGTGTGCGCCGGCAACCTTCTGCGTGGCATCCATAAGTCCCGCCGGGTCTGCCATAAGTCCGGCAAGCGGCAGGTTTGCAAGCATCATGCCGAAGGCTATCGGAAGCAACAGCAGAGGCTCATATTTCTTTACGATGGCAAAGTAGAACAGCACAAACGACACAACGAGCATAATGCCCTGTTGAAGCGTCATTGCGGCAAAGCCGGAGCTGAGCGCCATCTCCTTTAAAACTTCAATGAAATTCATACTACGCTCCCCTTATCCGACAACAGCGAGGACTTCGTCCGTCTTGACGACGCTGCCCTTGCTGACAGTTATTTGTTTTACGGTGCCGTCGCAGGGGGCGACAATCTCGTTTTCCATCTTCATTGCCTCAAGAATAAGTATAACGTCACCCGCCTTGACGCTCTGGCCGGCGGAGACTTTTATTTCAAGGATGTTTCCGGGCATAGGGGATTTTACCGCCTCGCCGCCGGAAACGTTCGCGACAGGCGCAGGAGCCGCAGCAGGTGCCGCCGGTGCCGCCGGTGCCGCCGGTGCTGCCGCGACAGGGGCAACAGGTGTAACAGCGACAGGCGCCGCAGCCGGAGCCGCGTCGGTTACGCTCAGAAGCACAGCCTCGCTCTTTTCAACCTCGACCTCATATTTTTTGCCGTTAAGCTCTACTATATATTTCATGTTCTTACTCCTCCACAAGCTTTATGCTTTTAAATGCAAGATGATTGAGCGGAATATCCGACTCGTTGCTGACGATTGCCATTATCATCGCCGCAGTCTGCTCGTCGGTATTGACAAGCGACACCTCGTTGGGTGCGAACACCGCAGCGGGGGCGGGAGCGGATACCGCTGCCTCGGCAAGCTGAACCGGAATCTCTGCCGCGGCGGCCTTTGCGGGCTTTTTCTCAAATGCGCGAACCGCCTTTGACAGCAGCCAAACAAGCACGGCGAGAAGCGCAAGCTCGAAAAGCACAACGGCTATTCCGGCAAGGCATACCGTGAGGGTTTCTATGACCGAAAGGTCTGTTCTGTCTGCAAGCATTATCCGTTCTCCTCTCAGTCGCAGCGCCGTATGGCGTATTTGACGGTTCTCTTTTTCTTTTCCTCACGCGCATCAAAGAACTTTTCTGCCTGCGCCGGGAACGAAATATACGAAAGCACATCCTCGTCACAGGTTGCCTTTTCGCCTATTTCAGCCTTTGCTTTTTCAAATCCGGGCTCAAGAGTGTCGGCATAGCGGCCGGTTATGGGCTCCTCATCACCGAGCACAAGCTTTTTGACATCGGGATTTATCTTGCCGGGAGCGGTGCCGTATTCGCCCTTGATATAGCTTTTTATCTCTTTTGAAACGTTTTTGTATCTTTCTCCGGCGAGCACGTTCGCGGTTGCCTGAACTCCGACCATCTGGCTCATGGGAGTTACAAGCGGCGGGAAGCCGAGATCCTCACGCACGGCGGGAACCTCTGCGAGCACGTCCTCGAATTTATCCATCTTGTTCTGCGCCGTAAGCTGTGCTACGAGATTTGAAAGCATTCCGCCGGGAACCTGATATACAAGCGCGTTCGTATCGGTGCTCATAACAGCGGGATTGAGTCCGCCGCTCTTGAGAGCCTCGTTTTTGACGGGCTTGAAGAAGTCGTTTATCTCCTTGAGAACGTTCATGTCGAGCGCGACATCGTAGCCCTGCTCCCTGAACGAGTATGCAAGCGTCTCCGTGGGCGGCTGTGAGGTTCCGCCGGAGAAGCTGGAGATTGCGGTGTCTATTATATCCGCACCCGCCTCAACAGCACTCTGGAGCGTTATCGGACCGAGTCCGGTGGTGCAGTGCGTGTGAACAACAACGGGAACCTTGACCTCGGATTTGAGAGCCTTCACAAGGTCGTATGCCTGCTTGGGGCTCATTATTCCCGCCATATCCTTTACGGCTATGGTATTTACGCCGAGGCTCTCCATATTTTTGGCAAGCTTCACGTAGGCTTCAAGGTCGTGTATCGGGCTTATGGTATAGCATATAGCGCCCGACGCAACAGCGCCGCATTTAAGAGTTTCATCCACAGCCACCTGAATATTTCTTATGTCGTTGAGAGCGTCGAATATTCTTATGACGTCTATTCCGTTTTCTACGGATTTTTTGACAAAGGCGCGCACAACATCATCGGGATAGTGCTTGTATCCCAGGATGTTCTGACCTCTGAGAAGCATCTGAAGCTTTGTGTTCGGGCAGGCTGCCTTGATTTTGCGCAGCCTCTCCCACGGGTCCTCATTGAGGTAGCGAAGGCAGGAGTCGAAGGTTGCTCCTCCCCAGCACTCCAGCGAGTAAAAGCCCGCCTTGTCAAGCTTTGAAAGAATCGGCTCAAAGTCCGAAAACTTCATTCTTGTTGCGATAAGCGACTGGTTTGCGTCACGCAGAACAGTCTCTGTAAACTGTACCTTTTGCATTTGAAAACACTCCTCGGTATAAAAATACGGCTTGCCCGTAATACAACATCTTCGCGGAAGAAAATTACCGCAAGCGCGGAGCAGCGGTTTTTACAAAAAAGCTTTCCCAAATCTGCCCCATTTTATCATACATCAAATTGAGGCAATTTGCAAGGAAAAAGAGCCTGAAAATTGAACAAAAACCAAACGCTTTTCAGACAAATTATTGTATCTGTATTTTTTTCTTTACTTTACCGGGATAATGTGGTAATATGATGTCACATTAGCTTGTCCGCAACGCGGCACGGCAAAAAAACGGAGGAAGTAATAATGAAAAAGAAAGTTCTTTCAGTTCTCAGCATAGCACTTATCTTTGCAATTCTCGGCGCATTTGCCGCATGCGGCAACAAGACCGAGGGCACAGCTACCACAACAACGCCCACCACCGAGGCTCCCAAGTCCACATTGAAAATCCTTCCCGATGCACTTGAGGGCAGCACAGAAACCTATGTTATAGGCTTCCGCAAGGGCGACCAGGCTCTGCGCGATAAGGTTCAGACCATCCTTTGCGAAATGAAAAAGGACGGAACAATGGCTCAGATTTCCACAACCTGGTTCGGCAGCGACATGACCACCGTTAAAGAGACTGCCGACATAAAGACTCCGGCAACAGATAACTCTCTCGAAAAGGTTCTTGAGGCAAAGAAGCTTGTTCTCGGCCTTGACGCAACCTTTAAGCCCATGGGCTTCACAGACGACCAGAACAACATAGTCGGCTTCGACATCGACCTTGCAAAGGAAGTCTGCAAGCGTCTCGGCGTTGAGCTTGAGCTCAAGGGTATCGACTGGGAAACCAAGGAGAAGACCCTCGATGCAAATCAGATAGACTGCATCTGGAACGGCATGTCTTACAGCGACAAGAGAAACGAAGCGATGAACCTCTCCGAAGCATATATGGACAACAAGATGGTCTTTGTAGTGTCCGCATCGGGCGCGATTGCCTCTCAGGCAGACCTCAGCCAAAAGAAGGTAGCCGTACAGTCCGGCTCCACCGCACAGGAAATCCTTGAAGCTTCGGCAATTGCCAAGGACATCGAAATCGTAGCCATCGGCACAAACGTGGAGGCTCTCCAGCAGCTCAACCTCAACATGGTTGACGCGGTATTCCTCGATTCAGTCGTTGCCGAGTATGAAATAGTTCAGATGCTCAAGACGAAATAACAACATTTTTACATTTCTTAAAGACGCGGGGAGGCAGGGTGTTTCGCAAGAAGCCCTGCCCCCTTGCAATGAGTTTTGGGGGAAAGCGTTTTGGATTACAGCGAGCTTCTCAAGGTAACCGGTATACTTCTTCAATATCTGTTGCCGACTTTAAAAATATTCGGATATACGCTGGCGTTTTCGATACCGCTCGGCATGGTTGTTGCTATGCTGAAGATGTGCCGTTTCAAGCCCGTATCCTGGATAACCAACATTTACATCCTTATAATGCGCGGTACACCCCTGATGCTTCAGATAATCACGATTTATTACGCCATACCCATGATTCAGACGGGCGGCTCGGATTTTTTCGGAGGTCTGTTTTCGGGCTTTGACACGCGAAGCGATACATATCAGTTCACAGCCCTGCTTATAGCGTTTGTGCTTAACTATGCGGCGTATTTTGCCGAGATTTTCCGCGGCGGCATCGAAGCGATTGCCAAGGGGCAGCACGAGGCGGCGTTTACTCTCGGCTTCACAAAAACACAGACCTTTTTCCGCATCATTCTTCCGCAGGTTGTCAAGCGCGTGCTTCCCGCAAGCTCCAACGAGGTAATAACCCTTGTCAAGGACACCTCGCTGGCGAACGTCATCGCATACGCTGAGATTTTCCGCAAGGCCAAGGAGCAGATGGTGTTTTACAGCTCGCTTGCGCCGCTGTTTATCGCCGGTGTATTCTACTTTGTGATGAACGCCGTTCTGACCGTGGTGTTCAACTTCATTGAAAAGAAGCTCGATTATTATCAATAAAAAGGAGGTATCCCCATGTCGGTGCTTGAGATAAAAAACATATCAAAATCCTTCGGGACTCTCGACGTAATAAAGGATATTTCCTTCAGCGTCGAAAAGGGGCAGGTTGTGTCCGTGATAGGGCCGTCCGGCTCCGGAAAATCCACGCTTCTGCGCTGTGCAACGATGCTTGAGAAAGTCGATTCCGGCTATATTGCGTACGGCGACAACATCATGGTGAGCAATGACGCTGCCGGAAGGGCAAAATATTCCGACAAGGCAACGCTCAATAAAATAAAGCTCAGCACAGGGCTGATATTTCAGAATTTCAACCTTTTTCCGCATCTTTCGGTGCTGCGAAACATCACCGAGGCGCCTGTGTGTGTGCTGAAGAAGGATAAAAATGAGGCAAGGCAAACGGCTCTTGAGCTGCTTGATAAGATGGGACTGTCCGACAAGGCGGACTCCTATCCCTGCCAGCTTTCGGGCGGACAGCAGCAGCGTGTGTCCATAGCGCGCGCACTTGCGCTTGACCCGGAAATTTTATTTTTCGATGAGCCGACGAGTGCCCTTGACCCCGAGCTTACGGGCGAAATACTCAAGGTAATCCGCACGCTTGCCGAGGACAACATGACAATGGTTATCGTCACACATGAGATGGCGTTTGCAAGGGATGTTTCCGACCACGTGATTTTCATGGACGGCGGTTACATCGTCGAGCAGGGAGAGCCGAACGAGATAATAAATAATCCTTCCTCGGAGCGAATGAGGACATTTTTGAAGAGAATTATAGAAAAATAAAGAGGAGGCCGACACTGCCCTCCTAATAAAAAAGTCTGCAAGCCCGTAAAGGCTGCAGACTTTGTTTTTTTATTTCAGTGTGAGAGATGAGCGGCAATTTCCCGGTTTATTTCCTCGCGCTTGTCAATGAGCCACTGCGCCTCGTGCGGATAGGCTTTAAAGGTCAGCTCATAATCCGTTCCGCGGGCAAGAACCTCCAGGGCGTATTCGCGGGAGGTCAGAGCTTCAAGCTTCTGCAATGCCCGCATATCGCACAGTCCGTCGCGGAAGACCTTGAGTCTGAGGGAGCAAAGCGGTGAGCCGTCGCTGCCCGGATACACGACGTAAGCATCTCCGGAGGGGAAGGCGCCTGCGGCATCGGAGACCTTGAACGGGTCAATCTCGTGCTTGGAGTACTGGCTGTACCAGAAGTTGTAGCCCCACTGCAAAAAGCCTGCGGCGTTGTATTTGTAGAGCAGGAAGCCGAGCACTCGGTTGCGCTGTGAGGGCATGGCGAAAAATCTGTTGGGGACGTATTCGCGATGCTGTCCGCAGCAGTAATATGTCCAGAATTCGTCTGTGTTGCCCACAAACGGCTCAACGTGATTTTCCGAAGGAATCGGAGTTTTCAGCAGACCCTTTTTGAAAAATTCATAGTCCGAAAGCGCGTCCATTACCGGATATCCGGGGAAAAATTCATGGACAAGCTTTGAGGCTTTTCTGTAAGTGGGAACCTGAAGCAGCCCCGGCTCATCGGAGACGTGAAAATGGCAGCGCTCGCGTATGCCCAGACGGTCTATCTCCGCGTTGAGTGCCGGCGCAAGCTGTGAAAGAAAGTTTTTGTATTTGGCGCCGCCCGCCCTTGTTTCCCAGCCGAAAAGCCGTTTGCAGCGATCCTTTTCCCAGCCCATAATCTTGGGCGCGGCTATGGCGCCCCACTGGGTGAACAGATGTGATATTTCAAACGCCTGTATGCCGTTTTCAAGACATATTTTTATAAATCTTTCAAAGTTTTCAAAGCCGAAGGAGTAGGTGGTGCCGCTTTTGTAAACGTCAATAAGCTGAACTGTCGGGCGCTCTCCGCCGATTTGCGTGTCGAGCGGAGGGGTGAAGATAGGCGTCAGAAGCATATTTATTCCGTGCTCCGCGGCCGTTTTTATGAAGCTTTCGGTTATTTTCCAATACTCCTCGGAAAACACAGGTGCTTTATAGTAGGTTGACAGACAGTCCGAATGGAACCAGTTTGTGTGCAGCAGGGTCTGGGCGGGAAGAACAGCGCCTATAACCGTAAGCGTTATTTCATGCGAGGCAAGCTCCTCCCCGCCGGATGAAACAGAGATGCGGACAGGGTAGCTGCCGGCACTGAGTGAATCGGGTACACACACCTCAAACCACAGACTGCTCCACGCAGAGCACGCAAGACGTGTTTCGGCCGTATATGGGTAAAGCACATCCGGATATTTGCCGGGGGTGCGCCTGAGCAGAAAATCGTCCGTATCCTCATAGCACGGAAGGGCCGAGGGTATAAGGCCGACCGTATAAATTTTGATATACTCGGCTACCGGCGAGTTAAGGCTCACGCTTACACTGCTCTCAGAGCGGCTTTGCGGATATACCGCAAGCTGAAACGAGACACTTTCGCCCTCAAGCGCAGAAATGCCGCTGAGTCCGTAACCGTCCGGCAACTCGTCCGGAAAAACCTTAGCAAGAGAATTAAGAAGTTGTGTTTTCATAATCGCTGTCCTTCGCAGTTATTTCACTTCAGACGCTTCTGCGGGTGTATCTACACGGAAGCCCTTCTTCTTGAGCTTGAGTATCGGGATAAGTATAAACACGGCAATAACGGCGGCGGCAAGGAACATTGCTGAGCCGGGCGCGTCCTGCTGAACACCGTAATCGTTGATGTAGGGCACGGAGGAATATTTGCAAACGATATTTCCGATAGCCGGACCTACGCACATGGGAATGAGAACAAAGAATATCATTCTTACGCCCTGGAAAAGCCCCGCCTTGTCGGGCGGCGTAAAGTCACGCACGGCGGCGTTGAGCATAATCATAAGAAGTCCGTAGCCGGCGAGAGCGGGAAGCGCAAAAATCGCAAAGGAAATCAATGATTTTGCGAAGCTTGCAAGTACAAGTCCGATGATAAAAAGCACAATGGAAATCATAATGAATCTTTCCTTGCCGAGCTTGTCGATAAGCTTTCCCATGAAGATTATAAGGGCAACCACCGCTATGAGAGCAATCGCGGCTGCCGCAATGAGCAGCGGAGAAAGCGTGAATGCGGGCTCGGCACCTTCGGCGGCAGGCTCGGCGGCGGGGAAGCCGTTTGAAATGTAGATGAATATGTAGGGGAAGAACGCCTGTACGGAGGTTGAAAACACTCCTACGGAGGCGAGTGCCAGATACAGACGGCTGTTTTCCTTTATTACAGAGGGTCTGAAGCCGTATATCAGCTCCTTGAGATATGGCGCTTCCTTGCGCACTCCGTCTCCGGAATCCTTAAGCGAGAATAAGCCTATAATTCCGCACACGGTGACAACTACGCCGAGAATCTTGAAGAAGCCCGAATAGCCGATGCTGTCATTCTTAATGAGTCCCGAAAGGGCAAGCACTATGCCTGTTGCCGCAATCGGCAGAATCGCCAACACGCTCTCGGCGGTGGCTCTGTTTTTAGTGGTTGTTACGTCTGTTACCCATGCGTTAAAGGCGGCGTCGTTGCTTGTTGAGCCCATAAAGGTCATCACGCAATCGAGAATGATTACAATTGCAACAGTTGTTGAAAGAATTGCAATTTCGTCGGAAAGTCCGAACAGACGGGCGGTTTCGTCCTTGGTAATGAAGCCGAACGCAGCGGTAACAATGCCCCACAGGCAGTAGCCTCCGCAGATAAATATCTTGCGTCTGCCGAGCTTGTCGCTGAACGCACCGATTAAAAACGTTGTGATTACTGCGGTCGCCGCGCTTGCCGCAACCATGATGCTTATGGCATTCATGACGCCTATTGAGCCGTCAACCGCGGCTTGTGACGCTCCGTTATAGACCGAGTTGTAAAGGAAGGTGTTGAAATACATGTTCTCCACGTTCCATGCAATTTGACCCATAAGCCCGAAAATAATCATGTTAAACCACATTTTAAATCCAAGCTTGTTATCTGATTTTAACATTGACAGCCCCCCTAAAATAATAAACCAATTATAAGCAAAAAGCCCGTGAAAGTCAATGTGGAAAAAGAGGCGCTTATTTCCTGCGTATCCGTTTCTCCGCTTCCTTGCGTTCCTTATCCGCCTTGCGCTCCTGAGCTATGCGCAGAGCCTCCGCGCGTTCTGCGTCGTGGCGCAGGTTGCGGCGCTCAACCACATCCTCATAATCTGAGGTTATCGAATCGAGATTTGCATACCCTTCGGCAAGGTCGAGTATTCTTTTAGCCGCGAGATACGGACCGGCAACGGTTCCGTAAAGGTTCTTCTGCTTGTTTGCCGCCTTCATGGCCTTGCGTCGGATTTTTGCAAGCTGCTTGGTGTCATCCGGCAGATTATAGGCATCCTCAAATATCTGTTGGTCGAATTCCACTACGCCGTCGGGATAATGCTTTGCGGCGAGCTTTTCCGATTTTGCGAGAGCGCGGGCGTTGCGGATGTCCTGCTTGCGCCACTGCTTTTCCTCTTTGATATGTGTCTGGGGAAGGGTATATGCAAGCGACATAGCCGTCTCGCTGCATTCATAGAAGTGCTGAGGGCCTCCCGAAACGATAAGATTTGCCAGCTCAAGCTGCTTTTTCCCGAAATCGTCCTTAAAGCGGTTTATTTCATGCATTACAAAGTCGGCTATCTCGATTTCCTCATTGTAGCTTTTGGCATCATCTATCTCTTTTTTGGCAGCCGTTATTGCCGCGTGACGCGCCGCCTGCTCCTCCTTCATTGAGGAGGGCAGCAGCTTGGCGGACTTCAAGGCACTTTTGTCGGGCATTTCAAGCTTTTCTTTTCCGAAGTATTTCTCCGCCTTGAGCAGAGCCTCGCAGCCCTCTATGTATGCGGAGTCCTCGCCCATTTGCGCCTTTCTGTCCTCAACGATTGTACGTATGCGGATAACTCTTATCATGGATTTTTGTCCGGTTTCGCTTATGTCATAGGCAAACCACGGAAGAACATCTATGGCGGCACCGATTACGGATACCATAATAAGGGTGTCAAGCAGCGAATACAGCACGCAGTTCGGGTTTTTTGTCTGCTGCGAGAGCGGAAGGTTTTCATCATAGTTTGAATATATACAGCGCCATCCAGCCCACTGAAAGCATCACAATCTCGCGGTAAGATACATACTCACCCGGACGAGGTTGATTCCAATAGAGTCTCGCTTCCTCATAACCGTCTTTAATCTTTGCTATTGCCTCTGCCATATTACCCCTCCGTTTTCAGATATTTCATGAATTGCTGCCAGTCGTATCTGCTCAGATAGTGTGTGCCCGGTCTCAGATGATACCCCTCACATCCGCCGAGACCCTTTGTGCCGAGAAGCTCCCAAACCTGAGATGCGAGAACGCACGACGCATATTCCGCGCTCGGGTCCGCCCATGTGTCCTCCTCGGCGGAGGATACATATACCCTTCTCGGAGCAATGAGAGCAAGAAGAAAATGCTGGTCAAAGGGCATCGCCCCCTCGTTACCGGCATAATCCGCGTAGCGCGGACAGAACCAGAACGGAAAGCTTTTCACGATGTCCTTCACGCGTTCACCCTGCTTGCCTCTTTCGAGGGCCGCTCCCGCGCAGCCCGAATTGTTTGAAACGGCACAGCTGAAGCGTTCATCCGAGGCGGCGGCGAGAAGTGCGGTTTTTCCGAGCCTTGAGTGACCGATAACCGCAACATTCCGGATATCACACACTCCGTCGGAAATTACGAAATCCATGACTCTGCTTGCCGCCCACGCCCAGATTGAAAGCTTTCCCGGAGCGTTGACACTGCGCTTTGCGGAATCAAAAAACATGCCGGCGGCGCCGGACGAAAAATCGCCGTTGTCGCAGGAGACATCCTTATAGCAAAAGGAATATACCGCAAAGCCGTTGTCGATTATCTCCTCCGCCGGGAAATACTCATCGGGGATGTTGTCCCTGAAGTTAATAAAGACAAAAGCTTTCGGGTTATTTATATTTTTCGGCATGAGCCTGTATACGGGAAATGAAAAGTCTTTTTTGCCGACAGAAACACAAAGCAAATGCTTTTCAAGCGAAGCCTTATCGGCGCAAAAGCTGTCGCGCCGCTCAAGAAGCTCGCTTGTAAACGTGTCCGGCGGCGGAGGAAACACTCCGTATTCGTTTTGCTGAAGTATTTCAAGTATTTCCTGTCTCCGGTCGCGCCAGTCGGAGGCGGTTTTGACCTTGCGTCCGTCGCAGAAGGTCATAACGTCCGGGACATTTTCATACAAAGGCTTCATTCTCAAAGCGCCTCCCTTGAAGTGACGTGAGCTGTCAGGGTCACCCGTATATGCCCGAAATGCGGCGTTTTCCGCACTTCATCGCCTTCCTTTGGGGCGGTACATTGGCCGTAAAAAGCAAAACGAGCCGAACGCGCAATTCAAGCACGCTCAGCCCGTTATTCATCAAACGTTTTCTTTTTCCACGGCATTTCCGAACTCGTCGAAGCCGTTCTCGCGGCGCCGCCGGTCAATTTCCGATTTTATATCATCGTATTTCGTGCCGTACAGCCAGTATTTTTTCTTGTATATCGCATATCCCGCAAGGCACATCGGAATGGGAATGAGGAACATGAACGCTCTGAGCACTGTAAGGCTCTCAGAGGATATAAGGTTTTCGTTTACAAACTCGGATTTTGAGGCAAGGTCGGGGTTCTCGCTCACAAGCGCCCAGACCTCCTCGTTGTTTATGAGATATTTGCCGGAGCTGTCGGTAAAGACGTTGACGGATTTTACATACGCTCCGTTGGCATCGGTGATGGGAAGCTCGGACACGGTGGGAAGCTGTGCCGCGGATATGCCCATTCCGAGGATGAGCATTGCAAGCGCGCCCGCAAATTTTGAAATAAGCGTCTGAACGCTGAAGATGACGCTGTCGCCGCGCTTGCCGGTTTTGAACTCGCCGTAGTCAACAACGTCGGCAATCATAACCGTGCTGCCTATCTGATTCATTCCGCTTGCAAGCATGAGGAAGGCACCCGAAAGCGCAATCGCAATTGCGTTTATAACATAGTTGCCCGGCTTGAGGAAGAAAAAGATAAAGAACATCAGCACATAGCTGATTATGCAGCCGACAAAGGTGAAGGCGTAAATCTTTTCACGCGGGATTTTCTTGGTTATCTGATTGTAGAAGAACATCGCAATGCCCTGGCCGGTGCAGGCGATTACCCAGAACAGCGTGTAGCTGTACTCCGAGCGAACGAGGTTTGCGCCGTCCTCATAGCAGTAAACATAGATGTAAAGTATCTGCGAAAGAGCTATTGTCGTGCCCGTAAGGAAGAACACGAGGTGAAGCGCGTATGCGCGAAGCTGGTCGTTCTGCTTGAACATGTCGATTATATGCTTGAGTCCCACATTTTCATGGGGCACGGCATACTTTTCGCGGTTTCCTATAACGGTGAACAGAATAAACGTTATCATGATAAGTCCGGCAACAACACCGAGAATCATATAAGCCTTTGACATACCTCTGTCCGAGAAGTTCGGGAAGATAACAGAGGTTCCCACCATTCCCACAAGGAAGCCGCCGAAGCCGCCGACAAGCTTTGCCATGGAGCTTGCCTTGTTGCGCTCCTCGGTGCTGTTGGCGATTGTGGGCAGCATGCTCCAGAACGGAACATCCATGACGGTAAACGACATTCCCCAAATGACATACATAAATATGTAATAAGCATATTTTGCAATTTCTCCGGTAGCTGCCGGAAGAGATGTGAACATGAGCACGAGCGATATTGCGTTGACCACTGCTCCGCCGAACATCCACGGACGGTAGCGTCCGAAGCGGCTCTTTTTGCTGTTGTTTACGAGAGTTGCAAGCATCGGGTCGTTTACAGCGTCCCACACCTTCGCAAGCACAAACGCGATGGTCATCGGCACGGGGTTAAGCCCCTGATAGATGCACAGATAAACAAGGAAAAACGCGTTTACGCAGTTGTTGCTGAACTCGCGGCCGAGAGAGCCGAGCGAATATGTTGCCGTTTCAAGCACGGTCAGCGGACGGTTCAGCTTGTTTGTTTTGCCCTTACCCATATTTTCTCCTCCGAAATGTCAGATTGCGGCAATGTCAAACGCCGCACAACAAACTTTATTGTAGCATACTTTTGATGGTTTTCCAACACCTTTTTAAGGAAAAAGTGAACTTTTATTCACGAGTCAGCTTCAGCGTTGCGGTATAGTCGTCAAGCCCGTAATTTCCGGCAGACTCCTTTATCAGCATAAACAAATCCGCCTGATTTCCGCACACATCCCGGACCTTGATTTTTTTCAGTATCGGGTTTAATCTGCGCAGTACCGCAATAAGTGCGTCGCCTCGCGCAGTACCCTCGTTATAGGTCTGATTTCCCACAAAGACGCCGCGAACCATCTCTGTTATATAGTCCTTGAGCGGAAGCTTTTTAATGGTCGGGTCACATTTGACGCACAGCATACGGCAAAAGCTGCCCACGCTCATGGAGTCAACGCGCTTGCCGACAAACTTCAGCAAAGGGAAAAGTTTTTTCTTGTCGCCCGCGTGGAATTTTGAAAGCATTCGTCCCGGGTCGTTTTTCATATCCGAGAGTATGTTCAGTATCATGCTGTCAAAAAGGTCACTGAGATATTTTTCACAGCTTCTGCCCGAGGTCTCCCATTCAAACGCAGGAATGGGAATGCTGTTGATTTCAACCGTGTTTCTGTCCGTTACGCTCACAAGCCTCATATATGCCGGGCACGCTATAACCGCGCCTGTGCATACATCATAAAACCGGTTGCCGGCGGGAGTTATTTTCTCATTGATGCTCTGGTTGTGCATGTGTCCGGTGAATGAGAGATGCACGCCCTCATCGGCAAGCATAGTTGTGACCTCGTCATAATTTCTCTGAACGGCATCCCCGACAAGCGAAAACAGCGGTTGCCCGGGCAGCAGCGGATAGTGGTTCATCGCTATCATTGTCTGTCCGTCCTCGCGAGCCGCACGCGCCTGACATTTTATCCATTCGAGCTGCTCCTCATCGTAGGCACGCGGGTTGTGCAAATCGTTGTTGAGCGCAAGAAGACGCACTCCCTCGCCGAGCTGTGCAACATACGAAAGATGTTTTTCGTCAACCGCTATCGCCTCGGAGAAGCCGAAGTCGTAATACATATTAAAAAGCTCCTCGCGCGCGGTGCCCTCCGGAGAAAGCCTGCCGGATTCGTCAAACGCGAAGGGCTTGTCGTTGAAGTCGTGGGCGGCGGTTATGACAAACACCCTCTTGCCGCTGTTTTTCAAGCTCTTTAACAGCTCTATAAACGCAAGATGGCTCTGCTTTTCGCCGTTAAAGCTCAAATCTCCGGCGATAAGCACGATGTCCGCGGCATCCGCCTTTTCAAGATATGAAAAAACGGCGTTGTTTATCGCCTCGGTCTCGGCAAAGCATTTTTGCTCATATCGCATGAAGTCGTCATATCCGGCTCCGCGTGCGCCCAGCGAATTTTTGAAAAAGTGGGTGTCGGTGATAACAAAAAACTTCAACGGTGTCATGTCAATCCTCCTATACTCCGGAATTCTATCCGTTAAGCGCCTCAAACAACGCAGCAAGCTGATTCATGGTAAGCTTTTCCGCACGGATATCCTCTGCAACACCGATTTTCAGCAACGCATCGGTTACGGCATCCTTTGATATGCCGAGTCCCGCGCTTACGGAGTTGCGGGCTGTCTTTCTGCGCTGTAAAAACGCGGCGCGCACCATTTTGAAAAACGCAGACTCGTCACCGACGGCTATCGGCGGGGCTTTTCGTATTTTCAGCTGTATTACCTCGCTGTCAACATTCGGCGCGGGCAAAAACGCCGTGCGCGGAACAAAGAAAAGCTCGCTTGCCTCGGAGTAGTAATTTACCGCAACCGTTACGGCTCCGGATTCACGGGAGCCGACCTCGGCACACAGGCGCTCGGCGGCTTCCTTCTGAACCATCACCGTTACATTTTTGAGCGGCAGACGGCTTTCAAGCAGCTGCATTATAACAACTGAGGTGATGTAATACGGAAGGTTTGCGCATACGCAGACATCCATTCCGGCAAACTCCTCCTCAATGAGAGCGGAGAGGTCTGTTTTCAGCACGTCGGCGTTGATGATTTTAACATTGTCGTGCTCGGAAAGCGTCTCGGAAAGCACGGGAAGCAGCCTTCTGTCAAGCTCGAAGGCCACAACCTTTCCGGCGCGCTTGGCAAGCTCATTTGTGAGCACGCCCACACCGGCGCCTATCTCTATTACGCCCGAGCTTTTGTCAACTCCGCAGCAGTCCGCCATTTCCGGGCAGACCTCGCCGTCAATCAGAAAGTTTTGGCCGAGTGATTTTGAAAAAGTGAAGCCGTGTCTTGAGAGCAGAGCCCTGAGAGTTTCAAAGTCGTGAAGATTGTTCATTAAGTCCTCCGAAAATTTAGTAAAAACCGTTGCAATATGGATAAAAATAGTCTATGATTTAAATGTATAAATTTAATATAGGGGGATATGCAAAAAATGGAAAGACGGGACAAGCATAACTACTATCTTGACATCGCACAGACTGTTTTGGAAAGAGGCACCTGCCTGAGAAGGAATTACGGCGCGATAATCGTGAAGAACGACAGAATCATTTCCACAGGCTATGCCGGAGCGCCCCGCGGCAGAAAAAACTGTATCGACATGCAGTGCTGCCTGCGCGAGAGCAAGCAGATTCCCCACGGAGAAAGATATGAGCTTTGCCGCTCGGTTCATGCGGAGGCAAACTGCATAATCAACGCCTCGCGTAACGAGATGATAGGCGGAACACTCTACCTTGTAGGCGTCGATGCCAAGAGCGGAGAGCTTATACATGATGCGAATTCCTGCGCGATGTGCCGCAGACTCATAATAAATGCCGGAATTGACCGGGTGGTCGTTCGCAACACGGAAACGGATTATACGGAGATAATTGTCCGTGACTGGGTTTTCAACGACGATACCCTTTAATTATAGCCTTCGGGGCTGTTTTGTCAATAAAAAACAACTAAGGAGAACAATATGAGCAGTATATTTGTTGCGGACTGGATAAAAAACGATAGATATATCGGCGACGTGTGCCCCGTGTTTTTTCGGGATTTTTCTCTTAAGAAGGAGGTAAAATCAGCGGTATTGATGATATCCGCCCTCGGTGTGTACGAGGCGAAAATAAACGGCAAGCGTGTCGGCGATTTTATTTTTGCTCCGGGCTGGACATCCTATAAGCTTCGCGTGCAGTTTCAAAGCTACGATGTGACGCAGCTCCTTACAAAGGACAATATAATTGAAATCGGTGCCGGAATCGGCTGGCGCTTCCACGTCAGAAAGGACGAAAAGTTCAAGGGGCTCGGTGATGACGAGCCGGCGGTTATCGCTATGCTTAACATAGATTATGCGGACGGAAGCTCGGATACCGTAAAGACAGGGGATGACTGGCTTGTAAAAGAGAGCGCCGTAAGATACAGTCACATGTATAACGGCGAGACCTTCGATGCGAACTTTGTAACCGCCGATTGCTGGAGTGCGAAATCCATTTCCGCCAAAAAGGATATTCTTCTTCCGCAGCAGGGTGAGGAAGTGCACGAGATGTACCGCATCCCCGCCGTAAAGCTCATAACCACGCCCAAGGGTGAAACCGTTATAGATTTCGGTCAGGATATGACCGGATATGTTGAGTTTAAGATTAAGGGTAAAAAGGGCGAGAACGCAGTTATACATCACGCAGAGGTGCTTGACCGTGACGGCAACTTTTACACCGAAAACTATCGCTCGGCAAAGAGCGAAATCCGCTTTATATGTGACGGTAACGAGCACACCTTCAAGCCTCATTATTCCTTCCAGGGCTTCAGATATATACGCCTTGAGGGCTTCAGCGATGAGATAAAGCTTGAAAATTTCACGGCTGTTGTTGTGTTTTCGGACATGAAGCGCATCGGAAGCTTCGAGTGCTCCGACGCGATGATAAACAAGCTTTACGGAAATATAATATGGGGTCAGCGCAGCAATTTCCTCGATGTTCCCACGGACTGCCCGCAGCGTGACGAGCGCATGGGCTGGACGGGTGACGCACAGGTGTTTGTGCGTACAGCGTCGTACAACTATGACGTTGAGCGCTTTTTCTCGAAATGGCTTGCAGACCTTGCGGTGGACCAGGACAACGACGGACCGGTTCCGCATGTCGTTCCCAAGGGCTGGGACGGCGAGGGCTCGGCAGCGTGGGCGGATGTTGCGGTTATAGCACCGTGGCAGATATATCTCACCTACGGCAGCAAAAAAATACTGAAGAATCAATATGTTTCCATGAAGCGCTGGATTGACTATATGAAAAAGAAGGCGGGCAAGAATTATCTGTGGGACAGCGGAACGCACTTCGGCGACTGGCTGTCTCTCGATGATAAGGAGGAGGCAACCGGAGGCGGAACCGACCACAACTACATCGCGCAGGCGTTTTTTGCGTACTCCACCTCGCTCTTTATCAAGGCATGCAAGGTCATCGGCGAGGACGCGAGCGACTATGAGGAGCTTTATCCCAAGATAATAAAGGCATTCAGAAAAAAATATATAAAGCCCGACGGCACTCCGGTGTGCGAAACTCAGACGGCATGCGTGCTTGCGCTTTACTTTGACCTTGTTGAAAACAGAAAGGTTGTTGAGGACAAGCTGGTTGAGCTTGTGAAAAAGTGGGGACATCTCACCACAGGCTTTGTCGGCACACCTTACCTTATGCATGTGCTTACCTCCTGCGGCAGGACGGATATCGCGTATGACCTGCTTTTCCGCAAGGAGTACCCCTCATGGCTGTATCCGATAACTCAAGGCGCAACCACCATGTGGGAGCGCTGGAACGGTCAGAAGCCCGACGGCTCGTTCTGCAGCGCAGGCATGAACTCATTCAATCATTACGCCTACGGAGCGGTCGGCGACTGGCTCTACGGCACGGTTGCGGGCATCAACACGGACCCCGACGAGCCGGGCTTCAGGCACATAATTTTCAAGCCCGTCCCGGACAAAAGGCTTACCTTTGCAAAGGCTTCGATTGTCTCGCGCTTCGGTCTTGTTGAGTCCGGCTGGAGCATGCAGGACGGAAAAACCGTTTATGAGTTTACAGTTCCCGCAGGTTGCACCGGAACGGCATATATCAACGGGGAAAAGCATGAGATTAAGGAGTCGAGCACAGTACGCATTTAAAGGGGTAATTCCAAGTCTCCCGATGCTTTAACCCGTAAAAATAATTCTTTGATTTCAGGAGTGCGATTGATATGAAATTTTCTGTCAGCACCTACAGCTTCAGCGCGCTTTTATCGCGCGGAGAATATACACAGCTTGAGCTTATACAGCTTGCCTGCGACATGGGCTTCGACGGCATAGAATTTACAGACCTTGTCGTGCCCGAGGGCATGAGCAAGGCGGATTATGCCGCAAGTCTGCGCGCCGAATGCGAGCGCGCGGGAATAACGCCTGTCAACTATACAATCGGCGCCGATTTCCTTTACGGCTCCGAGGGAGATATAGACAGGGAAATCGAACGCCTGAAGGGCGAGGTCGATATTGCGGAAATCCTCGGCGTCGGCGGTATGCGTCATGACGCAACGGGCGGCTGGAGAGGCGGCGAAAAGCGCCGCAGCTTCGATGAGGCGCTTGTACGCATTACACAGGGCTGCCGTGAGGTTACAAGATATGCAAAAACAAAGGGTATACACACCATGATGGAAAATCACGGTTTTTTCTGTCAGGAGAGCTCGCGCGTTGAGCGCATAGTCAACGGTGTGGGCAATGAGAATTTCGGCTTGCTGTTGGATATGGGCAACTTTATGTGCGCCGATGAGGACCCCGAAAAGGCCTTCGGAAAGCTTTTGCCGTATGTGTACCATGTTCACGCGAAGGATTTTATATTCAAAAGCGGCAACGGCGCACAGCCCGTGGGCGGATTTTTCGGCACAAGGGGCGGAAATTTTCTGCGCGGCACGGTTATAGGTCACGGCGTTGTACCTGTTGTTCAATGCATGAGGCTTCTCAAGAACTCGGGCTACGACGGCTTTGTCAGCGTTGAGTTTGAGGGCTGCGAGGACGCGAAAACAGGCATCGCATGGGGTCTTGACTTCCTGAAGAATACTTACGAAAGTATATAAAGAGGTGTTTTCCGTGGATGCGTTTTACACAATACCCACGCTGGATATATCGCGCGATACCTTCCGCCGGACGGTTGTTGACCGCGAGAGCGGGCTCTATCTCGGGCATCCCACTACGGTTTTGCTTGAGGACGGAAAAACCATACTGGCAGTTTATCCGAAAAATCACGGAAACGGTCAGATAGTGCTGAAAAAGAGCACCGACGGCGGCGTTTCGTGGAGCGAGCGCCTGCCTGTGCCGGATTCGTGGAGCACCTCGCTGGAGGTTCCCACAATATACCGCACCGAAGACTCGTCGGGGAAGAAGCGGCTTATAATGTTTTCGGGACTGTATCCGATAAGGCTGTCGGTGTCGGAGGATGACGGAGAAAGCTGGTCGGAGCTTGAAAAAATCGGCGATTACGGCGGAATAGTCGCAATGGGCGACATTGAACCGACAGGTAACGGAAGCTATATCGCCGTGTTTCACGATGACGGCAGATTCATACACGGCGGAACGGATACCCTCATGGAGATATGGCGCACCTCATCCGGAGCGGATGCACGCACGAAGGCAGTTTACAGAAAAATGTTTTTCGGCGGAAAGCGGCTCGGACCGCCCATGCCGAACTGGATAAAAACTCTTGAAAAGCCTGGCGATGTATGGGAGAAAATATATACCTCGCCGCGAGGAAGGGTTCGCAGGGACGGACGCTTTGAAATATATCTCACACAGTCCGCGGACGGCGGCGTGACCTGGGGCGAGCCGAGAGCCATATGCTCGCATACGGGCGGAGCCAAGCTGTGCGAGCCGACAATAATCCGCTCGCCGGACGGTAAGCAGCTGTGCATAATCATGCGTGAGGAGTCGAGAAACTTCAACTCATTTATGATAACCAGCGATGACGAGGGCAAAACCTGGAGCGAGCCGGTTGAGCTGCCTGCGGCGCTCAGCGGCGACAGGCACACCTCAAAATATCTCAAGGACGGCAGACTTTTTATCAGCTTCCGCGACATGACGCGTGAAACCCCCACCAAGGGCGACTGGGTGGGATGGATAGGTACCTATGACGACATAATAAACGGCCGCGAGGGACAGTATCGCATAAGGCTTATGAAAAATTACAGAAGCCCCAACGGCGGAAAGTGGGACTGCGCCTATCCGGGTGTTGAGGTTTTGCCGGACGGAACGGTTGTTACAACAACCTACGGTCACTTTACCGAGGGTGAGGAGGCATACATCGTCTGTGTGCGCTTTCATCCGGACGAGCTCGCCGGAATGGATACTCTTGAAAAATAAAAGCAAAAAACAAAGAGCTGAAATGTGACGGCCGCATAAGGAAACAAATGAAAACACCCGCCGAAAAGCGTTTTTCGGTGGGTGTTGCTTTATGTAAGCCTGTGCCGATAATCCGGAAGTTACAGCAATATTCGTTACCGTGCACGCGGGCGACAAATACCGCCGTAGCGGGTGCGAATTGTCCGCGGCGACCCGCCGCCAAACTGGAATTTGTGCGCGCGCGCACAAATTAATGAATAGTGAATAATGAATAATGAAAAATTGTAGGCGGGACACCCGCACCCGATTATAATGCCGTGCGCAGCACCCGAAATTATTCATTATTCATTAGCGTAGCGACTTCATTATTCATTTGCGCGAAAGCGCACAAATTCCAGCTTGTCTGTATGACAAATAAAGCTTATCATGTGTTTCGCGCCTTGTCCGGTGAGAATTTGTGAGGCACAAAATCAAAATACAAAAAACTTTTATTATAGGGCTGTAACTAAAAACAGCCCTATAATTTCATGTTCAGACAGGTTTGTGCTGTGCACACAGCCGTTACTTTTCAAGCATCTCAAGTATTTCTTCGGGACTTGCTGTACCGGTTACGCCGATTTTATGCACGGTAACCGCAGAGGCGAGGGACGCGCCCTGCGCCGCCTCCTCATGACCGGCTCCCGCGGCAAGCAGGCACGAAAACGCCGACAAAAAGGTGTCGCCCGCTCCGCATATATCGACCTCTCCATCAATGAGCTTGGGGGAAACAAGCGTTACGCTGTCTGCGTTCACAAATGCGCTGCCGCGCTCTCCGAGCGTCAGCATAACATCGGAATTGTTCTTTTTTGAGAGCAGCTTTGCCGCCTGAATAAATTGCTCGTGTGATGCGGAAATGAAGCCGTCATCTTCGTATGCTGCGCGCCAGCACTCAACCTCGTTGGGCTTGAGTATGACGTTTTTATATGCGCCGATTTTATACCGGCTGTCAACCACGACACAAAGCCCCTTTGCGGCAAGGTCAGATATCCTGTCGGCAACCCTTGGGGTTACGGCGCCGAATTCAAACTGGTCGGACACGCACAGCACATCGATATCCCCGGCAATTGCGTCAAGGCGCGCAATTATTTCATTCTCTGTTTTCTCGTCAATCGGCTCGTAGTTTGCAAAATCCAGACGGGGGTCCTCATATTCAAGGGCGGATATGCCCTTGCGCATGGGCTTGCAGTAGGCATTGGTGAAGCGACCGGGGCACAAAAGCAGATTGTCTGCCGAAATCCCGTGCTTTTTCAGCTCCTTTTCGAGCAGCATTCCGCGCCAGTCATCCCCGATAATGCTTATTGCCGAAATGCTCATCGGACGCAATGCCGCAATATTTGCGGCGGTATTGCCGGCAGCTCCCGGATAGCAGCGCTCGGAAACGACGGGCAGGGGATAATGGGGCGTTTCGCGCGAAAGCTCACTGCGCGCCATGTCCGCGTGCCAGTAAATGTCCACGCAGAAGTCGCCGATTATACCGATTTTGCAATTGCCGACAGCGGCGAGAAGCTGTTTAAGACGCTGTGAGTTCATAGCCTTATATCCTCTCGATTATTTTATCGTAAAGCGTGGGAATCGTAATCTGATGGTCGCCGACGAAGTGCCAGCCCTTTCCGCCGCGGCTTACCGGACGGTTAACTATATTCTTTCTCGGCCTGTAATAATAGTTGGGGTCCTCATAGCCTATCTTGCAGCGGTAGTCGCCGAGGTTGATAAGGTCGAAGTTTGCGGTAGTGATGTTGAAGGTCGGGTAGCCGAGGTTGCGCGCTATTGAAAGCGCCTTGAGGAAAACCTCCGGCCCTATAACCGCCGAACCGAAGTTCAGGAAAACTCCGCCGTCGAGCTGCGAAACCGAGTAGCACATCTTTTTGAAATCTATACCGCTGCATTTGCCGATTACCGACATGTCGCAGGTCGGGTGTTGATGGATTATATCAGTGCCGAGCGCGATGTGATAGGTTGCGGGAACATCATTTACGTAGCATTGATATTCGATGCAGTCCTCCCGGTTCGGAAAACGCTCAGGGTGCAACGAAATGTACTCTCCGAGTGCTTCGCCGTAGCCCAGATTTTTCTCCGCGCCCTCGCGGAAAGCCTCATTCATCCATGCGCCGGTTTGCTCCCACATTCCGAAGGAGCCGTCTTCAATCGCAGTCGGAACATCCTCGGAGGTTCCGCCGAGATACGCAAGCTCGAAATCGTGGATGCTGCCGGCACCGTTTGAGGCGATATGCGTAATTATTCCCGCCTTGACAAGGGCAATAACATATCTTGAAAGCCGGTTTTTAATCACATGTGCACCCATACTCCAGATTACCGGTCTGCCGTTTTTGCGTGCGGTAATTATCCGTTCGACAAGCTCATCGAAGCCGTCGGAGGAGTATTGCTCATGAGGGGTTACGCCCGGAGTCATCATGTTGTCGATGGTGACGAGGTTTATTCTGTCCTCGGCGGAGTAGGTTTTGATGCCCGAGAGGTTGAGCTGCATTTTTCTTCTTTCCGTAAAAAACACCTTCTTAATAAAATCAGAACAGCCAGTTCATAATATTGTCGAGATGTGTAAAATCGCCGGTTACGGCGTGTGCGCCCGCGGCACGAAGCCGCTTTTCCTTGACGGGGTTTATTCCGCAGCGCTTTACCTCGTCCGTTGCAAGTCCGAGGGTGACGGCTCCCGCCGCCCTGCCGAGCATTATTTCGACCTTTCCGTCGCCCACTACAAGCAGCTCTCCGCCCTTGTAGCCGCCCTCGGAAATGAGCCTTTTTATTACGGCGTCCTTTGAGCAGTCCTCCGCGCGTGGCTTGGCTCCGGCGATTTCTGTGAAATAGTCAAAGAAGCCGAGCGCCGCGGATTCCCTTTTCACATCGGCGTCATCGGTGCCGCTTGCAGCATAAAGGGTCACGCCTCTGTCGCGCAGAGCCTCGAAGAAATTCTCCGCTCCGCAGATTATGTAGTTGCCTTTGGGCACCGCGCCGGACTCGACCTCGTCACGCTTGCGTGCGACATCGAGCATGAGCCGGCGGTTGTATTCATCCTTATAAAACCACTGGTCGTCCGGAGCGCCGGGATTCAGCCCGTACTGCTTTATTGTGTCGTTGAGCCACTTCATCTGAAGGGCGGTTTGGATTCCGGTGGACTCGTCGATATAGCTGTCAACAAGAGCCTTTATTTCATCGGAGCGTTCCGTGTGTCCGCCGAGAATGTATTCACACATGAGCGGCGCCATAACCTTCTCCCAACCGCATCGAAGCGTTGAGATGGTGCCGTCAAAATCAAATATTGCGGCGCGGACAGGCAGTTTGTCGTGTCCTTCAAGGATAATCATAGCTTTTCTCCTTTTCATACAGGGAAGCTGTTATTTGCCTTATTTTAGCACACGTACACACTTGTGTCAAAGTATTTGCAAAATTCAACACACTTGTTGAAACCTTGTCAAAGGCGTGGTATTATTGTATCATGATTTTCCGCGCGAAGCGCATAGCGGCGGTAGCCGCAGGGGCGAAGCAAAGCCAATGATAAATGTTCTTTGGTATACCATAATAAACAAGGGGATTGTTGAATGCTTGAAAATTTTTCTTATGACACCGTGCTGTGGGACTGGAACGGCACGCTGCTTGATGACTTGGCAGCGTCTCTTGATTCAGTCAATGACATGCTTGAGCGCAGAGATATGCCCGGAATAACCGTTGAGCAGTACTATGAATACATTGATACGCCGATAATCAAATTTTACGAGCATCTTTTTCCGGTTGAGCCCGAAACCTTTGATGAAACAGCCAAGGAGTTCCAGAACGGCTATGCTTTACATTGCAACCCGCCCGTGCTTCATGACGGTGCGATGGATTTGCTTAAAGCACTTGCGGACAAAGGGGTGAGGCAGTACATAGTCTCATCCGCACAGGAAAAGCAAATTGCCGGTATGCTTGACTACTTCGGAATTGCTCACTATTTTGACGCTGTGCTTGCGGCGGGTGACAGACTTGCCGAAAGCAAGGTGGAACGAACAAAGCGCTATTTCCTTGAGCGCGGAATAAAACACGAGCGCACTCTGATGGTAGGGGACACCCTCCACGACCTGTACACTGCGCGAGCGCTCGGTGCGGACTGCCTGCTTCTGACGAAGGGGCATCAGTCAAAGGAAATTCTTGAACGCGGAGGAGGAAAGACAATTTCCTCTCTCTATGAAATATGAAGGAAGCATGAAGGAAAAGAAAAGCATGAAGGGTTATATTGATTTGCATACGCACTCGGTGAAATCCGACGGCTCCATGCAGCCGGCGGAGCTTGTCCGGTATGCACATTCACGCGGGCTTTCGGCAATAGCGCTTACGGACCACGACAGCACCGACGGAATAAAGGAAGCTCTCGCGCAGGGGGAGGAATCGGGAATCGAGGTTGTGCCGGGAATAGAGTTTTCGGTTCAATCCGACACCGAAACGCATATTCTGGGTTATTTTATAGACGTGGACAATCCCGGGCTTGTCAAGGGGCTTGAGGCAATAAAAAAGTCTCGCACGGAGCGCTTCTATGATACTCACAGGCTGCTTGAAAACATCGGTATACATCTTGATATTGATGAGATTCTTGCCTCTGCGCCGAACGGTATAGTCGGTCGCGCGCATTTTGCAAAGGCCATGACCGAAAAGGGATACACAGCATCGGTAAAAGAGGCGTTTGACAAATATCTGTCCGCGGGAAAGCCGGCGTATTCGGGAAATATCAAAACCTCTCCGGAGCTCGCAATATCGCTGATAAGAGGTGCCGGAGGGAAGGCGTTTCTCGCACATCTGCACCTGACAAAAAAGAGCGGAGAGCAGCTTGAGAGGCTCCTCTCCCGGCTTGTGGAAATGGGTCTTGAGGGAATAGAGGGATATTATACGGACTACACCCCTGAGATGGGCAGGGAGTATCGCGCGCTTGCCGAGAAATATTCTTTGCGCGTTTCCGGAGGCACGGATTTTCATTGTAAAATGAAGCCGCACATAGAAATCGGCACAGGATACGGCGATATGGCAATCCCTTACTCGGTGCTTGAAGAAATGAGAGCCTGATACTATATTATAATTGTATATGTAAACGGCCGCCGCATCTTCAAACGATGCGGCGGCATTGCTTCCGGTTAAGGGTCAGCTGCAAAATATGTGACTGCCGATTGTGGTTATCACAGGTCTTGACAGCATCCACTTGTTGGTGGTCTTGGCGGGATTATAATAGTATATTGCTCCGCCGGAGGGGTCCCAGCCGTTTATGGCATCCTGAGCGGCCTTGCGTGAGGTGGCATCCGGAGCTACGCTCCAGTTGCTGTCGGTTACGCAGGTAAAGGCTCCGTTTTGATAAATTACGCCGGATATTGTGTCCGGAAATGAGGCGTGCTCAACGCGATTGAGTATAACTGCCCCGACCGCAACCTGGCCTGTATAGCTCTCTCCGCGCGCCTCTGCGGCAATCACCTTGGCGAGAAGCGTGATGTCGCTGCTGCTGTGTCCTGAGGACGAGGACGATGTTCCCAGCCCGAGGTAGAGCAATGTCTTCGGGCCTGCGATACCGTCAACGGTGAGCCCGCAGTTTTTCTGGAATTGCTTTACCGCAACCGCGGTTTTCGGACCGTATATTCCGTCCACCCCGCCCTTGTAAAGTCCGAGCCCCTTGAGAACGGACTGTATTTTACGAACCTCGTCTCCGCGGGAGCCGAGCCTGGAAAGAGTCTGAACATAGGTGTCGGGAAGAGCGTCGCTCTTTTTTGCGGCAGAGCTTATGCCCATGATTCCGAAAAGGAGAATTGCCGCAAGCTCCCACGCGATTATCTCGCGCTTCAAAGGGTTATTTTCCTTAAACATTATATATCACATCTCCGTCTGTTTTGATTTTATAAATAAGTTGCCTTGATTTGGGTACGATATGCATGAAAAACCGAAGGTAAATTGTGTATGCCGATGCAAAAAGGACAAGATGTTGTGGGTGAAAAAGGCAGCAAAAAAAATCTCAGAAATTTCCGCAATTTTTTTTAAAAAAGGTGTTGACAAATGGTAAAGGATTTGATAAGATAGGCAAGCCGCTTCGAGAGA
>LFSB01000024.1:0-69413 GCA_001513045.1 Clostridiales bacterium DTU089
AACCTGTACGCTGACAAGCTTCTGGACTCTTTTTTCCTCCTTCTGCTTACGGTAATGCACATCCATCAGCACCGCCGCGAGCAGCTCTGTTACCGTAACCTTTTTCTCATGCGCCTTTTCGAGCAAAGCATCGAGAGGCATATAACCGGTTACGATATTCATTGTATGTGCCGGAAGCCGCTCCCCCATCGCGTGATATACGAAGTCGCCTGAGCGCTTCGCCTTCACCTTGGAGGTCGCATAGCGTGAAAAGGCGTCCTCAAGCTCAGTCGGTGTGGCTTGCTCGTTTATATCCAGCACCGAAAGTCCGGGAGGAATGTCCGCGCCCTTCAGCCTGAGATACTGCGCGGTAACGGTATTTAAAAGCACCATCGCGCCGTAAGCATCCGCCAGGGCATGGAAAAGCTCAAGGGATATTCGCTTCTCATAATAATAAACTCTGAACAGAAAACGGTTGTTCTCATGAAATCTAACCCGGTGGCACGGATTTTTTATGTCCGGCTGCACCTGTGCGGATTCCGGATTGTGCTCCAGATAATACCAGAAGAAGCCGCGTCTGAGCCTGACGTTGAAGCACGGAAAGCGCGGTAGAGTTTCGTTGAGCGCACGCTCAAGCAGCTCCGGTTCAACCTTCTCCTTGAGAACGACCGAAATACGGAAAATATTCGACCACTTGTTTGTATTCTGTCCCGGGAAGATTTTTCCGGCGTTGTCAAGCTTGAACCAGCGCGGAGCTCTTACCGGTATTTTGTTTTCAGTCTCCGCCACCCTTAACACCGTCCCGTTCCTTAAAGCTTACCCTTGGTTGACATTATACCGTCTGTTATTTCCACGGTTGCCGCCTTCATAGAGTGGGCAAACGCCTTGAATATCGCTTCGGCAATGTGGTGTGAGTTCGTGCCGTACGGCACACGTATATGCACCGTTGTTCCCGAATTCGAGGCAAAGGCTCTGAAGAACTCCTCCACAAGACATGTGTCGAGTGCGCCGACTCTCTCCTGCGGAAATACAGCCTCGAAATGGAGATACGGTCTGCCGCTTATATCGACGGCTGCGAAGGCGAGGGTTTCATCCATCGGCGCGAAAAAGCTGCCGAAGCGTGCAATCTTGCACTTGTCGCCGAGAGCCTTTTCAAACATCTTGCCGATTACTATACCCGTATCCTCCACCGTGTGGTGGCAGTCAACCTGAAGGTCTCCCTTACAGTCGATAACCAGCCCGAAGCCGCCGTGTACGGCGAACGCGGTGAGCATGTGGTCAAAGAACGGTATTCCCGTGTCGATTTTGACCTCTCCGCCATCCAGACAGAGCGCGGCGCTGATATCGGTTTCCTTGGTCGTCCTTTTGTACTGTGCGGTTCTCATAAACCGTCACCTCCGTTAAGAATATTTTATATTCCGAAAAGACTTACCTGACTGCTTTCGGGAAGTCCGTCAAGCGCTCCCGCCTCCCTGAGGGTGGTTATTACGCTGCTTGAAACTCCGGAGCGCGATTTGAGGTCGTCAACGCTGAAGAATTCGCCCGAGCCGTCATCGCGTGAGGCTGCAAGCCCCTCCGCCGCGCTCTCTCCGACTCCTCCGAGCGCCGAAAACGGAAGTCTGAGCTTGCCGTCCTCTATTATGTATCTCTTTGCCATTGATTTATACAGGTCAACCGGGAGAAACTCTATTCCCCTTGCCATGGCCTCATTGACTATCTGCATTATAGTGAGCTTGTCCTCCTCCTTCTGGGAGGCGTCCTTGCCCTTTGCGCTTATCTCGGCAAGACATGCCTTGACAGCCTGTCTGCCTGCCGCCATTGCCACGGCGTCGATATCTCCGCCGCGCACCGTAAGGTATGCCGCGTAATACTCAAGAGGCTTGTATACTTTATACCACGCAAGACGCAGCGCAGCAATAACATAAGCCGCAGCATGAGCCTTGGGGAACATGTATTTTATCTTCTTGCACGAGTCGATATACCAGTCGGCAATGTTTTTCTCGCGCATGAGCGCTTCCATTTCGGGGGTAAGGTTTTTGTCCTTCTTACGGACATTCTCCATTATTTTGAAGGAATCCTGCTTCTCAAGCCCGTGATGCATGAGGTAAACCATGATGCTGTCACGCGTTCCCACAACCTCAGAAATGTCACAGATGTTGTTCCTTATAAGGTCCTGTGCGTTACCCAGCCAAACGTCCGTACCGTGTGAAAGTCCGGATATCTGAAGCAGGTCGGAAAAGGTCTTGGGCTTAGCCTCAAGCAGCATCTGACACACAAACGGAGTGCCCATTTCGGGTATCGAGAGCGTACCTGTCTGCCAGTCGATATCCGCCGCGGTAATGCCGAGCGGCTCCGGGCTTGTGCACAGCTTTATCAGGTTTCGGTCGGTTACATCTATATCCATTACATCTATGCCCGTAAGGTCATAAAGATGCTTGTAAAGTGTCGGTACATCGTGGCCGAGCTCATCGAGTTTTAGCAGCGTATCGTGCATGGAGTTGAAGTCAAAATGCGTGGTCATGCCCTTGTCGGTGTCGTCCGCGGGATACTGCACGGGCGTAAAGTCCGTAACATCATACTCATCGGGTACAACAACCATTCCGCCGGGATGCTGACCGGTAGTGCGCTTGACACCGGTGCAGCCGATGGTCAGACGGTCTATTTCCGCCTTCGAGTAGTTGAGCCCGCGCTCCTCGGCATACTTTCTTACAAAGCCGTACGCTGTCTTGTCGGCTACGGTGGATATTGTTCCCGCCTTGAACACATGGTCCTTACCGAAAAGCTCCTCTGTGTAGCGATGGGCATGGGACTGATATTCGCCGGAGAAGTTAAGGTCGATATCGGGCGCCTTGTCCCCGTTGAAGCCAAGGAAGGTTTCAAACGGAATTTCGTGACCGTCACGCGTCATATCCGTGCCGCATTCGGGACAATTTTTCGGCTCAAGGTCAAAGCCGGAGCCGACCTCGTTGTGAAGGAAAAATTCGCTGTGTCTGCACTTGGGGCAGACATAGTGAGGCGGCAGAGGGTTAACCTCGGATATGCCCGCCATCGTGGCGACAAACGAGGAGCCTACCGAGCCTCTTGAGCCGACATAATAGCCGTGCTCCTCCGAGTTTTTAACAAGCAGACGCGCTATCATATACAGCCCGGCAAAGCCGTGCTTGATTATCGACTCAAGCTCACGCGAGAGCCTGTCCGAAACCTCTGACGGAAGCTCGCCGTTGTATTCGTACATCTGCTTTGCGCGCTCCCAGCACACCTTCTGAAGATTCTCCTCGGCATCCTTGACCTTGGGGTTAAAGGTGCCCTCGGGAATGGGCAGAATGTCGTCATCGGTCATATCCGCTATGAGATTTGTATTCTTTACGACGATTTCATAGGCTGTTTCCTCGCCGAGATACTCAAACTGAGAGAGCATATCGTTTGTGGTGCGCAGATAGAGCGGAGCCTGGTCATCGGCATCCTTAAAGCCCTGCCCCGCCATGAGTATGGTGCGGAATATTCCGTCCTTCTCATCCATAAAATGCACGTCGCCGGTTGCCACGGCAGGAATACCCAGCTCATCCGCAAGCGACACAATGTAGCGGTTTATTCTGTGAATATCGTCAACCGACTTGACAGAAGCGTTTTCCTCGTCCGTGCTCGCTATCATGTAATTGTTGTTGCCGTCCGGCTGAATCTCAAGATAATCGTAAAACGAGGCGATTGACTTTATCTCCTCGGGCGATTTGTTTTCGAGTATCGCGCAATACAGGTCGCCCGCCGAGCAGGCGCTGCCGAGAATAAGCCCCTCCCGGCGCTGCATAAGCAGGCTCTTGGGTATTCTCGGACGCTTGTAAAAATATGTAACATTCGACGCCGTAACCAGCTCATAAAGATTTTTAAGTCCCACCTTGTTTTTGACAAGGATTATCTGGTGATATGAGCGCGCTTTTTTTACTTCCTCAACGCTCATAAACGAGCCGTCGGGGTTTATATCGTTTACAAAATAGCCCTCAATGCCGAATATTATTTTTATTCCGCACTTTTTGGCAGTGTTTATTGCCTCGGGAAATGCCTGTACAACACCGTGGTCGGTTATTGCAACAGCTCTGTGTCCCCACTTTGCCGCACGCTTTACAAGGTCCGCGGCATCGGTAAGTCCGTCCATTGCGGACATAGTGGTGTGCATGTGCAGCTCAACGCGCTTTTCCTCGGCGTCATCCGTAAGCTCGATTTTTTTAACCGAGGATATAGCACGGGGGTTCATAACGTAATCCTTACGAAAGTCATCATAGCTGATGGACGCACGCATAAGTACGGTCATTCCGTCGTGAATTTTATCGGTTATAAAAGCAAGCTTCTGCTTTTCGTCAAACATTTTCACAGAGTATGAGCCGGTATAATCCGTTACATTGAACTCCACTATCTGCTTTCTGCCGTCGCGGGTATCCTTGCAGTTGAAGCCGAAAATGTCACCCCATATCACTGCGCTGCCGTCCTCCGGAGTTACGGTGCTTATCGGCACCGGAAGCGCCTTGATATCCTGACCGTATATGGTCTTGAGCGTTTCAAAATAGAGCGGTATGCCCTCATGAACAACATGCTCCTTGGGTTCATCCGAATGCACGTCGTTTTTGCGGCGGTCAATCTGCTCCTGCCGCTCGAAAAGCTTCTCACAGTCCTCCTCATTTGCGGTGAAGGCAACCTCAAGAGGCAAAGAAAAGTGCTCGTTTATGTATCTTTTCAAAAAATCTCCGCAACCGGATTTCTCAACGATTTCAAGCCCGCCGTGCTTGAGCATTACCGTGAGAACGCCGCCCGCCAGTGACACCTCGGCATCCTCAAGAAAGCCGTTTGCCTGAGGGATTTTTGAACGTGCAACCTTGAATATGCCGGGACATATCTCTGCGGAAAACTCATCGGGAGGCAGCAGATAATCAAGCTGCACAGCCTTGAGCCTCAGTGTTTCGCGCAACGAACGCGAAAGCTCACGGAAGCACATTATATCGTCAAAATGCTCCGCGCTTATAACAAGACGCATACTGCACGCCTGTTTATTTATTGTAATATCGGCTATTTTTGCGTTTTTGAGTGACTCGCACAGCGCCGGAGTCTTCACATAATCGCCGAACACCTCGAGAAATCCGTTCATAACTGCTCTATTTCCTTCATCAATTCATTCACTATGTCCTTTTCCGCAACCTTACGGACTATTTCGCCCTTTTTAAATATAAGGCCCTCCCCGTCTCCGCCGGCGACCCCTATATCCGCCTCGCGCGCTTCACCCGGTCCGTTCACCGCACAGCCCATTACCGCAACCTTTATCGGCTTTTTGCAGCCCTCAAGCCGCCGTTCTATTTCATCGGCAAGAGCTACAAGGTCTATTCTCGTGCGTCCGCAGGTCGGGCAGGAAACTATCTGCGGAGAGTTCTCATAAAGTCCGAGAGCTTTAAGTATGCCTATTCCCGCGGGAACCTCCCTGACCGGGTCGGCAGTCATGGACACTCTTATGGTATCGCCTATACCGCTGAGCAGCAGTGAGCCTATACCTATACTTGATTTTATAAGCGAGCTTTTTTCGGTGCCTGCCTCCGTAACGCCCAGATGCAGGGGATAATCACACTCCGCCGCAACGATTTTATATGCCTCAACCATTTTGCGGACATCCGACGATTTTATGGATATCACAGTGTTGTAAAAATCACATTCCTCAAGCATACGCACATGGCGGAATGCGCTCTGAGCCATTGCCTCCGGAGTGGGAGAGCCGTATTTTGCAAGCAGCTCCTTTTCCACAGAGCCTGAATTCACTCCTATTCTTATGGGAATCCCGGCGGCATTGCATGCATCGGCTACTGCCCTGACTCTCTCTGGAGAGCCTATATTTCCGGGATTTATACGGATTTTGTCAACCCCTGCCTTTACACTTTCAAGCGCAAGGCGATAATCAAAATGAATGTCCGCAACAAGAGGAGTCCTTACGTTCTCTTTAAGCCTTGCGAGCACACGCACGGCCTGCTCATCCGGCACCGCCATGCGTATTATATCACAGCCGGCAGCCTCAAGAGCAAGGCACTGCTCAAGATTTTTTTCATAATCCTGCGCCCGTGCATTCAGCATTGACTGCACCGAGACAGGATTTCCGTTTCCTATTTTCACGCCGCCTACGTTTACCTCGCGGCTCTTTCTCGCTTCACACACTTTTCTCGCCTCAAACAAATTTCAATATGTCGCTTACCGTTACCACCGCCATAAACGCAAGCAGCGCCACCAATCCTGCCGTATGCACATAGCCCTCATACTTGGGATTTATCGGCTTGCGCCGTATGCCCTCTATTATAAGGAAAAACAGCCTGCCGCCGTCAAGCGCCGGTATGGGCATCAGATTGAACACGCCCACATTTATGGTTATGAACGAAAGCAAAGTCAGAGCGGTTTCGATTTTATCCTTTGCGGTTTCGCCATCCGCTGTTGTCTCCGCTATCAGACCTATGGTTCCTATCGGACCGGATACGTCCTTCAGCCCGTATTTGCCCCTTACGAGGTCAACAAGACTGAGCCTCACCATGCGAACTATGGATGCCGATTCGCGTATGGCGCCGGACGCCACCGAACTGAAGGATTTTTCAACTCCAACCATGGAGAAATCCCAGATTATTATCTGCCTTCCCTCATACTCTGTTGTCTTGAAGTGTACTCCGTCAACCTGCACAAGCTTATCGTCACGCCTGACCGTGAAATCGAGTACGGAGTCCTCATCTGTGACCATTATATATGATATATCCCTGTCGGAATATATTCTCATGCCGTTTATCTTTACAATCTCGTCAAGCGGCTCCAGACCGTATTCGGAGCTGACCGAATCGGGATAAAAGCTGTGGATTTTATTGGTTCCGACAAGTTCCTGCATAGTGAGCAGCACCGACACAACTATTATTCCGAGTATAATATTCTGTATGGCTCCCGCCGCAACTATCACAAACCGCTTCCACACCTTCTTTTTGTTGAAGGCGCGCTCGTCCTCGCTGTTTTCGTCCTCGCCCTCCATGCTCACGAAGCCGCCTACCGGGAACAGCCTGAGGGCATACTTCGTTTCACCCTTCTGCCTTTTTAAAACAGTCGGTCCCATGCCGAGCGCAAATTCATTGACCTTTACACCGAAAAGCTTTGCAAAAACAAAATGTCCGAACTCATGTATGGCTATTATTATGCCGAACAAAAATATTGCCAACAGTAACGGCCATACCTTCCCCCAAAGCTGCCCGATTGAAAACGCAAGAAATAACGGTGTGTAAATAGCTATCACCTCTTTGAAAGTTTTTGTATCTCAGAACGCATGAGAGAGTCAACGGCTTCAATGTTTTCAAGTGTACATTCGCCGCTCTGCGGAGCCGCCTGCGCAGCCTCTCCGATAAGCCCGGCTATATCCGCAAATCTTATTTTTCCCTCTCTGAACAGGCGGTTGGCCTCCTCATTTGCGGAGTTGGCAGCCGCCGGAGCAAGACCGCCCTTAATTATTGCCCGTCTGCATATATTTATGCACGGAAACGCCTCGTTATCCGGCTCAAAAAAGCTGAGCGTACCGACCTGTGCAAGACTCAGCTGTCTCTCCTGAGAGGGGTAACGCTCAGGATAGGTGAGCGCATACTGTATCGGCAGACGCATGTCCGGATAGCCCAGCTGAGCGAGCACCGAATTGTCATCAAACTCTATAAGGGAGTGCACTATGCTCTCGCGGTGCACAACTATATCCACGTTTTCCGGCTTTACTCCGAACAGCCAGACCGCCTCGATAAGCTCAAGACCCTTGTTGAACATTGTAGCGGAATCTATGGTTATTTTTGAGCCCATGCTCCAGTTTGGATGCTTGAGCGCATCGGCAAGAGTAACATTTTCAAGCTCGGCGCGTGTTTTTCCGAAAAACGGTCCGCCGGACGCGGTAAGGATTACTCTTTTCAGTGCCCTGTTCGGCGGCGCCGCCTGAAGGCACTGAAATATTGCGGAGTGTTCGCTGTCAACGGGAAGAATTTTCACCCCGTTGTCCTCGGCAGCCTTTATGATAAGCGGGCCTCCGGCGACAAGCGTTTCCTTGTTTGCAAGCGCTATACGCTTTTTCGCATGTATCGCGGCAAGCGTCGGACGAAGCCCCGCCATACCTACAACGGCGTTGAGCACTGTGTCCGCATCCCGGAATCCGGCGCACTCGCACACACCCTGAACTCCGGAGAGAACCTTCACCGGCATATCCGCCACACGCGTTTTTAAATCGCGCGCCGCCGCTTCATCGGTCAATGCCGCAAGCGCAGGTGAGAACTCTCTTATCTGCTGCTCAAGCAGCTTTACATTTGAATGTGCGGCAAGCGCAACGGGCTTATAGCCTCTGCCGCGGCAGACATCAAGCGCCTGTGTGCCGATAGAGCCTGTCGAGCCGAGAATTGACAATGTTTCCATTCATGTCACCAATCAGCAATAGTTTATCAGAGTTATAACCGCATACAGCGTCGGCAGCACAAAGCTTACGCTGTCTGCCCTGTCCATAACTCCTCCGTGTCCGGGAAATATCTTGCCGAAATCCTTTATTCCGTAGTTGCGCTTGATGGTTGATGCCGCCAAATCTCCGAGCATGCTTATCACTGACAGCAGCACCGAAACGAGGACAACGCCTATGTATGAAAGGCTTGACTCGGCACCTGAGAAAAACTTTTTAAATACAGCAAGCAGAATGACATTGAGCAGCGCGGCACCCACGACTCCGCCGATTGCGCCCTCCACCGATTTTTTCGGGCTTATCTTCAGGCACATCTTATGCTTTCCGAACTTGCTGCCGACAAAGAATGCGAAGGTGTCCGTCATCCACGCGCAAAAAAGTCCGAACAGGATAAGGAATACGCCGTCCGCCTTTGTATATACACCGGGATATTTTTCATATACATCGCGCAGCGCAAGCATGCACGAGAGCGCATACGGCACCGCAAGAGATGCAAATATTGCAATCGCGGCATGTTCAAAGCGCGTCTTTTCAAATTCCGCCAGCATAAGCACCAGAACCGCTATGCAATAAAGAGAGATTATCGCAAGCAGCGGAAGGCAGAGATGAAAATGCACAACAAACGGTATTGCCGCAGACACTGCGAGCGACAAAATCATTATAGGCTTGTTTTTCAGACCGACAGCCTTCTCGATTTCCCACACACCGATTGCAGCGAAAGCCGCCAGCATAATCGGGTACACCCATGTATAAAGCAGAAAGAACATGGCTATAAAAAGCCCTCCGGCTACAACGCCGGTAATAACTCTCGTTTTCATATTCAATTCCCCTATCCTATATTTCCGAATCTGCGGTTGCGCCCGGAATACGCAAGTACGGCACGGTCAAAATCATCAGTCGTGAAATCCGGCCACAGCACATCGGAATACCAGAACTCCGAATACGCCGACTGCCAGAGCAGGAAGTTTGAAATCCGGTATTCTCCGCTCGGGCGGATTATTAAATCAGGGTCGGGCTGACCCGCCGTGTAGAGTCCCCCGGAAATATCGTCCTGAGTGATATCATCCGGCTTCATTTCACCGCAGGCGACCTTCTGTGCGATTTTTTTCACGCTGCCGACAATTTCATCGCGTCCGCCGTAATTCAGGGCAATGTTGACATAAACCCTGCTTTTGTCGGCAGATTCACGCTCGGCCTTTTCAATGAGGTTGACTATATCCGCGGGCAGTCCGCTTCTGTCGCCTATGAAGCGCAGACGCATACCCTTTTCCTCATTTTCCTTTATGCGTTCATCGCCCTCAAGCAAATACTCTCGGAAAAGCTGCATTATCGCCGCAACCTCCTCCGGAGGTCTTGACCAGTTTTCGGTTGAGAAGGCATAGAAGGTGAGATATTTCACACCTATGTCGGCGGCATATTCACCTATGCGCCTGAACACTCTCGCGCCCTCGCGATGCCCCTCCCAGCGCGGAACACCGCGCTTCTTCGCCCACCTGCCGTTGCCGTCCATTATAACGCCGACATGACGCGGAAGGTTGATATTCGTTGTATCGAGCATTTTCTCTGCCTCGCGGCGCGCACAGCACACCGCTGTCCTTTTTTATAGCGTTAAAGGCGTCAGATTTCCATTATTTCCTTTTCCTTGGCTGCGGAAATCTCATCAATTTTTTTGATGTAGCTGTCGGTTATATCCTGAAGCTCTTTTTCTCCCGACTTTTGGTCATCCTCGGTTATCTTTGAATCCTTCTTCATACCCTTGAGCTTTTCAATGGAATCCCTGCGTATCTGACGGATGGCTACCTTGGAGTCCTCGGCAATTTTGGAAACATCCTTTGTGAGCACCTTACGCCTCTCCTCTGTGAGCTGCGGGAATACAAGACGGATAACTCTGCCGTCGTTAGAGGGATTTATTCCGAGGTCGGATGCCTGAATCGCCTTCTCTATCATGTGCAGAGAGGAGGTATCCCACGGCTGTATGCAAAGGATTCTTGCCTCGGCAACGGATATAGCCGCCATCTGGTTGATGGGGGTTGCTACGCCGTAATAGTCCACCTGAATTTTGTCAAGAACCGCTGCGTTCGCTCTGCCGGCTCTGATTGCCGCATACTCACTGTGAAGCGATTTTATGGTTTTTTCCATTCTTTCCTTCGTGCTTGCATAAAGTTCTTCCATTATAATTTCCTCCTGTTAATTGAATTTTGTTCAGTGTTTCCGGGGGATTATTTTACTATTGTACCAACCTTTTCACCGCACACCGCTCTGACAATATTTTCCGGATTCTCAAGATTAAACACGAGTATCGGAATTCCGTTGTCGCGGCAAAGAGATGCCGCAGTGCTGTCCATGACTTTGAGATTGCGGCTGAGTATTTCGCCGTGCGAGATGGTGTCAAACTTCTGGGCGTCCGGATATTTGTTGGGGTCCTTGTCGTATATTCCGTCAACATTCGTTGCCTTGAAGATGATATCCGCGTCAATTTCCGCCGCCCTGAGCGCTGCGGCTGTATCCGTAGTGAAGAACGGGTTTCCTGTTCCACAGCCGAATATTACAGCCCTGCCCTTTTCAAAATGCCGCACCGCCCTGTTGCGGATATACGGCTCGGCTATCTGCCGCATTTCTATTGCCGTCTGCACTCTTACGGGAACCTCGAGCTGCTCAAGTGCGTCACAAAGAGCAAGAGAGTTCATAACCGTTGCGAGCATTCCTATATGGTCGGCTCTGGTTCTGTCCATGCTGCCGCTTGAACGGCCGCGCCAGAAATTGCCGCCACCCACTACTATACCGACCTCAACACCCATATCGGCGCATTTTTTTATTGCCGAACAGACCTCAAGCACGGTGTCAAAGTCTATGCCGTGCCCCGTCTTTCCCGCAAGCACCTCACCGCTTAATTTCAGAAGAATACGTTTATAAACTGCCGCCAAAACAATCATCCTCTCGTAAATATTTACATAATTTTCCATTGTCAATGTATACTCTGTTATTTTACTTCATTTACACCTGCGTGTAAAGAGTTAATCAGAAATTATATTGACTATTTCGCGGAATTTGTATATAATCTGTTTATTGCTTTCGGGAGGAACGACTTATATGGCTCAATATGTTTTTCCGATTCTCGCCTCGCGCGGGTATACAGATGGTTTTAATGAATACAAGCTTGAAAGCTTTCACTGGGAAAGCGCCTCTCCGTATCGGCCCGATGTATTCTTCTCCCTGTTCGCCGTTGAAAACGACGGCATATATTGCCGCATAAGGGCATATGAGGCAGCTCCCAGAACCGTGTGCAAAAAGCGTGACGAGCCTGTATATGAGGACAGTGCGCTTGAGTTTTTCATCGCTCCGGTTCCGGGAAGAAATGAATACATAAATGTGGAATGCAACTCAAACGGTGTGTTTCTCTCGCAGTTCGGCGCAGCGCGCGACGGCCGTGTTTTTATCAGAGAAATCACCGGTGAATCGCCGGAGGTTGTGCCGCTGTCCGGAAATGATGCTTCCGGAATCTGGTGGGGAGTCGAAATACATCTTCCGCAAAGCCTCATTGCCGCACTTTTTAATACCGGATTCACCGCAGCACCGCAGACATTCAGGTTCAACGTCTTTAAATGCGGTGACTGTACGGAAACCCCGCACTATCTCGCCTTCTCTCCCGTCGGAGAAATGCCGCCCGGATTTCACAATCCCGACTGCTTTGCCGACGCGGTTTTCAAACGATAAAATACCGAAAGGTTGTGTCTGAACTGAACACTCAAAAATTCTGTCCTGAGGAGCTTGCAACAGCCTTCTCGCTCAACGGAAAGTATCAAAGCTGCTACACAATCGAGCACGGTCATATAAATGACACCTTTGTGCTTGAGTTTGAAAACGAAAGAGCTGAAAAGGAGTTCTTTCTGATTCAGGTAATCAATGTCAACGTATTTAAAAATCCGGACGAGCTGATGAGCAACATCATCGGGGTTACGGATTTTTTGCGTAAAAAGATAGCGGATGCAAACGGCGACACAAACCGCGAAACACTCACTGTTTATCCTTCAAAGGACGGCAAGCCGTATTATCTTGACTCCACCGGACGCTATTGGCGCTGCTACAACTTCATAACCGACGCGTACACCTGTGACACCATGGACTCCCCTGAGGTGTTTTACAATGCCGGAAAGGCCTTCGGAAAATTCCAGATGCTGCTTGACGATTATCCGATTGAAACGCTTTTTGACACCATCCCGAATTTTCACAACACGGTTTCACGCTTTGCCGCCTTCAAAAAAGCGGTTGAAGACAACCTCTCAGGAAGACTCGACTCCGCGCGTGAGGAGGTCGATTTCGTTCTTGCTCGCGAGAAGGACGCAGGCATACTTCTTGACCTTCTCGGCAAGGGTGAGCTGCCGTTGCGCGTGACGCACAACGACACAAAGCTCAACAATGTAATGTTCGACTCTAAGACTCACGAGGGAATATGCGTGGTGGACCTTGATACCGTTATGCCCGGACTGTCCCTCTATGATTTCGGCGACAGCATTCGCTTCGGCGCAAGCACCGCCTCCGAGGACGAGAAGAATCTCTCCGCTGTTGAAATGAGCCTTGAGCTGTATGAAAGCTATGTAAAGGGCTATCTTTTTTATGCCGGAAAAAGTCTGACAGAAAACGAAATAAAATATCTCCCCTTCTCCTCAAAGCTTATGACCTACGAATGCGGAATGCGCTTCCTTACCGACTACCTCAACGGCGACACTTACTTTAAAACCGAGTATCCAGAGCACAATCTTGTAAGATGCCGCACTCAGTTCAAGCTCGTTGCCGATATGGAGAAAAAGATGTCGGAAATGGAAAGAATAACCACCGAGGCATATGAAAGCATACGCTGAAAAAACCTCGGAAAAATTTTGAATTTTTTTGATTTTTCCGGTTGACACGGAAGAAAAATTATAGTATAGTATAACTCGCCGCCGTCACAGGCATACGGGAGCATAGCTCAGCTGGGAGAGCACTTGCCTTACAAGCAAGGGGTCACAGGTTCGAGCCCTGTTGTTCCCACCAGCCTATTACGGCGCACAAACGGCCCGGTAGTTCAGTTGGTTTAGAACGCTAGCCTGTCACGCTAGAGGTCGACGGTTCGAGCCCGTTCCGGGTCGCCATTTTTTGCCTCTGTAGCTCAGTTGGTAGAGCAGTGGACTGAAAATCCACGTGTCGTTGGTTCGATTCCGACCGGAGGCACCACAAGCGCGGGTGCGCTTAAAGCATAAGCGCACCTGATTTTCCCCTCGCACGAATGCACTTCTGTGCGGATGTAGCTCATCTGGTAGAGCGCCACCTTGCCAAGGTGGAGGTAGCGAGTTCGAGCCTCGTCATCCGCTCCATTTTTTTACCCGCTTATGCGGCAAAAAAAGAATACGGCGACATAGCCAAGTGGTAAGGCGTGGGTCTGCAAAACCCTGATGCCCCGGTTCAAATCCGGGTGTCGCCTCCAAACCCCTGTTACCGTGAGGTGGCAGGGGTCACTTTTTACATCTCGCATTTTTTCCTTGAGCTTATTCGGAGAATGAACAAGGCTTCCGGCGGAATGATGTCTGCATGGCGTTCGTCATACAATTGAGGAGGACTGAAATGAACAAAAAATACTCTCTTGACATGACAAGCGGTCCGTTTCTCAAAAAAATACTTATTTTCGCCCTTCCGCTCATGCTGACGGGCTTGCTTCAGCTTGCCTACAACACCGCGGATGTTGTGGTTGTGGGAAGATTCGCAGGCAAGGCGGCACTTGCCGCCGTAGGCTCAACAGGCTCGCTTATAAACCTGCTGGTAAATTGCTTCATCGGCGTATCCATGGGGGTGGGCGTTGTTGTGGCGCGTCACATCGGCGAACAGAATGACCGTGCGGTTCATGAATGCGTACATACCGCTGTATTTGTGAGTGCGCTGTTCGGAATAATCGTAGGAATACTCGGCTTTTTCGTCTCAAGGAACATACTTATTCTCATGAAGGCTCCCGACGACGTTCTCGACCTTGCGGCTGTATATCTGAAAATATATTTTCTCGGCGCTCCCGGACTTTTCATCTACAACTTCGGCGCTTCAATACTCCGTGCCACGGGCGACACAAAGCATCCGCTTTACATACTCTCTTTTTCCGGACTTATAAATGTGATACTCAACCTTGTGCTTGTTATACGATTTTCAATGGGCGTAAGCGGCGTTGCAATTGCCACAACGGTTTCACAGTATATCTCCGCTGTATTTGTAATCCGTCATCTCATGCAGCTTGAAAACGCCTGCCGTCTGCATCCGGGCAAGCTGCGTATATACCGCTCAGAGCTGCTCGCCGTGCTGAGAATAGGTCTGCCCGCGGGAATACAAAACACCCTGTTCTCGTTTTCAAACGTCATAATCCAGTCAACCGTGAACTCATTCGGCTCTGTGGCAATGGCCGCCATTGCGGCGGGCTCTAATTTCGATTCTTATATATACACCTGTACAAATGCGATTTCTCAGACAACCATGACCTTCACCTCGCAAAACATAGGCGCAGACAAATACGGAAACATCGGCAAAATTTACAGAAAATGCATACTGCTGACAATCGGGGTAGGCGTTTCAATGGGGATTTTCGGACTGATTTTCAGCAAACCGATTGTGGGCTTATTTTCAACGGATGCCCAGGTAATTGAAATCGGGGCGCAACGTCTTGCCATGATTATGCCGTTCTACTTCTTCTGCTCACTTATGGACGTAGCCGGAGGTCAGCTGCGAGGCATGGGCAAATCCTTTGAATCAATGATAATCTGCCTTCTCGGCGGCTGCGGTCTTCGCATACTGTGGATATACACCGTGCTCCCCCTCAAGCGCACGCTTACCATGCTCTACTGGGCGTATCCGGTTTCGTGGGCAGCAACCTTTTTCGTGCTTTTCATAATGTATTTTGCGGCAACAGGCAAGCTTAAAAGGCAATACCCCGAAAAATTCGCATAACCGGCAGAAAAGGAAAATGAAGTTGTCGACTCTGAAGTCTGACGCTGTGCACGGCAATGCGGCGGTGGAGGGATTCATAGCCTCCTTTGGCAAAGGAGGTGGCAGGACGTAAGTCCTGACGGAGGATTGCCTGTAGTCTGGTTGCAGAAAATGCCTCCGGCGCTCGAGTTCGAGCTTTATCTTTAAAAAAACACGGAGCAACAGCAAAAGCTGTTGCTCCGTGTTTGTGTAACACGTATAAAAAAGATATTTCCGGTTGTTTGGGGAGTAGCTTTGAACTCTCGTAAGCTTGTCGTCTGCGGACGGGGCTAATGAAATATCGGCTTTGCCGATGTGAAATAATTTACTTCGTAAATTATGAAATTTTCTGCTTTCGCAGAAAGTGAAATAAAATAAATCCACCTATGCCCGCAGGCATTTCATACGGCGAAGGCGTATTTCATAGCGACAGCTATTTCATAAATCCGCGCAGTGGATTTATTTCATTGCAAAAGGCACTTGCGAAAGCAAGTGCCTTTTGCTGGCGGAGATGGAGAGACTCGAAATGCCCCTCAAAAACACAGTCGCCTCGCTCGCTTGGAGCGCTTCGCGATTCTCCTTGTTTTTTCACCTCACAACCATGCCTTTTTCTGCCGCAGGCAGCGGCATGGTTGTTCGCCCCGCGCCTCCGGCGCTCGAGTTCGAGCTTTATCTTTAAAAAAACACGGAGCAACAGCTTTTGCTGTTGCTCCGTGTTTGGCGGAGATGGAGAGACTCGAACTCTCGCGCCGGTTACCCGACCTACGCCCTTAGCAGGGGCGCCTCGTCACCAACTTGAGTACATCTCCATGGTAACAAAATGAAAGTATAAAATTTATATAAAAAGTTCAGAGAACCTTTTTCTCTACTGGCGGAGAGAGTGGGATTCGAACCCACGGTACCCGTAAGGTACGACGGTTTTCAAGACCGTTCCGTTATGACCGCTTCGGTATCTCTCCGTGGTGCACAAACTGCAAGGGGTATGATATCATAAAGCAAAAGAATTGTCAATAATTTAAACCTACATTTTTAAAAATCCCTTTTTACTTTTATGTCTTTCTCCCGATTTACAATCCGTATTTTATATGATACAATCTTGATGAATAAAGTATATCAAAAAGGGGGAACAGATATGAACACAATGAAAAACGTATCCAAGCTTCTCAAGAACGGCATGGTAAGAAAAGGCGCAAAGCTTCAAAAAGCTCAGACACCGCCCGCACTTTCGGAGGGTGTGTTTGACAAAATAAGCGAGCCTGTATCCGAATATTTCACTGTCGGCTTTGCAAAGACCGACATAATGCCCGATGACCTTGACAAGCGAAAATATTATGTCGCCGGCTACCGTGCGTACAACCCCGCCAAGGGCGCGCTTGACCCCATGACCACAAGCGCGGTCTACATTGACGACAATTCCGGCAGAGGCGGCGTTGTGTTCGTGTCGGTTGACAGCGTAGGGCTTACCAGCTACGATGTGGACATAATCCGCGGACGCCTTATTCAATTTCAGCGCGAAACCGGCTGCCGCAGCATAAATATTCTGAGCACTCACAACCACGCCGCAATTGACACCGTCGGCATGTGGGGACCTCTGCCAAAAACAGGGCGGGATAAAAAATACATGCAAATTCTTCATGACGGAGTTGTAAGGGTTGTCAAGGACGCTTATTCAAATCGCAAAAACGGCTCAATCTTTTACGGCAAAAAAGAAGCTCCGGATATTCAGCGCGACTCGCGTCTGCCCCACGTTTTCTGCAAGGATTTAACCCGTCTGCGCTTTGTCCCCGAAGACGGCTCAACCGAGGTCTGGATACTCAACTTTGCCTCGCATACCGAGTCCCTGCTCGGTAAAAACTCGTTTGTAAGCGCTGATTTTGCATGCTATATGCGCCGTGATATATGGGAAATGGCTCATGCGGAGTCAATTCTCTTTGTCGGAGCGATAGGCGGACTTATCCGCCTTAAAGAGCTTGACGAGGACAATGTCAAATCCACCCTCATAGGCGGAAGAAGGCTTGCAGAAACCGCGGTTGCTATTTCAGACGAACGCAAGCTGTCACCGGTGATAAATATTTTACATCAGGAATACTACTGTGAAGCTGACAACTTCCTGCTTGCAACCATATGCAATCTTCATATTATCCGTTCCTCCTTCTTCGCTACCGGCGAGGGCGCGCTCGGACTGTCGGTCAAAACAGAGATGACGTATTTTGAAATCGGTGAGCTCAACATGCTGCTTCTCCCCTGTGAGCTGTTCCCGGAGCTTGCCTACGGAGGATATCTTTCCGAGCAGGAGAGCGCCGAGGGCAAATCCCCCGACATAAACCCAAGGCCTCTTATTGAAATAGCCGGCGACAAGGATTTGCTCGTGTTCGGTGTTGCCAACGATTTCACCGGATATGTCGTTCCGCCCAATGATTTTATGCTTGACCCCGAGGCTCCGTATGTAACCGACGCCAAGGACAGGCTCGGCAGAAAGCACTATGAAGAGACAAACTCCCTCGGTCCGAAAACGGCATATGTGATAGCCGAGGTTTTTGAAAAAGTAATGAGAAAGGTAAAAAACTGAATATGACCAAGCGTTTCCGCAGAGCAGCGTGCATAATATTCGCAATGCTCATTATACTCACCACACTGCCGTTCACTTCGGCATCGGCACTTGACTCCTCTCAGACCACAATGGCAAACCTCGTGATATTTGTAAAATTTTCCGGTGATACCTCAGACACACTGAACTCAAACAACAACATTCAGAGGCTCATCGGATATTACGATTACAACCCGGATGTATATGACCTGGGGCTTGACACCTCATTTAAAAACTACATTTCCACAATATCGCGCGGCAAGCTCAATATTGAAAACTACTTTCCGCAGTATTCCGACGGAACCGTGAACACACTTACACTCCCCTATTCAAGCTCATCGGGAGTATCGGACGATGAAATACTCGTGAGCGTGGTTGCGGCAATAAACAACGGAACCATCAACATCGGCAACCGAAAATACGACAACATAAACGCCGGAACGATAGACAATATGACCGTCATCTTCCAGCACGATTCCGCACCCGATTCGGATGATGACGTGCTTCATTCGCATAAGAGCACGGCGTCTCAGACGCTGATGGTAAACGGAAAATACAATGTTTTCAACTACAACTTCCTCACAACCTATGTTGTGCTGCATGACAGTGTATCGCTTCAGGGCGTTATAACACATGAGTTCCTGCACTCCGTAGGCTTTCCCGACCTTTACCGCTACGACGGAACCGGCACACCGGTGGGAATATGGGATATAATGGCAAGTGCCGGAACCTATATGCAATATCCGCTCTCATATATGCGCCATCTTCAGGGATGGGTTCCCATGCAGGAGATAACCTCCTCCGGTCACTACACTCTCAACGCCGTAACCGCAGAGGACGGCACGGCGGTATTCAAGCTTTCCACCGCCATGTCTGATACGGAATTTTTCTGCATTGAATACCGTCAGAAAAAGACGGATACCGTTGCAGGCCTCGGCTATGAAACCAAGATTCCGTCCTCAGGACTTCTCGTATACCGTGTAAACACCTCGCTTGAATATCTCAACAACAAGCTCTCCGACCAGGATTATATCTATATTTTCCGTCCGGACGACACCTCGGCTCACGCAAGCGAAGGCAGCATACGCGATGCGGCAATAAACCCCGACGAGGGCGAAACCTCATATGGAGTTGCCGATTTGTCCGCAGGTATTTCACAGAATACCATTTTCTATTCCGGCGGCGAAAACAGCGGAATAGTGCTTAGCAATATATCATATTCACAGGACAAGTCGCAAATAAGCTTTGACGTTGACATTCCGGACTACTCCTCACTCGGACTGTGGAAAAAGAACGGTGCTCCGCTTATGAGCAGCGCGGCGGATATGCTCAACATAACCGAAGCGCCTGACGGCAGCATTTATACCGCTGTATCCTCAAGCTCCGGAGATTTCAACATCACCTACTCTGTTAATGTGCACAAAACGCTCGGCTCCGTGCGCACAAAGTGCGGCTCCACCATTACCGACGCGTACTCCGCAAACGCATTTTGCTTCAACGGCGAGGTTTACGTTTCATACGTAACCGCAGAGAGCGGAGCGGCACGGGTGGTCAAGCTTGTAAACGGGGTCTGGGAGCAGGTCATGATAACCGAAGACTCTCTGTACCCTTCAAGTCTTTCGCTTCTGGCGGACGGAGAAGATTTGTACTTTGCCTTCGTTTCAAACAACACCGTGTATATCTATCAGCTTAACGGCACTCCCGAGCTGATTGATAACAATCTTTTCGCTGACTCCGGCTTTTTTGCAAACCCCTATTTTGAGGTATACAACGGCGAAATATATGCTCTGTATTCCGTGATGTGGGAAACAACTCCGGTAAACGGAGCGGAACTTAAAAAGTACAATCCGATTTCCGGTATATGGTCGGATGTATCCGTAATAGGCACGGATGATACAGTCACAAACAAGCTCGCGGTTTCAAACGGAAAGCTGTACACTCTGGTGGGCGGAAACGCAAAGCCTGTAATTCTCGGCACCTACGACGGCACAACCCTCTCGACCGAGACGCTCAACTTCGGACAAGCCATCTATACCGGTCTGTCCCTTGCGGTATCCGGTGAGGACGTGCTCGTTTCGGTGATTACGGATGAGACAGCAAAGGTATACACAAACGCCGACGGCGAATGGAAAAAGCTCGGCTTTGACGTTGCTGCGGCAGCACTTGATATCTCACTTGCAGCGCACGGCAACCGCGTATTTGCCCTCACCTCCTCCGCCTCCGGAGTTAATCTGACCTCAAAAAGTATACACGCTCCCGCACTCTCGCTTGCGGACGGCTCGACTGCAAGAATCGAGACAGAAATTAAATATCTTGTCATTCCGCGTCTGTGCACCTCACTTGAGAACCTGTTTAATGTCAGCTTCGGCGGTACGCTTGTTCCGGACGAAGGCTTCCTTGGAACACGTACCCGTGCAAGGCTTGTTGATGCAGATGACGATACAACAGCGACCTATTGTGTCATTGTCCTCGGCGACCTGAACTCAGACAGCGCCGTTGACGCCATCGACACAGCACATGCCGACCTGATTTTTAACGGATTTTCAGTTCCCGATGCCGTAGACACCTACGCCGCCGATATTGTAAGTGACGATAGAATTGACATAAACGACATCACACAAATTGTAAACCTCTCTGTGGGAATCGAATAAACGCAAAAGGCCGGCTAAAAAGCTGATACAATAAATAAAATTTCCGCACAGAGCAGAAGGCTCTGTGCGGCGGTTTTTGTGTTAGATGCCGTTTTGTTTAACTGTTAGCTTGCGCAAAGCGAAAGCCCTCTTGAAAAAGGAAAATAAAGAATGCATAATTGCACGGCAATACACAGCTGTGCTTATTTCAACCTCAGTGTATACTCTCCTGAGCGGAGGTTCACGACATATATGTCATTGTCTCTCTCCTTCTCCGACACGAAGGCATAGCCCGCGGGGGCATATATTTTACCCTTGACACCGTCAGCGGCATCAACCCTCAGCTTTACATTGTTGCCCTCGCGCTTCCATTCAACCTCGACTCTTCCCGATACCGTATCATAATGTGCCCTTGCAAAATCGAGCTGTTTAATGAACGCCGGACGCAAATCCACCTCGGATGCATCCTCGCCGAAGGGGTTCACCCTTATTCCGGCAAGCTTGGTTATGAAGAAATTGCTGACATCGCCGAGGAAATGATGATTGAGCGAGTCAACATGCGTGTGTTCGGGCCAGAACGATTCCCACAGCGAGGTTGCTCCGCGCGCAATCCAGTCTGCATAGGACGGGAAGCCCTTATGCATTATTATATCATACGCAAGCTCTGCCTCTCCGGCGTCTGCAAGCACATGAAGAATGGTTCGGAAGCCCACAAATCCCACGTCGAAGCAGTTGTCCGCCTCTTTTATAAGCTGCACAAGAACCCTTGCCGCCGCCGGCTTTTCCGAATTATCGAAAAGCCCGAAATACAGGCCTGCCGCCTGAGAGGTCTGGCAACGTCCGAGTACGGTTACGCCGTCCGGAGCTATGAACCTTTTTCTTGCCGCCTCACGAAGCTCGGAATATATTCTTTGCGTAAACGCCTGCTGCGCGTCAAGCCCGAGAACCGAAAAAATTTTACACGCATGAGAGCAGATGTTCATGCACATCAGTGTATCGGTAACCTCAAGCGGAGCCTTGTAATTACTTGCGCCTCTGCCGACCGGAACCCAGTCACCCAGACCGATTTTCACAAGCCCGTGTTTGTCGCGGATGCGGCTTATGTAGTCTATATATCTGAATATGGAAGGCGCATTTTCCTTGAGTATTTCCTTGTCGCCCCTGTAAATATAGGTGTAATACGGCAGCACGGTAAGCACTGAGTCCCAGGTCGGACCGTTGCCCCAATGATAGCCCCACCCTGAAGTAGGAATAATTCCCGGAAGACTTCCGTCCTCGCGCTGAGTTTTTCTTATATTACGAAGCCACTCTTTGTATGACCTTTCCGGCGAAAGGTTCAGAAGCATGTGCTCGCAGGATGCCGACGCGTCACCCGTCCAGCCGTTCTTTTCGCGATGGGGGCAGTCTGTCGGGAAGTAATAGAAATTGGCAAGGTCCGAGCGCCGTGCGCATTGCTGAATCTTATTTACCACATCGTCCGAGCACTCAAAGTCGCCTCGTCCGGAATCAATATCGGAATGCATTACGCGGCAGGTAAGCAGCTCCGGCTTAGCCTGCTCGTCATCAAGTCCGAGCACAACGCAGTAGCGGTAGCCGTGGTATGTGAATGACGGCTCATAGACCTCCTCGCCGCCCTTGCATATATAAATATCACGCTGTGAATATCCGTCGGGATAGAAGCTTATGTTTCTGTATGACGGATTCCCGTCATCGTCAATAAGCTCACAAAACTGCAAATCAATACGCTGACCGGCTCTGCCGTTTATTTTCAGGCGATATGTTCCGGCGGTGTTTACACCGAAATCATAGAGCCAGCCGTCCTTGTGTTCAAGCGGATATTCGGGAACTATGCCCTGCATATGTGAGGTCGGCTCATAATCCGCAAGGTGAGCTTTTTTTATTTCGACCGGCGCTATTTCCGCAGAGCAGACTATCGCGTCCGCCTCGCACTCAAGCGCCTCTCCTCTCGGCTTTTCACATATAATCGCATTCTTCCATTCGCTGTCGTCGAAGCCCGCGCAGCACCAGCCGTTCATCTCGCGACGAGCATCGTAGAATACTCCGCTTCTTAAATCGTCAAAAAATATCGGTGAGGGCGCCGTACGGAAGCTTTCATCGGATTCAAGATAAAACTCCCCGCCGTCCGCAAGCTCGGCCTCAAGCCCGAGAGCAAGCCTCGGAGCTCCGCGGTAACGTGCAAGATGAAAATCCCACACCTTGCCTCCGGGGGCATTCTGCATACCGTTGCCCAACACCGCGCCGATAACGTTTTCGCCCTCAACGAGGCGGTCGGCAATGTCATAGGTGTCGTAATAAATTATATCATCGGGATTTGAAATATAGGGTGCCAGCGCACCCTTGGTTATCTTTTCACCGTTAATATAAAGCTCATAAAAGCCGAGACCGCATATCATGATTTCTGCACTTTTCGGCTTGCTTGCGAGCGTGAAGCTGCGCCTGAAGCACGGGGCGGAAACGTGTTTTTCATAGGTATTATAATCGCTGCCGGAGTAAATAAAATTCAACGGAAAATCCATACAACTCTCTCCTTGCATCTTTTTTATTCATCTTACCAAATACTGCCGTAAAAGGCAAGCGAAAAAAGGGACCGTGCGCAAAAAGACGCACGGTCCTCTTTGGGGTTATAATGTTTTCACATTTTCGACAAACAAGCAATGGTAGGTTGTACCCTGCTCGGTATAACTGCCGTAGGTTCCGATAAGCTCAATTTGCGCAGCGTCCTGCGGGTAATCCTGAGGATATTTGTGCTCGCCCGACCATACGAATTCCAAGCCCTGCTGGCAACACGCCGTGGCATCCGCAACTATAACGTAGTGATAGTAGTTGTCTGTCTTATCATAATAGCTGGCATTGTATTTGCCTGCAACCTTAATGGTTTTGCCTGTGTATTGCTGCGGATTATTGACCATATTATAGACCTCCGCATACACCATGGTGCCGCTCAATGCCGTAAGGTCAACATCGACCTTAACACCTGAATTGTCCTGCACAGTCGTAGTGACAACATCGGTCGCTGCGCCTCCGCCGCCGGAGCATCCGGCAAATGAGCACATGAGTACTGTAAATGCAATAATTAACGAAAGCTTTTTCATTTTATACACCTCTTTTTAATAATCCGGCAAGCGAAAATGCGGCAAACATAACAATATCTGCGGCAACTATGGTTGAGCCGACCGGAGTACCTGCCACAACAGATACCAGTATTCCCAGCGAAGCGCACACAACAGACACCGCGGCGGAGCATATAACCACCGCCTTGAAGCTTTTAAAAACCCTCATTGCAGAAAGTGCGGGGAATATAATCAGTGCCGATATAAGAAGTGAGCCGACCAGATTCATTGACAGCACAATTACTACAGCTGTCACGATTGCTATGATAAGATTGTAGGCGCCGGCTTTAACTCCGGTTGCCGAAGCGAAGCCCTCATCAAAAGTAACGGCAAAAATTTTGTTGTAAAACAACAAAAACACCGATATTACCAGAACCGACATCCCGATACAGGTCCATACCTGGAATTTTGAAAGCGTGAGAATTGAGGTGGAGCCGAAAAGTGTGCTGCACACATCTCCGGTTATGTTGGCGGATTTTGAAAACACGTTCATTATCAGGTAGCCTATCGCCAGAGAGCCTACGGATATCATCGCAACCGCCGCATCGCCGTTTATTTTTGAATTCTTTCCGTTTCTGAGCAGCAGAACCGCACATATCACAGTAACCGGCATTACAATAAGCATATTGTCGGTGAGCCCCACTACCGCCGCAACCGCCATTGCACCGAAGGCGACATGGGAAAGTCCGTCCCCGATAAATGAGAAGCGTTTAAGCACAAGCGTAACACCCAACAGCGACGAGCAGAAGGCTATAAGCACTCCGACAAGCAGAGCGTAGCGCACAAAGGGGTATTCAAGATAAAGTGACAGCTTGTCAAGTATTTGCGTCATTTCCCGTCGCCTCCCTGTCCCTGAGCAAACGTCCTTCCGGCATCACTTTCAAGATACTCCCGCTTGTCTCCGAAAAATGATTTTCCGTGATTTATATGCAGAATATGGCTCGCATAACGCATTGCCGCACCTATATCATGGGATATCATTATTACGGTTATCGAATCCTCGCGGTTGAGACTTTCTATCAGCTCATACATTTCGGCTGTGACCTTGGGGTCGAGCCCTGCCACAGGCTCATCAAGCAAGAGCATTTTACTCGCCGCACACAGTGCACGCGCAAGAAGCACTCTTTGCTGCTGACCTCCGGATAGTTCCCGGTAGCAGCGCTTTTTCAGATGTGTTATTCCCATTTTGCGCATATTCTCCTCGGCAAGAGCCTTTTCGTCCGAGGTGTAAAAGGGGCGCAGGCCGCAGTGGTTAAGACAGCCGGATATAACAATTTCCCCCACCGATGCCGGGAAATCCCGCTGTACCGCAGTCTGTTGCGGAAGATAACCTATTTCCGCCGGTTTCAGCCCGTCTCCGGTTTCTATGACTCCGGAAAGAGGAGCTTTAAGCCCGAGTATGGTTTTCATCAGTGTGCTTTTACCTGAGCCGTTTTCTCCGACAATGCACAGATAGTCACCGCGGTTCACGGAAAAGCTCAGATTCTCGACAACTGTCTTTCCCTCATAGCCGAGTGATACGTTTTTACAGGTAAGCTGTGCCAATATCATTCACCCGCCTTCAGAGCCTGTTTGAATATGCTCAGATTTTTTTCCATGACCAAAAGGTATGACTTGCCGCCCTGAACATCGGAGGCGGTGACGGATTGCAGCGAGTCAAGCACAAGTATCTGCTGATTCTTTTTCGAGGTGGCGTTTACAACAGTTTTTGCAACCGACAAATCAGAGCCTTCTATTGCCACAACGCTGTCAAGCCCCAGTTCATCAACCTTTCCGGCAAGAAATATTACCGTCTCAAAGCTCGCCTCTGTTTCCGCCGAGCATCCGGAAAACGCCGCAAAGCACTCTATGCCGTAGTCATCGGCGAGGTAACGGAACGGAAAACGGTCTGCAAACACAAGGGCTTTATATTTGCCCGAATCTGCCGCCGATTTATATTGCTTATCAAGCTCATTGAGCTTTGAGACATAATCAGCGGCATTCGTACGGTATATTTGTGCGTTTTCGCTGTCCTTTACCGCCAGACTTTCCGCTATGTATGTGCACAGTATACCTGCATTTTTCAGTGAAAGCCAGATGTGCTCATCGTATTCCTTTTCCTCTTCGCCCTCGTGCTCCTCACCGTCTTCGTGTTCATGCTCGTGTTCGTCCTGCATACCGGCAAGGGTTTCCTCGGTTCTTGCATTTTCACCGAGAGCGGAAAGTAGATTTATAACGGTTTTTTTCGTTACATCAAGATTTTTCAGAATGTCCTGTACCCACTTATCCGATTCTCCGCCGTTGTATATGAATACATCGCACGCCGATATTGCGGCGATATCCTCAACCGAGGGCTGATAATTGTGCAAATCGACTCCTTTGTCGAGGAGCAGACTGAGTTCGGAATCGGATGCTTTTTCACCGAGTATACAGCGGACCCAATCATATTGGGGAAAGGTGCTGCAAACTATGGAAAGCTTCTTCTCGGACGGATTTTCGGGCTTGGAGGAGCATGCGGAAAGGCCGCATATAAGTAAAACGGCAACAAGTACAAGAGCTGTGTATTTTTTGAGTTTCATTTTATTTCTCCTTATCAATAATAAAAAACGGCATAAAAATGCAAGGACACATCACCCCGCCGTCAGGCAGGGAGCATCCTTGTTCTGCTTTTTATTAAAATGACAGTTTAACTTTAAGGAGAACCGGAGTTTCACACGGTTTTTCGTATTTTCCGTCATTACGGAAGCGTTCGCCGACAAGGAAGATTATAATTGCCGCCGCCAACGATGCCGCCGCAAAAACGAAGTTTTCCATAACGCAGCTGCAAACCCTGAGAGTTGCGCATATAAGGCAGTTCTCATGCTGAATACAGGTGTGTCCGGATTCCGCTGCGGTAAAGGCGACCGAAAACGCCATGACAAAACAAAAGACTGCGCAAAGCACAAGTGCTGTAATCCTTTTTAACTTCACGGCGTTCCGCTCCTTTCCGAATGATAAGTTACGTTGTTATTCTATCACCTGATGCGAAAAAAATCAATAGCGTTGTTTTTTCTTGACATTTCACCGCTGTGGTTATATAATTACAGGGCTGAGGAAAATCTCAGATATTTGTATAAACACAGGGAGTGAGATGAATGGACGCAGGAGGTAGTTGCAGTACCGTGCCCGTTGGACGAAGCACCGGGTTTAAGACGGCTGTACGCCCGAATGCGTACGTTTGTCGTTTTATTCCCGTAATATAATCAGCCGCGCCCTTTAAGGGCGTTGCGGTTGTGCCGCGTTTTGCGCGGAAGTGCTTTCATCCGGGGCTTATCTGCACCCGGCATTTTTTGTGCCCTTTTTGCCGGAATTACCTTCCTACCTAAAGACGGAAAACAGAGTTTTCTGCAAAAAACCGTGCCTTACGCACACTTTAGGAGGAAATAACATGGAGGAAAACAGAGAGCTTCTCGAGCAGCTTCTCGAGAGCAAAAGCTACGGAAAAATCAGCAAAATACTTAAAGAAATGAACCCCGCGGATATCGCGCTCTTTTTTGAAGACATCGAAATTGAGGATGCTATAATCCTTTTCCGATTGCTGCCCAAGGAGACAGCGGCGGACACCTTTGTTGAAATGGATTCGGACATGGAGCAGGCGCTCATAGCCGCATTCAACGATACCGAGCTCAAGGCGGTTATTGATGAGCTGTACCTCGATGATACGGTTGACATCATTGAAGAAATGCCCGCAAACGTGGTGCGCCGCATACTCAAGCACAGTGCGCCGGAGATGCGCGAATCCATAAACGAGATTCTCAACTATCCCGACGACAGCGCCGGGAGCATAATGACAATCGAGTTTGTTGACCTTCGCAAGGACATGACGGTCGCAGAGGCGTTTGAAAAAATCCGCAACACCGGTGTGGATAAGGAAACGATTTACACCTGCTATGTAATTGACCGCAACCGCCATCTTGAGGGCGTGGTCAGCGTGCTTCACCTTCTCATAAGCAGCCGTGATGAAATAATCGGCAACATCATGGACTCGAACGTCATCTCCGCAAACACCCTTGATGACAAGGAGGATGTTGCAAACCAGATAAACAAATACAACTTCATGGCACTGCCGGTGGTGGACGGCGAAAACCGTCTTGTCGGTATTGTAACCTTCGATGACGCTATCGACGTTATCAAGGAGGAGGCAACCGAGGATATCCAGATAATGGCGGCTATTTCCCCGACGGACAAGCCCTACCTGAAATCGGGTGTGTTTGAGATATGGAAAAAGCGTATTCCCTGGCTTCTTTTGCTTATGGTTTCGGCAACATTCACGGGCAAAATCATTCAATCCTTTGAGTCCGCACTTGCCGCGCAGGTTATACTTACGGCGTTTATCCCCATGCTTATGGATACGGGCGGAAACGCCGGCGGTCAGGCATCGGCAACCATCATACGCGGACTTTCGCTCGGCGATATTGAATTCCGTGACTGGTTCCGCGTCGTGTTCAAGGAGATGCGCGTATCGCTTCTCTGCGGAGTCACACTTGCTGTTGCGAATTTTGCGAAAATGATGCTGCTCGACCGCGTCGGGCTTATGGTTTCCGCAGTCGTATGCATAACACTGCTGTCTGTTGTAATACTTGCGAAGTTCGTCGGCTGTTCACTGCCGATACTTGCCAAGAAGGTGGGCTTCGACCCCGCAGTTATGGCAAGTCCGTTCATAACAACAATAGTAGATGCGCTTTCACTTATGATTTATTTTTCGCTTGCAAAAGCTCTGCTGCAGCTTTAATATATTGCCGTACGCAGAACCTGAATTTTTCATTATAACTGAAAAATCCTCCCCTAAGGGAGGATTTTTTTACTTGCTTTTACTTGTTCTTTACTTTTCTGTCCTTTGCCCGTCTGTAAAGCGTTACAACGGCAAGTGCTCCGACGGGAAGCACAAGCACCAGTATTTCAGGATTCAGTGCCGCGTAGGACACCGCCACAATCGGCTTGAGTGCTATGCGAACCGCCGCCTGCGCAACAGGTCTGGTGCGTATAAAATCTGCTATCGGGGGAGATATTTCGTAATACTTGTTAACTATCTTGGTTCCGAACTCTGTCTTAAACAAAACGTTATCACGGAAATCGCAGAGCATTCCCACCTCATCCTCGGCGGTACCGAACGCAGCAGTCGCAATGAAGCACGAAACATTCGGTTTTATGCTTGCAATCGTTCCCTCCTCGGAAAGCGTAAGCTCGGTAAGGAAGCGAAGCACAATGCCCTTTTCCACCGTCGGAACAAAGGTATTGGTTGCCGTTCCCGCAACGTACTTGGGCGCTGAGTCGCGCTCAAAAACCGCATCTCCGGGAGCCCTCTCAAAATTCACGATTATCTCATAGTTTCCCGCCATTGTAAACATGTTCGCAAAGTGGTAGGCAACGTCAAGCGAATAATAAACATCCTCATCCAAATCAACATCCGCATATGCAATACCGTCATCAATTGCGCAGATATGGCATACAACCGCCTTTGAGGGTTTGTTGATGGTTTCCTCAACGTCTTCGGAGTTTTTGTAGGTCATCTGCACAAACTCATTGCTTCCCGCCTTACCGTCATCGGTCTCCAAAACGGGCTCAAAATAGATATAAAGAGAAACATCCGATATTTGAAGAGCGTTTGTCGAGTTGGCTCTCCTCAGATAGAGAAAGCCGTCGTCCGGATTGGTGTAGAGGTAGTTATACGCGTCACCCTCGCTCCCCTCTGTGGGGATAATACTCATGTCGTTATATACTCCCACTATTGTGGAGGAGCCTATCTGAGCCTGACGCTGAAGATATTCGGCAACATTTTTCACCGTCTCCTGCTTGACATAGCGGCTTTCGGTTTTATTAAAAGAGTCGTTGGTGGTCTTGAGCAGGTTGGCGGCTGCGATGAAGCCGAAGCTCATAAGAACCAGTGTTATCATAAGCTCCACAAGAGTGAAGCCCTTTTTGGACTGTAAAAAGCCGAACATTGCGCCGCCTCCTTTCGGGTTGATTTTATCAGGTTATGTCGTCTCTGCCTGCGACCGCGTACATGGGAGGCAGGGGTCTTCCGGAGTTTGCATTGTTGCCCGAGGAATGAATTATGCCCTCATCGTCAACAGAATATCCGGTTGCGTAGTTGGTTCTCGAAACCCATGTGGTTGCATCCTTTGAGCAATAGATTGCTCCTGTGGTATCCGCGGCATTCGAGGCGGCTATGTAGTAAAAGCCGTTTATATATGCGATGTCGTTTCCGTTGAAGGCGCCGCCGAGATTTCTTGCTGTGAATGAGGTTCCGTTTGTGGAAACGAGAATCTGCATGGTTCCGCTCGATTTTCCGGTAACAACAATTTTACCGTTACCGACATAGATGTCGTTTATTTCCGAAAATACGGTCTGATTGATAGGACCGTTGAGGGTCATTGAGGTTGCGCCGTTTGCAAGCTCACCGACATAGAGCTTGCCGTTGTTGTCTGACACCACCACGGTAAGCTTGGTTGCGGCTGCATTAAGCTTACCTACACCGACAGACTCAAAGCGAAGGCTGGACTTGTTGTCGCCCCTCTTATAATATACAGGAACAAGAGTTGAACCGCCGTCATACTTAACTGCAATAACCGCGTCATTGACAAGGCAGTCCAAACCGGTTGAAGCAGTTGCATTCGTCGATTGCCTTATGGTGTAGTTCTCACCGTCATCTCCAAATTTCCATGCCGTAACGTTCTTACCCAAAACCACGCCGCTCTCTGTTGCTGTTGTCTTCATGTCCCTAAGCGGCTGATCTCCGTGGTTTGCTTTCCATGAAGTGAAATTTGACTTGGAGTAACCCGAGGTGTTGTAACCTACGGCGACCACAGTTCCGTCAGCGCTGTCAGCGGCGGTATAGGTGAAATACTCCGGCATAAGCCAGACATTGTTCTTATAGTTAGCGTCCGCTGCTTTGGCTATTCCCTTTGCGGCGTAATACCAGCTTTCGATTGTTGCGTACTGGTCGTCATTAAAATATCCCAAAGGCGTATAAAACGCGCCGCGGTTTGAAAGGTAGCCCATTGTAAAGCGAAGGTTGGAATCCGTAACCGTGGAGGTAGGGGCGGTGCCGTTGGCTATGCCGGTTCTTGCCACACTGCTGTCGGTATCCGCTGTGACATATTTCTTTATTGTTGTGGCGGTTCCCTCAGCGTTGCTCATAAACGCATAGCCCGTGAACGAACCCTCGCTTGTATTGTTTGCCTTTGCATCCGTCTGATTGATTATAGCGTTTGCCGGGGTATAGCCGAGGTAGAGCATGCTTGTGCTGTTCGCCGTTGAGCTGCCGCCCCAATAGACACAGTCGGTTATTATGGGGGTGTTACCCGTGGTCTTTTGCGTATGACTCCCCTGACCGAGATCCGAGGTTCCGCCGGAAATAAAGTTGTTCATTGACTTTATTACAAGCTGTGCAAGATTTTTATCGCTCAGCTCTGAACCAGATGCCTCTCCATCACCCCATGTGGTTGCCTTTTCAACGGAATTAAATATGTTATAAGTATATCCTCCCAAAATTGCATTTCTGCCATCGACAAGTGTGTACATTCCGTACATATCATCTTGTCTGTTCATTTCATCTATACAATTGGCTACTTGTCGCCAATCATATGAAACCTCATATTTGTACCAATATCCGTCATCTGTACAGTAAACATATCTTCTATTTTTATCTTTGGCATTAGGACCGATATACCATAATTTACTTCTGTATGCGGAAAATTTTGTAAATTTGAGATTTGAGTCAACACCGCTCCATGCATCGGTTTCAAGGAAAAGACCCATCGCTTTAGCTTGAGCCTCGGTCGGGTTCAAAACATATGATATACGTCTGGTTCTTCCGGCAGCATTCACGCGCTCACTTTCAGATGTACCGCCGTTTCCTGATTTTATTGCAAAGCCGTTGAACTGAAGCGCGGAATGTGCAGTCATGCCATAGGTGGGAACAGATGTTTTATCGCTTCCTGTTCCGCCCGAAGCACTCCACCACGTGGCGCTTGTATATTCGGTTATATCTCCGCCCCAGGTGTATTTGCTGAAGGAGTCCGAGAGGCCGGTATCGGTCGCCGGTCTGCCGTAAAGCAGCTGTGCTGTGGCAGCACCAACCGCTTCAGCCCCTGCCTGATTCAGATGCCAGAGTCTGCGTATGGTTCCGCCCTCACCGGTAAAGACATAGAAGCCGCCGTCGTTGGCAGTGTCGCTTCCTGACGGAACCCACTGTATGGAGTTGAGCTTTATTCCGTTGCCGAGCTCCGCACCCTGAGTGTTTATGTTTCTTCCGGAAATGAAGAAGTCATTGATTGAATAATCCTCTCCGCCCGCTCCGGCGGTGGTGAAATATTCGGTGTTTGAATCGGTCTTACCGACAAACATAACCGACGAAGGCTGGATGTACATATATGCCTTTGCAGCCTGCTCAACACCGTCATCGTTGAAATACAGCAGAGTTATCTGAAGCGGCGAATCGCATACCGAAACACCGTCAACAAATATTGTTACCTTGTTTTTATCAACCTTGAAAACCGTAGCGTTAAAGGATTTGTTTTTATCCCCGTCCTTGGAGATGAGGCTTTCAACCTTATAGACGAGCTTGTCGTTCTGCGCCTGTGTTCCCTGAACAAAATTGCTGCCGTCCGGCTTTATCTTCATTCCCACAACGCGCAACAGCACCGACTGAACCGAGGTATCATCATAGAAGTTTGAGTTGTCTATCGTCACCTTGACAACACCGCCGCTGAATACCGTTTCAAGCCCGGGGACTGTACTCAATATACGCTTACCGTTAGTTGAAATATTGTTAGCCAGATTTTTGAAGCGCACAATAAAGCCCTCAAGCGGGTCTTCATCGTTCGTGCGCATGGAAAGCTCCTGCTCCATAAAGGTTTTTGAGTTATAGGTGTTTATATTTAACTCACCTGCGGCAAAAACGTTTTTATAGGCAAGCATCAGCATAGGGCTGAAGGTGATTACAATGATAGAAAGAACTACCAGAGCAACCAGAATTTCGATATAGGTAAGGCCGCTCTTACTCTTTAATCTTTTTTTCAGATTTTTCATCATTCTCACCCTTTCGTGATTATATGTGCGGGTTGTGTCTTGCAATAGCCTCCCTTAATTTAAGGGCAGCTTGCGCACTATGTAAGTGCTGCGAGCTAAGAGGCTTGCGAGGGGACAGGTGGGTTAATCCTCCCAGACTATATACAACTCATTCTCAATATCCGCAACCGGCTTTATGAGCGTGGTATCTGTTATTGTGTTTCCGATATAATGTATATCGTCCTTAACATAGGTAGTTTCACCGATTATTCCGGTTATAAGGGCATCAATCAAATTGTTATACCATGTTTTCAGGAATTTTCCGACCTTTGTCCATGAATCCGTATCCACCTGATAACGCGACTTAACCTCGTTAAAATAGTAAACGTCGCAATACCAGTTTACGATGCTTATTCCGACTACATCGCCTTCGGTATCCTTTTTCTCGGCGTTGAAATAGTAAACATCGCCGGGACGGAAGCATATCGGTATATTTGCATTGCCCTCATAAAGGTTTGTAAACTTCATTGAAGTGGTGCCGCCCATTATGGAGCCTCTGATGGTAAAATCATCCTTGCTCACGCGGTAAACAGTCTGCTCTGACATAAATCCGCCCTTGTTTGAGCCGATACCTTTTGTACTGTTACCGTTTGAGCGGAAAGCTTCGGAACCCAGAGCAAGAGTATTCTCGTCCGGGTCAAGGAAATAGATGTCAATTCCGCCGCTTGCTCCGAGATAGAGCACTCCCGCCTTAACCTTACCGTAAACCTCATGCTTATAGGTGTAGGGGGTGGAGTTAGGAGCGGAGAGAACTATGGTACCGAAGCGCTTACCGCCGACACCGGTGGTTCCGTTTCCGCCGTAGAACGAGGAGTTCAGGGACATCTGAACCTTAACAGGCTGATTTAGAACAATCTCTTGTCCCTGAAGCATCATAATCTTGAAAAGCGAGGCGTTTTTCTCAATAACGCCTATTCCGAGAGACTCAAGCAATCCTAAATCCCATGCACCGTCACCCATACGATATGAGCCGTTGCCGCAACGCGGACCGTTTACAAGCAGATTGACGGGAACATCAATCTGAAGGGTTTTTGTGCAGTTGAAGGACAGGAAGTTGTTGACCTGAACATCATCGGAATAGCTGCTGTAGTTATAGCCTCTGAGTATATTGTTTGCCGGATTGTTTTCCCAATACAGAAGTCCGGGCCAGATGCCCAGCTCGGCGGGAACTCCATTGATGCCCAGAGCATCGGATTCTATCTTCATGCTTCCGATTGTGGAATAGGTAAGCAAATCCTGCGGTGCAAGGTTTGCACCGAGCAATTCATCTGTATAGTTTACCTGCTCCTTTGCGGAGGCCTTGTCGGGGTTAACAAAAAGCTGACCGCCGCCGACATCCACATCGGCATCAAGCAGCCAACCCTCCTCCTCGGGGTCTTTGGTTTCGGTTGCATAAGCCTTTCTTGATGACTTTTTTCCGTTAACATCGGCTAAACCCGTGAATATATAGCGGTCATAATCCAATTTCATATAACCGCTTTTTATTACATTGTTAACCACGGTGCCGTCTTCCTTTGTAACAGACGTTGTCGCTTCATTTTCTGTCACCTCGACAGGGTTCTGAAGCGCCTGGCCGTTTTCCGTGGTTTTAAAATATGTAGGCTCACCGTCAAATTCTATTGTAACATCGGTATAACCGATTTCCTTTGAATAGCCCGCCGCCTTTTTTGCAGTATAGCCGTCGGCACTGTTGTCGCCGGCGGATGCGTAGCATGTATCGCCCGCATCATTCATGAGAAGATATATCCGCTCTGTTTCTATTTTGTCAATTGTGCCCTCCCGAAGATCTTCATATACCTCGGCATAAGTGGCATCATTTCTTGTTTTCTTGTATGCGGCAATTGTCATCTCAACGCCGGTACGCGCAAGGTAAGACGCTTTCTGTCTGTTCGTTCCGCTTGTTGCGGATGCCGTAGCATAATCAGAAAAATTAAACAAAATCGGCACAAAAAGCACAAGCAAAAACAGGATTACAAGAACGGTAGCAAGTGCCACGCCGTTCTTTTTTGTTAGAAAATTCAATCTTTCTTTCATGAAAAACACCTCCATGTCAAGGAGCACCAAACACTCACCCGTACTCCCTCGGGTGCCGCAAAATCAGGCAATAACTCTCAATAATTCTTCAATAGAGGTTATTCCGTTCTTAACCTTGTCAATACCCTCCATACGCAGAGTCTGCATGCCCTCGGAAATTGCAAGCTCCTTGATGTCTGCCGTACTCGCCTCTTTGAGTATAAGCTCACGCATGGAGTCGGTAACTCTCAGAAATTCAAAAACGCCCTGTCTGCCTTTATAGCCTGTGTTGTTGCAGGAAATACAGCCCTTGGGACGGCAGAGAGTAACCTCGTCGCCGCAGCCCTCCTGCGGGAAATCAGGAATTATCCTGAGCAGGTCTTCCATCTTGATGTTGTATTCCTCTTTACATCTCGGGCAAAGCACACGTACAAGACGCTGTGCAAGCACGCCGACAAGCGAGGAGGTTGTAAGATAAGGCTCAACGCCCATTTCTGTAAGACGCGAAATTGCGCCTGAGGAGTCATTTGTATGCAAGGTAGAGAAAACCATATGTCCTGTAAGAGCTGACTCAACTGCGATTTTTGCAGTCTCGCCGTCACGAATCTCACCGACCATGACGATGTCGGGGTCACTACGAAGAACCGAACGCAGAGCCGACGCAAAGGTCATACCTGCTTTTGAGTTCATCTGCACCTGACATATACCGGACATTCTGCGCTCAACGGGGTCTTCAAGGGTGATAACGTGCTTTTCTATGTCCGCAACCTCTGAGAGCGTCGCATAAAGAGTGGTGGACTTACCGCTACCGGTGGGGCCCGTAACAAGCACGAAGCCGTAGGGCATATGAATTGCTTTATAAAAGTAATCCCGCTGCTTTTCGGAAAATTTAATATCGTTAAGTGTGACCGATTTTGAACCTCTTTCGAGAAGACGCATAACCGACTTTTCGCCGTATACTGTGGGGAGAATAGCGATACGAATATCGAATGTTCTGTTATCAAGCTTAACCGTTGCACGTCCGTCCTGAGGGACTCTGCGCTCGGCAATATCCATGCCGCCGATAACCTTTATCCTCGATATAACAGCCGCATGCATCTTTATGGGGTTCTGCATTATTTCATGAAGCACGCCGTCTATTCTAAGACGCACACGCATTGAACGCTCAAGAGGCTCAATATGAATATCACTCGCGCCTGTCTTTATTGCGTTGTTTATAACCTGATTGACAAGCATAACCGCCGGCTTGTCGTCGATTCTGGCATCCGCGGCATCTGCAGCCGCAACAGCATCCTGCTCCCTTTCATCATCGCCCTCGTTGAACTGGTCGAGATTGTTGTTCATATTGACGAAATTGTCAATAGCGGTAGCAAGCTCTGTATCGGTGGCAACCACAGGCCGGATTTCATACCCGGTCATGAGATGAAGGTTATCTATTGTTATAATATCGTTGGGGTTGCGCATTGCCACAAACAATGTGCGACCCTCCTGATAAAGAGGAAGAATATTATTCTTCACAGCCATATCCGGAGATATAAGGCTTGCAACACCCATATTTACACCGATTTCGTTTATTGAAACAAAATCGAAGCCTGTTTTGAGCGCAAGAACTCTTGCAACATCCTCTTCTGTGCAATAGCCGAGGCGTATAAGAATTTTACCTATGAGAGTCTTGTCTTCCTTTTGAATTTCAAGCGCCTCTCTGAGCTGTGCCTCTGTAATAACACCCTGCTCAATCAGCTTTGCGCAAATACTGCCCGGAACAACAATACTATCCATTAACTTTACCTACCCATTTAAACAGTTTTATTTTACAAAACCTCAGGCCTTTGAGAATGTGGAAATTACGATGTTGGCCTCGCGGCTGAAGGAATCGGTATTACCCTTTTCCATTGTAAAGCCGTCTATTCTGTATATCTGCTTCTGAGCGTATACAAGATTGTTGCAGAAATTTATAATATTTCTGTATTCACCCGAAACTGCCAGAGAAACAGTAACCGACTTCGCAAGAAGCTGCTCAACCTCCGGAACCTCCGCACTTTCAATTTCCAGACCGTATTGTGCAGCGCATGCGCACACATCATCAAGAACAGTGTATTCGGAGGGAATGGTCTCAGGCATCATCAGCTTGTATTCCTCTTCCATTTTCAGATAAGTGGGAGCATTCTGCTGAAGCTGCTTCAGATATTCCGCTCTTTGCTGCGTCTCGGCAAGCACTTGCTTCTGCGCGGCAATTTCGATACCCTTTTCCTGTATTTTCTTTATATTATAGGCTGAAAGAGCTATAACAATAACAATTATAAAGCTCAACAGAACCACGACGACCTTGGGGTCATCCATAATATTTGAGGATTTCTTTTTGCTTTTTTCTTTTGCCATACTGTACTCTCCTTCTTCTGCAGCCGACAGACTTTATTTTGCCGCGGTTGTCGTCGCAGTAGTGGCGACGGTAGTTGTGGTGGTAACAGAGCCCATAACCGATACAACCATAACAAAGTTATATGAAACCACGCCGTCTGAAACTGAAATTTCATTCTGAGATGAAACTCCTGCCACACCCGGTATCGCTTTTACCTGATTCATATATTCTTCAAGGTCGCTCATCTGAGCACAGCTTCCGGTAATGCTGCAATTTCTCGCACCAAACCAATCCTCCATTGAAATAGATTCAACGGAAATAATCGATGTGTTGATATTGCTCATTGCGACAAGAAAGCTCTGTGCCTCGGGATCCTGGGGCGTTACGGAATCTATAAGCGATTTATAAGCGGAAACTCTTGCCGCAAGCTCTTCATATTGCTGAAGGTCGGCAAACTGTCCTTTTATCTCGTTGCTCTGTGAGGAAAGCTTGCTGAGACTGCGCTGCTGAACCTGCAGAACCACAGTAAGAACAAGATAGATGACGAAAAGCGTAATAAGCACAACAAGCGCTGCCTTTGTTATCATATCCTTTGTTTTTCTGCCATCCAGATATTTTCGGTACGCAGCCGGCAATAAACTTACTTTATACACTTATTTATCCCTCCAATGCCTGCATTGCAAGACTCAGGCAGCCGATATAGTCCTTAGCCGCAAAGTCGGCGGACGGAGCCTGAATATCACTGTAAAACTCCGGCACAACAATCGGAACATACGATGATGCCCGCATTCTGTCCGCGACTTCATTCTGGGTTTTGATTTCCGCGGAGAAATATATTACCTCGATGGGGTCAAAGCCCTGCATCTGATAATAACCGAGAGAAGAAGAAATTTCACCGGCAAGCATATCGCCTATTGTTTCAATATCCTCGGGAAGAATACTTGTTCCGTAAGTAAACGCATCCTTAACCTGACGCGCAGCTCTTTCGGGAACCGCAAGGGAACGCACCATTTTAAGCTCGCCCTTACTGAGTGCAATGAAATTGAGCATATCGTCTGTTATTTTCAGCAAACCGAAGGTGCTTGCTCCGTTTTGCGACTGAGCAGCGCGCAACCATGCGAGCATTGAGGAATCAATATCCACCACCTGAAGCTTTGCCGCGGAGAAAAGCGTGGTAAGCTGTTCAAGCATTGTGGTTCTTGCCGCAACCAGCAAAACGTTTGACATCGGTTGGTCATCATCGTTCTTGCTTTCCCCGGCAAGGACAAAATCTATCTCCAGCTCATTTACCGGAATAGGTATAAATTCCTGTGCCTGAAGCAACACAACCTTGCGAAGCTTATCAGGAGTCACCTTAGGAAATGAGGCGTATCTCATTATGACATTTTCGTTGTTTACACCGATTATGACATCCTGTCCGCTGAAATTATTGTCCTTGATAAGAGACGATAGAGCCTCTTGGAATTCCTCGGGCTTTCTGATGAAGCCTTCCTCGACAGTGCCCTGACTGAGAGCCATCTTACCGAAGGCAACAACCGAATATGACGAACCGCTTTTCATCAATTCAACAGCCCGTATTTCTACGGAATCCATTTCAAAGCCGATTACCGTTTTGATTTTTCCCATTGTATCAATCTCCTTAGGAATATTGATTTTCTTTATCAGCCGCCGCTGGAAGTTGTTGCGGTGAACACGGGCAGGTAAAGTGCTATAACCATGCCGCCGACCACGGTACCGAGCATAACGAGCATTATCGGCTCAAGTATTGAACCGAGGTTTGCAGATATAGCCTGAACATCATCCTCATAGAATTCCGCAACCTTGTCAAGGAGCAGCGGAAGTGTACCTGAATCCTCACCGATTGCAACCATGCTTATAAGCATGGGCGGGAAAAGATTGCTCTTTTCAAGGGAATTGCTTATGCTTTTACCGTCCTCTATTTCGGCAATTGCGTCCGTTACAGCCTTGGCTATAAGGTCACTGCCCGAGGTGGGACCTGCGCTCTCGAGCGCCTGAACCGCTGTAACACCGCCGTTAAGAAGCGTTGCAAGAGTACGGCAGAAACGCGCAAGGATGGTTTTGCTTATAAGCTCACCGACAAGCGGAAGCTTCATCTTGTTCGCTTCCCAGATTCCGTGCGCAACCGGAGTTTTAATTAAAAATCTTATTGCAAGAACAGCCGCTATTATTACTACTATGTAAACATACCAGCTGGATCTTATGCTCCCGGAAAGTGCAAAAACGAAGGCAGTTATAGGGTTAAGCTTCGTGGTTGAGGGAATCATGCCCTGAAATATGGGAACCATGACGATAAGCATTACTATCATGATTACGATTGCGAAGCCGCCGACCATTTTAGGATAGGTTGTTGCCGACTTTACAGCCGACTTCAGCTGTTTGTCCTTTTGCAGCTGATTTGCCAGAGCAAGCAATGTTTTTTCGAGTATACCGCCGACCTCACCGGCAGCAAGCATTGATATGTAAAGGTCTCCGAATATATTTCTGTGCGCTCCGAAGGCATCTGAAAGACTCATACCGCCTTCAATGTTTTCGGTGATATCGGTTATCGCCGCAGAGAGGGTTTTATTTGCCGTCTGACCGCTCAAGGCTCTCAGACACTGTGTAACGGGGATACCTGCCGAAATCATCGTCGCCATCTGACGGCTGAATATTGCAATATCCTCAGTGGAAACCTTTTTGGAGCCGAAGGAGGACTTTTTCTTCTCCTTCTTTTCCTCTATATCCGTAACCATGACGCCGGATTCGCGGAGCTTCTCCATTGCGGCGGAAGACGAGTCTGCCATTATTTCGCCCTTGACCGATTGACCCGCCTTATTCATGGCTTCATACGCAAAAGTTGCCAAAATGGTAACCTCCAATCAAATTGGGAATATATGGATAGTGAAAATCAATATCCGGCTGTTGACATCAGACGGATAACCTCCGCCCTGTCAACACAGAATTCAAGCACGGTTTCTCTTGAAATTTTCTGTTCTTTGAGCAGCTTGAGCAGCGCCTGGTCCATAGTTTGCATGCCGAAATTCTGACCGGTCTGCATTGCACCGTAAAGCTGATGCTCCTTTTCCTCACGGATAAGGTTCCTTACCGCGGGAGAATCCACCATATATTCAACAGCTATGCACCTGCCCTTGCCGTTAACCGTCGGCATAAGCTGCTGTGAAATAACCGCCTTTATGGAGTTGGAAAGCTGCTGGCGAACCTGGTTTTTCTGCCCCTCCGGGAAGGAGTCAACTATACGTGAAATCGTCAGAGGAGCCGTCTGCGTGTGAAGCGTTGAGAAAACCAAGTGTCCGGTTTCAGCCGCTGTTATGGCGATTGATATACTTTCGGTGTCTCGCATTTCACCTATCATTATAACGTCCGGGTCATGACGGAGAACCTGCCGCAACGCATTACCGAAGCTGTGGGTATCGGTTCCTATCTCACGCTGACGCACTGTTGATTGCTTGTGTGAATGAAGAAACTCTATGGGATCCTCTACCGTAACAATGTTTTCGGCAAAATTCTGATTTATGTAGTTTATCATTGCCGCAAGCGTTGTGGATTTACCACTTCCGGTAGGTCCCGTAACAAGCACCAGTCCTCTGGGAAGGTCACAGAGCCTTTTCACATCTGCCGGCAACCCGAGTCTGTCAAGGTCGGGAATCTCGAACGGTATTGCTCTGAAAACCGCAGCAAGAGAACCTCTCTGGACTATGACGTTTCCTCTGAAACGTGCGCACGAGGGAATGGAATAGGACATATCGAGCTCCCAATCCTCGTAAAGCTTCTGCTTCTGCAGCTCCGATATAATACCGAAAATCAACGCCTGAACATCGGGAGAAAGCATTATCGGAAAATCCTGTTTTATGAGGTCGCCGTTTATTCGTATGCACGGCGGCATTCCTACCACCAGATGCAGGTCAGAACCCTTCTTTTCAACCGTAAGTCTTAAAAGGTCGTCTAACGTAGCCGGATAATTACTCGGCTTATCTGTAAATTCCATCAATTCACTCCCAAAATTTCAAGAGATTATGCGGCATCTATCGATGCAAGGGTGTCCTTTGCAAGCTGTATCTGCTCAGGCGAAGCGTAGATGAGAAGAACATACTTGTAGCTGTCTGCGTCGCCGAGGTTCTCGGATATCGAGAATCTTTCCTCATCTATACCGGTAATCTGAACCACCAGTCTTATTTTCGCTTCAAGCATACTGATTCCGGATGCCGAAGTTACCGAGTATATGGGCATATACATTTCCATGGAGTTTTCATCGAGTGACGCAAGAACAGTCTTAACTGTATCCTGCATGTCGGACTTGCAATAAACAAGCACCGAGTAGCTCATTTCGGGATAGTGACCCCAATAGAAGTCAACACCCTCAAGAACTATGCCGGTAAGCTTCTCTTTAACCTCTGAAGCTACCGTGTTTTTAAATTCATAGGTGAAGAAGGTCGTGCCTACACCGACGCTTTCGTTATCGAAGCTCTCTATAAGCTTTGCCGCCTCATCAACCTGCTCCTGAGTACCGCATACCCAAACCGTCTTCGAGAGCATGTCAACGCCGTATATCTGTGCTTCGGAGCCGAAGGAGGTCAATACCTCTTCCGCATCCGCCCTGCTTATGTAATCAAGAGATATGCGCTTGAGCAATTCCTTGCCGTTGCTTATTGTGCCGTCGGGATTTGTAGTACCGTCGGGATTTGTGGTTCCGTCAGGATTGGGGGTGGTGCCGTTATCTATACCGCTGGGAATATCCACCACACTCTTTATGCGATAAATGTCCTTGAGGGCATCTCCGCTTACATAGACATAGAGTATCTGCGGCTGAGACGCTGTTGTAATGCCGGTGTGAAGACCGAGCTGTCCGAGAAGTGAGCTGAATTCAGAAGCGGAGATATACTTGAGCTCCACGGGGGTAAAGCTGGAGCTTATTCCGGCGCTTCCTGTTTGTATATTCTCAGGTTTGTCAAGTATGCTTATAAGCTCTCTGACCTTTGTCAGCTCCATCGGATAACCGCTTATCCAAAGCTGCCTGAGGTTGTCTGAGATGCTCATTATCTGAACATTTATTCCAAGCTGCGAGAGCTGAGCTGAAAGCAGCTCGGGAGTTATGTATCTCAGGGAGTACTCCGCATAATGGATTTTGTCGATATAGCTTGAGTTGAGAGTGCTCGTGTCACCCACAATAAGCATATTGCCGTTTTGAATGTAGGACATGCTCACCTTGCGAAGAACATAGTCCAGCGCCGCAAGAGGCGTGACATCCTCAACATCGATTGTCACTGTCTGACCGTCTGTTCCGGCATAAAGCACCGTATAATTGGCGCAGTCCGCAATCAGCGAAAGAACCGATTTGAGATCGGCATCCGTCGCCTTAAGCGAAATCGTAGACACAGAGGAATACGAATTTGTGTTCGCCTTGCTTATCGGTATTTTGATAATCTGTCCCACAGCAATGGAATCCGAATTATCCATTGAATTGAGAGTCAGAATATCATTTGTCGAAACACCGTAGCTTGAAGCTATGCGGTCAAGCGTATCGGAAGCCTTTACCGAATAATAGACATATTCGGAATTGCCCGATGACGTGCCGAATGCGGTTATCGGCACAAGTGCGCTGATAAGTAATATCATTGACAGCGCCGATGCTATGACAGCTTTGCAAATTGTGGTTTTACCTTTCATTATGTAAGTCCCCCTATATGTTTGAATGAAAAGATATCGGTTTATTTGCCGGATTGTGCGAGTTTAAGAACTATCTGCCTGGTCTGCTGCGAGGTTGAAGGAATTTCTCCGGAAACCGAGGTTGTATCGCCGGACGAAATTGTTTTACACTCAAGTGTAACGGAATCCGCCGTTATACTGACTACCTGCCATGAGGATGATTGTATGTACTCATTGAGATGATATTGCATCTCGGAACCGCCGTTAAAAACAATGTTCGCCGAAAAGCCCTTTATAATCGCGGTTACTTTCGCACCGGAAAGATAGTTGCTTTCGAGGAAGGGGTCCCTGGCATCACCCGTAGGCATTGTTTGCTGAACCTCAAGATCGCCCTGCTGCGGAAGAACTGCCACCACACTGCCTCCCGGAGGCACCGGCGTAGTTGTTGTCGAGGTTCCGCCCGAACCGGTTTTCAGGAGTATGAGCGCAATAACGCCGACCACCAGAACCACCAGCAAAACGGGAACAGCTATCTTCATAGCCGGATTCTTATTAAGAAACTCCATAAAAGGATTCGGTTTCTTCTCTGCTCCGATATCCTCGACGCCCGCTGCACCCTTTCCGGCACCGCCGAGTTTACTCTTTAATGATTTCATATCCAAAGCCATCTAAAAAGCCCTCCCGCTTTTATAATAGAGATTTGCAGTTCAAACAGATTAAGACAATAACCCTCTTGGAAGGTTTATTGTCGCGAAAGAAAAATATTTGATTTGCTTTTTTGAGGAGATTTTTCGCAATTAACATCAACGGTTGGTATACCTCGGTATAATCATACACTAATTATCAAGAATAATCAATCAAAATTTTTAAAAAAGTTGCCCAAATATAGTAAAAACTGTGTTTTATTTACATTTTTAGTTGTTTGCCGAAAAAAAGAGATATCAAAATCATGTTTTGACATCTCTTTTTATTTGCCAATCGTTATTTTCTGCGTGCCGATTCGCCGTAACCGTAGCTGTAATTGTAACCGTAAGAGCCTGAAAAATACCCGTTTCTTCTCTTGGTCTTGCCTGTAATACCAACAACGGCATCGTTGTATATGCAGCCGAACAGCTCCGAGCGCGCAGAGGTAAGGTCACCCATCGCATACTCAACCTGCTGAAGCGAAGCGGTATCCTCACGCACCACCATTATAGCTGCGTCCGCAAAATTGGAAAGTATTGCAGCATCCGCAACAACACCGGCAGGTGCGGAGTCGATGATAACATAATCAAAATCCTTCTTGGCGGCGTTTATTATCTCTTTTGTTCTCGGTGACGAAAGTATCTCTGAGGGATCCGCAACAGAGGTTCCGCTTATGAGAAGATAAAGATTGAATTTTTCAACATACTTTATTGATTCCTCAAGGCTCTTGGTGCCGTTAACCACATCGCAAAGTCCGCGGTCATTTCCCGCAGGAACGCTCAATGCTTTATATACAGCCGGCTTTCTCAGGTCGGCATCTATAAGCAAAACTGATTTTCCGGACTTCGCAAGAGAAAGAGAGATATTAATTGCAACGGTAGTTTTACCTTCATTTTCGAGGGCGCTTGAAATTACAAAGGACTTGTAACCTTTTTTCACCGAAACATTCTCGATTTTCGTTCTCAGAAGCTTATATGTTTCTATAAACGGCAAGCCGTTAACCTTATCGGTAACCAGAATGCTTTTTATATCGCCCTTCTTCTTGTTTACGTGAGCGACGGAAACGAGCACCTTGGTGCCGAGCTTTCCGGAAAGCTCATCGGCAGACTGGAAGGTGTTTTTCAATTTATTTAATATGAGAACTATAAGCACTCCGAAAAATGCGCCGGCAAAAAGACCGATAATGGTGTAAAGAAGCGATGTCATATCAGAATCCGGAGACAGCGCCGGAGTTGCCGGATCGCTTATTGTAAAGTTAACGTTCGCAAATGATGCGGATGTTATTTCACTGTAAACCGCTTCAAAGCCCTTTGCGACAAGATACGCGGTTTCCGGATTTGATGACTTCACCTTCAGGTCAACCATCTGTGTTTCCGTAACCATAGATGCAGAAGCCATGCTCTTCACCTGCTTAGGTGTAAGCTGAAGACCGGTAACTTCCGCCACTCTGGTATGCAAAAGGTTATTGTTGTTAAGCATATACGCGAGATTGCGCGCAAGAGCCTCAGATGCAGAAATATCGCTCGACGTTCTGTACTGAGAGGGTGCGCCCTCTACATCCGCAGTCTTGTTATCTGTTGTAAATGTGGTTTTAATCGTATAGACCGGGGTGTAGGTTATTTTGGCCACCACAAAGCCACCGACGCAGAAGGTGATGGCAAGCAATACGATAATCCACCATTTTTTCAGGATTATTCTTATAAATTTTAAAACTGAGTTGATGTCAATGAAGCCCTCTTCAACCACAGCATCATTATAGGCCATTTAGCTTTCTCCTTTGCAAAGAAAATTAAGCGTGACACACTTTAAGTATTATAGCACAAGTGCAACATTTTCTACAACACTTATTTTCAATTTTTTATAATTTTTGCAGATTTTTTTATGCGCTTTCGCTCAAATTCCTGATTTTTTAAGAAAATCCGCCATTTTATCTATCTTTCCCGCATCGGCATCCGACAGTCTTCGCAGCTCCTCGCGGTTTTTGCCTGAAGAAAACACACTCGCCAGAATACGTACAGCCCACATCAGGGGCAAAAGAAGCGGAAGCTTCTGCAAAACCGGATATCTTACCTTCATAAGCTTTAGCGGCGGGAAAAGACGTTCTCTTATGTAAACCGACTTCGATGCCTCGCCCTCACCTTTTGAAGAAAGGCTGCTCAATACGCTGAACTCGGCTGTACCGTAGACTCCGCTTTTGAGTATGAACGCGCCCATTACTTTTATAAAGTCATCTCCGGGTGCGTCGTCGAACCACATGCTTCCGAGTGCCTCAAGGTTCTCGGAAAATCTCAAGAGTCCCGCGTCGGAAAGCTTCTGCCTTATTGACGAAGCCTCAAGCGATGCAAAAAGTTTTTTCCTGAAAAGATAATCATCCATTACCGCGCGTATTCCGGTGCCTCCGCGTGAATAGTGGGATGCTGCGTGGGCAGTCATGTAAACAAATAAATCCTCATCCGTCATCTTCAGACGGCAGCCGCCCTCGTCTGCGAAAACAAACCGCTTACGCATATCCTCAAGATACGAATAAAAGGCATTTTCCTCGTAGGTAAGCTGCTTGTGAAGCTCCAGAAGCATATACGGAGGCTTTTTAAACCCGATATCCTTGGGGTCTGTTTTATCTGCCGGCTCGTAGCCGAGCTTTTTAAGTATATCCGATGCCTTTTCGATATTCTCCGGCTCAACAAGCACATCCGCATCAAGCATAAACCTCATATCCGGTGTGGGATATAGGCGGCTTATGTTTATGCCCTTCAAGAACGAAAACTGTATAGATGACCCCGTCAGCGCATCGGAAATAATCGAAATTTCAAGCTCCTGCGCGGTTTGGCGAGCTATCCCCTTAAACTGTTGCTTTTTAAAGGCCTCCCTTGCCGCCGCGTCAAGTCCTTCAAGCTGCAACACGGCATATGCCGCGGTATTTGCAACCCGGTGCTTATCGGCCATTACGTATACCCTATGCAAATCAACCTGAGAGTCGGGTTTCGGAGCCGGAGTACCGTTTATCGCGGACGCCAGCAAAGCTATCAAATATTTTTCATCTGCATCAAGACTTGAATTTTCAAGCGTTTTATCTGTTTCCATGTATTCTCCTCGAAGCATAAAATCTAAGTCTGCGCAACGGATAACGTACGCCGAGCAGTGCCGTCCATATACGGCAATAGAGTGCGTATTTTCTGTTAGTCACCTCAAATGAAATTCCCTTGCGCTTTATACGTGTAACAACACCGAGTATCTGGTCGTCATATATCGGCGCCTCAAGCAAAAACTGATTGTCGCCGCACATCACATATCCGTCGGCAGTTGTCCTGACCACTCTGTGCAGCACAAATGCACCCTCTCGTCTGCGATAGAGCGGAAGGTCGCATTTTTTAAGCTTTCCGTCCGGCTTTTTCAGCGTAACGGTATCACGCCCCGCAACGAGAAGCGGAAGCATACTTGTTCCCGTAATCGTAAGCGTTACCTCGCCGCCCGCCTCAAGAACCTCAAGCATGACCGGCGAAATATCCGACAGTTTGATTCGCTTGTTCTCCATACTATCCGATTATCTTCCTGTCCTCAAGTTTTTTAATAAACGCCTTGACATCTGCGCGCGCAGTCGATTCATCAATGTCATATTCATTGAGCACCGCTGCGGTAAGTGAGTCCTCGTCCGCACCCGCTTCAAGCAGCTTCCAAAGCATTTTTGAAGTTTCATTCAGGGTTATCATTCCGTTGAGGTTGAGAGTTGCCTCGCCTATGGGCACTACGACAATACTCCCCGCGACCTCTCTTAAAACATATCCGGGCTTTATTTTCATCTTGATTCATTCCTTTCGGACATCATATTGTATGAGGTTTCAACCGCCTCGTGTGACATGTCGCATTTCAGTCTGTACACAGGAATGTCACTCAAAAGGCGGTCAAGCAACGAAAGCAGACAGCTCATCCTCTCCTCCCCGAGAGGGCGTACAGTCTGATTGAGCACAAGCGGCAGCGCCGCAAGCGAGGGGATTCTTTCTATTGAATTGGTCTGTGAGCGTTCAAGAAACGCAATAGCCTTCACAGGAACCTTTATATTCAGATTTTCATCGGTTTTACCGCTCCACGGGGAGCCGAAGGCATAGAATTTGCCGTCGATAAGACGCAAAAGCGGCTTGTCATCATTGATTATTTTTGCCCGTTCCGCGCCGAAGCAATCAAGCCACAAATGGGTATGTGTGGATTTTCCGGTACCCGAGCGCGCTGAAAAAAGATAGGCTTGACCGTCAAGAGCAACCGCGGAGGAGTGAAGCATAAAGCCTCCGAAGTCAAGCATTGATGCAAAAACCGCCTCGCCCGACCAGATGTATTCACATTCGGCAAGTGTAAGATGCGGATTCTCCTTCTGCTTCTGCTCAAGATATCCGGGAATTATGTTGATTGAAAAATCCGGCTTTGCCGAATCGGGAGCGATATATTCATTTGAAATCCGCGATGCGAGGACCTCGTAGCGCGGAGTGATTTTCACATTTAAGCCTGCAATATTAAGTATCATAGGGTTCTCCTTGTGATTTGCGGGATTGTGACAGCTTCTTTTCTAAGGTGCATTTAAAGGCGGCGCTTCACGGCGAGCACAAGCCTCCTTTGGCAAAGGAGGTGGCTGTGCGCAAGCACTGACAGAGGATTGTTGCTTGATTGGTTTTGGGTTTGGTTGATTTTAGGCTTTGCGGTGAGGTTTATCTGCTTGTCAATCCTCAGTCCGCTTCGCGGACTTTCCCTCAGAAACATGGTCGCCTTGCTCGCTTGGAGCGCATCGCAATTCTCCCTGTTTCTTCACTCGCACACCTCGCTGCTTCCGCCTCCCGGCGGCGCTTCGGCGTGCTCTCCTTTTCTAAGGAGCCTTCAAATGCGGCGCTTCGCGGCGAGCACAAGCCTCCTTTGGCAAAGGAGGTGGCAGTGCGCAAGCACTGACGGAGGATTGTTGCTTGATTGGTTTTGGGTTTGGTTGATTTTAGGCTTTGCGGTTAGGTTTATCTGCTTGTCAATCCTCAGTCCGCTTCGCGGACAGCTCCTTTTCTAAGGAGCCTTTGGTTCGTTTGTTTACAACATCATATATTGTATCACAAACCCCTAAGAAATTGTTATTAACATCAAAATTAGTAAACCTCAAAACCATAATTCCCAATCGGTTTAAATATTCCGTGCGTGCAACATCATAATTTTGTCCTTTTGGTTCATAGTGTTGTGAACCATCAATTTCCACTGCAAGTTTCGCTTGAGGGCAGTAAAAATCCACAATATATTTACCAATAATCCGTTGGCGATTGAAACGAACAGGATAAGTCCGAAGATAATCGTACCATAAATGGTTCTCTTCTTTCGTAGCGTTGTTCCGCAACTCAGTAGAATATGGTCTCATCTGTTTGTTTCTAGGCAACGTTTTCTTTTTCATAGTAACCCTCAAATATATCGTGTAAATTCGTCTTGCTTCTTTAAAAACTCGCTTTGCGTAGGACACAAGCCTCCTTTGGCAAAGGAGGTGGCAGGACGTAAGTCCTGACGGAGGATTGTTGCTTGATTGGTTTTTGGGTTTGGTTGATTTTAGGCTTTGCGGTGAGGTTTTTCTACTCGTCAATCCTCAGTCCGCTTCGCGGACAGCTCCTTTTCTAAGGAGCCTTCAAATGCGGGCGCTTCGGCGTGCTTTTCTTTTCCAAGGAGACTTCAAAGGTGCTCTTTTATAAGGGCTTCAAAAAACCAGCGGGCAGGCAAGAGGCTTGCCTGCCCGCGTAAAGAATTACAGCTTAATACCAGCCGGTATCTCCGCCATCGGGATCGTCGCCGATGGATACTGTAAGGATATCCTCAAGCTCGAACTCATTAACTTCGAACTCGGGTTTTGCATACTCGCGCTTCATTAAAGCAGCTCCTTTCAAATTTCTGTTTCCTAATTGATCACCAATACGGGATTGTTACTTCCTGGCCTTCGCCTGGGGTAACTACAATGCCCGATTCTGTTATCACGTCTTCAAGCGTGAATTCGGTGACCGTTATTTCGGGTTTTTCGTAATTATTCTTCATTGGGCTACTCCCTTTTGCTTACGCAAGAGAAGTAACATTGGGGATTGCAAGATAATCACGGTCAGCAGCAGCTGCAGTGGCAGGAGCGGAGTAGATAGTGTTGGCACCGTTGGTGATGTATGCAACATAGGTGTACTCGGTTGCAATATCTGCCGCGGGGATGCCGCTGATAGCAAGAACCATGTTATAATATGTGCTCTTATCCTGAATCTTGTTTACAGCCTGCTTTTTAATGGTTGAGCCGTTTGCATTTGCAACTGTAAGGTCGGCAGCACTTGTAATATCAGCTGTCTTTGCAACGATGAAGCCTACCTCATCCATGTTCTGGCAGGGAGAACCTGCAGAAGCGGGAGCATAGGTAGCGTCAAATGCTGTCTTGTCGAACTTGGCTTCAAGACGAAGGTCAAGGTTCGAGAGAACGCCGCCGGAGATGTAGCTTGTGGGAGCAGCCTGTGTGCCGGGACGAACCTTGGCATCAGTACCTGCAACAGCAACATCCTTATCAGTGAGGGTTATCATTGCATTGTTTAAGTCAACATCTGCAGGTGCAGCTTTTCCACCTTCAATAAGCCTGACATAGCAGCTGTTAACCTTACTGAAAGCTGCTTCGGTGTATCCGATATAGGTTGTCGTGTTTGCCGGCAAGCTATCACTAACCTTAAACTTAAGGGTGAAAAGATAATCGTCAGATCCGCCGGTGAGACTATAACCAGAAGCAGCCGTTACACCCGCGGCGTTTCCGGCAACATAACCGCAACCTACCATGAGAGACGCATTAAGACCCAAATTATTCTCTCCGGTTGTAGAAAGTGTAGAAGCGATTGCATTGTGAACAGTTGCTGCGGAGTTAACCATAGCATCAGAGAACCAGCCACTTCCGTTAACTCCATCATAATCCAGATTCCATGCTCTGACGCTTTTGTCTGTTGTAGATGTCTGAACGGGAGTAAGAACTGCGTTATTATAGGACATCATAAACGCAAAAGTACTAAACTTAGTATCTGCGTAAGAACTGCCTGCGGGAAGTTTAACACTTGTATAAATTGTAACCTCTTCGCCGGCAACTAATTTTGTTTTATCTGCCCATGTTACGATAGCAATTTTGTCGGTAGTGTCTCTTAATGCAGAAGCCGAGATTGCAAAAATATTTGCAATCATAAGAACTGCAATAAAAAGACTTAAAATCTTTTTACTATTAGACATTTATATGCCTCCTATTTCATTATCTTAAAAAATCATTAAGCACTTAATGCTCGTACAGCTGTTGCTATATCAACTTGTGTATTGAGTGCCGAAATAAACATTTCGTTTTCTTCGATAAAAATACCATCAAGGCTATCCGAAGAACCATCAAAGTTTACATCTCCGGCAAAATACTGATACTCATTATCATAAGCTGAGATGAACATTTCCCATTCTTGAAGGTAAATAGAATCAAGTGAATCAATACCACCGTCACCATTGACATCGCCGAAAATTATAATAATGTATTCCTCGACAACATCGCCGTCTGCATCAAGAAGCTGAAGTGTTGCGCCCGTTGCTTCGGTTAAACTTTCACTGTTTGCAACAACATTAACCGAACCGCCGTTGGTTGCTTCAAACACAGTATCAGCAGTTTCACCATCGTTGATTTCAATACCGTAAACATAACCTGCATAGGTACCGTCTGCTTTTGAAGCGTCAATAACTCCGCCCTTGCCGGCTGCGACTGCAAGCTCAGGAACTGAGGGAGCAGATGCGCCGAAGCTGAGGGAATCTGTGCCGTAAGCAGCTGTCTGGCCGTAAGCAAAGCCGTCGCCGAGAACGTTGATGTTGCCGGAAAGCGACCTTGTGACGTAAAGCTCACCATCAATGTTGGCGTCATTCTTGACATCCTTATTAATGGAAACCGTTGTAGCGCCTGTTGCCTTAACCGTAAAGGTTACATTGACAACAACTGCATTTGTAAGCGAAACTGCGGGAACAGCTGTGGAAAATCCTGCGGTGTTGGGAACGATTGTGCCGCTGACTATTCCTGCTCCTCCCACGGAGCCGTTAATCGTAAAATGGGGGTTTGTGCCGTATGATGCGGGATAACCTGCACCGACGGCTGCGCTTTTGTAGGTAAGCTTCGCAGTATCGTAATTAAGTGAGAAGCCTATCTGACCTACTGCATAATCGGTTGTAAGCGAAACCGCTACAACGATGTCTGTGCCGACTGCGGGAGCCGTGCCTGCCGCTGTTGAAGCAATTGACCAGGTAGTGGTCTTGCTTGTATCATCAGCCGCAAATACGGACACAGAGAAGACACAAAGAATCATCGTCATTGCCAATACAAGACTTACAACTTTCTTGGTCTTTGACATTTGTTTGCCTCCTTCGTTTGGTTGTTTCTTTATTCTCTTTCCACCTTAGGGACGGACGAAGTCAGCTTTGCCATACTATTATATATAAGCGCCGCGGAGCTTCCTCCCGCCGCCCGGGGCGGACTCAAGGTCCGTCCCGGGAAGCGTCCGAGAGATGAATTAAAGATTAACCCTTTGCGTACATCCGTACGCGTGGATGTTTTACGCAGTGAGACCGAGAGCTGCGTTCTCTATAGCCGTGAAGTCGTCAACACTAATATTCGTACCGCCTGTGTAACGAGCAGCCAGATTCTGCAAGCCGTAAAGGGTTGCATGGTTGTTGACTGCAAGCTCAACAGCAGCAGCATCGATAGCATCGACTTCACTATCGCCATTGACGTCGCCCTTGACGACTACGGTGTATGCGTTAAGGGGTACTCTCTGTCCGCCGATGACGCCTGTAACTGTTACAACAGCACCGGTGCCCATATGCGAAGCGGTAGTTGTGATGTCGCCGTCGACTGCGTTTGCGGGAAGATTTACAGTAACCTGAGCCTTAACAATAGTAGTTGTGCTCACGGGAGCGACGGTAAGAAGGTTGACTGTAATTTCAGTGTTGTCTTCATCGACAATAATTGTAGCATCTTCTTCCTTCTGTACGGGTGCTGAGGGAAGAGGAGTGACATAAGCTGTAGCGAACTTCAGCTTTGAAAGCGCCAACATAAGAGCACTGGCTGCATTGTCAAGTCTGTCCTGACGATTGAGGGCATAAACCTTTCCTGCCTCTGCCTTGGCTCCGCCGAAGATTGTTGCATCGTTGCCGTCAGCATCCTCAACCGTGAGGCCGAGAGCCTTAACAACATTGCCCCACTCATCAGCAGTGGCGGTTCCGTCGATTGCTACATAGGTGCCGGGTGTTGCAACTTCAAGTGCAAGAGCCTGCTCTGCCATTGCGATTGCGTTGTTGATTTCGGTGTAATCCGCACCGTCGTTGGCAAGGATAAGCTCGTTGCGGGAAAGCTGAAGCTCATACTTAGCATCAAACACCTTGGAATTGCTTTCAGCTGCTGCAAGAGCTGCCTTAGCATTCGTAAGTGCGGTTGCGTACTTTGCCCAGCTCTTCGCTGTGTAGGTTTCGTTAACCGCAGACTCGCCGAGAGCTGCAATTGCGGAGTTGACCTCATGCTGGAGATAGGTCTTGACAGCGCCGTTCTCGTTGCCCTCACGGACAATAAGTCTTGCCGCCATGTTGGGAACGTTGTTTGCAATGTCGGCAACCTGAACGGAGGTGACATTTGCATATGCGTTCTTCGCGTTCTTGAGATTGGTCTGGTTGGCTTTTATCTGCTCCGCCGTCAGGTCTTCTCTTGTTGCAAGAACAAAGCTCTTGTAGGGGGAGTTTGCGTCGGTGAGAAGCTTGTTAACGTCGTAGTAGCTGTAGCCTGTGCCGGGGATGGAGTAAATATCGGCAGTTTTGGAGGCTGCATCCTTCTTGTTGATGACATCGTTTGCACGGTTTGCATACTCGGTGTAACGATCCCATCTGTAAAGCATGTAGTCCTTATAGCTGTTGAGGGATTCCTCAGCCTGCTCCTTCGCTGCCTTCAGAGCGTCGACAGCGGCATCAACATTGTCGCCGCCGAGATCCTCTGCGGATTTCTTGAAGCAGTCGAGGATTGTTGCTGCGTCTCTGAGAGCGTCCTCATAGGCTTCATAGCCGCTGAATACAGAAGAAGTATCCCAATCCTGATAAGCGACATTGTATGCCGCTTTGTAAGCCGCATCATAGTTTGCCCATGCAGCTGCACCGTTTACGGTTACATCCTCATGCTCAACGCCCGCGGCGTCGGTGTAGTTTATAACCATATCATCGGTGTAGTAATCGGAAGCTATGCGAGCCGCGTTTCTGACATCACCGACCGTGTCCTGAAGCTCAACAAACGCTTTTGAGTCATAAAGATAAATAACCAAATAGGCCGTACCTGTAGCAAAGTTACCGCTCTGTTTAGTGGTGGTATACGGAAGTCCTACACTATAAGAGCCTTCGTATCTGCCGGGAACGAGTTTGTCGGCAGTAACACCTGTTGAAGTAAACACTACATGACCATTGGATTCGTCACCTCTTCCGAGAGTGACACTGGGATTGGCTGCACCAATTCCGAGAGTTGCAAGTGAACCGAGGCTATAAGTAAACGTAATCGAAACGTCGCCCTTGTTGTTGTCGTTAAGCAACCACAAATTGTATCTGTTGAAATCTGCCGTGGTTGTTTCAACTGCATTGGCAATTGAGCCAACAGCATCGCCGGAAATATCTATGAAAGCGATGTTGGATCTGCTAGTTGTTCCAATCTGCTTTTTCGCAGCAGTTGAATTTGTATAATCAGCTTTCTTGCCCTCATTACCATTGGTAACATAAACGTCACGTGTTGCGGTGAAGTTCTTGCCGCCGAGCTTTATGCCGTCTTCGGCGTTGATGTGATAGGTGACGGTTACCTGAACCATGGTGTCAGCCGTGAGCGAGGAGTTTAGCCTGAAGGGCTGATTCTCGCTGAGGGTGTAGGTTCCGGTGTAGGCGCCGTCGCGCTCAACAACCGTTACAGCACCGTTATTGGTGGTTATGGAGTCGACAACGAGGCTGTACTGATTATCCTGACCGCCCGCGTATTTTCTCCAGACACCGTTGATGTTGTTTCTGATGGAGCACTCGCCGTTCTGGCCTGCCACGAATTTGGGGCAGATGTTGATGTCGGGTGCTTCAAAGTTCTGCTCTGTGCCCCAGCCCTCGACAAACGCCGCGACGATGGGAAGCACGGGAGTGAGAATGGCGACCTTTCTTGTGTTAAGGCCGTGGATAAGAGAACCGACGAGAAGCTTGAGGTTCGCCTTGCTTGTAAGAGCTGTAAGAGTGTCAACCTTGGCAATTCTGCCGGCACCGAGGAGAAGGTTGAGAATGTCTATTACAAGGTGAACAACAGTTGTGTCGAGAGGCGCCGAGAGAAGAAGGTTACCCGTCTGATTCTGTCTGCCGAAGAGCGAAAGAAGCTCGTTGAGGTCGACATTGTGAAGCAGGCTCTTAAGCTTGTTGAAGAGGACCTGCATATCAAGCGGATATTCCGTGCCGGCGTTTGAGCCGGAGCAGTTGGAGACAAGGCCGAGAGGAAGAATGGTGTTGAGCGCCTTGGTGAGCTTGTTCAAGCCCTGTGCTGCACCGTCGCCTCTGACTGCGCCGAGAGTGTTGGGATCAAGACCTGCGAGCGGGCAGTTTGCGCCCGAGCCGACATAGAGGATTGCCCAGTCGACTATTTCATCGAGGAACTGCTCCCAGCCCCAGCCTGCTGCCTTATACTCGGCAACCTTTGCGGAGTCGAGATTGATGTTGGTGATGTTGTCAAGATAGATAACCGCCATGTCAATCGCCATGTTGAGGACGATGTTGAACCAATACTCGGAATCCTGACCGGTTATTATCTTGCGCTGTGCCGCATCGAGCGTGCCTGCCTGGAAGATCTGAGCGTCGTAGTTGACAACGGGAGTTACATCACTGATGAACTCGCGGAGAACGATGGCGCCAATCTGCTCGATTATGTTAGCTGCTTCGAGATTGTCGGGGAGAATAAGCTGAGGCATGCCATCCTGAAGAAGCGGGATGCCGATGAAGGCAAGCAGCTCTTTAAGGGTGTTCATTCCGGCTATCTCGGAATACTCAAGATCATAGAATTCGGAATCCTTGCTGAAGATCTCTTCGGGAGCGTACTGAAGAACCCACTTCGCAACATTGATAAGGTTGGGAATAAGGTTCGTGTTGTCGCCGTCCGTCCACCATGCTTTGCCGGTAACAGCTGCTATGTCTGCCTTGATGGAATCAAGAATAGCTTCGTCAAGTATCGCATAAACAAGATGGTTGAGCTGACCGAAGATCGAGCCGTACTGGGCAAGACCTGCGTCAAAGTTATAGGTGCTTTCGGTGAACAGATAGTCCCAGTTGACAAGGTCAAAGAACTTGTTGGCGTTCGCGGCGTTAGCCACGAAGTATCTGTCTACCTTATTCTTTATTTCCTCACCTGTTGCTTCGTCGACAGTTGTCTCGGTGACATAGTCTCTGAAGTAATAGATTCCCGAAGCGGCATCCTTCCACATTGCTGCGTTGCAGAAATAATTCTTAACGCCTGTGGTAGGCATACCGGTCTGGGTGGAAACGCGGGCGATTTCGGCTTCGTCGGTTATTCTGATGAAGTCTGCACCTGTTGCTTCCATGATTATCTTCTTAACGTCATGGTTAAGAACCACGGTTGCAAACTCGTTGTAGGCTTCCTGAAGAATCGTGTCAACAAGACCGAGAATGGTCTTCGCGCCGGCGCCGGCTACTGTGAGGTCGGACTTCTGAAGGGAATAGCCTTCGGTGCCGATTTTGCCGAGGATAACGGAATCATTGTCCCAGATCTTATTGCCGTTTTCATCTCTCGTATACTCCTGAGGAGTTGTGAGAAGATTGTAGATGGCGTTGTTGATCATGTCCTCAAGGCTCATTGACTTGATGGATGCGTTGGTCTCTGTTTCCCACTCGTTGGGATAGGCATAGGAGCCCTGAAGGAGAAGGTCAAAGATAAGACCCTTGAGCAGCCCGGGAATGTCGCCGAGCTGGCCGATGAGCTCCATGTCCTTAAGATTGAAGCCAAGGTCAATACCTATGATTTTACCTGTCCAGAGAAGCTTGCCGACTGCAAGCTTAGCATCTGCAGCATCGCTCTTGTCCTGACCGATACCGTAAGCAACCTTCTCAAGGTGAAGGTTTGCATTGGTGTTGTCGGCAAGGAACTGAAGCAGTGCATAGATAACGTTAAGGTCGCCGCCGGATCTGCGGACGCCCTTAACTGCATTGGGCTTGATGTTCGCAACGTCGCCGCCGGCAACGTTCGCGAGGGTTCCGATGCCTTCGACGGTTTCAAGGGTGGTGTCGACACTCTTAATAACGAGACCGACAGCACCGATGTCGAGGTCGACATCTGCGAGAACAGGCTCGAGGAGATCAAGGATGATATCCGCTACCTGCTCGGGGGAAAGCACCGCGTTATCGATGGAGTCGTAATTGACTTCATTCTGAACGAGTGCCGCGTTAACACCAACGGAAAATACCGAGAACAGCATTATTACCGCGAGGAGAACGCTTACTAATCTTTTTGACTGTTTCAAAATATTTGCACCTCCATATTCTAGTACGCCAATACATAGAATTACGCGTGCGTCTTAAACTTCCCTCCGCCGCGCCAACGCACCTCACACGGCAGACTTAAAATTTTCAGACTTCGGCGTACCTCCTTTCAAGTACTCACCGCACCCGTTAACGAACGCGGCTGTTCATACTATTTAAATATTATGCATGTTAATACGGGCAGCGTGAATGATTACGAGATTGGGTCCGCCCGCACATTTTACCCGCAGCGGAGATGTGTGCTTTTGCTATGTTCCGCAGAAATGGGCACACTTCACCCACTACCCCAACCTTACGGTTACAACAATAATATATGATATGCCCCTGATTGTCAATAGGTTTTTGCAAAAAAATGCGTTTTCAGACGATATATTATAATAGTATAAGACTTCAGCGGGAGAAGCAGCTCGCTCTAAGCGAACAAGACGACCATGTTTTTGAGGAGAAGCGCACCGAAGCGCCGCAGTTAAAGGCTCCTTAGAAAAGGAGCTGTCCGCGAAGCGGACTGAGGATTGATGAGCAGATAAATTTTACCGTAAAGCCTAAAATTAACCAAACCCAAAAACCAATCAAGCAACAATCCTCCGTCAGTGCTTGCGCACTGCCACCTCCTTTGCCAAAGGAGGCTTTTGCTCGCCGTAAGCACTAAGAATTACAAGCTGAACTGCTACAAACTAATGGCTACGGGCTAACAGCTACGGGCTAACAGCTCTACATTGCTGCGCGCAGCACCCTAACTCCTGTTTTTCGACTTCTAAATCCCAAATCCAAAACCTCGCTCCACGCAGATGTTGGTCATTTTGACAAATGAACTGTGTAAAGTGGTTAAGCTTTACATAACCTGAATTAAAACGGGTATTTTTACTATAAGGAAATCCGTTGATATTAAAGGGGGTAATACCGATTTTTGTTCTTAGAGTTTAGCTAAAATTCAGCTTTGTAAAGCAAAGCAACTTTACAGTCTTGCTTTAAATTGATAAATTGTATTTTTCTGAAAACTCTTTTCTTTTAGGACGCTTTCACCACCCTTCGCCGACAAAACACGATAAATTTAGTCAAAATGCAGAAAAAAAGTTTCGCATCGCTTTTTCGACAAATTTCTATTGATTTCCATGGTTTTTGAGGATATAATTAAAATGATTTTTCAAGAGTACGGGGTGAATGACTTTGCAGCTTCTCGAGGAACGCATTGCGCGCGACGCTAAGATTCCGGGTCCGGACATACTTAAAGTTGACATGTTCCTCAATCATCAGATTGACACCGACCTGCTCTGGGAGATGGGTATGGAGTTCCATAAACTCTTTGCGTCCGAAAACATAACAAAAATTCTCACGGTTGAAGCCTCGGGTATTGCAATCGCCTGCTTTACGGCAAAATTTTTCCACTGCCCCGTTGTCTTCGCCAAAAAAGGAAACCACAGAAATGTCGGGGATAACGTATTTACCGCCGATGTTTTTTCTTTTACAAAGGGCAGCACCTGCACCATTCAGGTGTCAAAGGATTATATCACATCCGCCGATACAGTTCTCATTATTGATGATTTTCTTGCCGACGGAAACGCTTCGCTCGGATTGAAAAGTATTATCGACCAGGCGGGCGCACGACTCGCAGGCATAGGCATAGCAATCGAAAAGGGCTTTCAGCCCGGAGGAAAAATGCTGCGCGACAGCGGCATCAATGTTCAGTCTTTGGCGATTATAGAGTCTATGGACGAAAACGGAATTGTTTTTGCTCACTGAGCGCGTATTCCGCTTTTGCCCGTGTACTCTGTATATCGTTAAGAATAAAAAATTACGGAGGAATGTAAAAATGAGAAAACTTTCCAAGGTTCTCGCAATCGTCATGGTTCTCTCCATGATCGCTGTTCTCTTCGCAGGTTGCGGCGACAAGAAGCCCTCGGACGACACCACCACGACGACGGCAGAAAACTATTCCGAGCTCGTTGCTCTCAAAAATGACGCGGAGATTCCGGCTGAGGTCACCTTTGATGATTTCAAAATCGGCTTTATCTTCCTGCATGATGAGAACTCCACTTATGACAAGAACTTTATGGACGCCGCCAAGGCTGCCCAGGCAAAGCTCGGTCTTAAGGATGAGCAGGTCATCTTCAAGGTAGGCATCGGCGAGGACGATACCTGCTATCAGGCAGCCAAGGAGCTTGCAGAAGCGGGTTGCGATGTTGTTTTCGCAGACAGCTTCGGTCATGAGCCTTTCATGATTCAGGCAGCCAAGGAATTCTCAGACGTTCAGTTCTGCCACGCTACCGGCACAAACGCTCTTACCGCCGGTGTTAAAAACTACCACAACGCATTCGCATCCATTTATGAAGGCCGCTATCTTGCCGGTATCGCAGCGGGCGTAAAGCTCAATGAGATGATTTCCACAGGCAAAATCACCGCTGATAAGGCAAAAATGGGTTATGTCGGCGCACATCCCTATGCTGAGGTTATTTCCGGTCTTACCTCCTTCTATCTCGGCGCAAAGTCGGTATGCCCCTCTGTTACAATGGATGTTAAGTATACCGGTTCATGGTTTGACATTGCCAAGGAAAAGGAAACCGCTAAGGCGCTTATCGCCTCCGGTTGCGTTCTTGTCAGCCAGCACGCCGACTCCGAAGGTGCTCCCAAGGCTTGTGAGGAAGCAGGAGTTCCCAACGTCGGCTACAACATCAGCACCATCAATCTCGGTCCGACAACCGCTCTTATCTCCTCAAAAATTTCGTGGGAGCCCTATTTTGAGCTTATCATGAAGTGCGCAGCAGCCGGCAAAACCATTCCCACCGATTGGTGCGGAACCATTGCCACCGGCTCTGTACAGCTTACCGAGCTCAATGACGCAGCTTATGCCGACAAGGGCGTTGCTGCCAAGGCCGCTATTGAGGCTGCTCAGGCAAAGCTCAAGGACGGCTCTCTCCATGTATTTGATATCTCCACCTTCACCGTAGGCGGCAAGGCTCTTGTTGAGGGCGCCCCCGCAGACGTTATCTACGATGAAAAATTCACCCCCGACACCAAGGCAGTCAAGGGCGGATACTTCCAGGAGTCAACCGCGAGAAGCGCACCCTACTTCTTCATGACAGTAGACGGAATCACCGGCGTTATCCCCGCGTAAACAAACAATTTAAAGAGCTTGAGGGCGGAGCACCTATCTGCTCCGCCCGAAGTCTTTATTTCGGATTTTAAAAATTTCTTCCGCTCCTCGCGCAGGACGTTTTTAAGAACCGAATTATGGAGGAATGCAAATGAAACCCGCAGTACCGGCAATAGAGCTTCGCGGCATTACCAAAACCTTTGGAAAGGTTGTCGCAAACAAAAATGTCGATCTCACCGTGAACCGCGGCGAGATACTTTCCGTTTTGGGCGAGAACGGCAGCGGAAAAACCACCCTGATGAACATGATTTCAGGCATTTACTATCCCGATTCCGGTGAAATCCTGGTCGATGGCAAGGAGGTTTCCATCCGCTCTCCCAAGGATGCGTTCGATTTGAAAATCGGTATGATTCACCAGCATTTTAAGCTTGTGGATATCTTCACGGCCACCGAAAATATCATTCTCGGACTCAAGGACGAGAAGGGCTTTGATGTAAAAAGAGCATCCGCCGAAATTAAGGAAACCTGTGAAAAATACGGCTTTGAAATTGACCTTAACAAGAAGATTTATGAGATGTCGGTGTCTGAAAAGCAGACAGTTGAAATAGTTAAGGTGCTCTACCGGGGTGCGGATATTCTTATTCTCGATGAGCCTACCGCCGTCCTTACCCCGCAGGAGACTCAAACGCTGTTTTCAGTGCTTCGCACTATGCGCGACTACGGTAACGCCATAGTAATCATAACCCACAAGCTTCATGAGGTGCTTGAGCTGTCGGACCGTGTTGCGGTGCTGCGCAAGGGTGAGCATGTAGGCTCCGTGGTTACCGCTCAGGCAGACGAGTCCTCTCTCACACAAATGATGGTCGGCAAGAAAATTTCGCTGGATATAGAACGCAGCGAACCGAAAAATCCGACAGACAGGCTTGTCGTCGAAAATCTTAACTGCGTAAACCGCGAGGGAGTTAAGGTAATTGAAGACATATCCTTTACCGCGCGAGCCGGTGAAATACTCGGCATCGCGGGTGTTTCGGGCAGCGGTCAGCGTGAGCTGCTTGAGGCAATAGCGGGGCTTCAAAAGCTTACCGACGGCAAAATCACATATATCAATCCTAAGACCGGCACACATGATAATCTCCGCAACAAAACACCCCTGCAAATACGAAATCTCGGCGTGCGGCTTTCCTTCGTCCCGGAGGACAGACTCGGTATGGGTCTTGTCGGAAACATGGATATTATAGACAACATGATGCTTCGCAGCTATCAGAAGGGGCATTCGCTGTTTCTTCAGCGCAAGGCACCGCGCGACCTTGCGGAAAGGATTATAAGCGAGCTCGACGTTGTAACACCGGACGCGAACACGCCGGTACGCAGGCTTTCGGGCGGAAATGTGCAGAAGGTGCTTGTCGGACGTGAAATTTCCTCAGCCCCTACGGTGCTCATGGTCGCCTACCCCGTCCGCGGGCTTGATATAAACTCTTCCTACACCATATACAATCTTCTCAACCGCCAGAAGGACAGCGGTACCGCCGTTATTTTTGTAGGTGAGGACCTTGATGTGCTCATTGAGTTGTGTGACAAAATTCTGATACTCTGCGGCGGAAAAATATCCGGCATTGTTGACGGACGCACCGCCACCAAGGAGGAAATCGGTCTTGCGATGACAAAATATTCGGGAGGTGAACGGGAATGAAAAATTCAAAAAATCTTTCCGAGCCGCTTATCAGACTTTCAAAGAACGATGCAATGCCGCCGTGGAAGGCGTGGTGCGTACGCGCCGGCGCTGTTGTTGCCGCGTTTATCGTTTGCGCGTTTATCATAGTCATTCTTACAGGCTACAATCCCATAGAGGTCTATGTCGCAATGTTCAAGGGCAGCTTCGGAACAAGCGGCAAATTCTGGTTTATGCTTCAGAAAACCGCCATATTGCTCTGCATATCGCTTGCGGTAACTCCGGCGTTTAAAATGAGATTCTGGAATATCGGCGCAGAGGGCCAGGTCCTCGTCGGAGGTCTTGCCACCGCCGCGTGTATGATATACCTTGATGACGCACTCCCCACCGTACTGCTTATTCCTGTGATGATAGCCGCAAGCGTGCTTGCCGGAATTATCTGGGCTTTGATTCCGGCGGTATTTAAGGCAACCTTTAATACAAACGAAACACTGTTCACGCTTATGATGAACTATGTTGCGATTCAGCTTGTTTCCTGCTTCGTCACCATCTGGGAAAAACCCAAGGGCTCAAACACCGTAGGCATTATCAACGCAATGTCGGAGATAGGTTGGCTGCCGACAATATTCGGTAAAAAATATCTGCTTAATGTTATCATCGTTATCGGAATAACGATATTTATGTATATCTATCTCAAATACAGCAAGCACGGCTATGAGATATCCGTAGTCGGCGAAAGTGAAAATACCGCAAAATATATCGGCATAAATGTAAAAAAAGTAATTATGCGCACCATGGCGCTTTCGGGAGCGATATGCGGCGTTGCCGGACTTCTTATAATCGCGGGTACAAATCACACAATATCCTCAAATATTGTCGGAGGTCAGGGCTTCACAGCAATAATGGTATCGTGGCTCGCAAAATTCAATCCGGCGGTCATGGTTCTTACATCATTTATTCTTACCTTCCTCGGCAGAGGCGCAAGTGAAATCGCAACCACCTTCAGACTCAACGAAAGCATCTCCGAGATACTCACAGGTGTTATATTGTTTTTCATAATCGGAAGCGAATTTTTCATCAACTATAAAATCAACTTCCGCACAAAACATATTGAGGAGGATAAAAAATGATTACTCTTATTTTTGGCTTCCTCAGGCAGGCGATAATTCAGGGCATACCTCTGATTTTCGGTTCAACCGGTGAAATTCTGACCGAAAAATCCGGAAACCTGAACCTCGGAATCCCCGGAATAATGTATATGGGCGGTATCTCCGGCGTTATAGGCGCCTTCTTCTATGAAAAATACGGGGATGTGTCAAATGTATTTCTTTGCGTACTTATTCCGTTTCTCGCATCGCTTGCGGGCTCGGCTCTGATGGCGTTTATTTACAGCTTTTTGACCATTACCCTGCGTGCCAATCAAAACGTCACGGGACTTGCTCTGACCACCTTCGGCGTAGGCGTGGGCAATTTCTTCGGCGGCTCTCTTTCAAGCCTTTTCGGCGGCTCCGGAGGAACAATCGCCCTGAACGTCACCGGAAATTATTTTAAAACCACCCTCCCCTTTGCCGACAAGCTCGGACTGTTCGGAAGCACCTTCCTTTCCTTCGGCTTCCTCGCATATCTCGCCATAGCCATAGCTCTTACGGCAAGCCTTATTCTCAACCGCACAAGAATAGGTCTTAACCTGCGCGCGGTGGGCGAAAGCCCGGCAACCGCGGACGCGGCGGGCATAAATGTCACACTTTACAAATACCTTGCAACCTGCATCGGCGGCGCAATCGCAGGACTTGGCGGACTCTACTTTGTTATGGACTATATCGGCGGAGCGTGGACGAATAACGGCTTCGGCGACAGAGGCTGGCTCGCTATCGCGCTTGTAATATTCGTAATCTGGAAGCCTAAGTTCAGTATCCCCGGCGCAATACTTTTCGGCGGACTTTATATCATCTATATCTACATTCCGGAATTTACCGGAATGGCACTTGCAAGAAGCTCTCAGGAGCTGTTCAACATGCTTCCGTATGTTGTCACAATCATAGTTCTCTGCCTTACGAGTATGCGCAAAAAGAGGGAGCAGCAGCCGCCTATGAGCCTCGGACTTTCATACTTCCGCGAGGAAAGATAAAATAAAAAGGAGATTATCAGCATGATTGTTACCTCCACCCCTTCAATCGAAGGAAAAGAAATAACCGAGTATAAAGGCATCGTTTTCGGAGAGGTTATCTCAGGTGTCGATTTCATCAAGGATTTTGCAGCCGGCATCACCAACTTCTTCGGCGGACGCTCCAATTCCTATGAGGAGGAGCTTATCAATGCCCGAACCAACGCCATGAATGAAATGGTTCAGCGCGCGCTTCAGATGGGAGCAAACGCCGTTGTCGGAGTGGATGTCGATTATGAGGTGCTCGGCACCAATAACGGCATGCTGATGGTTACGGCATCCGGCACAGCAGTTGTTTATCGGTAATTTTTAACGGGAGCCGCTTTACACGGCTCCCGTATTTTTTAATTCGGGAGGGAAGAACTTGCCTCGCATACTTGAATTTACGGTCACAGACGACTACAACGGCAAAAAGGTGATACATTTCCTCCGGGGCGCAGAAAAGCTCTCCTCGTCGCTCGTAGCGACTCTCAGGCACACTCCGGGTGGAATCATGCTCAACGGGGAACCCTCACGCACGATAGACCGCATTAAAACCGGAGATATTCTCCGCGTAACCGTGCCGGAGAAGCATGCTCCCGCGGAGCCGTCGTCGCTTGTTCTTCAGGTTGTTTATGAGGATGAGGATATCATCGTCGTAAACAAGCCCGGCAACCTTGCCATGCACCCGACTCACAACCATCAGGGCGACACGCTCTCAAATGCACTTTCGGGATATCTTGCCGCCAAGGGCATATTTGTGCCTCTGCGCGCAGTCGGACGTCTGGATAAGGGCACCTCCGGGCTTGTAGTATGTGCTTTAAACAGCTACTGCGCCGCGCGTCTGACGGAGAGTGTTGAAAAAACGTATTATGCCGTTGCGACGGGAAGCTTCACCGGTGAGGGAACGATTGACAAGCCGATTTTCCGACCGTACCCGGACAAGACCGTAAGAGCCGTATCCGAAAACGGGGACCGCGCCGTAACTCACTGGCGCGCAATTAAAAGCTCAGACGGCATGACTTTGCTTGAAATACATCTCGAAACCGGTCGCACACATCAGATACGGGTGCATTTTTCATTCCTCGGCGCTCCGCTTGCCGGTGACGACATGTACGGTGCCTCACGCGAGCTCATAGAACGTCCCGCGCTTCACTGCGGACGTGTCTGCTTCATACATCCTGTGACGAAGGAAAAAATAAATTTATATGCTCCCTTACCTGAGGATATGCAAAAGCTTGTCGACACAATTGAATAAAATTCCCTGTTTTTGGGAGTTTGTTAAAAAAACTACCTGATGAATATACAATTGCATATTCATCAGTTTTTTTGATAAATTGTTCAAAAAAATGTCAATGTAAAGTCAGTTACTTTACGGCTTTATTCTGATTTGAATTTAAAATCGGCTTTCCGTATGAATCTTTGAACATTTTGCACAGAGTTATGAACAAAGTCAAGTAAATCACTTTACAATCCAAAACATGGCAAATCGCATACTAAAGTGTTTTATTTTTAACAAATTTACATAATATGCATAAATTTCATGCATTTGAATTCATTTTAAATGCCGAATCTTGCCGATAGTTTTTCCCAGAGCTCGACAATTTTAAATCGGGGTTCAAATTTCGGCTCGCTGTGAACCACCCTTGAGCCGTCCTCACTCAGGAAGGCGTCCGCCGCATCATCGGTCTGCACCGCAGCCGGAAGACACAGCGGAGGGAACATTACGCACCACCAGTTTTTCCCCTGCGCCTCACCTATCATAACCTTTACCGCCGTGTATTTTCCCGCGGGCAAAGTTATGCTGCCGTAGGAGCGCGTTGAAAAATATTCGTAAACCACATCTATATTCACATCATAATCAAAGCCGTTTTCTTCTATAACCTTTTCGGCAGCCAACGTCAAGCGTTCCTTTGAGAGAGAGATTTTTTCTTCGGCATCAGCCGCGGTAAGAGAGCCGTCAAATATATCCGCTCCCTCCTCAAGCACCGCGTCACGCACCTTCAGCTTGAGGCTCTGGTCCTCCGGTGAATCGGAATTTGCAATGACGTGCATACGAAGCACACTGCCCCTCACCTGCGCGCAAACACCCGCAAAGCTCGTCACCGAAAAAGCCAGAGCAAGTGTTAGTGCCATTATTGCCGCCGCCTCAAAGCGAAAGCCGTTGCTCTTTGTGAAGTTTTTCAACCGTGTAATATGTTTCATAAAAAAACCGTCCTTTCTGCTGTTGATTGCAGTATGGACGGTAAAAATAAATTTTATTCAGTTTTATTTTATACAGGAGAACACAAAAAAATCTCAGGTATAAGCTTTGAAAGCTCGTTGCAGCATGCCTTTGCATCCGCTCTTTTCTCAAAAATCCCGAAAACCGTCGGACCGCTGCCGCTCATGCATGACGCAAGCGCGCCGTGCCTTCTCATAACCGTTTTTATGCCCACCCGCTCCGGAACATCAATCACCTGCTCGAATACGTTTTCACAATACCCCGAGATTTGCTTTAAATCCCCTGTGAGCATTGAATGGAGCATAGCGCAGTTGTCCGGATGTCTGATTCTTTCAGCCGCGTCATACGCCGCATACGCCTGTGCGGTATTTACTCCGCGCACCGGCTTTGCAAGCACGATGCTGCATTTAGGAAGGCGCGGAAGCGGTGAAAGCACTCCGCCTATGTCCTGGGCGAGAGCCGTACCGCCGGTTATACAAAACGGCACATCGGCACCGAGCTTTATTCCGGTTGCGCACAGCTGCGAGGGCGTAAGCTTGGTATTGTAAAGCTTGTCAAGCGCAATTAAAACGCCGGCTGCATCCGCACTTCCCCCGGCAAGCCCGGCAGCATGCGGGATATTCTTTTTTACCTCGATTTTAACGCCGCGGTCGGATATGTTGTTATCTTCAAAAAACGCAAGCGCCGCCTTGTAGGCTATATTACCCTCATCCTGAGGCAGAGAAATATCGGAACAAACAAACTCGATTTTTTCGCCCGGGATTTGCTGCACACGGATTTTATCGCACAAATCCACCGCCTGCATAATCATATACAGACTGTGATACCCGTTGTCGAGCTTTCTCACAATATCAAGCAACAGATTTATTTTTGCGTATGCGTTGACCTCGACCTTCAAAAAATCACGCCCTTCATACCGTTTTCAGTTTCTCAAGCTCTGAAGCGGTGCGGGAAGCCGTCCGCCTCTGTTGATAAACTTTGCCGGGGAGCTTTCGTTGAGCCTCATGACGGGGCCGCCTCCGAGAAGTCCGCCGAAATTGAGTGTATCTCCGACCCTTTTTCCTATCGCGGGAATAAGTCTTACAGCCGTGGTTTTGTAGTTTATCAGACCTATGGCGGCCTCGTCCGCAATAACTCCGGAAATGACCTCCGGTGAGGTGTCGCCCGGAACAACAATCATATCAAGTCCGACAGAGCAAACCGCTGTCATTGCCTCCAGCTTTTCAATACAAAGATGTCCGGCGGATGCCGCTGCAATCATGCCCTCGTCCTCGGTTACGGGTATAAATGCGCCCGAAAGCCCGCCCACATGCGATGATGCCATGGTTCCGCCCTTTTTCACCGCATCGTTTAAAAGTGCGAGCGCCGCAGTTGTACCGTGAGCGCCGCAGTTTTCAAGTCCTATCTCCTCAAGTATACGAGCAACGGAATCCCCCACCGCGGGAGTCGGCGCAAGAGAAAGGTCAACTATTCCGAAGGGAACTCCCAGACGCTTTGCCGCCTCGTATGCTGCAAGCTGACCGACGCGTGTTATTTTAAACGCAGTCTTTTTTATGGTATCGGCAACATCTGTTATGTCGCCCTCTGGTATTTTTTCAAGAGCCGCCTTAACCACGCCGGGGCCCGAAACGCCGACATTTATCACGCAATCCGGCTCTCCCGCTCCGTGAAACGCCCCCGCCATAAATGGATTGTCATCCGGCGCGTTGCAGAACACCACAAGCTTTGCCGCGCCTATGCAGTCACGGTCTGCGGTGGCGTGCGCGGTCTGCTTCACTATATCGCCCATAAGCTTTACGGCATCCATGTTTATGCCCGCCTTTGTTGAGCCTATGTTCACACTTGAGCAGATATGCTCTGTAACGGCAAGAGCCTCCGGAATGCTCCTTATAAGCTCCTCATCGCCCCCGGCAAAGCCCTTTTGCACGAGAGCCGAATAGCCGCCTATAAAGTTCACGCCAACCTGCTGCGCCGCGTTTTCAAGCGCAAGGGCGTATTTGACGGGGTCTCCGCCGCTCGCCGCGGCAAGCATTGCTATGGGCGTTACCGCTATACGCTTGTTTATTATCGGCACGCCGTATTCCTTGGCTATATCATCACTTGTTTTCACAAGTTTTTCGGCTCTGAAAGCAATTTTATCGTATATTTTGCGGCACGATTCATTTATGTCCGAACGCGCACAGTCCAGCAGCGATATACCCATCGTTACCGTTCTGATATCGAGGTGCTCGGAGCGAATCATACTTATGGTTTCAAGAATGTCCTGAGTATTTATCAAAACGGCTTCACCTCATATTCTGTGCATAGTATTGAAAATTTCCTCGTGCATGGCGCTTATAACAAGACCGTTTTCCTCACCGAGCTTTGCAAGCAAATCCGCAAAGTCCGTGAATTCGCGCGTGCACTCCCTGGTATCAACAAGCATTATCATACAAAACATGTCCTGCAATATTGACTGTGTGACCTCTATTATGTTTACGTTATTTTCGGCGCAGAATGCGGACACTCTCGCAAGTATTCCCACCATATCCTTACCGACGACGGTTATAACCGCTCTCATAAATGACCATCCCTTTCATGTATTACCCGACTATAATAACACATCGGCGCCATAATTTACAGATATTTTTTAAAAACTCTGTTAATATACGGCTTTTTATGATATAATAACCCCACGAAACAGAACGGAATCAAAGATTCCGACTGTTTCGGAGAACATTGAATGACTGATTCGGGGCTTCGTTCCTGCGGCTGCGCCGTACTTGTGCTCCGCGCAAGCGAATCATGATATAATAACCTCACGAAACAGAACGGAATCAAAGATTCCGACTGTTTCGGAGAACATTGAATGACTGATTCGGGACTTCGTCCCTGCGGCTGCGCCGTACTTGCGCTTCGCGCAAGCGAATCATGATATAATAACCCCACGGCGACGGCGTGGAAGCCGTCGGTGAAGCAAAGCTTCACTCAAAAATCAGAGATTTTTGCCGTGTGAACATTGAATCATTGATTTGTTTTTGTTGCGACAAAAAAGCGTTGCTTCGCACCGCACGCGCTTCGCGCGGAAAATCATGATATAATAACCTCACGAAACAGAACGGAATCAAAGATTCCGACTGTTTCGGAGAA
>LFSB01000024.1:69548-127526 GCA_001513045.1 Clostridiales bacterium DTU089
AATCATTGATTTGTTTTTGTTGCGACAAAAAAGCGTTGCTTCGCACCGCACGCGCTTCGCGCAAGCGAATCATGATATAATTACTCTATATTTTCTCTGGAGATGTTATTTTGAAGTATAAAAAAATCACAGACACACATGTTCATACCGACAATTCGCCGGACGGAAATCACTCGGCAATGCTGCTTTGCGAAACCGCCGAAAGCATGGGTATCCGGGCAATAGCCTTTTGCGACCACTGCGAAACAGATGTTTTTTATAAGGACAGCTACGACCGTCGGGTTACTCAGGCTTATTTTGAAGTTGCCCGTGCTCGCAGCGCTTTTCTCGGAAAGCTGCTTGTGCTTGAAGGCATAGAGCTCGGCGAGCCCGCATACGACACCGAGCTTGCGGAAAAAATTATTACATCTCAGGAGTACGATTTTGTAATCGGCTCGCTTCACAATCTTCGTGAACGCGAGGACTTCTATTACATGACAAGCTTTGAGGGTATGGACATAGACGCTCTCGTCAAGGAGTATTTCGATGAGCTGATTATCATGGCTCAGTGGGGTAAATTCGACACCATGGCGCATATAACCTATCCGTTCAGATATTTTTTCAAGGTCGCCGGAATAACCGTAGATATTGACAAATACAAAAAGCAGACCGATGAGCTTTTCAAGCTGCTTGCCGAAAAGGACATAGCGCTTGAAATAAACACCGCCGGACTGCGTCAGCCGATAAATAAAACCTCCCCGGAGCTTGACAGCGTAAAGCGCTTCAAGCAGCTCGGCGGACGCATGATAACCCTCGGCTCGGACGCACACTTCGCCGAGCATCTTGCGGCAGGAATCGAAACCGGCATGGATATGGCTCTTGAGGCAGGCTTCGGTGCGGTCACGATTTTCCAAAAGCGTGTACCCATTGAGATACCGATTGAATGAGGATGTACCGCCTATGACATATACTCCCGATATTGTTCGCGAAAAGCTCTTTTCTCTCGCAGATGAAAAATACAAAAAATTCTCCTCATCTCTGATACCCAACGGCGATGAAATGATAGGCGTACGCCTGCCGGAGCTTAAAAAGCTTGCGAAGGAAATCGCAGCTGACGACTGGCGTGAATATCTGAGCGAAGCACCTTCGGACTATTTTGAGGAGATTATGCTCTGCGGCTTCATCATAGGCTTTGTGAAATCGGATTTTGACACTGTTGAGCCGTACATACGCGCCTTCATCCCGAAAATAACCAACTGGTCCACCTGCGACAGCGTTTGCGCCGGTTTAAAAATCGCAAAAAAGCAGCCTGAGCGCGTATTTGAATTTTTGCTGCCCTTTACCGCCTCGGAGCGTGAATTTGATGTGCGCTTCGCTCTCGCGATGCTGGATTTTCATTTTGTGAATGAGAAGTATATTGAAAAAATATTTGAAATTCTCGACGGCATAACGCACGAGGGATATTACGTCCGCATGGCTTCTGCATGGTGCCTTTCCACCTGTCTGATAAAATTTCCCGACAAAGCCCTTGAATACCTCAGCTGTTGTAAGCTTGATGATTTCACCTTCAACAAGGCTCTGCAAAAAAGCATTGAATCCTACCGCGTCAAGCCTGAGATGAAGCAGGTGCTCAAGCAGATGAAGAGGAAGCGGGTCAACTGACGAACCGCTTTTCAACAGGAAAAAATCATAAAATCAACCTCCGCAAGCATATCATTAGTGATAATGTTTTCGGAGGTTTTTTATATGGCTGAAGATAAAAAAGCAACCTTTTCCGCACCGCACAATGTGATAATGGAGGACAGACGCAAAATAAATGTGTCGGGAGTATCCGATGTTGACAGCTTCGACGAGCAGACGGTAGTCGTATTCACCGACCTCGGAGAGCTAACCGTAAAAGGCTCCGACCTGCACATTTCTCAGTTCAGCATGGAGAGCGGAGAGCTTATAATCGAAGGCAAAATATCCTCTCTTGTATACACAGAATCGGCGCCAAAGGCATCGGGATTCTTCGGAAGGGTGTTCAGATGAGCTATATAATAAGCTCTCCCGAACAGCTCCGACAGCTTCTGCTGTCGGTGGGCTTCGGCTTTATTCTGGGCGTTGTTTATGACATCTTCCGCATCATCCGTCTGCTGCTGACCGAAAAGCGCTTCGGCATATATATTCAGGACATCCTCTACGCTCTGGTGTGCGCGGTAACATCATTTATTTTTTTACTCAGTGTAACCGGCGGAAGGTTGCGCTTTTACGTCCTTGCCGGATGTCTGACAGGCTGGGCGGTATATTATTTTTCACTCGGAATTGTCGCAATACGCGCAGGAAACGCTGTCGTACGCCTGATAAAAACCTGCATGCGATTTCTTTTTCGTATAATATCAGCACCCTTTAAGGTCACTTTTAATGTTTTATCTGCAATTTGCCGTAAAATATCCCGGTTTTGCGGTAAAAAACTTCGATTTTTCAGAAATTTTTTTAAAATACGCTTGCAACCTATACGTGGTTTGATATATAATCGTTTTGGTGTATTTTCAAATCGCAGTAAAAAGGAGTGAAGCGGGACAATGAAGAAAAAAGCCACGAAATCCGGAGCTGCCGGCAAGCAGTTTAACAGCTTTATTCTCACGGTTGCAATCATTGCGGTTTTCGGCTATTTCATCATGACCTTTATTCAGCTTCGCATCGACATAAAAGAGCGCAACTCTGAAATTTCCCGTCTTACGGCGGAATACAACCGTAAGCTCGCCGAAAACGAACAAATTCAAGGCATAATTGACAACGGCAATGAGAGTGATTATTTTGAAATCATTGCCCGCGAACAACACGGCTATATCATGCCGGATGAGCGTGTATATTACGACTCGACTCCGGGTGTATATTAAAAAACGAAAGGTAAGGTAACAGTCTTTTATGCAAGTTGAAGTCGGCTCTATTCTTGAGGGTAAGGTTACAGGCATAACAAATTTCGGAGCGTTCGTCGAACTCCCCGGGGGTTCTACCGGTATGGTACATATCTCCGAGGTGTCCTCTACGTTTGTCAAGGACATTCACGAGAAGCTCACTGAAGGCCAGCAGGTCAAGGTTAAGGTTCTTGATGTCGGCGAAAACGGGAAAATAAGCCTTTCAATTAAGCGGGCGGAACCGGAGCAGCCTAAGCCGCAAAGAAGCAGCGGTCCCCGCCGCGGCTCTCCCAATGTATGGAACGGCACCCCCGACCAAGCCGCTCCCGCCAACCTCAGCTTTGAGGACATGATGGCAAAATTCAAGCAGGTCAGTGACGAAAAAATAAGCGACCTGAAAAAAGCCAGTGTCAGCAAACGCGGCGCGTCGCCCAAACGCGGCGGCGGAGGAAACAAACCTTTCTGATACTTATTAAACCAAGGGGCGACAGTAATAATGTCGCCCCTGATATTTTTTGAAAGCCTTGAGGGAAGAAAAATGAGAGAGATAGACGTAAAATCCATAAAAAACGCCGTAAGTAGGCTCTGCATAAAAGCAAATCGCGTTCTTCCGGCAGACCTTGCAAGCGAGATACGCGCCTCGTCCGAGCGCGAAAGCTCTCCGGCGGCACGCGGGGTATTCGGCGATATGCTTAAAAATCTCGACGCTGCCGAGCAGCTGAATCTTCCGATATGCCAGGACACGGGTATGGCTGTTGTCTTTGCCGAAATCGGACAGGATGTGCACCTCTCCGGAGGCAGCTTTGAAGCTGCCGTAAACAGCGGCGTGCGCAAGGGCTACACCGAAGGCCTTCTGCGTCTTTCCGTGGTTAAGGATCCTTTGAGACGCGAGAACACAAACGACAACACGCCCGCCGTTATTCACACAAGAATTGTCCCGGGTGATAAGGTCAAGCTGACTGTTGCGCCAAAGGGCTTCGGCAGCGAAAACATGAGCGCACTGAAGATGTTCAACCCCTCGGCAAACGAGGAGGACATTATCCGCTTTGTAACGGAAACCGTTAAAAATGCCGGAGGAAACCCCTGTCCGCCCGTTGTACTCGGTGTCGGAATCGGCGGGGATTTTGAGCAGTGCGCATATCTTGCCAAGAAGGCTTTGTGCCGTCCGGTAAGTGAAAGAAATTCCGACCCGTTCTACCGCGAGCTTGAAACGAAAATGCTCGACTCAATCAACGCCCTCGGTGTCGGAGCGCAGGGCTTCGGCGGAGATATAACCGCGCTTTCCGTGGCAATTGAAGCGGCCGCAACACATATAGCCGGGCTTCCGGTTGCGGTAAATGTCGGTTGCCATGTCACGCGTCACGCTGAGGAAATTATATAATTTTTGTTAACTTTCTGTGCAATTTGTATAAAATATATTTACTTTCTCCCCTTCTTATGATACAATATTCTCAAGAAATCACTTCACTTTATATATAAGAAAGGGATGTTTTTATGGAAATCACCATTACCGGACGCAAGTGCTCAATTCGCGACTCCTTTAAAGAGAGAGCGGAAAAGAAGCTGCTCAAGGTCGAGCGCTTTTTCGGGGACGACGCCACCGCAAAGGTAACCGCCACGGTTGAAAAAACCAGGCAGAATGTCGAGGTCACGGTGATAAACAACGGCATGATATTCCGTGCTGAGGAAAGCGCCGAAAACATGAACGACGCCCTTGACCGCTGCGTGGATTCGCTCGTGCGCCAGATTCGCAAAAACAAGACGAAGCTTGAAAAAAGGCTTCGCTCCGGAGCGTTTGACAGCTTTACAGCGGCGGATGAGAGCGTAACCGAGGAAACCGAGTTTGACGTTGTAAGAACTAAAAGCGTCATTCTCAAGCCCCAGAGTGTTGAGGAGGCAATTCTTCAGATGAACATGCTCGGACATCAGTTTTACATGTTCATAAACTCTGAGGATTCGCTGGTGAATGTCGTTTACAAGCGCGCTGACGGAGGCTACGGCGTCCTCGTGCCTGATATGGAATAAACTTATAAAAGCTTTCAGGGGCTGCATCGGAACACCGGAAACGGTGATGTGATGCAGCCCCTTTTGCATTTTATTTGTATTTAAAGCCGTCTGTGAAGCGGAGTGAGGATTGATGAGAAGACAAGCCTTGCCGCAAAGCCTAAAATTAACCAAACCTAAAAACCAATCAAGAAACAGTCCTCCGTCAGTGCCTACGCAGCGCCCGAAATTATGCATTGTGAATTATGAATTCTTCATTTGAATTCCTCCACCGCCGCGTTGCTACCTTTAACAAGGGAGGCTTCCGATAGCCGCAAGCGCCACGGGCTACAAGCTCCTCTTTATCGACTCGGCTGCCGCCTTATAGTCGTCATAGGTCATAAAGGTATTGACCATTTGAAGCAGGGCATTTGATGAAAGCCTTGCCGGAAGTCCTATTTTACTTGAGAGCTTGCGTCTGAGCTCACTGCTGTCCGCACGTCCGCTGAAGCCATCCTCGTAAAAATCCGTCTTCGTAACCTCTTTTTTCGGCTCTGCGGTCTCCTCACACAGCACCCCGGCTTTAACAAGGGCGGCGGCTATAATATTCTGCGGTACACCCTCAACACCGAGCTTGCCCTCCTTTGAAGGGGAGGTTTTTCTTCGTTCCTTGCCCTGAATATCCGGTATATACGCGTGCTTTATTCTGTCAGCCGGAACCATAGAGCCTATAAACGAACGTATTTTAAAGCCTGCCGCATCGCTGTCCGTAAGGATAACAAGTCCCCTTGTTTCCGCCAGACGGCGTATCAGGCGCTGCTTCTCCTTATCGGAAAATATCCCGAAGCCCTCAGTCTCGATTATAACTGCGTCGAGAATTGACGAGAGCTTTATTTTATCGTATTTTCCTTCAACTATTACAACTCTGTCGGTTTTAAGCATATTGACTGCCCTTTGCGTTTTATATTCTCAGAAGTCCGAGCACAAGCTCCTCAAGCACGATTTTCGGGTCCACAGACGTGCTTTTCAGCTTGCAATCCGCTTCGTCAAGCTCATCCAGTGCCGTGCGAAGCTGCTCAATCGTATATTTTGCACCGTCGCGTGAGGCGTTTGCCAGCCTGAACTCTTTGTTTTTATAATTAAAATAATTTGCCGGGTCCCGGGCGTTTATCACGCTCTGCGACGCAAGCTTTGCGCGGTACATGTCCGCGTAGGCGCTCACGAGCACACCGAGTATCATAACCGGCTCCTCACGCGCGGTAAAAAGCGTATGAAGATTTTTATATGCGCTGTCGGCGCGTCCCGAAACAATCGCCCTTGAAAGCTCAAAGACCTTTGCCTCGGTGGATTTTATTACAAGCTCGTCTATATCCTTCACGGTTATCGCTCTGCCGGCGGCATAGGCACACAGCTTGTCAAGCTCAGCCGAAAGCGTATCCATTGAATCCCCGGCCTGCATTATCAGATAATCCGCCTCACGGCGTTCGAGCGCAGCACCCTTCTTCGATGCTGTTCCCATCAGCAGCTTTGCAAGCGCCGCCTGTGAACGCTTATCTATACATGCGCAGACCCCCGAGGCCGAGGCGTGTTTAAGCCAGGTATTCCATTTTGCATCCTTTTTCGGATTTACAACAACCTCGTCAAAAAGGAATATCACAACCGCGCTGTCGGGAGGCTCCTTGAAAAAGCTGCGAAGAGTCTCCGTGTCCTCTTTTGACAGAGAATTGAGCTGCATATCCTTAACAAAGACACATATTTTTCCGCCGCCGAGAGACATTGTGTTCGCGGCATCAATTATCTCCCCTACACGCGAGGAGGAGTCAAACCTGTGCAGTCCAAAGGTTTCAAAGCCGGCAGGCACAATCTTTTTTACAAGCTCATCGGCATAAAAGCGCTTCAGAAAGCCCTCCTCGCCGTATATCAAATACAGCGGCTGAAAATCCTCCGATTTTATTTGTTTTTTCAACTGCTCCTCGTCAAAAAACGGCATTAAAACCACCTCCGGCACTTATTTTTAAAGCTTCCTCGCTGAAGCCTGTAAGACTTATATCGCCGTGCTCCGCGGTAAGATACACCTCATCAAATCCCGTCTCAAGGCAGCCCTTATATGATAAAAGACCCTTTTCCCCGTCACCGGATATTATCACTGCGGAAAAGCCGTACGCCCCGGCGTTTACCGGAAGCGCCTGACGGCAGATAAGCACTGCCGCATTCCGCCATTTCTCCGGCATGAGAGAAACATCATTAGCCGGACGGAAGGACACCGTCACACCGCAGCCGTTTATCATGACATATGCGGCACTCAGGGAATCCGAGTTAATATATTCAATATCCGCAGCATCCCACAGACGCACCGATGCATAATCCGCGGCAATCTCGTCCCCGCTGTGAAGCAGCGTAATGTAAAAATCACTCGACACAAAGGTCTTCTCCGCCTTGAGTGTCGCGGACAATTCAACATACGCCGAGGCTTCCGTGGGCTCGTTTCTCGGCACTATAATCAAATCGGTTTTTGCGTAAGACTCCTCAAGCTGAGCGCGGATATTGCCGGCGGCAAAATAATCGCCTCCGCAGCCTATAAGCGCCGTATGCATACCTTTTTTCAGCATAACAGCGGTTCCGTTGCCGACATCGGTAACGCACAGCTTTACTTTTGAACCGCTTACAGTATAAAACAAACACGAGGACAAAAGCAAGACAAAAACCGACGAAAGAGCGCAAATACGCATCGTTACCTTTGAACGTTTTTTTAATATCACCGCCGCAACCGCAAGCATTGTGAGCGCAAGCCAGATTTTTATATATGTGTAATTGACCGGAATACTCGCAAGCGGAAGCGATGCGAAAAATATCGTCGTTTGATTGACAAGCTTTATAAGAAGTCCGCAAACGAGAAACAAGGGTCTGGATATAAAGCTCAACGGTGCAAGCACCGCTGCAACTCCTCCGAAAAGCATCGCCTTTGAAGCGAGATACAACACCGCTGTATTGACCACGGGCGAAGCAACCGAAATCCTTCCGATAAACAAAATGAGCACAGGAAGCGTAAATACCGTGGCGGCACCTGTCATAACAAGGGTTTCTTTAATGTAATTCACGGCTGCTCTCACAGGCGCGTATTTCGTGATTCCGCCCTCCGGCGAAGCCCGATGATAAAAGCGGGATGAAGCAACAAGTATCCCTGCCGTTGAAAGCGCGGAAAGCATCAGCGAAAGCCCCATCACAGAATACGGGTTAAATAATGCAATAGCTGTAAGACTCAGCCCTAACGAATTCAACGCGTCCGCCTCTCGCCTGAACAGCTCGCCGACATACACCGTCCCGAGCATTATCGAGGCGCGGCAAACGGACGGCGAAAAGCCCGTAAGAGCCGCGAAAAATACAAGAAATACCGCAGACACCGCTGCGGAAAGTCTGCGCCTTTTGAACAGTGTCAAAAGGAATCTGTAAATGAGCATGGACCACAGCGAGGTATGCAAGCCCGAAACCGCAAGCAGATGCACGACTCCGCAGCTTTTATACGCCGAGTAAAGCTCGTCCGACACATAGTCGCGCACTCCGAGCAGCATCGCAACGGATATTGCGCCCTCATCCCCAGGAAGCACAGAAAGTATTTTTTCGCACAGCGCTCTGCGAAGCGCCGGGACATAATACGCAAGAGGTCTTTTCTCGGCATGTGAAACACTCGCGGAATAAAATGAATACGCCCTTAAAAACACGCCCTCGGACTTGTAGAACAGCAGCTGCCCGGCGGAGGCCTCCTCCGCGGCGTAAACTGTTGCCCGCTCAAGCGTGATTGTGTCGTAAAAATCGACATCCAGCTTGATTCTCGATGAGAAAACGAGTTTTGTTTTAACCGGCTTTCCTACGATTTCCGAGGTTTTTATCGTATAAAAAATTTTACCGTCGCGCTCCTGCGGAATATCAATAAGCACACCCTTGACGCTCTGCTCCTGTGCGCATGCGTCAAGTGCGGGAGCATACTTAAACCGCTCCGCACACAAAAACACCGTGCATGCGAGAGCAACCGCAAGAAACGCCGTGGGAAACACGCGCGTCGAACGTGTGCTTTTTATTGCCGTTGTCACGCATAAGCCCGCAACAGCCACGGGCAAAGCGACTGCAGCAGCAGCCTTGCCGTAGAAGCCTGTCAAAAACAGGAAAAATGCGAAAACGAATCCGAAAATCAACATCGGTCGCCGCATGTAAACCCTCCCGTCGGAGAATTATCAGCCCGGAGGCCAGGTGAAATCGCGTCCGCCGAGCAAGTGATAATGCAGATGCTTAACGCTCTGCCCCGCGCTGTCCCCGATGTTTGTCACTACGCGGAAGCCGTCATTCAGCCCGAGCTGCTTTGTAAGAGAGGCTATAACCTCAAAGATATGTGCAACAACCGCGCTGTTATCCCCGGTTATATCCGCAGCCGAGGTTATATGAGCCTTAGGAATCACGAGAATATGCACGGGAGCCTGAGGACTCAAATCGTAAAACGCAAGAACGGTATCGTCCTCATAGGCTTTTTTCGACGGTATTTCACCGGCGATTATTTTACAAAAAATGCAATCATTCATGCCCTTGACCTCCTGTTTCAAAAATATAAATAATGAAAAATCATGAATTACTTTATCATTTCTTCGATTATGCCGTAGGCGGACTCAAGCGCTTCGCCGAGCTTGGAGATGTCCTTTGCTCCCGCCATTGCACTGTCTGGACGTCCTCCGCCCGAGCCTCCGGCTATCTGCGCAACGGCGCGGACGATATTTCCGGCGTGTGCACCCTTTTTAAGCGCCTCGGCACCCACAGAGCACGCAAATGAGGCGGTTCCCTTTTCCTTCTGCACGGCACAAACAAGGGTTATCAAATCCTCGCTGCTCTTTGCGGAATCGCACATGGAGCGTGCACTGTCCGCCGTACCCTCGCCGATGTTTGCAATCACCGCTCTTACGCCCTTGATTTCTCTGGCATTTGCAAACAAATCCTTGAGTGCTGCGGATGCTATTTCAGATTTCAGACCTTCGATTTCGCGCTCATTTTGCTTGAGTTCACCGACAAGCGCCGCCGCACGATGCTCGATATCTGCTGGATTGTTGACCTTCATTGCCGCGGCAGTGTTGTATATGAGCTGTTCGTTGCGCTTGATGTAATCAAGCACACCGGAGCCTGTAACGCCCTCAATTCTGCGGACACCCGCAGCAACGGAGGATTCGGAAAGAATCTTGAAAAGTCCGAGCTTCGCGGTGTTGTCGGTATGCGTGCCTCCGCAAAATTCAACCGAAAAATCACCCGCCCTGACGACACGTACGCGGTTGCCGTATTTCTCTCCGAAAAGAGCCATTGCGCCGAGCTTCTTTGCCTCCTCGATGGGCATTTCCACGCTTGTAACCGGAATTCCGGAAAGAATCACGTTGTTTATTTCGTTTTCAACTGCCTGTATTTCCTCGCCTGTCATTGCCGAAAAATGTGTGAAGTCAAAGCGTACCGAATCGGCACATACGAGCTGACCTGCCTGCTCGACATGGGTGCCGAGCACCTTGCGCAGCGCCGCCTGAAGCAGATGTGCCGAGGTATGGTTACGCATGGTTGCAAGACGCACCGCGGTATCGACATGAGCAGCAACCGCATCGCCCTTTGCAAGGCTTTCACCCTGTATAAGCTCGCCGTGATGAAGAAATACACCATCGTGAGTCTTTGTGGTGTTTTCGACCCTGAAGGTGTAATCCTTGCCGCTTATAACGCCGACATCGCCGACCTGTCCGCCGCTCTCGGCGTAAAACGAGGTCGAGTCAAGTATGAGCGTCGCCTTTTTGCCGCTCTCAAGATACTCGCAAAGGCCGTCATCGGTCACTATTGCGATTATCTGTGCATCACAGTCAAAGCCCTCATAGCCGGCAAAGGCTGTCGCAGCTATACCCTTGGTGGCAACTCCGGAGTTTTTCCATGCGTCTGCGCCCGCATCGGCACGGGCATTCCTTGAGCGCTCACGCTGCTCAAGCACAAGCGCGCTCCACGCCTGCTCGTCAACCTCCATACCTCTCTCCTCAGCTATCTCGCGGGTGAGGTCTATGGGGAAGCCGTAGGTGTCCGAAAGCAGGAAGGCATCAGCTCCGCTGAGCACCTCGCCCTCGGTGCCGTCGAGCTTCTCGGTAAGGATGGACAGTCCGGTGTCGATGGTCTTGGCAAACTTGTCCTCCTCTATGGAGATTATCTTTGTTATATAATCGCGCTTCTCAACAAGGTTCGGGTAAGCCGAGGCGTTCTCCTTTATAACGGTCTGCGCAACCTCCGCGAGGAAGGGACGCTCGATTCCCATGAGCCTGCCGTGACGCGCAGCGCGGCGCAGAAGACGTCTGAGCACATAGCCTCTGCCCTCGTTTGAGGGAAGCACGCCGTCGCCTATCATGAATGTTGTGCTCCGGATATGGTCGGTTATAACGCGCAGCGAAACATCGGTCTTTTCGCTCTCGTGGTAGCCCACTCCGGCGATTGAAACGATATGCTTCATGATGTTCTGAACGGTGTCAACCTCAAAAAGGTTGTCAACGCCCTGCGATATACACGCCAGACGCTCAAGACCCATTCCGGTATCGATATTTTTCTGTTTGAGAGGAGTGTAATTGTTGTTGCCGTCGTTGGAGAACTGCGAGAAAACGATGTTCCAGAACTCGACATAGCGGTCGCAGTCGCAGCCGACCTTGCAGTCCGGCTTGCCGCAGCCGTACTTTTCACCGCGGTCATAGTAAAGCTCCGAGCAAGGTCCGCACGGACCCGCTCCGTGCTCCCAGAAGTTGTCCTCCTTGCCGAGATGCACTATATGTGAGGGGTCAACGCCGATAACATTTGCCCACACGTCATAGGATTCATCATCCTCTTCATAGACACTGACATAGATGTTCTCCACAGGCATCTTCATAACCTGAGTGCAGAACTCCCAGCCCCATGCAATAGCCTCATTTTTGAAATAATCGCCGAATGAGAAATTGCCGAGCATTTCAAAATAAGTGCCGTGGCGCGCGGTTTTTCCCACACGCTCGATATCGGGTGTGCGTATGCACTTCTGGCAGCTCGTCACGCGGGTTCTGGGCGGAGTAATTTCACCCGTGAAATACTTTTTCATGGGTGCCATGCCCGAGTTTATCAGCAGAAGGCTCTTGTCGTTTTGCGGGATAAGCGGAAAGCTTTCCAGCCGCAGATGCCCCTTGCTTTCAAAAAAGCTCAGATATTTTTCACGAAGCTCGTTTAATGATGTCCATTCCATTCTTATCAGTCTCCTTTATAAAATAAAAAACGCCTCTGCAACCAACACGGGACGGCTTTAAGCCGCGGTACCACCCGAATTGTGCAAAAGCACCACTCTTTTTCTCTTAACGCGAGAATCACGCTCTGCTCTGCGCAAAGGCGCTCCGAAGACGGCGTTTTCCGTTTGCGGTAAAGGCGGCTTTCAGCCGGAAAATCCGACCGCCCATCTCTGATGCCGTGTGTTAGGGAAATAATCTTCATCTGCACGCTTGAAATATTGTGTTGAGTATACACCGGACGTTCAAAAAAGTCAAGCAAATGTATATTATATCCCGTAATATCATATAAATTACTCAGAAAATATATGGGGGATGAGCTTATGAACAACAGCTGCGAGCTGAACTTACCGTATCCCGAAATAGCTGTCGGCGAACGGAACAATCAATACGCGAGACTTCTTACCGGAGATTATGCCGGAACCGGGAGCGAGCTTACGGCAATAACACAGTATTTTTATCAGCACATAATCCTCAAAGAGAGGATGCCGGAGCTTTCCGATTCGCTTGAATGTATCTCAATAACCGAAATGAGACACATGGAGTTTCTTGCAGAAATGATAGCACAGTTCGGTGCAGACCCTCAGATACGCGCCGTAACCAATAACGGGATATATTACTGGAGCGGAAAATATCCGTCATACAACAAAAATCCCCGTCAGATTTTGCTGAATAATATCTCCGGCGAACGCAGTGCCATAAAGGCTTACCGCTACGCCATTGAAATAATCAACAATGAGAATGCCCGTGAGGTAATCAGGCGGATAATACTTGATGAGGAGCACCATATAGAGATATTTGAAAAATATCTCAGACAATTGAGCGAGCTGGAGTGATATAAATAAATCGGGAGCCTTTCCCGAATAAATCCCGACGATGAGTTGACCGTCGGGATTTATTATGTTATAATTCGACGGATATCGGATAAATTTTTTATATGAACGGGGGAAATACCATGTCAATTACATCTGAAATTTCCGAATTCCTGCAAAAGGGAAGAATGAACAACGTAAAAGAGCTGGTTAAAAAAGCTCTTGAGGACGGAGTATCGGCTAAGGAAATACTCAATGAAGGGCTTATCTCCGGAATGATGGTTGTAGGTGAAAAGTTTAAGAATAATCAGGTGTATGTACCCGAGGTGCTCATTGCTGCAAGAGCCATGAACGCCGGAGTGGAACTGCTCAAGCCCGCCCTCGTCAGCGAAGGCGTAGAGCCGGTAGGCAAGGCTGTGGTTTGCACGGTAAAGGGTGACTTACACGACATAGGCAAAAACCTTGTAAAAATGATGCTTGAGGGTGTCGGCATAGAATGCATCGACCTCGGTGTCGATGTCTCCGGCGAGCAGGTTGTTGAGGCGGTAAAGCAAAGCGGAGCAAAGGTTATATGCCTGTCCGCGCTGCTTACAACCACAATGACCTCTCAGAAGGAAATCATAGACGCGCTTACCGCTGCCGGAATACGCGACAGCGTCAGAGTAATGGTCGGCGGAGCGCCGGTAACGCAGGCATATGCCGATGAAATCGGAGCCGACGCATACACTCCCGATGCTGCAAGCGCGGCACAGAAGGCTTTGGAATTTTTCGCATAAATTCGCAGAACACAGGTGTACGGTTTTGATTAATAAGGCTGATGCGCAGCGCATTGCGCTTAAATACTACAGCGACATTTACAGCTTCTGTATCTCAAAACTCAATAACACGGACGTCGCTTCCGATGTCACGCAGGATGTCTTCCTTTTCTTCCAGGAGAAGGGGGACGTCCTTGAGGATTATAATATCCGCGCATGGCTTTATTCGGTTGCCGAAAAGAAACTGCATGAAAAGATTCGTGAAATGTACACAAAGGCTCCTTTAAGCTATGATGATGAATTGTGCCCGATGATACCTCCGGTTCCCTTTGAGGAGCTTTACGAGGAAATGGCGCTTTCCGACACCGATGTTGAAACCGTCAAGCATAAGCTGCTGAAAAAGCTCACCCCCGAGGAGCAGGAGCTGTTCAATATGCTTTACAAAAAGCACCTGTCCAACACCCATATTTCACAGAAGCTCGGCATAAGCGAGGGAGCACTGTCGGTACGCTCCGCAAGGCTCAGAATAAAAATAAAAAATTTAGCGAAAATCGCTTTTTTATTAATTTTTTTCGTCGCCGCAAGGCTTGATACATAAGGGTTTGCGGGTTTTGTGAATTTTTTTCACAAAAAAAGTTTTGTAGTAAATCGCGTTTTTTGTCATATATATGTGGGAGGTGAGAAGAAAGGCTGTTCCGAACACATAAAAAAACGGCAAAAAACGACACTTGTAATTTTGAAAAAAGGAGATGATTTAACCGTGAAAAGCAACGACATATCCGAAAAGAAAAAAGCTCTGATTGAAAAGATAGAAATCATCCGCGATACAGAGGTAAAAAAACCGTATTCTCAAATCGATGCCCCGCTGGTGGCGGAATGCGTTGACTTTGTCGCGGAAATGAAATTCGGATTTTCAAAGCTATCCGACGATGAAATAAAAAATCACGTAAATGTGATACCATTTGCTCAGAACCGTAATCGCCCGCACGGCAAAAATTTCACTCCTATGCTCATTGCCGCGGCGTGTGTGGCTGCTCTGCTTGTTTCAATGATGGTTTACGGCACAACCGTAAAATACGACCCGCTGCTCTCCGACAAATCCTTTGCTGAGTTTGCAAAAAGCCTTGTCCCCGGACAAAGCGGATTTTTCAAGGGCGAAAAGTATTATTCGGTACCTAAAGACAGCAGCCGTCAATACAAATCAACAGAACAGCTTCTCCGGAAAGAAAAGAATCTCGACGGAGTTCTCTTCCCTTCATATATCCCCGAACAGGTCAAGCTTTCGCACATAGATGTGAGCCTCCCCTATGAGGGCGACTGCCCCATAACAAAAGAAAAGATTTGCTATGTTCTGGAAATTGACCCTTACAATTATCAGCCGGGAGATATTTCCTTCAGCTTTACAATCACACTCGGCGGAGATGCCTCGGATGTCATTCAGAGTGAATATTACACCCGGAGCGATGAATTTGAGGGTCTCGAATGCTATGTATGGGAGACCGAAAGCATGATTCAGGGCTATATTCTTAACAACGGAAATCTTTACAATTTCCAGTTTGACACTCAATATCTGAGCAGAGACGATTTTGTAAAAACAATTGAAAGCTTAAAGAAGTAAAAAGTTTGAAAGATAAATCTTTCAAACGGCAACTTTGTGCCTTGACGGTCAACAACCGTCATTTCATAACGAAGCAGGGCTTCGTTTGCCGAATACCGCCGCAAAATTTGCGGCTCGGCGGAAAGGAATGGTCATAATAATGAAAAAAAGATTTTTTGCGGCAACTCTTGCCCTCGCACTTATATTCTGCTGTCTTCCGCTCTCCGCGGCTGCAACAGATGAAGCAAAATCCACAGACCGCTTTGTTCCCTGCCATTGCACCGGCTGCTGCGAGCACACCGACGGAGAAATAGAACTTGTCGGCGGAGCGGATGATAAGGCATCCTCAATAATTCTCGCTTACCTCAACGGCGAAGAGGCGCCTGAGTCAAAGGGCGCCATGTGCGACCTTTTCGGTCACAAAAACGACATTGTTGTACGCGATGTTATCACTCACAAATACAAGGCTGATTCCCCGCGCTGCATCGTAGAAAACAGAAAATTCTACATATGCCAGAGATGCAGCAATGTTTCGTTCGATGTTTTGAGTTATTACTATGTTGTGTGCTGCCCCGTGGGAGCATAATAATGTCCTAAGGTGAAAAAATTGCGCCGGATGAACACTCATCCGGCGCGTTTTTTATTGTCTTTTCACAAGCTCATCGTACTGCCGATACAGCCTCTGCACCTCGTTTTCAAGCAGGTAATAATGGCGTATATAGGGTATCAGAAGCACCGCTATCGCACCGCAGAGCGCAAGCGTTCCGGCACACGGCATAAGTGCGGCAAGAATAACCGCCAGAAACTCAAGCACCGCAAAGGTAACCGTCACAATAAGGTGAATCAGTCTCTCATGCTGAAAAAATGATATCTGCACAAGATGCTCAGCTGTAACAGCGGCGCGGTCAAAGTCCTCTCCGCCCTCAAGCAAAGCGTCTATTCTTTTTCTGTATTCGAGAAGACGTCTTTTCATTGATGTTACGCTCCGGCCTTTTTAGCCCTGCGTTCCGTCTTTTCAATTTCGCCCGCCTTCATGAGGGCGAGCTTTGTAAGCACAGGACCGACAAGCTCATAAATGAGGGTTGCGCTGAGCACCACCGTCATAATCTGTGCGGAATAATCCGCAAGCTCCGGCGAGGCGGCAACCATCTGCGCCATACCTATTGCGACACCCGCCTGCGGCAGCAGTGCAAGACCGAGATAGTTACGCACGTTTTTGTCCGATTTCATCACAAGCGCACCTGCGAAGGCTCCCGAATACTTTCCGAATGAGCGGCAAATCAAGTATACTATTCCGATTATTCCGACATTCGGAATGACCGACAAATCCAAATCCGCACCCGAAATAACGAAGAACAGCATAAACAGCGGCGGCGTCCAGCGCTCACAGCCCTCAAGTATCTTGATTGAATCCGCTCTCGCGTTCGCAAACACCGCTCCTACCATCATGCAGGTCAGCAGGGACGAAAGCGAAAGCATATCCGCAAGCGACACACCGAGTATTACCGAAAGAGCCATAAGGCACAGGCGGTTTGCTCTGGATTTGAAAAATTTCATGCACAGCGTGAGCAAAAATCCGATTACAGCACCGACAAGCAACGAAAGCACGATTTCCTTAATTGGCTCAACAACCGTTGCGTTAAAGGTAAGCTTTTCGTGCGCGGCAAACACCTTTGAAAGCGAAAAGCAGATTGAAAATATCATAAGACCTATCGCGTCATCGCCCGCAACCACGGGCAAAAGGGTATCCGTAACGATTCCGTTTGCCTTATACTGCTTGACAACCATGAGCGTCGCCGCGGGCGCGGTGGCGGTAGCTATTGCGGACAACAGCAATATCACCGGAACGGAGGCTTTGTCCGGAGCAATCGCTCTCACGGCAAAAAGTCCCGCCGCAACAAAAATAACGGCAAACACCGCCTGAGTAACGGTTATTACAAGCACCCTTGTGCCGAGCTTTTTGAGGCTGTCGAGCTTGAACTCGCCGCCTATGGAAAATGCAATAAAGCCGAGTGCGACCTCGGTTATAACGGAAAAGCCTGCGAGGTGCTCCTCGGTCATGAGGTTGAGACAGCACGGACCGGCAATGAGCCCGGCGATGAGATATCCCGTGACGTTCGGCAGGCGCAGGTATTTGACCACGCGTGACATTGCAAGTCCGCCTATCATTGCAAAAGACAGACTCAATAATGAACTTATAGCCATGATGTTATGATATTCCCTCCCAGAACGAAACGGGCATTGCGAACATGATGCCTTTTTTACCGAGACCCTTGGTTATTTCGCGGACATCGTTTTTAACGGTTTCTATTTCATCGGAGTGAACAAGCATGAGCACCGTGTGACTCGCCTCGAAATCATGGTCGACGATTTTGCTCAGACCGCCGAATATCGGCGCGGCGTCAACCTTTGACTCAAGCAGCGCATGTTTAAGGCTCGTTGTCGGAAAAACTATACCGTTCATTCCGTGGTCCTTGAGCTTTGCAAGCGTACGCAAAAAGTCCTCGGAGTTGTCGAGTGTTATCACCAGAAGCTGCATTACAAAAACCTCCTTGTTGTTTTTCGCTACATTTTAGTACATTTTCCGGTAAAGTCAAGGGGTAAAACGCATAAAGGAAAATATTTGAAAGCTTTGTACAAAATTAACGGTTTATTGACGAAAAACTCCTCCAATATTGGGATATATTTGAGTAAAAAAGTTAAAAAAATTGTAGAATATTATGTATCTTTCTGTTATAATAGGTAAGTGCGAATCTTGTTAAATTTTTAACAGCGGCTAAATTTATTTCTTACAGGAGGTCAACCCGAAATGAAAAACAAGCTTGAAATTCTCCCCTTTGTCGATTCCCCCGAAAAGCACGCGAAGTTCGATGAGGTGGTAGCGGAGTACAAGGGCGTGGAAGGCGCGCTCGTACAGGTTCTTAAAAAAACACAGGAAATCTACGGATATCTTCCCCTCGAGGTTCAGACGATGGTCGCGGAGGCTCTCAACGTTCCGCTTGAAGAGGTTTACGGCGTGGTAACATTCTATTCCTTCTTCACAATCAAGCCCAAGGGAAAATACAATATTTCCGTATGCCTCGGCACAGCCTGCTATGTCAAGGGCGCTTCCGCCGTGCTTGAGGAGGTCAAAAATCAGCTCGGCATTGATGTCGGCGAAACCACTAAGGACGGTCTGTTCTCCATTCAGGACACCCGCTGCCTCGGCTGCTGCGGTCTTGCTCCGGTTATGACCGTCAACGACGATGTTTACGGAAAGCTCACCCCGAAAGAGGTTGCAGGCATACTCAATAAGTACAAAGCATAATCCACTCCCCGTTTGTTATGAGTTATAAGGAGCAATTATTATATGAAAATCAGTGAAATTCAGCAGCTGCTCAACGCAGATATCATCTGCGGCGGAGACTTTCTCGACCGCGATGTATATTCCGCCTGCGGCAGCGATATGATGAGCGACGTGCTCGCTTATGTAAAAGACCAGGGCGTTCTTCTGACCGGGCTTGTCAACCCTCAGGTTGTCCGCACAGCGGAAATGATGGACATGCGCTGCATAGTCTTTGTCCGCAACAAGCTGCCCAATGAAGAAATGGTCAAGCTCGCCGAGGACAACGCCATGGTGCTCATGGCAACCTCAAAAAGAATGTACGAAGCGTGCGGAAAGCTTTACTGTGCAGGCCTTGTCGGTAAGGCGACCGCAAAAAGCGGTGCCGGAAATGAATGAGGTATTAAAGCTTCATTACGATGTTGACGGGGAGAACTTCACCTCAGCGGGGGATGCCTCTGTTAACGTAAAAAAGAAGCTCAGACAAATGGGATTCTCTCCCGACGTTATAAGACGCGTGTCAATCGCGATGTACGAGGGCGAGATAAATATGGTCATTCACGCCTGCGGAGGCGAGGTCGATGTGTTCATATATCCCGAGGAGATTGACATAATCCTTGCGGATAAGGGCCCCGGCATTGCCGACGTGGAGCTTGCGATGAAAGAGGGCTATTCCACAGCGCCGGACAACATCCGTTCGCTCGGCTTCGGTGCGGGAATGGGACTGCCCAATATGAAAAGATACTCCGATGAAATGAAGATTGAATCCAAAGTCGGAGCAGGTACAAAAATCACCATGAAGGTTAAGGTGGCAGGAGAATAAGCATGTCGGACTACAAGCATTCCGTCTCACTTGACATCGAAAAATGCAAGGGCTGTACGAACTGCCTGAAACGCTGTCCCACGGAGGCTATCCGTATAAGGGACGGGCATGCCGCGATTAATTCCGCAAGGTGCATCGACTGCGGCATGTGCATAAGCGTTTGCCCCTATCAGGCAAAAAAGGCGGTTTATGACAAGCTCGATGAAATGAAGGGCTATAAGCTCAAAATTGCTCTGCCCGCACCCTCGTTGTACGGTCAGTTCGACAATCTCGATGATATCGACTACGTCGTTCAGGGTCTTCTCGATATGGGCTTTGACGAGGTTTACGAGGTTGCGCGCGCCGCAGAGCTTATATCCGACTATACAAGAAAATATCTGCTTGACGCAAATATAAAGCGTCCGGTAATCAGCTCCGCATGTCCTGCCGTTGTAAGGCTCATCAGTCTTCGCTTCCCCTTCCTGTGCGACAACATCATGCCCATTCTCCCCCCGGTGGAGCTTGCCGCCATGCTCGCGCGACAGGAGGCTGAAAAGAATCACCCGGAGCTGAAGCCGGAGGAAATCTGCACCTGCTTCATTTCGCCGTGCCCCGCAAAGGTAAGCTACATCAAAAACGGAATTGACGGAGAAAAAAGTCAGGTCGATTTTGTGGTGTCGATGAGCGATGTATATTTTGCTCTGCTTGACGCGATGAACAAAAAGCGCGACCTGCCCCCCGCCGCATCCACGCAAACCGGCATGATAGGCGTAAGCTGGGCGGCAACCGGCGGAGAGGCAACAGCAATATTCAACGACAAATACCTTGCCGCGGACGGAATAGAAAATGTTATCCGTGTGCTTGAGCAAATCGACAACTCCGACTTCCCGAACCTCGAATTTATCGAGCTCAACGCCTGTCACGGCGGCTGTGTCGGCGGAGTTATGACGGTTGCCAACCCGTATATCGCAAAGGCAAGGCTTCAGACTCTCAAAAGATATATGCCCGTGTCCCAGAGCTTCCGCTACGGCGAGTTCAAGGCGGTTCCCGATTACGTATTCTCCGGCAAGGTTGAATACATACCTTACTCCGCCTTCGGAAACGACAGGAACGAAGCCATAAAAAAGATGGGACAGGTTCAGCAAATCTGCGACTCGCTTCCGAATCTTGACTGCGGCTCGTGCGGAGCACCCACATGCCTTGCGTTTGCAGAGGATATTGTCCGGGGCGAATGCTCTCAGGATGACTGCATAGTGAGCATGAGAAAGAAAATTCATGAGTACTTCAAAAACGCCGAGGAGCAAGATGAAAAATGAAGGTTAACGATATCGTCACGAAGCTCTCGCTCGAAGTTCTCTGCGGCGACACCTCACGTGAGGCGGGCGGCTGCTACATCGGCGACCTGCTCAGCTGGGTAATGTCACATGCAAAATGCGACGACGTGTGGATAACCATAATGTCAAACTCAAATGTCGTGGCGGTCGCGTCACTCGTTGACGCAGCGTGTGTAATAATCGCAGAGGGCGTAAAGCCCGACCCGGAGATTATCGCCCTCGCACAGAGCAAGGATATCTGCCTTCTCGGCAGTGAAAAAACAGCGTTTGAGCTTGCGGCGCTGATGCCGGAGCTCTAACTCAAGTAAGCATCGGAGGGGTGCATAATGCGGAAATACTTTTATGATATGCATATACACTCCTGTCTGTCCCCCTGCGGTGATGATGACATGACCCCTGCGAATATTGCAGGCATGGCGGCAATTAACGGTTTGAATATTGTCGCGCTGTGCGACCACAACACCGTGAAAAACTGCCCGGCATTCTTTCACGCCTGCAAGGCAAACGGCATAATTCCCATTGCCGGAATGGAGCTTACCACCGCTGAGGACATTCACATTATATGCCTTTTCAAATCGCTTGATGCTGCCGTCGGTTTCGGTGAACAGGTTGATAAGAACAGAAATCTTATTCCCAACCGCACAGACATCTTCGGCAATCAATATATAATCGACAGCGACGACAACATCGCCGGAACGGACGAAAACCTGTTGCCGAATGCGACAAATCTTACACTTGAGCAAGGCGTTTGCCTCTGCCGCAGCCTCGGAGGCGTGTGCTATCCGGCACATGTCGACAGGCAGGCAAACGGTATAATCGCAACGCTCGGAACATTCCCCGATGAGCCGCATTTCTCCTGTGTCGAGTTCAATTGCGCGGAAAATATTGAGCCGTATCTGCAAAAATATCCGAATCTGCGCGACAAAAAAATTATTGTTTCGTCCGACGCGCACTACCTTTGGAACATAAACGAGGCGGACAACAGCTTTGAGCTTGACGATGAGCCGTACAGCAGCACGCTTGTGCGCGAAAGATTGTTTGAGGTGATAGGTTGAAGGAATTATCACTTTATATCCTGGACATCACCGAAAACTCCACGAGAGCCGGTGCGAAAAACATTTCGCTCGAAATCACCGAGGAGGGTTCGCGGTTTTCCTTCAGCGTAAGCGATGACGGCTGCGGAATGAGTGAGGAAACCGTAAAAAAGCTTTCCGACCCGTTCTACACCACGCGAACAACCAGAAAAGTCGGTCTGGGAATACCCTTTCTCCGGCTTGCAGCGGAGCAGACGGGCGGTCACATCGAAATAAGCTCCCGCTCGGCGGAGCAGTTTCCGGACACACACGGCACTAAAACCTCTGCGTTTTTCGATTCCTCGCACATAGATTTTGTTCCGCTCGGCGATATAATCTCAACTGTTGTAACCCTGATTCAGGGCAATCCCGACACGGACTTTGTCTTCACTCATACTAAGGACGGCAAGCTTGTATCGCTCGATACAAAAGAGCTGCGAGCCGTGCTCGAAGGTGTGCCGCTTGACAGCTTTCCGGTGCTTGAATGGATACGCGAAAGCCTCAGCGAGCAATACAGTCAAATGTAAAAAGCGTATAATTTTTTAAAAATTATTATATATCCAACTATATGAAGGGAGTACTAATCATGAAATCATTGGAAGAACTCGCCGCAATCAGAGACAAAATGAAGGGCAAGGTTTCACTGCGTGAGGGCGAAAACGCAATACGCGTTGTCGTGGGTATGGCTACCTGCGGTATCTCCGCCGGAGCGCGTCCCGTGCTCAACGCCTTTGTTGAGGAGGTCTCAAACGCCGGCCTTTCCGACAGCGTAACCGTCACCCAGACGGGCTGCATCGGTATCTGCCAGTTTGAGCCCGTTGTAGAGGTCTTTGAAACGGGTAAGGAAAAGGTAACCTATGTAAAAATGACCGCCGAAAAGGCAAAGCGTATTGTTGATGAGCACATCAAGGGCGGCAAGGTCGTTGCCGAATACACCATCGGTAACACGAAGCTTTAATTTTGGAGGGTTAAAAATGATACGTTCACATGTTTTAATCTGCGGCGGAACCGGCTGCACCTCATCGGGCAGCGCTTCTCTGCAGAAGGCTCTTGCAAACGAGCTTACACTCAAGGGACTTGAAGATGAAATCAAAATCGTCCAGACGGGCTGCTTCGGCCTTTGCGCGCTCGGTCCGATAATGATTGTCTATCCTGAGGGAACCTTCTATTGCAAGGTAAAGGAATCCGATATCCCCGAAATCGTCGAGGAGCATCTGCTCAAGGGCAGAATTGTCTCCCGCCTTGTATATGACGAGGCAGCGGAGGGTCACAAGGACGGCCCTGCATCACTCAGCGAAACCGCTTTCTACAAAAAGCAAATGCGTCTTGCGCTTCGCAACTGCGGCGTTATCAATCCCGAGGTCATTGACGAGTACATCGCCATGGACGGCTATGCCGCACTCGGAAAGGTTCTTACCGAGATGAAGCCCGAGGATGTCATCAAAATCATCAGCGACAGCGGACTTCGCGGCAGAGGCGGCGGAGGATTCCCCACCGGACGCAAATGGAGCTTTGCGGCTGCAAACGCTTCGGATAAGAAGTATGTTGTATGTAACGCAGACGAGGGCGACCCCGGTGCGTTCATGGACCGCTCCGTGCTTGAGGGCGACCCTCACGCGGTGCTTGAGGCAATGGCAATAGCCGGTTATGCTATCGGCGCGGATGAGGGCTACATATATGTCCGTGCGGAGTATCCCATCGCAATAAAGCGTCTTCAGATAGCCATTGAGCAGGCAAGAGAATACAACCTTCTCGGCAAGGATATATTCGGAACAGGCTTTAACTTCGATATAAAAATCCGCCTCGGCGCCGGCGCATTCGTATGCGGCGAGGAAACCGCCCTTCTTGCATCCATAGAAGGCCGCAGAGGTGAGCCCCGTCCGCGTCCTCCGTTCCCGGCTGTAAAGGGACTTTTCGGAAAGCCCACCATAATCAACAACGTTGAAACATACGCAAACGTATGCCAGATAATCCTCAAGGGTGCTGACTGGTTCAGCTCCATCGGTACGGAAAAGAGCAAGGGCACAAAGGTGTTTGCTCTCGGCGGAAAAATCAAGCACACCGGACTTGTTGAGGTTCCCATGGGCACAACGCTGCGCGAGATAATCGAAGAAATCGGCGGCGGCATTCCCAACGGCAAGAAGTTCAAGGCAGCTCAGACGGGCGGCCCCTCCGGCGGCTGCATTCCCGCAAGCCTTATAGACACCCCCATCGACTACGACAACCTTATAGCCATCGGCTCAATGATGGGCTCCGGCGGACTCATAGTCATGGATGAGGACAACTGCATGGTCGATATCGCCAAGTTCTTCCTCGACTTTACAGTCGGCGAGTCCTGCGGTAAATGTACTGCCTGCCGCGTAGGCACAAAGCGTCTTTATGAGATGCTTGAAAAAATCACAAGCGGCAACGGAACCCTTGAGGACCTCGACAAGATGGAGGAGCTTTGCTACTACATCAAGAACAACTCTCTGTGCGGACTCGGCCAGACCGCTCCCAACCCCGTGCTCTCCACGCTCAACCGCTTCCGCGATGAATACATCGCCCATGTGGTTGACAAGAAGTGCCCGGCAGGCGTCTGCAAGGGACTGCTCGCCTACGAGATACTCGCCGACAAGTGCAAGAGCTGCTCGCTTTGTGCAAAAAATTGCCCCGTCGGTGCAATTTCAGGCGAAAAAGGCGTACCCTATGTAATAGACAAATCAAAATGCATCAAGTGCGGCGTATGTATGGAAAAATGTAAATTCGGCGCAGTTGTAAAGAAGTAAGGAGGAGCGGAAACAATGGCAAACGTAAATATAAAAATCAACGGCAAGGATTATTCCGTACCCGCCGGCGTAACGATTCTCGAGGCAGCAAAAATGGCGGGAATTGAAATTCCCACCCTGTGCTACCTCAAGGACATAAATGAAATAGGCGCATGCCGCATGTGCGTTGTAGAGGTAAAGGGCGCAAGAAGCCTTGTCGCCTCCTGCGTATATCCGGTAAACGAGGGTCTTGAGGTTGTAACCAACAGCCCCGCCGTCGTAAAATCCAGAAAAACCACCCTTGAGCTTATTCTTTCCACACATAACAAGCGTTGCCTTTCTTGCGTGCGCTCCGAAACCTGCGAGCTTCAGAGACTCTGCAAGGACTACGGCGTTGAGGATGAAAACCGCTATCGCGGTGAGATGCCCGAGTCTGAAATCGACCGCTCGGCTGCTCACATGTACCGCGACAACAGCAAGTGCATACTCTGCCGCCGCTGCGTGGCAGCCTGCAACAAGGTTCAGTCCGTATCCGTCATAGGCGCCAACGAAAGAGGCTTCAAGACTCACATCGGCTGTGCTTTCGAGGCAGACCTCGCAGAGGTTGCCTGCGTATCCTGCGGCCAGTGCATAGCTGCCTGCCCGACAGGCGCACTCTCGGAGAGAGACGACACCCAGAAGGTGTTCGACGCTATCAGCGACCCCGACAAGTTTGTTATCGTACAGACCGCTCCCGCGACGAGAGTCGGACTCGGTGACGAGTTCGGATTCCCCGAGGGCGAGATAGTCACCGGAAAGATGGTCGCCGCGCTGAAAATGCTCGGCTTCGACAAGGTGTTTGATACCAACTTCACTGCCGACCTCACAATCATGGAGGAGGCAACCGAGTTCCTCGGAAGATATGCTTCAAAGCAGAATCTTCCTCTCATCACCTCCTGCTCACCCGGATGGATAAAGTTCTGCGAGCACAACTATCCCGAATTCATAGACAACCTCTCCTCCTGCAAATCCCCGCAAGGCATGTTCGGCTCGGTTGCAAAAACCTATTATGCCGAGAAGCTCGGAATTGACCCCAAGAACATGTTTGTTGTCAGCATCATGCCCTGCACAGCCAAGAAGTTTGAGGCTGAGCGCCTTGACTACACCGCGGTAAAGGGACTTGCGGACATTGATGCAGCGCTCACCACAAGAGAGCTTGCCAGAATGATAAAGAAGACCGGAATCTCCTTTAAGGAGCTTGCGGACGAGCAGTACGACAAGCCCTTCGGACTCGGCAGCGGCGCCGGCACAATCTTCGGAGCCACCGGCGGTGTTATGGAGGCTGCACTTCGTACCGCTTATGAAGTGCTCACCGGCGAAACTCTTGAAGCGCTTGACTTCACCGATGTCAGAGGCACAGACGGCATCAAGGAAGCCACCTACACCATCGCAGGCAACGAAATCCGCGTAGCAGTGGCGTCCGGACTCGGCAATGCAAGGGCACTCCTCGATATGGTTAAGAGCGGCGAGAAGAAGTATGATTTCATTGAAATTATGGCATGCCCCGGCGGCTGCGTAAACGGCGGCGGACAGCCCATAAAGAATGCTTCCTACCGTAACTTCGCCAAGGATATCAGAGAGGTTCGCGCAGCGGGACTTTACAAGGATGACAAGGCGTTGCCCGTAAGAAAATCACATGAAAATGAGGATGTCAAGGCTGTATATGCCGAGTACTTCGACAAGCCCGGCAGCCACAAGGCTCATGAGATTCTTCACACCGGCTACACCGTAAGACCGAAATATTAAGCATAAAAGAAACCGGACTGTTCACGATTGAACAGTCCGGTTTTTGTCAGCCTTGTTTATATTTTTATCTTCTTCCACTTGCCCTTTTCAAAGCGTGAAAAGCTGAACGCAAGACGCATATACTGGTCAATTATCAGACTTGCCCAGGCTCCGATTACGCCCCAGCTCGCCGTATAGCAAAACAGATATGTTACAACCGGACGCACCAGCGCTATGCACACAAGTGACGTAACCGCAACATATTTTGTATCTCCCGCACCGCGCAGACAGCCTGAAAATATTACCTGAGACACCTGAGCTATCGATGAAAACGCAACTATGTAGAGTATTTTCACACCCGTTGAGATTATCGGCTGCTCATCGGTAAAAAGTCCCATCAGCTGCCGCCCGAAGCAGGAAAACAGCACAAACAGCATCATGGATATAACAAAGCCCACCCTCTGCCCCGCCTTACCGTAAACCGAGGACAAATCAGGCCGCTTTCTTCCGAGATTCTGCCCCACAAGCGACGACGCGGCAATGCCCAGACCGTCGCCGAAGGTGAACGAAAGATTTATTATGCTCATGCATATCTGATGCGTGGCGAATGCCTGTGTGCCGAGCGAGGCGACTATTTTCGCATACAGGAAAAAGCCTATCCGCATAAACACCTGCTCAACTGCCGCAGAGGACGCAATTTTTGTTATAAGCGCAAGGTTTTCACGGTCAAAGGTGAAGCAGTACTTCAGCCTGAGCTTCAAAAAGCGCCCTTGACGGCTTACGGATATAATCGACATCACACACGCAACAATATTCCCCATAAGCGTGGCAATCGCCGCACCTCGCACCTCAAGCCGCGGAAAGCCGAAATTACCGCCTATAAGCAGATAATTTAACACTATGTTGATTATGTTTGCGGTGAGGTTTGTGGTCATTGATATGCGGGTGTTGCCGCTGCCGCGCTGTGCGGCATTTATCACCATACCAAGAGCGGTAAACGACATGCCGACCATGGTTATTCTGAAATATGAAACGCTGTCCTCTATTGTGTCCTCGTTAGCTCCGGCAAAATATAAAAACGGACGCGAAAATACCACAGCGACAGCACAAAGTATAACGCTGATTATTATCACGAGCATAACCGCCTGCCCGAGGCAACGGTTCGCACTGCGCGAATCCTCCTGTCCTCGGCGGCGGCTCACAACAGCCGTAACTCCGACATTCAGGGCAAAAAACACAGCAAAAAAGACCAGCCGCGGCTGGTTGGTAAGTCCTACGGCGGCAATTGCCGAGGAACCGACCGTACCGACCATGACTGTGTCAAAAAAAGCAATGAGTCCAACGAGCACGCTCTCAAGGGCTGACGGCCACGCCACACGCCAAAGCGTAGAGTAAACCTCACGCGTGCCCGGCTTCTCCCCCACCCAATCAGACGCTTTTATAAGCTTGTCCGGCTCAAAAAGTTTTTTCACAAATGCTGTCATTTATCAATTTTCATCGAGATGTCGAACGCCTGAACCGAGTGTGTAAGCGAGCCGAGTGAAATAATATCCACTCCTGTCGCCGCAACACCGGGAAGCCTTTCGAGCGTCATGTTACCGGATGCCTCGGTAAGCGCGCGCGAGGCTATAAGCTTCACCGCGCACGCCATATCGGCATCGCTCATATTGTCGAGCATTATTATGTCTGCGTGAGCCTCGACAGCCTGCTTCACTTCATCGAGATTCCTTGTTTCAACCTCGATTTTTACTGTATGACCCACTTTTTCGCGCACAAGCTCCACCGCCTTGGATATTGAGCCTGCCGCGTCAATGTGATTGTCCTTGAGCATCGCGCAATCCGAAAGATTAAAGCGATGGTTCTTACCGCCGGCGCACGTAACGGCGTATTTTTGCAGTGCCCTGAGCCCCGGAAGCGTCTTACGCGTATCGGCTATTGACGCGGAGGTGCCCTCAACCGCTCTGACTGCAAGTGCCGTAGCGGTGGCTATGCCGGAAAGATGCTGTAAAAGATTGAGCGCCGTACGCTCACCCTTGAGAAGCATTGCCGTTTTGCCGGAAAGCTCAGCTATGATGTCGCCTTTTTTTATCTCATCGCCGTCTTTTTTGTATTTGACGCACTTGAAATCGGAGTCAAGAAGCTCAAACACCCTCAACGCAATCTCAAGTCCGCACAACACGCCGTCCGCCTTTGCAAGAAAGCATGCGCTGCCGTGTGTCTCAGGCGCTATGAGGTTGTCCGTCGCAACATCAATATAGTTTATATCCTCCGCAATGGCACGGCGGATGATGTCATCGACATAGAATTCGGGCAATATCATTATTTATCCACTTCCTTGAGTATTATATAGGCGACCGTAGCAAGACTGAGCGCCTCGCAATAGTCATGTGTGACGGCAAATTTTCCGCTTTTAAGCCTTTGAAGGATTGCCTCCACACGCTTTTTCCCTTCATGTATCGCGCCCTCATCGGGTATGACGAAATACGCCCGCTGCATTATTGAGCGTATTTCGGTGCGAAGTCCCTTAGGCATGGGAGCACCCGAAAAATCCTTCTGCGTATCCTGGGCGGATACCTCTGCGAAGCCTGTGTCGATGCACCTTTTTATGTCAAGAGCCGCACGTCTTCCGAAGACCAGAGCCTCAAGCAAAGAGTTGCTTGCAAGCCTGTTATGGCCGTGAACTCCGGTACATGAGCATTCACCCGCCGCATAAAGACGCGGCACCGTGGTGCGGGAGTTCAAATCGACCTCTATTCCGCCCATGAGATAATGCTGACATGGGAATATTGGTATCAAATCCTTCGTTATATCAACCCCGTGTGTAAGACAGCCGGCATAGATTCCGGGAAATCTGTTTTTAACAAACTCCGCCGGCTTGTAGGTTATATCAAGATAGAAATTATTGCTTCCCGTTCTGCGCGATTCCATTATTATAGCTCGCGAAACCACATCCCGCGGGGCAAGCTCAAGGCGCTCATCATATCTGCTCATGAAGCGCTCATGTGCATTGTTGAGAAGGTAAGCCCCCTCGCCTCTCACAGCCTCGCTTATGAGAAACTGCTCCCTGCCCTGCGCGTCATTGAAGGCGGTCGGGTGGAACTGCACATAGCTGAGATTTTTTATGGATGCGCCCATATCGTAGGCTATGCGTATGCCGTCGCCGGTTGCAACAGCCGGATTTGTGGTATAGCGGTAAACTCGTCCGATTCCGCCGGATGCCATAAGCATATAGCTGCAATATACGGTTTTGTAGCCGTTGTCAGTAAGCAAATCCACTGAAAATCCGCTTTTTGCGCGCGAAGCGGAGCACACCATGGTATTCTCCGAAAACGTAACATTTTCGAGAGTGTCAACAGCGCGTATGAGCTTATCTACAATTTCCGCACCTGTTGTGTCCTTGTAATGAACTATTCTGCGGCGGCAATGACCGCCCTCAAGAGTTTTCACAAGCTCGCCGTTTTCATCCCGGTCAAACTCCACACCGTATTCAATTATTCTGCGCACATCCTCCGGACCCTCGTGAACCAGCACGTCAACCGCCTCAAGGTCGTTCTCGCGTCTTCCGGCAATAAGTGTGTCCTCTGTGTGAAGCTCGTAGCTGTCATTTTCGAATGACAGCACAGCCGCAACTCCGCCCTGAGCGAGAGAGCTGTTTGAAAGCTTTTTCTCACGCTTGCAAACCATCAGAATTTTTATATCGCGCGGCAAGTTAAGCGCCGCATACAGTCCGGCGACTCCGCTGCCGACTATTACAACGTCGTATTTATTTTCAAGCATTCTTTCGGCGTCCGCCATATTTATGACCATTCCTTTCGTAGGGCACAAATTTGCCGTTTAAAAGGTTTATTCTTCAAGCCTTTTCAACCCAATGCAAGCATGTTGTCTATGCTTTTCTTTGCACGCACACGCAGTGTCTCGTCTATTTCAAGCACCTCTCCGCACTCGCCTCTGAGCGCACCGTATACATTTTCAAGCGTAGTCATTTTCATGTCACGGCACACAAGCTTTTCGGGAGCAAGCTGTATGAAACGCCCCGGATACTCCCTGTTGAGGAAGTCCGCAACACCGCGCTCTGTGCCTATTATTACCTGCCCCTCGCGAGCAAGAGCATACTTGATTATTTCGCTTGTCGAGCCTGTCATATCTGCATATTCAAGCACATCCGGAGGGCATTCGGGATGCACCGCAAGCGGTACGCCGGGATGCTCCGCCTTGATTTTTGCCGCATCCGCACCGGTAAGAGAATTGTGTACGGGGCAGTAACCGTCCCAGAGTATTATATTTTTTTCGGGCAGGCGCGAAGCGATAAACGCACCGAGGTTTTTATCCGGTATGAAAAGAATATCCTTCTGCGGCAGCTTTGAGACTATTGAAAGAGCACTCGATGAGGTCACGCACACATCACATTCCGCCTTGAGCGCGGCGGTGGTGTTGATGTAGGCAACGACAGCGATATCGGGATTTTCACGCCTGAAATCGGCAACACGCTGAGGGCTTATCTGCTCCGCCATAGGGCAGGTAGCTTCGGGCGCGGGCATCACGACCTCGGTGGAGGGGGAAAGAATCTTCACCGTCTCCCCCATAAAGCGTACTCCGCACATTATAACGCGACGCGCCCTGAGCTCGGCGGCTTTTTTTGAAAGGAAAAAGCTGTCGCCCGTAACATCGGCTATATCGATTATGTCGGGAACCTGATATGTGTGTGCAAGTATAAGCGTATCGCTGCGCTTTTTTTCTTCAATAATTTTTGCTTTAATTGCCGAATTCATATATACCTCCGTAATTACCGGAAATCAGTCCATTATAGTCTATTACTGATTATTATAACACCAAATCCGATTATATCAAGTAAAAAAACAATGCGTTTTCGCACGTTGTGCAAAAACGCATTACTTCTTTGGTTTTTCGGATTGCAAAAAGCTTACTTAAGCTCAACCTTTGCGCCGGCTTCTTCAAGCTTTGCCTTTGCAGCTTCAGCGTCATCCTTGGAGACAGCTTCCTTGACAGCCTTGGGTGCGCCGTCAACAACAGCCTTCGCCTCTGCAAGGCCGAGACCGGTGATTTCACGGACAGCCTTGATGACCTTAATCTTCTCTGCGCCGACTTCTGCGAGGATGACGTCGAACTCAGTCTTCTCCTCAACAGCAGCATCTGCTGCACCGCCGTCTGCGGGAGCCGCAACTGCGACTGCCGCTGCTGCGGATACGCCGAACTCTTCCTCAACAGCCTTTACAAGCTCGGAGAGCTCGAGGACAGTGAGAACCTTTAATTCTTCAATGATAGCAGTAATTTTTTCTGATGCCATTTCAATTTACCTCCTGTAAGTAAATTCTACCGTTTTACGGTGTTTTTTTGATTATTCCGCCGCTTCTTCTGCGGGGGCTGCTGCTTCCTCTGCGGGAGCCGCTTCTTCTACGGGAGCCGCCGCCTCTACGGGCGCTGCTTCCTCTGCGGGAGCTGCTTCCTCGACGGGAGCTGCTGCCTCAACCGCTTCGCCGCTCTTGTCAACTATTGCCTGCACCGCACGGGCGAAGGAAGCAATAGGAGCATTGAACACGCTGCAAACGGTAGCAAGCAAGACCTCTCTTGAGGGAAGCTTGGAAAGACTTATGACCTTCGCTGCATCAATGACAGAAGAGTCAATGAAACCGCTTTTGACCGTAAAGTCCTTATGGGTATCGGCAAACTTGCAAAGAATCTTTGCTGCTGCGACATAATCATCGTTGCTTGTGGCAACTGCGGTTGTGCCGGCGAGAGCCGATGTGAGGTCAGCGAGGGGAGAATCCTTAACAGCAAGCTCAATCATGGTGTTTTTTGTAACACTGTATTCGACGCCGGCCTTTCTCAGATCTGCACGAAGCTTGGTATCGTCCGCGACGTTGATGCCCTTATAATCAACAAGAACACCTGCGCACGCGCCCTCAAACCTTGCAACGAGATTCGCAACCTCCTGCTTTTTTTGTTCAAGAACTTTTGCACTTGGCAAATCAATTCACCTCCGTTAAATTACTTTGCCGTATAAATATCAAACGCCCTTTCCGCACATACCGGAAAGGGCGCAAACACACATAAAGAGCATTTGAATCCATTCCTCGGCAGGCGGTCTTTTGACCGTTAGACACATAACATGCACCTGCTGTCTTTAGAACAGCATTGATATATTATCACACGGGTACTCCCGTGTCAAGCATTTTTTATTGTTTTGCTCTTATTTTTTTACTGTTAGTCTTTTATTGTTTATTTTCATCCCTTTTTACCAGCAGCGCAACGTTTTCAACATGCGCCGTTCTGGGAAATAGGTCCACCGGAGTGCATTCCGTTATATCGTAGCCGAGCCGTGAAAGTATTTCGCAGTCGCGTGCAAGGGTTGCCGGGTCACAGGAAACATATATTATTTTCCCGGGATTCATTTCACAGAGAGTTTCAAGCACCTGCTCCTCGCAGCCCTTTCGGGGAGGGTCGATTATTACCACCTCCGGCTTTATGCCGCGTTGCCTGAGTTCAAGCGCGGCGCCTGAGGCATCCGCACATATAAATTCGGAATTGCTTATTCCGTTTATCCGGGCGTTTATTCTTGCATCGGCAACCGCCTCCGGAACGATTTCGGCGCCTATCACGTTTGCGGCGCGTCCGGCAAGCGAAAGACCTATCGTACCGGCTCCGCAGTACATATCAAGCACAGTCTCAGTTCCGCTCAGCGCGGCATATTCCGCCGCTTTTTCATAAAGCCTCTGCGCCTGTGCGCGGTTGACCTGATAAAACGAAAGCGGGGATATGCGGACACGGATGCCGCACAGCTCGTCCTCTATATAATCACTGCCCCACAGCGTAACGCACCTTCCGCCGAGCACCGCATTTGTGTCGCGGCGATTTATATTCAGCACTATGCTCTTTACTCCCGCCGTCTTCAAAAGCTCCGATACAAGCATATCCGCAAGCGGTACGGACTCGCCGTTGATTACCGCTGCCGCCATTATTTCGCCTGTGGCAAACGCTTTTCTTATATATATATGGCGCAGCAGTCCTTTGCCGGTAAGTTCATTGTAAACACTTGCCCCAGAGGCTGATATCCAGCGCTCAAACGCTGCGAGTATTTCCGAAAACTCCGGCGGCTGCAGCAGACATTCACGGCAATTTATTACCCTGTGACTCGAATGTGCATAAAAGCCTATTTTAAGTTCTCCGTTGACAAGCTGCACGGGATACTGAGCCTTGTTTCTGTAACCGTTTATCTCCTCCGCCCGGATTATCGGACGCAGTACCGGCTCAAGATGACCTATTCTTCTGAAGGTCTCCCTGACACGCTCGTATTTTACGGCAAGCTCGCTGTCATAACCGATATGCCGGAAGACGCAGCCGCCGCACTGCATGAACACTCCGCAATCCGATTCAACTCGCATCGGGGAAGCACAGAGGATTTCAACCGCCTTACCTATACAGTAGGTTTTTTTCGCCTTAATGATGTGGCACAGAATTTTATCGCCTATTGACGTGTTGGGCACGAAAACAGCTATACCGCCGCAGTGCCCCACTCCGAAGCCCTCGGCGGTAAATCCCGATATATCAAGTTCTATGCGCTGGTTTTTTTCAAGCATCGGAACACATCCTTTGCTCTACTTTAACACAAAGTCATTTACTTGTCAAAGCCATTGAGCCTCAGCTCATCCTGCGAAGCAACGCGCCGGTCAGCTCGTCGCACTTGAGCGATACCGAATCGAAATCCATTGCGCTTTTGTAATATTCCTCCGCCATGTCGTGCACCGCCTTTGCCGCAGAGAGGATATTTACCGCCTCTCCCAGCAAATCCTTCTGAGCCTTCTGGTTAAACGCAAGCCTGTGACGGTATTCACGCAAATCCGAGGTGTTGATAAATCTCGACGCGTGTATGCGCCTTTCCGGCTCATACGGCAGGGTGTGAAAGGAGTTGCTCGTTGTGAAGGCAAGAGACAGCTCCGGTATTATCAGATGCTCATCGCCGTCATACGGATGGAGAGGACAACGACACACCGTACAGTCATACCCCGCATCAAGCGCGCTTTCGGCAAGCTTGCGGATTATCAGACCCGCACATACCGAATACTCATCCTCAATGCTTATAATACGTCTGCACTGAAGGGCGATTGTATCATAATGAATTATAAGTCCGTCGGGCGTTATGCCGCTTAAAAAGCGTTCCGAAAGAACACCCTTTTTTTTGCAGGCGGCTCTGAACTCCCGCCCTGCGGTGCGTACTGCAAAATTCAAAATTTTGCTTTCATCCGCGCAGAAGCTCGCTATACGTCTGCTGTCCTGTTCTATTCCCGCCGCGGCGGATATGAATCTCGCCGCCCGCTTGTGCATAGCGGAATTTTCGCGGCACAGCATACGGATTTGTACGGCATCGGGAGAGATAATATCCGGATTACGGAAATCCCCCAGATTGATTATTTCCTCATCAAGTCCGGGAAGCCTCGGCTCCATGATATGCGGTGCCGTACCGTCAACCACACATGCGTGAAGCTCCGGAAATATCACCGCGTCAAGAGACGAGGGGTCGGCTGTACACACTATACGCTCAACTCCGACTCCCCTGAGCTTGAGATTTTCTGCAATTTTTTTCATCAAAGAGGATTTTCCCGTACCGGGTCCGCCTTTCAATATGTATACAAACCTCTCACCTTCATCGGCATACAGCGTATCAAATAACGAAACAAAGCCCTCCTGTGTATTTGCCCCCATAAAATACGTGATATCCATGTAAACGCCTCCCCGAATCCTTCAGATATCCCATAATATTCCGTGCTGCACGTCTGTGTTACCGGATTCTGCCTGACTTTTACAGCTGATTTTTTCTCATTTGCGCTTATAAACCAAAGCGTAGTGTTATGTTCATAAAATGTTAACAATTATTGCATATTCACTTCAAAGTACGCTCAAAGGCTTTGACATCAATGGATGCATGTTTTTTAACACACGCCCGGAATGGTTTTGTTCGAGAATATTAAAACATATATTTCTCCTTTTTGTATCTTTTTTCGACATAATGCTTTTTATGATGTCTTTATGACATTGACGAATCAAAAAAATAATGTTATTTTTGTTTTGCGATATTTTAATGGCGGTCTTCCTATTGTACCACGATTCATTTATTGCATCATTCGCAGGTGTACGGCATAATACGGCCACGCACCGAAATATACACGAGTAACATTAAGGAGCGTAGATTTGAAAATGAAACAGCACTGTACAAGAAAATTAGTTTCGGTTTTGCTTGCAGTATGCCTCATTCTCCCGCTTGCAATATCCCCTCTCGGAGTGAGTGCATCAGCCGCTGACCTCGGCACCTTCCGCTACAACGGTCTTCAGATTACTCCCGTTGAGGGCGGAACCGCTGTGCTGAATGTGGCGGACAAAACGATATGCGGCATCAAAACCGGAATGACCGCAGCACAATTAAAAGCTATTTTCACACCCGATACCGAAAATGATGTAACCATCATACCGTCAAACGGAAATCTTTGCGGAAACGGAACGCTTGTAGAGGTCAGAAACTCTCTCGGCGCTCTCAAAGAGACCTTTAAAATCATTATTTTCGGAGACCTTAACGGTGACAGCGTTACCGACGCGCTCGACAGCGCAACGGTTGAGCTTGTCGTCTCGGGTCATGTCCCTGTAGAGGAAATCCCCATTGAAGCTGCCGATATTGACGGTGACGGAAATGTCAGCATCAACGATTTTTCCGCCTCCTCCAACGACGCTGTAGGAAATGTAGTTATAGACCAGAAGGCAGAGGAGCCTGAGGTTGCAAACACAGGAACCGCGCCCGATATATTGGCACAGCTGTTCACCGGCAACGAGGTTGCCCCCGAAATCGACCCGACCTTCAACGGTGTGCCTCTTTCAAACGATGATTTTGATATTGTATACGAAAACAATACCGAGCTCGGCACCGCCACAATTACCATTACCGGCAAGGGTAACTTTACCGGAAGCATAACAAAAACCTTTAAAATTACCGGACCGGTTGAAAACGCCGTATGCAAAGCAAATGATATTCTTGACAAACTCGGTATTAATGAAATTGCATACCTCAATTATACCGATGCGGGAAATGTTGAGGCAATATTTGATGCCACCGCAGCCCTTGCCGCTCAGGATATCAATATAAACAGCACAGCGCTTACCGGGCTGCTCGGAGACCTCGGAACATATTTCACATCCACCTTCGCAGATGCTGAGGAAATTCTTCTCGGCGGTGAGGCGGTGTATGTAAACGGTGAATTCCGCAACTCAGCGCTCAAGTCCGCACTTTACAATCTCTGCGGCGGAGCCTTTGAGCTTCTTGCAAACATGGGCGATGACAATATCCTCAAAACCGTTGATGTATCCATTGTAAGAGCAAGCGGACCCGAAAACTTCACACTCAGCGCAAAGCTTGCCGGACTTGACACCGACATCGACAAATTCCAGTCCCTTTCGGCAACTCTTGCGGCGCATCTTGCAATGTATCAGCGCGTCAACGGCACAACCTTCGACACTGTTGTTGAGCTTGAAATGCCCGACGCACTCATGAACGCACTTATAGAGCAGTTTGAAACAGAGGCTCAGCTCAAATCATCGTTTGACAACCTTTCCGTTTCGCATTGCTTCTCACTGTTTGAAACAATGACTGCAGCCGACGTATTCGGCTCAAACGCCTCCAAGGTTGACCGCGTCCTCAAAACCCTCTGCGGTATGGAAGCGCTCATCAACAAGGTTTATTCAAAATTCAGTGATGTAACGGTTGCTACGGTTGCCGGAGACTCTTACGATTTCTTTGCTGACGATGCTAACTTTGCACCCGAAGATACCGACAACGCGTTTGCGGATTTCGCAGCGGGCTTTGCCGGCATGATGTCCGATGATGTCAGCGCGCTTAAAACCGGAGCCTTCTATGTCGGTGACGGCTATTACGAAGTCCCCGTAACATTTTCAGTCAACCTCGGCTCGCTCGGCCTTATGCAGAGCGATGTTATAACCGAAACCGTTATAGTACGTATGCATCTGTTTGATGCGGCAAATATCAACGATGCTCCCTCAGTCGGAGCACAGCAGATTATCACAGCAAATACGCCCGTTACCGCCATTGGCGGTAACGGCGTTTCCTTAGGAAATTCTTTTTCTGCGTATGCCTCGGGGGGGGATCTCGCACCGGCGACATTATCTTGGGAAACAACGGCGCTTGTGTTCACCGAGGACGCTCAGCATAAAACGCCTGTAATAGATTTTGAAAATAATATAATAACCGGCTTCCCCTCAGAGCTTACATCCCTTGAAGGTCTTGTGTCCGCGAAGGACGGCAAAAGCCTTAATATAATCAACAAAGCATCATATCCGGGCACCGGCACACGTATTCAGGTGCTTGAAAACAGCGAAATTACAGAAGAATATACCCTTGCGATTCTCGGCGACCTTAACGGCGACGGAACCGTAGACGGCATTGATTACGCGACTCTCGACCTTATAAGCAACAATTTTCATATTCCGAGTGTTGTGGAGTCAGCGGCAAGCGACACTAACTGCGACGGCAAGGTTGATATCAATGATATCGCTCCGGTTGAACAGGAAAGTGTTGAAATAGCCAGAATTGAGCCTCCGCGCAAAATAGTTCTCAACGGCAGAACAACAGTTTCGCAGCCGTCCGATGTAACCTATACCGGCTCTGCATTTACTCCCGGAGTATCCGTGGATTTTTCGGGCAGTGCCCTTGACCCGGCAAATTACACCGTCAGTTATTCCTCCAACATAAACGCCGGCACCGCGAGCGTAACAGTCAGCGGCAAGGGCGACTATGTAGGCTCGATAACAAAAACCTTTAACATCGCCAAGGCGGACAGAGCCGCCGGAGCACTCACCTATATAAACCAGATGCTTAAAAAGACCGGCAGCGCACTCACAGCTGCCGTTTCCAAGGTTTCCAACGATGATTTTACCTATACCGTAAAATATAACGGCTCTGAAACAAAGCCCACAGATGTCGGCGTTTATTTCATAACAGCCGATATCGCGGAAAGCGAAAATTACAACGCTCTCAACGACATAGCTCTCGGCTCTATGATTGTTGCTCCCGCAAACGGAACAGGCTATACGGTAAATGTTGACTCCGCATCCCGCAAAATCAGCGTTGCCATAAGCAAGCCCAACAGCCCCAACGCCACCTTGCTTGCGGATGTTCTCAAGTATTACAACTCGGCTGCTGCCTCGCTGAAGGTCGGCACCGTGGATATTTCCTCCGGCGATGCGTTAAAATCCGCACTTGACTTCCGCGCGTTAGATATGTACACGTATTCTTCAAATACTGTCAGCATAGCTCAGAGCACGGACAATCTCGGCTCCTTCCTTGTTGCCGACAACGCGCTTTGGAACGACAATCTTGCAGCAAATCAGAAGAATCTTTCGTTTACAAGCGCGACCACCCCGGCGCTGTCAGCCTCCTTCAAGATAGAATTCCTTCAGAATAGCGCAACAGTTGAAAGCTTAAAGGAATCTCACTTTATGACTCAGGCTCAGGCCGTCAGAGGGCAGCGCACGACCGAAGCATCTCCTTCCGTCTGGAATTATGCAAAGATAGTAAACGGAGAAAAGGTCATGCGCTGTGCGGTGAAGGATTCATCTGCAACCGTTTACAATGCATTGAGCGGCTCAGGGCTTAAAACACTCATTATCGGTAACAACAAGCTGATGTGGATAAATCCGTCCAAAACCAATAATTTTTCATCCTCAACACCCGTAAGCATGTTCGATAGTGACAATGTGCGTATAAGCAGCTACAGCGGTTTGAGTATGCTCAGCGCTCTTGATGTAATGAAATCCGTAACAAAAAGCATGGGCATAAGCCTTCCCAGTGCATTCGGCAAAATAAGCACCTGTGTAGGTCAGTCCGGCTACGGTCAGTTCCGTTCGGTTGATTACGCCTCAAGCGGCATAAGATACAGTGACGTATACAAGGTTGAATTCACCAACTACAATGCCACACAGGACGACCACCATACAGCAACAATAAACGCTGATGCCGCCAAGGGTAAGGTTACACTCAGCGGAATAACTCAGGCAGACAGATTGTCTTACGGCGAATACGTTGTCATGGCTCCCACCGCTGTAAGCGGCTACAAGCTTGACTCCATAACCGTAACCGATGCAAGCGGAAACATTGTACCGGTCACAAACAACCGCTTCGTGATGCCGGCAAGCAACGTAACAATAAATGCAGTGTTCTCTGCAAAATAAACGCCCCGCATTGACGGGCTGTAAAACTCATAAGCCATAAAAAACTCCGCCTGAAACGGATATCCGTTTCAGGCGGAGCTTTTTAATGTTGATTATTTATACAGCGGGCCGTAAGTCTCGCAGGCTCTGTAATCGGCGCTTTCAAGCTCCTTGGTGCCGAATGCAGACCATGCATGCGGACGATAAATATCGTCATCATCGACATTGTGAAGCGATACGGGAATACGAAGCATGCTGCACATTGCGATGAGGTCCTTGCCTATGTGTCCGTATGTGAGCGAGCCGTGGTTTGCGCCCCAGTTAGCCATTACCGAATACACATCCTTGAATGCGCCCTTACCGGTAAGTCTGGGAGCGAACCATGTGGTCGGCCATGTCGGGTCGGTTCTCTGGTCGAGTACATTATGTATCTCATCGGGGAGGGTTACGGTGTAGCCCTCAGCAAGCTGAAGCACAGGGCCGAGACCGTCGATATAGTTCATTCTTATCATGGTTACGGGCATCTCCGCACGGGTCTTGAAATGTGAGGAGAATCCGCCGCCTCTGAAATATCCCTTGTCGGCGGGGCACCAGTCGGTAGCCGAAAGCATACCCTTGATGTCCTTATCGTCAACATTCCACCACTTTTTGATAACGGCGGTTCCGTCGCTTGCCTTGCTCATTCCCGTTGCGTCAAGCGCGGCTGCACCGGAATTTATAAGATGAATAAATCCGCCGGCTGCCTTGCCCTCAGGAGCCTTGCCCGACACACGCTTTACGGCCTCGGGACTCCAATAGGTACGAACATCGGCAAAGATGCTCGCAGTACCTGTAAGAAGCTTTCCGAACAGCATTGCAACGCCGTTAAGGCCGTCGTTTTCGGTTGCGAAGGTAAGCGGCTCTTTCTTTCCGTTCCAGTCAAATGAGGTATTCATGAGAGCCTCGGTGAAGTCGGCATTGGGCATATAGTCCGTCCACTGCCTCTGACCCTGGAAGCCGCCCATGATTGCGTTCTTGCCGAGAGCCTCCTCGTGCCAGCCTGTGTCGAGAGCGCCGTTAAGCTTCGCTTCGTCGCCGACGGGCTTTATATCGTCAAGCTTTTTGTTGCCGAGCATGATGTCGCGGCAGATAAGATACATTTTTACCGAGAATTCCCACTCCCAGTCCTTGCGCTCACGCGAGCTTGCTTTTTCGTTCTTGTCAAAGCCCTCCGGGCAGTTTGCTCTGACCCACTTGATGGCCTTTTCAAATTCCTCATGGTCGTAGATTCCGAGCTCAACCCTGCGGCGCACCTCGGACATATCCATCCATTCGGGACGAATTCCGAGATAGTCCTGGAAGAACGATGCCGTGCAGTATGAACCGCCGATACCCATGGCTACCGAGCCGATGCCGACATAGGATTTACCCTTCATCTGACCGACTGCAAGTGCCGCACGGGCAAATGTGAGCAGCTTTTCGGAAACATCCTCCGGAATGGTGTTGTCGGAAACGTCCTGAACATCATGACCGTAGATTGAAAATGCCGGAAGACCTCTCTGCGCGTGAGCTGCCATAACAGCGGCAAGATAAACCGCGCCGGGACGCTCGGTTCCGTTGAAGCCCCAGACAGCCTTAATTGTGAGGGGGTCAAGATCCATAGTTTCACTGCCGTAGCACCAGCACGGTGTTACGGAAAGCGTTGCACAGACGTTCTGTGTCGAGAAGAAATCAGCACACTTGGCAGCCTCTGCGCCTCCGCCTATTGTGCAGGGAGAGATTACCACCTGAGCCGGTGTGCCGTCGGAATAGAATACATTCGCTTCGATAAGCGCCTTTGCCGCCTTAGCCATGCCCATGGTCTTTTCCTCAAGACCCTCGCGCACTCCGCCCCAGCGGCCGTCAATGATTGGTCTTATGCCTATTTTCGGGTATGCCATAACATTATCATCCTTTCATATGTAAATATATTTTATTCTTTTATGCTTCCGTCTGAATTGAACAGCGGCAGCTTTTCAAGATATACAATATCACCGCGCTGTTGAGCATCACCCTCAGCAAGAATTGCCATCCTGCCGATTATTTTGCCGCCTGTGCGTTCAACAAGCTGCTCTATCGCGTGGAGCGACTCACCTGTTGAGATAACGTCATCAACAATAAGAATACGCTTGCCTGCCATCATTTCGGCATCCGCGGTATCAAGATAGAGCTTCTGCTTCTTTTCGGTTGTTATTGAATTGACCTCTACCTCAAGAACGCCTGTCATATACAGCTTGGGAGCCTTACGGGCGAGGAAATACTTTTTATCGCCGTGCTGACGCGCCATCTCATGTATAAGAGGTATTCCCTTTGCCTCGGCTGTAATGAGATAGTCGTACTCAGGAGCTTTTTCAAGCAAATCTCTCGCACATGCGACAGTGAGCTCGGCATCCCCGAATATGACAAAAGCGCCGATATAAAGGTCATCCGTAACGCGGCATATCGGAAGCTGTCTGTCAAGTCCCGCTATGTTCATTTCATAATACATTTGCTTTTACCTTCCTTTGGTTTCGCACTGCGAAATTTTATATTGCCTTCATGAGCGCTCCGATATTCTTTATTGCGGAGCCGAGGCCGCCGAGAATCTTGCCGATACCCTTTACCATGCTCTTTCCGTTGAGTATATCCACAAGTCCCTGTGCCATATCCTCAGTGAAAACTCCGAAGCTCATTGTCACGAAGCAGCGAATCGGTATCTGGGTTGCGGATTTTTTCATCATTTCCTCGTTGACTCCGCCTCCGCCAATCATGTGAATAACCTTTTCGATTATTGCATTGACCTTTTTACCTCTGCCGGTATTCGCAGCATCCTCAAGGGTGTTGTTTATGTTTATGGGTGAATTCGCCTCAAAGAATGCCGGAGGAAGCTCTCTGCCGAGAACGGCTTCAAACTCCTCTGCGGGTATCGCTTTTGCATCGCCGGTGTAATAAGCAGGAGCACTTGAACGGTAATCCGGAACCTCAGCCTCAAGAGTGGATTCCACCTTCACCTTGGCTTCAAGAAGGATATCACGCGAGGAAGCACCCACAAGAATGTTGTACTCTCCGCTCTCAACATGCCAATCATGTATGTTTATGTTGTAATATGCAAATGAACGTTTATTGAGAGTAATTGAAATTTCCTTCTCCTCTCCCGCCTTCAAAAAGACCTTGGAGAAGCCCTTCAGCTCCTTGGGAGCTTTATATATCGTGCTCTCCGGGGACGCAACATACAGCTGCGCAATCTCAGCACCGTCAACCGCTCCGGTATTTTTGACCTTAAAGCTGACCACAAGCTCATCTGTGTCCTTTATTGACTTCTTGGAAAGCTTGAGTGCGGAATATTTGAAGGTTGTGTATGACAGACCGTAACCGAACGGGAAGCACACAGCCTTATTCATCTTATCATAATAGCGGTATCCCACAAATATGCTTTCGCGGTATTCAACACTCAGCGGATTGCCGGGGAAGAAGTCAACGCTCGAATTGTCCTCAAGAGCATAGGGATAGGTTTCCGAAAGCTTGCCGGAGGGATTGACATCTCCCGTAAGCACGTCGGCAACAGCCGCGCCGCCCGCCTGACCGCCGAGGAAGGCATGAAGCACGCCGTTAACCCTGTCAAGCCACGGCATAGCCACAGCCGCACCGCCCATGAGCACCACAACAACATTGTCGCACACGTCGCATACAGCGTCTATGAGTGCGTTGTGCGCGGGAGGAAGCTGCATGTGAGTGCGGTCGAAGCCCTCTGATTCATAGACCTCTGTAAGTCCGACGAAAATCACGGATATATCCGATTTTTTCGCTTCCTTTACGGCATCCGCAATGAGTCCCGTATCCGGCACATCGGTGGTTTTGTCATAGCCGGCGGAATAAACAACTCTCGTGCCCTTCTGAATGAGGGCATCAAAGGCACATTCCATCTTAGTCGGATTTATAAGTGAGCTGCCGGCACCCTGATAACGCGGCGAACGCGCCATTTCGCCGAGCACGGCAACGGTCTTGCCCTTCTCAAGAGGAAGAATATTTTTATCGTTTTTCAGCAGCACCATGGACTGACCGGCAATTTTTCTTGCGAGCTCATGGTGTGCGTTCATGTTGCAGGAATAATCCTTGCGCGAGGCGGCGCTGCGGAAAATGAGGTCAAGCACGCTGTCAACCATTTCGTCAACAACATCCTCTGAGAGCGAGCCGCTTTTAACTGCGTTCACTATCGCCTTTGTGCCTATTCCTCCTGAGGAAGGCATTTCAAGCTCCTGACCGGCAAGCAGACCGGCAACGCGGTCATTTTCAGCACCCCAGTCGGTAACCACAAGGCCGTCATAGCCCCATTCCTTGCGAAGTACATCGGTAAGCAGCCATTTGTTTTCGGCACAATAGGTGCCGTTGAGCTTGTTATAGGCATTCATAACCGTCCACGGCTTACCCTTTTTCACAGCCGTTTCAAAGCCGGAAAGATATATCTCACGAAGCGCGCGCTCATCTATTACGGAATCAACCGTCATTCTGCGTGTCTCCTGATTGTTTCCGGCAAAGTGCTTGAGTGAGGTGCCCACGCCCTTTGACTGCACGCCGTTTATATATGAGGCGGCAAGCTCACCGGCAAGATACGGGTCCTCGGAAAAGTACTCAAAGTTTCTTCCGCAAAGCGGTGAACGCTTTATGTTCATTCCGGGGCCGAGCAGCACCGAAACCTTCTCCTTCAGGCATTCCTCACCGAGAGCCTCGCCCATTTCTCTGAGCAAAGCTACATCCCACGAGCAGGAGGTGGTCACTGAGGTCGGGAAGCAGGTTGCAGGGAAGCTTCCGCCGAGAACGCCCTCCTTCTTATCCTTATCCGGGTTCTGTTTACGAAGTCCGTGAGGTCCGTCCGTAACCATTATTTCAGGAATATTCAGCCTTTCAAGCGAGGCGAGATGCCAAAAATCCTTGCCGGAGCAGAACGATGCCTTTTCCTCAAGCGTCATCTGCGCCAAAAGCTCCTTGTATTTCATAATGAGCCCTCCTTTACAGTTTGGAAATTAAAAACATACATATGTATTATAGGTTTTTAAAGGGAAGATGTCAACATAAAAAAGCATCCGCCGTATCATAAAAAACTGCCGGAGCTTTCACTCCGGCAGGGTCAATATTTCACCTGATTATATTCTCTCCGTCAAACAGAAATACTCCGAAGCCGTTCCCTGTCGGCTCTCCTCTGACGAGTCGGTCGGCATAGGCTCTGCGCAGCGATGTATCACGCGGCAATTCGGCAGGCGGTAATTCGGCGTATTTCCCGAACACGCGCCATGCGTTTGAAAAGCTTTCGCCGTCCTCACGGGTTATTATGTCAAAATCCGTCATGAAATCAAGTATGTTTGAACCCTTGGGCAAAAATTCGGTTTGAGGCTTGTAAAGCAGCCAGGAGTGGCACACAAAAACAGCCGGAGTTGAGGTATCCTTATGAAAGAATTTATATGCGCGCCTATAAGCGTCCAGACGCGCCTCCCGGTCAAACGGCTTGCCGGAGGACGGGATATGCATATTGATTACAATGTCGTCGTTGTTGACGATGAAGCCGTTTTTCTCATAAGTCCCATGACCGAAATCGGTAAGCTCAAACTGCATTCTGCCGAGTGCAAAACGCGTCATTGCAAAAAATCCCCTGTACCACGGCGCATGGAAGATTCCCCATATTTCCTTAACCTGCTTACATTCAAGCACCTTACAGCGCAGGTCGTCCGCCGTGTCCCAGAATATTTCCTCTGAGATTCCCTCTTTCACATAGTTATCTTTGAGCACATCCATGCAGTTCATCACAAAAACGAAATGCAGTGTGTACTCGTGTATTCCGCAGCTTTCCGATATTGCCGTAAGCTCATCAAGCGCGCAGCTAAGCGGAATTTCATTTTCAATGACGAACTGTCTTTTAAGCCTTAAAAATAAATTATTAAGGTCGTCATCTGCAATTATAGCATCCTCGGCGTTCATGAAGACCTCTTTAGCCTCATGCGGAAAGCCCACGGTATTCATAAATTCCGCCGCAAAGGGACGTATGTCGTTTGTGCAATCCATAAAAATCATTCCTCCGTACCGAGAATTGAATTCACAGCCTCCTGAAGGCAGAAATCCGTAAGCCTTGCGGGAAGCGAATCATAAATTTCAATGAGATTTGCAAGCCGCTCGCGTTGCTCCGGCTCTCCCGACCCAAGAACCTCAAACAGGCAATTCAGAATATCAACACATATTGAAAATTTATCGGACCATTTTTTCAGCTCTCCGAACAAGGGTGTGCAATCCCACAGCAGCTCGCGGCAGGCGTTCATACCGTCGATATATTCCGTCACACAGCCGAAGGCGCCGGGAATATCTCCGTTGCTCATACAGGCCGATGCCGAAGAAAATACGCTGTTCATAATACGCGAATTTTCATCCTTGAGGCAGGAGGTAAACAGATGGTCCGCAAAATATGTAAAGGTTTCTGAGGCTTCTGAGCCGACAACACACGCAAGTGCGTTTTTCCATGATGCCTGCGGAGAATAAGCCGTGCTGTTCCACAGGTAATCCGCTATTGTAAGCAGAGGGATTTTTGAGCACTCAAAATACTCCATACAGTTGGCAATAATGCCATCTGAAAACCTGTATAAATCGGCATCTCTTCCGATTATCGGACCGAGATGCATCTCATTGAACATCTCCGCGTCATTCACGGGATAATTATCCCAGTAGCGAGGCCTTCTCAGGGTGCTGTTTTCAAAGATTATCGCCTCACGTGAGGTAAGCTCCCGCGAACAGATGTCTCGACCCGTCCAGAAAAGCGACACGCCTCCCGGTATGCTTCTGCTGAGCTTTGAAATATAGTACTCACTGCCGGTGCCATGGTACTGCATGGGGCACACGGTAAGCTTGATGCCGTTGTCTAAAGCCATGAGAGCATCATAATATTTATTTATGATATGTATATGCGCGTTTACCGTTTCCGAAAACCGCTGTTCATCCTCCGGGAAAAACAGCTTTTCGGGAATATCATCCAGCAGCAAGCCGAAAAAGCGCACTCCGGCGGAATACAGCTGACGCGTTTTCTTCATAAGAGCTTCAAAATCTTCCTGCGAGCAGTATTTCATTGAAAGTCCCGGTGCTATGCAATAGTGAAAATCCACACACCTTCCGCGGGCACAGCTTACGAGAGAACGCAGCCCGGCAAGCTGCTCCTCCGGATACTCCTCGCGCCATTTTCTGCGGTGGTATTCATCATCCTTGGGCGCATAATAATATGTGTTCATGTGGTTGGCAGCCATAAGCAGGAGCATCTCTCTGCGCTGTGCAAAGCTCCAGGGCTTTCCGTAAAAGCCCTCTATATAGCCGCGTGTTTCAAAGCAGGGATAGTCCACAACGCTGCATTCGCAAAGTCCGCCGCGAAGCATTCTTCCTGCGGTGAACATACCGCGGAATATGCCGCGCTCGCCTCCGGCGACTATTGATATTTCGGCTCCGTCCCCTGTCTTAATTATATTGAGAGTATATTTCTCATCACTCAGACGGGAAAGCTGCTCAATATAACAGAATTCCTCGGTGTCGCGCACCTCGGCATTTATCCGTACGGCTGCTCCCGGCGCAACGCATATCCCGAAAAAATCAGAAAACGCCGCCAGCGTGTCCGGAATTACCCCGTTCACGCTCACGGCGCTGATTTCAGCAAGCTGTATTTCCTTACCGGTGTTTAATTTTTGAACAGATGGAAACATGTTATCAGTAAAAACGGCAGTTCCGTTTCTCCTTAATTAAATTTTGTGTAGGTCTTGCGTATATTGCTTTTAAGAGCGTCTGTAAGCTGAATTCCCGACTCACGGTAAGCGGTGTAAAGCGCACCGACCTGAGGAGGCGTGGTCAGAAGGAAGACTTCAATATCCTTATACGAAAGACGCAAAAATTTCTCAAACTCCTCTAAGAACATCTCGTTATTTTCAAAAACTCCGCCGTATACCCCCACCGGAACCGTACCGCCTATCTCGCTGAGCTGAGCAATGCAAGTTCCCGCAAACAGCTTAGCTTCGTCACGCGTGAGCTTTTGAGCAACCTCATCGCCGTTCTTGGCGGCAAGATAGACGTGTCTTGCAAACGCAGCTATTTTTTGACGCTCCATGGGCGGGTCGTAAAAAACATCAAGGATTTTCGGCAATGTATCAATTTCCGCAAAGTCCAGAAGGAGGTCGGAAAGCACCGTCTTCTTACCTGCGCCGTCAAAACCGCGTATTGCCGCTTTAATTCCGCTGATTGCTATTGAATATCCGCTTCCCTCATCGCCGAGGATATAGCCCCAGCCGCCTTTAGTGGATATTTTTCCGAACATATCCCGTGCGATAATCATTGAACCTGTACCGCTTATTGCCACCGCACATGCTCCGGGCATATCCATAGCCTCAAGAGCAATGAAAAGGTCGCTGTCCATAATTATACGCTTTGAACGCAGTATACCGCCGAAGAAACGCTTTACATCATATTCATCGGCACGCCCGAAAAGTGCGGAGACCCCTACCGCGGCAGATTCAAATTCGCTTATTCCAAGCTTTGTTTCAATGGTCCGGACAAGCTGTGCCATATTTTGCTGTGCGCGTTCATAGCCTACGGAATAAAAGTTTATGGACTCTCCGACCTCGTGCGCGCACACGCGACCGTTTTCGTCGGAAACAACGGCAATTGTTTTTGAACCGCCGCCGTCAACGCCCAGAAAGAAGCTCTCACTCAAGGTTACTCCCCCTTTCGGTAATCAGGATTCAATATGATTAAAAGCTCTCAAGCTTTGTGGCTACTCTGAGTATAATTCTTGCATCTGCGGCGGATACTCCCGCATGTCCGTCAACATTTGCAACGACAAGCTGCTCCTCGGAGAGCGATTCAAGCTTCGTCGCTGCTCTGAGTGCAATCCTCGCATCTGCAGCAGTTACATTTCCGTCACCGTCAACATCGCCTTTTTTATCAAAGACGGCGTTTTGAATTATTGCAAAAAGTCCTGTATCAACGGAGTTAAAGTAGAATTTACCGCCGCTGTTGCCCGTTACCATGGCAAGAGGAGCACTTCCTCCCGCATAATAGATTTTCCCTGCGGCAGGTGCAAAGCCGGACGGAACAGGTATGCCTATTTTCAGCATTCCGTCAAAGCCGACCTTACTGCCATCCTTTTCAAAATAGACCTCGGCACATGCGAACTTTCGGAACGCAACCGACGACATATTACTTAACGCCTCGTTGTATTTTTCGGTTCCGTCGGCATGAAGCTTCACCGTAAGACGCGCCCCCAGCGGAAGCGTACCGGTTAAAACCTCAACGCTTATGCCGGTTTTCTCATCGCATCGGATATCCTTGCAATATTCAAGAGGATAGCTGCCGAGGCTTCTTGCAAACGCACTTCCCGGTGCCGTGGCGGAGTTGCCCTCAACACAGATTATTTTTATCTTATACCACAGCGTGTCATCGGAATTCTGTTGGAACAGGAAGGCGCAGCCGCCGATGCTTGTAACATTGCGCGGAATTGTAACGCTTGTAAGCTCGCCGCAGCCGCGGAAAGCATTCGCGCCGATAGAGTTTAAATTGTCACTCAATACGATTTTTTTAAGCGCTCCGCAGTAGGCAAACGCCTTATCGGATATAACCTTTACATTGTCATACATATTAACCTGAGTGAGCTTGAAGCACTGTTCAAATGCTGAAACGCCAACGGTATCAACGCTTTCCGGTATAGTGTAAACGCCGGATATGCCCGAAGGACATACGACTATTCTCGTCATAGACTTGTTAAAAACCACTCCGTCAACTGAAGTGAATACCGGGTTCGCCGAATCTATGTTTATGGTCGTAAGCTTTTCACACAACACAAAGCTGCCCGGCACAATTTCCTGAACACTCGCAGGCACGTTTACGGTTATGATGTGAAATTTTTTCTCAAACGCGCGGTTATCGGACGCATTGCCGACCGCCTTGACCGCAAGTCCTCCTATGGAGGAAGGGATATCGACTATTTCAGCGGTTCCCGTATAGTCGGTTATTGCCACTCCTCCGTTATACGGCGCGGTCACAAAATCAGACACACTCGAACGGGAAAGCGCCGCGACCTGCGCTGAAACCTCCTTGGGAGAAAAATGCTTTTTCAGTGCGGAGGTTCCGCCCAGCGCTCCGGTAACAATAACGGCAGCACCGAGTATTATGCATGTAAACGCCGTAACAGCGCGTAAAACTTTTCTGTCTTTCAATTTTGTTTCCTCCGATTTTGCTTTATATTATAACTATACATTTTACAGTATAGCATACTTTATAATTTTTTCAACCGAAAAAATCAAAGACTCACAGTAAAAAAACGGAAAACAAAAATCCTCCCCGAAAGAAGGATTTAAATATCATTTGTTCAGAATTATTTCCTCAAGACTGCGCTTGGGAACACAGTGTACATCATTTTCATCACGATAATACGCGGTGCTTCCGCCCTGAGGAATATCTGTCAGACGTGCCGTTTCATCTGCCCTTCCGAGTGCAAGCACAAGCACCGGAAGCAAGGAGGCTTCCGTACCGGTCGCCTGCTGCATAAGAGCTGTGTCAAACGAGCCTATCATACAACCCGCCAGACCCATCTCCGCCGCACCGAGATACATAACCTCGGCGACAATTCCTGCATCCTTTAAAAAAGCCGGAGTTGCCGGGGTTATTGAGGTGTCGTGGAAAATAACAATATATGCCGTCGGACGGTGCCCCTCATACGGAAGCTTCTTTTCCTTGAGCATACCCGCCCAATGAGTAAGCACAAAGATTTTTTCGTTGCTTTCTGCGGTGCATGAGATATAGTACTTGAGCGGCTGCAGATTGACGCTTGACGGCGACAATCTCGCAAGCTCGACGAGCGCTTCAAGCTGCTCACGCGACAGCTTTACATTTTCATCGAAGCCCCTGCATGAGCGTGCGGACTTTACAAGCTCATAAAGCATAAACGAAACCTCCTATATTCTTGTGGTCTTATCCTCACCCACACCGTACATCCCGTCGAGCTGATATTTTTCTCCGTCATAGCCGCAAAGATATCCCGAAAGCTTACCGAACGGGAGCTTATAATCTATGCATATTCCGCCCACCGGAACTCTCATGACATAGGTGTCGATAATTTCAAAATATACGTCCACCTTACCGTGCGCATCGCTGATATGCCATTTCGGACCGTTTTTCTCAAACTCCACCGGCGGAAGCAGAAACTGTCTGTCACCGAGCCAGATAAGGTTTTCATTGTAATCATCCTGATTTATTGACTGGTTGTGGGTGAGGTTGAAGCCGAAATATTCCTGCTTGCCCCCGTGATTTATTTTACCCATTGTGGTGAGCCAGTCATAATGAGCTATAAAAGGATAAAAGCCCTTGTGGTCATCTATTATAGCTGCGCTGTCGGCATCGGCAACGAATTTTTCGCCGTTCACGGTGATATAACCCTCTGCGGAAAAAAGCTCCTTCTGCGAATACAGCGATTTGTTTTCATCAAACGGAATATTTACAACCGAAGGAGAGGAAACGCTGGTGATTTTCATGTCTATTTCAAATTTGCCGCTTTTTTTATCGGTTCCGAAGCCCTTTGCGGTTGCGTAGCCGTCTTTGAAGCAATTGGTTATAGTAAAATCAAAGTCCGGATTTTTTATTTCGGTTTTGCTGTCGAGCAGATTTTCCGCAACTATGCACTTTTTACCCGGTTCAAGCTGAAACCAGCGTCTGACCTTGCCCGAACGCTTGTCAAAAAATACAAATATTCCGAAACCTATGGCATTCATGTTGTAGACCGCGGAGATTATTGTCCCCTCTTTAAACGAGACCTCGAACGCCTCCCACACGGTAAGCCTGGACTTATTCATAAACGCCGGCATGCGCTTTCCGCAGGGCTTCACGGAGTCGAGAAGATTTATTTCGGGCAGCGGTCCCGAAAATGTTCCGAACGTTGCTTTTCCACCGGTTACAAGCTTTTCCGGTGCCGGAACGAGATGCCTTTTTTCAGAAATATACTCCGGATAATCAGCCATATTCCAAACCTCCAAGGTACTCTTGCGAGCTGCAAAATATGAAAAAACTGTTAACAGTATACAATAAATCAAAAAAACTTTCAATCCTTTAAGGATAAAAACCGCAAATAAAATAAAGGAGAAATATAAACCTCGTTATTTTTGCCGTCGGCATATGCGCCCGTGTGAAATATCGCAAACCTGACAAGAGGCGGAGTAACTCATTATTTATATTGCCCGAATTTGCTCTTTGCCGCACATCCATATTAAACAAATAAATCGCCCGTTTTCATCCCGCCGGTATGTGCTGCCGCTTGTGAAATCAGAATTTCATATGCTGTTTCTCAAAATTATGCGAACCGCTTCTCAATTTTTTCTTGATTTTCCTCGTGCGGTGTTATATAATACAAAAGCTGTCACAACACCCTGCCGGTGTGATGGAATTGGCAGACGTGCCGGACTCAAAATCCGGTGGTAGCGATACCGTGCGGGTTCGACCCCCGCCACCGGCACCAACTATATCGCAGAAGATTGATACAATAAATGTATTCGTCTTCTGCGATATGTTTTTGCCCTAAAATGCCCATATTTACAGACTTTTGGGTGCTTTTTGTTTTGGAATACATACGCCGACGACTGCGTGGAGCCGTGATATTTGCCCTTGAAACACCGATTTTTAGCCCCACCGACGCTTTGCCTCGGACAAATCGTTAACGAGCAACATTTTGGTGCATTTTTTGGACTTTGGTGCATTTTGGTGCAAATATGAAAGTCGCAGTATAAAAACGTTCCCCACACCGTGCTTGGCGTGGGGAACTAATGTGTTCTGGGCTTATTTGATTTCAGTGCCGTTCATCAGCATGAACACTATCCGTCCGTCGTTGTAGACCATTGCCTTCTTGACGACCGCCGACCACAGGCTCACGCTGAATTCGGTCAGCGACCCGCGTTGCCGTTCCATTGTGTCCACAAACGCTGTGAGCACCGTGCGCTGCCGTTTTCGTGCTTCCTTCTCAGTCTTGAGTTCGTCTACCCGTTTTGCCACGGCATTGTACTTTGCCACCAACTCATCCTGCCGCTTTTTGTATGCCGTCTGGTCTTGTGCCGCCGATGCGTTCTCGGTGATGTGCTTGCGATTCATTTCGACAAGTACCTCGGCTTCACTGTTCTTCGCGAAGATTTCCTCGTCGATGGCGTCGCTGTCGAAAAGCTCCGCAATCGCCAACCGGCAGTCGATAATCACTTCATCGGTCATATCCTGCATACTGTTCCACGCGGCAATAAACCGTTCCTTTATCTCATTCTCGGTCAAATGCGGCGTAGTACACTTTTCACCGGTCTTGAATTTGCTGTTGCATTGCCATATCACACGGCGATATTTATCAGTCGAGTGCCAGACCTTCGAGCCGAAGAAACCGCCGCAGTCGCCGCATACCAGCTTTGCTGAAAAGCAGCTTTTGCAGTTATAACTGCGCCCCAGCGCCTTGCGCCGGGCAAACTCTGCCTGAACATAATCGAACATCTCCGCGTCGATGATACTGTCGTGGCTATCCGTGACATAGAATTGCGGAACCTCGCCTTCGTTGGGCTTCATCTTTTTCGTCAGAAAATCCGTCGTGAAGGTCTTCTGCAGCAGCGCGTCGCCCTTGTATTTTTCATTTGTGAGAATGCTTTCAACCACATTGCACTGCCATTTTTCCTTGCCGCCGGGTGTTGGTATGCTCTGTGCTGTAAGGTACTTCGCAATTGCTGTGGGCGTTTTACCCTGTAGGAACAGCGTGTAAATTAGACGCACGATTTCTGCCTCCTCCTCAACAATCTGCGGCGTACCGTCCGCGCCCTTTTCGTAGCCGAGGAATTGACCGTATGACATGGACACCTTGCCATCGGCGATGCGCTTACGCCAGCCCCATGTGACGTTCTCCGAAATGCTCCGGCTTTCCTCCTGCGCGAGGCTGGACATTATCGTGATGAGCAGTTCACCCTTGGCATCAAACGTCCAGATATTCTCTTTCTCGAAGTAAATTTCAATGTTCGCCGCCTTGAGCTTTCGCACCGCCGTTAGGCTATCGACCGTATTTCTCGCAAACCGGCTGACCGATTTCGTGATGATAAGGTCAATTTTTCCATCAAGCGCATCATGAATCATCTGATTGAAGCCATCGCGCTTTTTCGTGTTGGTCGCGGAAATACCCTCGTCCGTATACACAGCGATGAAGTTCCAGTCAGGTCGCTCCTTGATGTACTTGGTATAATAATCGATCTGCGCCTCGTAGCTGGATTGCTGCTCTTCCTTTTCCGTTGATACTCGGGCGTAACCGGCGACGTTGCGCTGTTTTGGTACGGATACGGCAAGGTTGGAAAAACGCGATGTGACCGACGCCGGTATCATTGTAACTGTTCGCGCCATTAGTCGTTCCTCCTTGTCGCTTTTTCCCGTGCTGCCTGTCGCTTATCATCCGTCCAGCTTTCCCGTCGTGAGCGGTCTTGCCATCCGACCGCTGTCGTTTGACCGTCTTTGAAGTGAAACTCCAAAACGTTGTCCGGCAGCGCGGTAATGAAATCTATATGCGCTGCAAAGGTGTCATCGTCAAAACTTCCGGTACCAAGAGCTTCAGCACATACGGCCTTGAGTGTTTCTTCGGGTACTTGTTTTGATGCGCAGAATTTCTTGCCCTTGGTATTGAATGTGGCACATATCCACACAAAGCCGGTTTTTGTGGTTTTGCGTCGATAATTCTTTCCGCAAACACCGCACCGGATTTTTCCCGTGAATAACGTTGCGGCGCCTTTTTTCACAGTGGTTTTGTTTGCCCTGCGCTCAATTTCTGCCTGTACCGTGTCAAACGTAGCACGGTCGATAATCGGCTCATGCGCTTCCTGCACAAGATACTGCGGGAGTTCGCCGTGATTGATGCGTGTTTGCTTTGACAAGTGGTCGGTGCGGAAGGTCTTTTGCAGCAGTAAATCTCCGGCGTACTTCTCATTGCGGAGCATTTTGCTGATGGTGGCTTGACACCACGATTTGTTCATGCGCGTGGGTATTCCCAGTGCGTTAAGCCTGTTAGCTATGGCTTGTTTTCCATAGCCCTCAAGAAAAAGCGAGAATATGAGGCGTACCGTCTTCGCTTCCTCCGGCACGATCTGGAAAACTCCGTCTTTTACCCGATAGCCAAGCATCGTGCAATCCCACGGCTTGCCTTCTTCAAAATTCTTGCGTACCCGCCACTTCTGATTTTCGGAAACCGATAAGCTTTCCTCCTGCGCATAGGACGCAAGAATTGTCAGCATCAACTCGCCGTCGGCGCTTATGCTGTGAATATTCTGCTCTTCGAAAAACACATCGATACCAAGCATTTTTAGTTCTCTAACCGTAGATAGCAGCGTGACGGTGTTCCGAGCAAAGCGTGATATGGACTTTGTGATAACCATATCAACCTTCCCGGCGCGGCAATCCGCCAGTAAGCGTTGAAAGCTCTCGCGGCTGTCCTTTGTGCCAGTTTTCGCTTCATCCGCATATACGCCGACGTACTCCCAGCCGCAGTGCTTTTGAATCAGGTCGCTGTAATAGCAGACCTGTGATGCCAGCGACTGAAGCATTGCGTCCTTGCCTGACGAAACGCGGGCGTATGCCGCCACGCGCTTTCCATCAAAGGGAACTCGCGGCGCAAACTCTATCTGTGTAATTCGGCTGTTTGCCATTGATACTCCACCTCCTTTCAGGGGGGTACATATTCGCTCTAAAGGGCGATAAAGTCAAGGCAACTCGCGCCATATACTGCACAAAGATACGCGATATTTAACCGCGAGCTTTTCTTCAAGCTTGGCATAATCATGAATGGTAATGTGCCCATCGGACAGCCATCTCCTCAACACAGCGACGACGGCTTTGTATTTCATCAGCTCCGTTTTTCTGTCCTGTGTCATATGTCAGCCTCCGCCATTTTCGTGCGGTGCTGTGCAGAACACGTATGGCAGCAAAACTTGCTGTTTGGTCTGCCGTAGACCGTGTATGATTTCCCACAGTGAGCACATATCTTGCTGTAATACGCCTTTCTGTTCTCGGCATTTGGATGTGTTTTCCACCATGCGTTACGGCATTTATCAGAGCAGAATTTTTTCGGCTTGCTCCCGGGCTTAGTCACAAGCGCCTGTCCGCATTGCTTGCAGAGAGAAGCGTCATCAATGACAGATGATTTTTCAGCCGCCAAGGCTAAACCCTGTCTGCGGCAATAGCTCTTCACTGTGTTTATCGAGAGTCCGACCGTTTCGGCGATTGATACATACTTACAACCCGCAGATCGCAGGTGAAGTATGGTTGATTTCTGTTCGTTGGTCATCAAAACCACCTCCTCGCCATACGGAGAAAATGGAGCAATTTTGGGGAGGTGTTTCGACATAAAAATACTGCCCAGCAGAGAAAAATCTCCGCTGGGCAATAACTGTAGGTCAACAACTTGACCTGTGGTATATGGACTTGTAAGCTAAAGCGGTGTATCCTTTACTCGCTGTATTTGATAAAAACGTCCGTGAAGCCAGCATCCTTGACCTTTTTGAGCATGGCATCGGCGTTTGCCTTGACCGAGAACGCGCCGAGCTGGACGCGGTAATACTTCTTCGGTGTGGTCGGCGTTTCCGGCGAAGCCGCATCAAGCAGCTTCTTCACATCGGCGCGGAAGGTGTCCATGCTCTTGCCGTGCTTCGGGAACCAGTGCATCACATCGCCGTGATTGCTGGCAATGCCGAGCTTGTGACCCTCCGAGTGGCAGATGAGCGTCGGCGACTCCGGCTTGATGCCGTACTGCTTGCAGAGGTAGGCGCACAGCTCGACCGCTTCCTTGTAAACGGCAGAAAAATATGCGGGGTCAGAAAGTCCGTCCTCGCATATCTCAAAACCGATGTGTGTATCGTTAGAGCTGCCGCCGCCATGCCAGCCACGCATATTCCACGGCAGCGTCTGGTAGGTAGCAATAGAGGTTTCCGTCCGTACCAATTTTCGCTGCGACGGTATACGTTTCAGTTTTGGTGGTTGCCTTAACTCCTCCAAGTGTGGTTTCCGTAGCGACGGGTACTTGAGAAGAAGGAAGACCCGTTACCGAGGCTCCCTCCTGGATTTCCAACGTTCCGCCGATGACGGTTTTCTCGCCGCCCTGTTCGGTGTAGTTCTTTGCGTTATATTCGCTCATATCGCTACCTCCTTAGGCGTGCTGCTTGAGTAGCTTGATGCCTTCAGGCAGTACTGTCTTAGCGTCAACACGCTGGAAAGCGTAGAAGCCGGTCTGAAGGTTGGCGATGTGGAGCTCATCTGCACGGCGAACGGTTCTGCCAGTACGGTCTGCAATCCAGTAGTTCTGGAAATCGCCGAAAGCGACTGTGTAGGCACCTGCCGCGATGGTAGGAGCATACTGAGAAACATATACAGGGAAACCGAGCAGACGATCAGGCTGACCAGCCTGCAGAGAGGGTTGCCACATATATGCACCGTTACCGTCCTTGAGCTTGCGGACGCTTGCGAGAGTGCCACTGCCAAGCACAAACACAGCATTTTTCTTGTAGCCGTCCTTGAGCGCGTAGGTCAGGTCGATAAGCTCGTCCGCCTTAATGTCTCCGGCAGTAGCGGTAGTCACGCCGAGATCGCCGCCGTTTGCGGTGAAGATGCCGGTAGGCTGACCGCTGCCGGTGCCGATGCAGAAAGCCTGTTCCTCTTTCGCCGCAAAAGCGCGGGCAAAGTTGTCGATGAGGTAGGCCTGAAGGTCGAACATGGAGTCCTCAAGCAGTTCCTCGGAGACCAGTGCTGCCGCACGAAGCGTGAATGCATCGAGAGAGAGCTGGTTGAAGGTAGGAGTGGAGGGCGTAAACACGCCGGACTCAGCTACCCAATCGGCAGAAACATCAGTAAGCGCCACATTAATTCTGTGAGGTGCGGCAGTTGTGATGACCTTTGCAAGAGAACGGATTACGTTCTCGCGGGCAAGTGCCTTAACGAGAGTGTCGTCGAACTCCAGCGGAACAAGATAACCACCGGTGGAAGAAGTGCCTTCCTCCATGACATTGTGGACAGGGCGCTTGCCGCGAATGAGATTATAGAAATCCTCACGGTATTCGGCGGTCGCTCTGGGAATGAGAGGCTTGCCGTTCTGTGCTACAGGCTTTTCAGTGATTGGAGAACTGGTGGGCTGCGCCATTGCAGCATCCCTTGCCACACGATCTTCCTCAATGGCAATCTGACGAGCCATTGCGTCTACGTCCGCGAGCATTTTGTCATAGGTGGCGTTGTCTTCTGCAGACAAAACGCCATCCTTGGCGCGAGTGTCGAGGAACGCCTTTGCAGCATCCCACGCCTTTGCGCGTTTTTCACGCATTTCGAGTACCTTTTTCATAATCAAATACCTCCG
>LFSB01000013.1 GCA_001513045.1 Clostridiales bacterium DTU089
GCCCGCGGCTCCGTAATATACAGTAAGTGCGTAAAATGTGGTTTCCGTAGAGCCCGCCATAACCGATGCGGCACGTCCGATGTAGGAGTCGGTTCCGTAGGTCTTCAGGATGCTTTCAAACATGCTCAGTGAGCCGCTGCCCGAAACAGGACTTAATACCGCAAGAGGTAAAACCTCTCCGGGGATTCCCGTCAGAGCGGCGAGAGGGGAGAGTATATCGCAAATAAGCTCAAGTGCGCCCGAGCAGCGCAGCATATCCACTCCGAGCACAAGTCCGACGAGGGGCGGAAGAATATTCATCAGTGTCTTTATTCCGCCTCTTGCCCCCTCAACAAAGCAGTCAAAAACATTTACTCGTTTTATGAGTCCGAATATAACAATTCCGGCAACCGTAATCGGCATTATAAGATTAGTTATCTTTTCCGTGATTCTTTGCCCTCCTTCCTTTTTCTGCCGGGCTCGGTATATTTACGCAGAATCAGGGAAAGCGTTATACCGACGGTGAGCGCGCATGCCGAGCTTAACCATGTAGGCGGCATTATATCCATGGGCTGTGTCGCACCGTATTCGCTGCGGAGCATCGCCACGGTGGTGGGAATTATCCTCAGCGCCGCGGAGTTGAGAACAACAAAAACCACCATGTCGTCGGTTGCGTATTCCGGCAGAAGATTGTTCCCCTGCATACGCCGCATGGCTTCAAGTCCGAGCGGGGTCGCGGCGTTGCCGAGTCCGAAAAGATTTGCCGTTACGTTCATAGAAACCGCCGACAGCGCAGAGGAGTTCGTTTTAAGCGAAGGCATAAGCCGGCACAGCACAGGGGAGAGAAGCCGGGAGATAAGCTTTGTAAGCCCGCTTTTTTCGGCGATATTCATAAGCCCGCCCCACAGACAGAGCATTCCGAGCAGCTTAAAGCAAAGCGTTACTGCGTTTGAGCCTGAGCTTATGATTGATTCGGACAGCGCGGATGTGTTTCCGAAAATCACCGAGCAGATAAAAGACAGAATTATCATGCCGCTCCAGATATAGTTAATCACTGTATTCATCACCCGTAAAATATATTAAAAACCACAATATATTATTACATATACCCAGGAAAAACTTGACTTAACCCCAAGATGTAGTGTATAATAAAGCGTAAACCTTGCATTGAAACCGGAGGATATATATGGCAAAGAAAGCAGTATACGGAAACGACAGTATATCTCAGTTAAAAGGAGCGGACAGGGTTCGTAAGCGTCCGGCGGTCATTTTCGGCTCGGACGGTATTGAGGGCTGTCAGCATTCCATATTTGAAATAATTTCCAACTCAATAGATGAGGCGAGAGAGGGCTACGGCGACAAAATCGTCGTGACCAGGTTTCTTGACGGCTCCATTGAGGTTCAGGATTTCGGACGCGGCATACCCGTTGATTTCAACGCGAAAGAGAACTGCTATAACTGGGAGCTTGTGTTCTGTGAGCTGTACGCGGGCGGAAAGTACGACACAAACGACGGCGGAAGCTACGAATATTCGCTCGGTCTTAACGGACTCGGTCTTTGTGCCACGCAGTATTCCTCGGAGTATATGGATTCGGAAATTCATACCGGCGGGTTCTGCTACAAGCTTCATTTTGAACACGGAGAGCCCTCTGGCAAGATGATAAAAGAGGAATATTCAAAGCGTGATACAGGCTCAAGGATAAAATGGCGTCCCGATTTAAAGGTGTTTACCGACATAAACGTCCCTCTTGAATATTTTCAGGACACGCTGAAAAGGCAGTCGGTGGTAAATGACGGCGTACGCTTCATACTGAAAAATCAACTCAGCGAGAGCCGCTTTGAGACCTTTGAATATGTATATGAAAACGGTATAGCGGACTATGTAAAGGAATTTGCGGCAGAGGACGCATTTTCATCGGTTCAGTTCTGGCAGGCGGAGCGCAAGGGTCGCGACCGCGAGGACAAGCCCGATTATAAGGTGAAAATCAACGCGGCAATGGCGTTCTCAAACAAAAAGCAGCTCAAGGAATACTATCACAACTCAAGCTGGCTTGAATACGGCGGAGCACCCGAAAAGGCGGTCAGAAGCGCTTTTGTAGCTCAGATTGACGCATACCTCAAGCAGAGCGGAAAATATCTCAAGAGCGACAGCAAAATAAGCTTTCAGGATGTTGAGGATTGCCTTATTCTTGTAATCTCCTCATTCTCAACCCAGACCTCATACGAAAATCAGACCAAGAAGGCGATAAACAATAAATTTATTCAGGAAGCGATGACGGAGTTCCTGCGTCATCAGCTTGAAATATACTTCATTGAAAACCGTCTTGAGGCGGACAAAATTGCCGAGCAGGTGCTCATAAATATGCGTTCGCGTCTGCGCGCCGAGGTGACGAGGCTGAACCTGAAAAAGACGCTTTCCTCCTCAAATGATATGGCAAACAGAGTTGAAAAATTCGTTGACTGCCGCAGTAAAGACCCGAATGAGCGGGAAATCTTCATCGTGGAAGGCGATTCGGCTCTCGGTGCCTGTAAGCAGGCGAGGGATTCGCGCTTTCAGGCGGTCATTCCCGTAAGGGGAAAAATATTAAACTGCCTCAAGCCGGAATACGAGAAAATCTTTAAAAGTGAAATAATAACCGACCTTGTCAAGGTGCTCGGTTGCGGAGTTGAGGTAACAACAAAAGCAAATAAGGAGCTTTCCTCCTTCAACCTTGAAAATCTCCGCTGGAGCAAGGTTATAATATGTACCGATGCCGACGTTGACGGTTTCCACATAAGAACTCTTATTCTCACAATGATTTACCGACTCATGCCGACGCTTATAGATGTCGGAAAGGTGTATATCGCGGAATCGCCGTTGTATGAAATAAACTCCAAGGGCGAGACGTGGTTTGCCTATACCGAGAAGGAAAAGGCGGATGCGCTTGAAGCAATAGGCAGTGCAAAATATACCATTCAGCGCTCCAAAGGACTCGGTGAAAACGATGCGGATATGATGTGGCTTACAACCATGAACCCCGCCACGCGACGGCTTGTAAAGGTTGAGAAAAACGATATTCAGGCGGAAACAGAGGAGAAGTTCAACCTGCTTATGGGGGACAACCTTCAGGGCAGGAAGGAGCACATTTCCACAAACGGATACATGTATATAGATATGGCGGATATAAGCTGAAAAAACGGAGTGAACAGAATTGGCGAAAAAATCTAAAAAGCAACAGGAAGAAAAGGTCGAAGAGAATCGCAATGCCCATATACTCGGCGCGGGTGAGGTCGTAAATCAGCTCATCACCGATACGCTCGAAACTAACTTCATGCCCTATGCCATGAGTGTTATTATGTCGCGTGCGATTCCCGAAATCGACGGCTTCAAGCCCTCGCACCGCAAGCTGCTGTACACCATGTATAAGATGGGGCTTATAAACAGCGGAAGAATAAAGTCCGCAAACATAGTCGGCAGAACCATGCAGCTCAACCCCCACGGTGACGCTGCAATATATGACACCATGGTGCGTATGTCTCGCGGAAACGAATCTCTGCTGCACCCGTTTGTCGACAGCAAGGGTAACTTCGGTAAGGCATATTCGCGCAATATGCAATGTGCCGCGGCAAGATATACCGAGGCGAAGCTTGAAGCGATATGCACTGAGCTTTTCAGCGATATAGACAAGGACACGGTTGATTTTGTCGATAACTACGACAGCACAATGAAGGAGCCGGTGCTGCTGCCGGTCACATTTCCCACGATACTTACAAATGTCAATACAGGTATAGCTGTGGGCATGGCAAGCTCGATATGCTCGTTTAATATGCGTGAGCTGTGCGACACAACCATAGGACTTATCAAGGACCCGGATTTTGATATATTTGAAACGCTGAAGGCACCTGACTTTGTCGGAGGCGGACTTATAATCTATAACCGCGCCGCCCTGAAGGAGATTTATGAAACCGGCAGAGGCTCGGTGCGCGTACGCTCAAGATACACCTATGATAAGTCGAGCAACTGCATAGACGTAACACAGATACCGCCGACTACCACAAGTGAGGCAATAATCGAAAAGATAATCGAAAAGGTCAAGGGCGGCTCAATAAAGGATATAAGCGATATACGCGACGAAACCGACAAGAGCGGACTGAAAATAACAATAGACCTGAAGCGCGGAGTTGACCCAGATAAGCTGATGGCTAAGCTGTTTCGCACAACACCGCTTGAGGAGGCTTTCCCGTGCAACTTCAATGTTCTCATCGCCGGCGCACCGGTCGTTCTCGGCGTTTCGGAGCTGCTCAGAGAGTGGATAGCCTTCCGTACGGAGTGCGTAAGCAGGCGCGTGTTTTTTGACCTGACAAAGGCAAAAGAACGTCTGCATCTTCTGCAGGGACTTCAGAAAATTCTTCTTGATATAGATAAGGCTATAAAAATCGTCCGCAATACCGAGGAGGAGGCTGAGGTTGTTCCCAACCTTATGATAGGCTTCGGAATCGATGAGATACAGGCGGAATATGTCGCAGAAATAAAGCTGCGTCACCTGAACCGCGAGTATATTCTCAAACGCACTCAGGACATTGAAAAGCTGCTTGCCGACATCGAGGACATGGAGGATATTCTCGGCAGCAAGACGCGTGTAAAGAAAATTATTATAGCCGAGCTTAACGCAACTGCGGAAAAATACGGCAAGGACAGAGCGAGTGAAATAATTTACGAGACGGAAATAGAGGAAATCGAAGTCGAGGAAAGCGTACCGGACTATCCGGTAAATCTCTTCTTTACGCATGACGGCTATTTTAAGAAGATAACTCCGTTGTCGCTGCGTATGGGCGGAGAGCAAAAGCTCAAGGAAGGCGATTCGATAACGCAGTCGCTTGAAGCGTCAAATGCGGATGAACTGCTGTTCTTTACTGATAAATGTCAGGTTTACAAATCCCGCGCTGCGGATTTTGATGATTCAAAGGCGAGCGTGCTCGGCGATTTTGTCGCGTCAAAGCTTGAGTATTCCGAAAAAGGCGAGTCCTCGGTGTATATGGCTGTAACCCGCGACTATTCCGGATATATGCTTTTCTTCTTTGAAAACGGCAAGGTTGCGAAGGTCGATATGAAGGCTTATGAAACAAAGACCAACCGTAAAAAGCTTATAAAGGCGTATTCGGATAAATCCGCCATAGTTGCCGTAAGATATGTAAAGCAGGAGCAGGATTTTGTAATGCGCTCCTCATCGGGCAGGGTGCTCATCCTCAATACGGGTGCAATATCTCCGAAAACCACAAAGGATACCGCAGGGGTAAATGTTATGACTATCAAAAAAGGTCATAAGCTTATCTCGGTTACGGATTTCAGTGAGGAAATGTTTACAAAGCCCCATCGCTATCGCACGAAAAGCCTTCCGGCAGCGGGAGCTACGCTGAGTGCGGAGGATGTGGATTCCGGTGAACAGCTCAATATGTTTTAATAAAAAGCCCGTCCGCTTTATAGGCGGACGGGAGCGGCGTGTCGGTGTTCGGGAGACCATATATAAAAATCAAGCCGTCCCGGCAAACGCGTTATTGACCGAAATATCAGCCGCCGATAATTATGATACCCGGCCTGTTTCGTATAATTCACAAAAAACTTGGTAAAATCTATAAAAAACCCGAAAAAAACTCTTGCCTTTTTCATTTGTGTATGTTAGAATACTCAAGCATGCAAGAGCGCAGAGCAAGCAGCATGTGTTCTTTGTTATGAAAGGATGTCGCAAAAATGACTTGGGATCAAATAGCTTTAGGCGTATTACTTTTAATTTCATCAATTGCAATCGTTGTTCTTGTGCTTATGCAGCAGGGTCGCGAGGCCGGTCTTTCCGGTGCTATCGCGGGCGGAGCCGAGAGCTTTTTCGGCAAGAATAAGGGTCGCACAATAGAGGCGAAGCTTGAGAAGCTTACAAAGGTTGTTGCAATCGGCTTTTTTGTGCTTACGCTCGGCATGACCATTCTTTTTTCGTTCATTCATTGAGCGTGGAGAATGGGCTTTCAGCTTGTCAAAATAAGCCTTGAAATGCAGTAATGTTATTTCAGGGCATAATTTGAGCCATTAGCTCAGTCGGCAGAGCACCTGCCTTTTAAGCAGGGTGTCCGGAGTTCGAATCTCCGATGGCTCACCAAAGCGCAGCAAATCCGAACACTTGTGTTCGGATTTGTTGCATAATGGCTCACCAAAAGACCTTGTTCTTCGGAACAAGGTCTTTTTTAATGAATAATGAAGCCGCTTGCGCTGATGAATAATTTCGGGTGCTACGCACGTCATTGTAGAGTTGTTAGCTCGTGGCTGTTAGCTTGTAGTTTGTTGCTTGTAGTTTGTAATTCTTAGCGCTTGCGGCTATCGCAAGCCTCCTTTGGCAAAGGAGGTGGCAGGACGAAGTCCTGACGGAGGATTGTTGCTTGATTGGTTTTTGGGTTTGGTTAATTTTAGGCTTTGCGGTAAAATTTATCTGCTCGTCAATCCTCAGTCCGCTTCGCGGACAGCTCCTTTTCTAAGGAGCCTTCAAATGCTGCGCTTACGGCGAACGCAAGCCTCCCTAAAAGCAAGGGAGGGCGGCTCGCTGAAAATATTGATTTTTCCTGCAAATAAATTACTTTTTCAAATGATATGTTATTATAAAAATAATTATAAATATGTTTTTGTTTGTGCAATAATTACAGGAGGCGTTTTAAATGAAGGGGAAAACAAAAAAGCTTATTTCTGTCGCACTTTCACTTGTGCTGCTCTTTACAATGCTGTTCAGCGTACCCGTGACCGCATTGTATACCGAGCCGGGAATTACCGGAGAGGTAACTGCGCTTGCAGGTTTTTTGAATCAGCTTGATTTCAGCGGCATCTCAAACGCGCAAAAGCTCGACTGTGATGCATCAGACCCGGCAACCTGGTCATTTGTCGATTATTCTTCTGCTACAGGTGCTGTAACAGGCATTACAATTCGGCGCAGTCAGGTCGTCGGAGTTCTTGATTTGACAGGCTTTTCTTCTCTTGAGAATGTGAGCGTCAACGGCAATGGTCTTACTGATATTAAGCTTTCCGGCTGCTCCGCACTGGAAACCATTGATTGCTCATACAATGCTTTGACCTCCCTTGTGCTTGAGGGCGGAAGCAGCCTTGTTGCGGTTTATGCAGCGGAAAACCGCATAAGCAATTTCCGAATTAAAAACACGGCAGCCTCACTGGTCAATATATGGATGTCCTTTAATAAGATTGATAAAATCGATTTTTCAAAGTGTCCTAATGTTGAAAACCTTTATTTGTGCGGGAACTTATTTTACACAATGGATGTTTCCTCGCTTACAGCTCTTAAGGAGCTTGATGTTTCCGGAAATATGTTGGATTCCTTTGACGCTTCTGCTCTTACTGCGCTTACCTCCCTGAATGTTGCAAGTAACGAAATTGAACAGATTGTACTGCCGGCAGGAAATGTGCTTGACAGATTGTTCATAGGCGATAATAAGTTCAATACGCCGCTTGACCTTTCCCGTTTTACTTTTTCTGAGCTTTTTACCGAAAACAGCGGCTTAAATGCAATAAACACATCAATAAAGCGTGAGAACGGAAGCGTTTGCACGATAGATATCTCGGGTGATGATTACTCTGCAGCTTTTGTCAGAGCAGGAATCTTACATAATGAAGAAACCGGTACCGACACTTATACAAACATCATTTCGGCGTCTGTAGAAAACGGAAAGCGCTTTTCGGGTTGGTACAGCAAAAGCACTCCCGCTCAGCTTGTTTCGACCGATATTGAATATGATTTCTCGGCTGAATCAAGCATATCCCTCACTGCGCAAACAGCGGATATGGTGTATAATAACGATGATATTGCAAAGGTTCGCGGTTTCCTGGATAACGAGGATGAAACGGGCACTACAAACTACGAAAAGCTCGGTATAGATGCCGCAACTCCGGTTTCTCAATGGAAGTTTGCGGAATTCGATAATAACGGCAGGGTTATTACTCTGTGGTTCCAAAACGAAAACCAGGAGATATTGTCCGGTGTTGCTGATTTTTCGGCAATGAGTGCACTGGAGTTACTTTTTATAGATGCCTGTGCTTCTCCCTCAATAAATATCACGGGTTGTACTGCATTGACATCGTTTACATGTAATTCCCTCAATGAAGAAAAGCCGAATATTGATATAATCCTCGGCAACAATACAGCACTGAAGGATTTTACTGCAAATTCCTACACTATAAATACACTTGACCTTTCGCAAGTGCCTAATTTGCAATATTTTAACTTGTTTTCATGCGAAATCTCACTCAATACAATTTCACTGGCACGTTTGGATACTATTGATTTTTCAGATACCGTGCTGGCTTGTGCGCTCGACTTGAGCGGATGTACCGCACTGGAACGACTGAATTTGAGAAATTGTGAAATTACGGGGCTTACCCTCGCGCAGGGGATAAAGCTTTCAGAGCTCGATTTATCCGGTAATATGCTTTCCGGTTCGCTTGATTTGCGTGACTTTACGCAGCTTCAATATGCTCTCATAACCGAGATGCCGCTTACATCAATCGCTCTGAAGCTTGAAGGTGTTGCAGATGAGGTTGTTACTCTTGATGTTTCCGCGGCTGCAAACGGCAACATCGGTCTGGAATACGGTTGGATATTTGACGAGGCATTGGGAACAGATATCATGAAAAACAGTATTATCGCTTATCCGAATGAGGGGTATATGCTTGAAGGCTGGTATGAGCAAAGTGTCAAGCTCTCATCTGATGCAAGCTTTGCTTTTGCCGCCAACAGGGACTATTCAATTTCGGTAAAATTCACTTCCTTTGCATACTCTCAGTCGGATGTTGCAAAAATAAAAACATTTTTGGAGTTGACCGGTTCGAGCGGAGAAACGAACTATTCTCTTTTGGGGATTAATATAGAGGCAGACCCCAGGACATGGGAGACTGAAGCATGGTCAGAGGATATGGGATATATTTATAAAAATCTGGTTGAATTTGATGCCTCGGGCAGAGTGGTTGCCTTATGGCTGCCGTATGATTCAGCAGTTGAGGGTGTGCTTGACCTGAGCGGACTTTCCGCACTTCGCCTCCTTGAAATCAGCTCATGTCTGGGCATAACAAGCCTGAATATCAGCGGTTGCACAAGCTTGAAAAGCATTTATAACAACAGTAACACTTTCATTCCGGACTTTACCCAGTGTCCGGGCCTGATGTTATTAACTCTAAACAATGTTGGGGGGATGTCGCAGCTGGATTTAAGCGGACTTGCATACCTGAAATCACTCGAAATGTGTTCTTCGGGTTTTTCAAGTGTTGACATTTCAGGCTGTAATTCCCTTGAACGCATTGCTACAGAAGACAGCGGGCTGAAAAAAATCATTTTAGGTGATGTAGATGACAAAACAGAGATAACCGCATCGGACAATGTGATTCTCAATATATGCGAGGGAGAAAACCGGATCGGTGAATATGTCAAAATGGTAAGTGCGGTTGTCGAAAACACTTACGGCTTTACGGGTTGGTACAGTGTTCCGGGCGGAGAGCTTGTCTCATCGGAGCCGGTTATAGAACTTGCTTACGCGACAGCTTTCGGCAATGTGCAGGCCGGAGCAGTTCAGCTTGAGGCAAATACAGCACAAATGAATGCGCTGAAGGCGTTTTTTAATCAGTCAGGCGAGGATGGCTTGGCAAATTATCAGAAGCTCAGTATTGATATAGATGATTTTAAAAGCTGGAACGGTGTAACCTGGGTCGAAAAAGACGGTGAGCTTTATGTGAAAGAGCTTAGTATTCCGGGCGGCTTAGGCGTTTCGGGAACTCTCACTCTGGATGGCTTTTCGGAGCTTGAATCACTGTATATTGATTACTGCGGTATTTCATCACTCTCGCTTGACGGTTGCACGTCTTTGCAATTTCTTTTTGCTTCCGGAAATCCGATTACCACTCTGGATTTGAGCGATTGTGTAAATCTGATCACTGTGAATCTGAATGATATAAAAGATCCCAATTATAATCAGACAGGCCTTGAGAATCGTCTTATTCTGCCTGAATCGTTACCGCATCTGGAACAATTTGAGGCTTCAAATGCCGGACTTACACAGTTTGCTCTTAACTCGTCAAGCGTTGCGTGTTTGCGCTTGCGCAACAATGAGCTTACATCAATTGATTTGTCATCTATGCCTAAGCTGATTGATATAGAGCTTGGTGAGAATAAGCTTACAACGCTTGATGCTTCCGGACACAGGCTTCTGGAGTCTTTGTCGGCGGGCTATAACCGCTCATTGTCCTCGTTGAATATTTCCGCTTCAAACAATATCAAACACCTGTACATAGAGGAAACCTCCATCATTAACTCACTCGACCTTTCAAATCTCACTCTTTTCACCCTTCGCACGGAAGGAACTTCGCTTACGGATATAAGCTTTAACGGAAAGTACAACGGTATGACCCGTTCCGTAAGCCTTCACGCACAGCAAAATGCGGTTATCAACAGCGTTATTTTCGGGTCGGAATGGGATGAAGAGCTTGGCGTGGATGTTGATGCTATGTATGCTGTCGCCGACGGCACGGACGGTTATGTCTTTGATAAATGGTACAATAATAAAACCTCATCCAATTTGCTTGACGGCGAAAAAATAGAACTCACAACACTTTTCAACACGAATGATATTTCTCTGAACGTAAGCGCCCGCGAGGCTGTGCCGGACGATGCTGAGCTTGCGCAAATAAAGACATTTCTTGACCAGAGAGATAATTTCGGAATTACAAACGCGCAAAAGCTTTCAGTGGATTCCAACGACATTTCCACATGGAGCGAAATCGTAACAATAGGAAAAGAAAATGTAAAAGAAATCAATATCTCGCAGCAGAACGTTTCAGATGAAGCAGAGCGTATTGTCGGCGAACTGGAGCTTGACGGCTTCACAAATCTTGAGGTTGTCACGCTTGACTTAACGGCGCTTACGCAGATTTCCCTGCAGAATTGTCCCGAGCTTCGTGAGTTTAAATCATGGGGAGCGCCTTTGACCTATTTCAATGCTCCGCAGTCCTCGAAGCTTGAAAACCTCGAGCTCAACTCCACTGATTTGACTTCCTTTGAAGCATCTTTTTCATATCCCGAGCTTAGATTTGTCAATTTCAACAACAGCAGGGAGCTTTCATATCTCAACTTGGGCGGTTGCTACTATATCGATTCGGTATTTATTGAAAACACAGGGCTTACATCCTTCGACTACGATTCGTGTTATTTACGGACGTTGCGTTACGCGGGTTCTGAGATGAAATCACTTTCGTTTACAGGCATAATGAACGAAGAAAACAAGACAATAGAGCTTTCGGCGGATGAAAACACCGTAATAACAAAGTGCATTTTCGGCAGCGAGTGGGATGAAACTCTCGGAAACGATGTTGAGGCGTTTTACGCAGAAGCAGAGCCGTGTGACGGAGAATATATTTTAGATGCGTGGTATGATTCTGCGGACAATCTCCTTGTGTCCGAAAAAACCATTTGCATCTCGGATTACAGCTATTACAGCACTATTTCACTGAATGCAAAAAGTGTTGTAGCCGAGAAGGACGCTGCCGAAATCGGAGTGATAAAGACATTCCTTTTGCAGACGGATGCCTTGGGCAACTCAAACGCAGATAAGCTGTTTGTGGATGTAAACGATGTTTCCTCATGGTACTTTATTATCTGGCGCAGCGGACATATCGCTGAAATACATATTGACCAGAATGACCAAGAGGATTCACAAAGGCTTACGGGAACACTCGATGTCAGCGGCTTCTCCGGATTGGAAAAGCTTGAGGTATGCAATACGGAGATTACAGAAATAGATGTCTCCGGATGCCCGGAATTGTATGACCTTTGCTGCTGGTGCAATGACCTTACAACCCTTATCTTTACAAACTGCGCGAAGCTCCGGCATATTGATTGCTTCGGAAACAAGTTGACCTCGCTCGACTTTACGGGAGTGGCAGTGCTTGACAATCTCAAGTGCTCGGATAATCTGATAACCTCGCTTGATTTGTCTGCATACGACCTTAACTGGCTTGAAACACGTAACAATCCTCTTATCTATATCAAAGCGCGCATGTATAAGCAAAATGAAAACGATGCGCCTTCGGAGTTTTTTGCGGAGCTTCACGGCACAGCCAACAACTATGTGGGGCTTATGTATGACAATTATAACAACAGGCGTGTTGCTGTTGCATATGCCACACCTAAGACGGGTTGGTATCCTGTCGGATGGTGCAGCGACAGCGCCTGCACAAATCAGGTGTCCGACGACCAGGTGTATGAACTCAATCTTTCGGAATCCTGTCTGCTCTATACCGATGCGCAGGAAAGCTATGTCACGAGCATAGAGCTGGTATCTTCTCCGCAGCTTGATTATTTTGCGGGTGATTTGTTCAATATGAGCGATTTGCGTATTCGGGTGAATTACGGAAACGGAAAGAGCGCCGAAATATCGCAGGGCATTGCAACCTCATTGTATGAGGGAAAGCTGTTGGAATTCTCCGATGATTCAACTGTGGTGAATATAAGCTACGGCGGAGCCTCGATAAACACCCGTCCGATTACAGTCTCGAGTGTTTGCTCGCGCGGCGTAACACAGGATAACATTCTTCTGTGCGACGGCTCGCAGAGAAGCCTTGAACAGCTTAAACTCAGCATGGTTAACGACGGTCTTGCGGCGAATGTTGATGAAATTGCCATAACCGATGCAGACGGCAACGCAGTCTATGACGGCTTCACAAGAACCGGGCTTACAGTCGGTGTCGGAGACATGGAGTTTTACAGAGTGAGCCTTCTCGGCGACACGAATTGCGACGGAGCCGTAAATGAAAGAGATTTTAACATGCTGCTTCTTGCTGCCGTGGGTTATGGCATTGAAAACGGCGGAATGGATACGCTTGACAAATGTATGCTCAGCAGCGCGGACTACAATTCCGACACTGCGGTCGACGGGATTGACGTGGCATATATGGAGCTTCTGGGATGGTGACCTGCCGACTCAGAAGAATCAATGAAATGAGGTTCGGCAGTGCCATAAACCCGTTTAATATGTCTGCTGCATTCCACATCAGCGTCGGCTTCATAGCGCAGCCGGCAAAAATCAGAACAATATAAATAAAGGTGTAGAGCTTCGGGTATCTGTAATCAGTCAGGTACCCGAAGCATTTTTTTCCGTAAACAGACCAGCCCACAAGGGATGCAAACGCAAAAACCGCAGTCAATAAAGACAGGAGCCTTCCGCCGAAGGCGGGGAATACTGCGGAATATGCTGCCGCGCTGAGTGCCGCAGCGTCAACTCCGTTGCCGGGCACAAACGCTCCCGAGCACAGGATTACAAGCGCTGTTACGGTGCACATGAAAATCGTGTCTATGAACACCTCAAGAATTCCCCACATGCCCTGACGCTCCGGGGAATCGGTATCGGTTTCACAATGTATTATCGCGGTGCTGCCAAGTCCGGCTTCATTTGAAAACACGCCTCTTGCAACCCCGTAGCGCATTGCCTTGAAGGTTCCGAAGCCCATAAGACTGCGCGGAGTGAATGCCTCTGAAAATATCATTCGGACAGCCGGAATCAAATTATCGCGGCACACAAAAAGCACTGCAAATGACAGCCCGAGAAATACCGCACTCATTAGCGGAACGGTTTTTTCGCTTACCGAGGCTATGCGCTTTACCCCTCCGAATATGACGAACGCCGCAAGTAAAGAGCAGACCGCTCCGCTCAACACAGGGGAAATCCCGAACGAGCTCTTCAGAGCATCCGAAACGGAGTTTGCCTGTGTCATGTTCCCGGTGGCAAGCGACGCGGCAACGCAGAAAACAGAGAAAACCTTTGCCGTGCGTCTGAAGCCGAGGCCGCGCTGCATGTATATCATTGCACCGCCGCACCATTCTCCGAGCGCGTTTTTGGTGCGGTATTTTATTCCTAAAACGTTTTCGGCATATGCCGTCATCATGCCCAGAGCGGCAGATGCCCACATCCAGAAAACAGCACCAGGGCCTCCGGAATAAATTGCCGTTGCAACTCCGACTATGTTGCCTGTGCCTATACACGCCGCAAGCGCGGAGCACAGCGTCTGGAATTCGCTTATACCGTCACCGCTCCGGCGGTTTTTCGCCTTGAGTGCGGAAATAATAGTCTGACTTATCCATGTTCCGGCTCCCCGGAACTGAAAGAAGCCGCTTTTCACGGTAAAAAGAAGACCCGTAAACAGAAACAGGCCGAGCATCGGAGGCCCCCATACTGCCTCGCCGATGAATTTAATTATTGCTTCAAGCATTCGCACCACCCCTTAATAGAATAATATGAACAGGCGGTGCGGTTTAGGCGCGGAGGATAAAAAAAGCCTCTGCCGTAACGGCAAAGGCTTAGAAATAATTTGTATTATTGAGCGCAAAGGCTTCTGATGACCTCGCCCGCCAACAGAAGTCCGGCACAGGCGGGCACAAAGGCTATGCTTGCGGGGGTGTTCGACTTTGCCGATTCGGTGCAAAAGCCGGGGATGGGGGAGAGCGGCGCTTCACGTGAATATACAACCCTCAGACCGGGTACACCCCTTGCGCGCAGCTCTCTGCGCATTACGCGGCAGAGCGGACATACGCTTGTGTCATAGATATCGGCAACCTCAAACAGCTCAGGATGAAGCTTGTTGCCGGTGCCCATGCTGCTTATAAGCGGAATTCCCGCTGCGTTTGCACGCACGGCGATATCGATTTTTGCACTTACCGTATCTATGGCATCGATAATATAATCGTAGTGCTCGCTGAAAAAATCTCCGCCGTTCTCCGGCAGATAGAAACGAGGCACGCTCACAACCCTGCATTCGGGATTTATATCCGCTATCCTTGCGGCGGCAACATCGGTTTTAAGCATACCGGCGGTAGAATGAAGCGCGTAGAGCTGACGGTTGATGTTGGAGAGCGATACGGTATCGTTGTCGATTATCGTAAGCGCTCCTACACCTGCGCGCGCAAGAGCCTCCGCAGCGTACGAGCCTACTCCTCCGAGCCCGAACACGGCAACATGAGCGCTTTTCAGCCTGTTGACCCCGTCCTCTCCGATGAGCATGGCGGTTCTTGAAAATTCTTCCTTCATTATACATCGCCTCCGCTTTTAAAAGTATACAGCAAAGGCAAAAACTTTGCAATAGAAAGCGTTTGTATGGAATTGTTTTTATTGATTTTAGGCGGAGGTTATGGTATTCTAAATGTATTATATTTATACTTTTAGAGCAGCGAAGCCCTGCTTTTGGGGTATAAAGCTCAGGAGGATTTTTGCTGAGCTTTTGCGCCTCTACGAAAGGAATGGTCATAAATATGGCGACAAGATGTCCCGGGTGCAATCGCAGACTGACCTTGCTGGACTGGAAACAGACCTGTCCGGAATGCGGAACAAATCTTATATTCCACGGCTTTGAGGAACGCTTTTACGAGGATGCAAAGTATTCGGAGCTTGGCCTTGCAAAGGTTCGCGTATGGTGGGCAAAGGTGCTCTCCTGCTTCTTCGGCGGCAAGCTTCAGGTTATGCGTCTGATTTTTATTCTTCTTCCTCCTGCGGCGTTGCTTGTGCCGTTTTGCGGCTTTCATATCGAGCTTCCGCTGTATTCGTCCGACATTTCAATAAATCTTATCGGAGCAATTTCCGCCTTTACCGACGGCACGGTCAATGCCGTGCTTTCTTTGGGCGGAGCGCCCGTTACCGGCATTGCCGTTTCTGCGTTGGCGTCGGTTTTTATTGCGTTTGTCGGGGCGTTGCTGTGCGGAGTGCTGATAATACTTTTTCAAATACTCTGCTTTCTCGGCGCAAAGGCGATTTCGTGTGTAATCTGTGCATTCAGCGTTCTCGGCGCCGGCTTTTGCGTGTATTCGATATTCGCTTCAAAGGCTCTGGCGGACGCCGTTCAGGGCTTTGATACTCTTTTTTCCTTCACAGGCGGCTTAGGCGCCTATGTAGCGATTGCGGCGTTTGCTGCGGTATTTGTGCCTAACCTACTGCTGGCGGTAAAGGGTGTAAATATAAAATATAAAGAGGGCGACCTCTACCGGGTTGATATTGCAAAAAAGCTCAAACGGGGCGAGATAAAGCTTGAGGATTTGCCGCAGCCTATATTTGAAACCGAAGAGGAACGCATTGAGCGCGAAAGAGCAATCGAAGATACCGTAAACGGAGTCTCACCCGAGAATGATGTGCAGGGGGAGGCGGAAACGGTATGAGTAAATACACACAGCGCATTGATGCGCTCGAAAATAACGACAGGAAGAAAAAAGGAATCTTCACGACGATAATTGTTTTGCTCGTGGTCATATTTTTCGGCGGTATGGTGATAGGCGCACAGAGCATCCTCAACACCGAGGGCGTGTGGGACCCCAATGAGGTCAGGGCGGAAAAGCCGCTTGATATGAATATCACCAAGCAGGATTTCGTTGAAACGCTTTCCTCCTCTCAAAAGGCCTCGGAGGATGCCGACTCTGTGAGAATTTCCGTGTATACGGATGTTGAGATTCCGGATGAGAGCATAAAAGTGGCATCCGGTGAACAGAGCATAGTAACCCAATTGAAATACATAAAGCCCAAGGTGCTTGAGCAGATAAAGAATTATTATAAAATCTATGAGGGCAAATTCGGTGAGGATTTCACCTCAAAGCTTCTTCCGGTGAGCTTCGGAGCGGAAAATATCGATACTGCGAAATGCGAGCGCGGCAAGCTCAACGATAAGGGCGAGCTGACTGATTACGATACTCTGTTTTTCAGCGCGGACTTTCCTGAGATTTCGTTTGACGCTGTGCAGGACAGTGTGCTTTTCAACAGCTTCGGCATGAGTGTATCGCAGGGAATATGTGATATGTTCCTTTCGGATATAGGCGCTGTTGCGTCCTCTGAGGATGCACTCATAACCTGTAATGATTTCAGAATAACCTATGAAAAGGATGAAAAAACCGGCGCGCTGAAAAACATACGGTATATAAGAGGGTATCATGTAACTCTCAGGCTCACCTTCAAGGGAGACCTTGCGGGTCTGGGTGCACAGGAGATAAGCTTTGATTTCTCCGCAACCGAGAGCCACTGGTATACATTTGCGGGTCTGCGTCTTTCCGAGCATACCCTGAGCATGGAAAAAGGCGGAGTTCAGGCAATCGAGGCATACAGAACGGCTGATGAAGAGGTACAGGTCACATGGTCCTCGTCAAATCCGTCTGTTGCGAGCGTGGATGACAAGGGCTATGTAAAGGCAAGGAGCATAAGTGCTCAGCCTGTTATAATCACAGCCGTTTTTGAGTACCGCGGAAGAACGTATACGGATACCTGTGAGGTGTTTGTGAGAAAACCGGTTGACGAGATAAAGCTGACTTCCCGAACCCTCGATATGCGGGTGGGCGATACCGGACGGCTCAGCGCGGAGGTGCTGCCCAAGAAGGCCACAATACACGATGTTTTGTGGTTCACGGAGGATGAAAGCATAGCCTCGGTTGATGAAAACGGTGTCGTCACTGCGGTGGGAGTCGGTACGGTTAAGGTTTTTGCCGTTTCGGTTGACGGGTATTACCGTTCATCATGTGTTGTAAGCGTTACACAACAGGGAAGGGGGGAATAAAGCATGGCAACCGAAAAGCAGGATTTTGTACATCAGGTGTTTGACGCGGAGGAGAATTCAGCAAAAAAGCTTGACGATTCAAAAATCAGCGGCTACAAATATTTAGCGGCAAAGATGTTCAACACTCAGGTGCTGCGCCCCAAAGAAATGCTTTATCCCGCTCTCGCGTCATTCGCGGGCAACATAGTAGGCGGCATCGGCACATATCAGACGCTTTTCTTTGTGAGCGTGCTGCGTATAGATATGCTTTATGTAGCGGCAATACGAGCACTTATAAGTATATGGGACGCTCTGAACAACCCTCTTATGGGTATCGTTTATGATAAAACACGTACACGCTGGGGCAAGGCGCGTCCGTATATGATATTTACTCCGATTCCGTATTTTCTTTCTACGGCGGTGCTTTACTGCGGCGGACTTTTATTCAACAACGCAGATACCGCAGACCCCAAGAAAATAATCTTCCTGTTTGTTACGCTGTTTGTGCAGGAAACCTTTGCAACGATTTACGGAATACCGCGCAACAACATTCTTTCGCTTATGACACCCAACCCCAAGGACAGAATAACAATGGGTGTGCTCAATCAGTATGCGAACGATTTCGGCGCAGGCATCGTCTATACGCTGTTTATGCCCATTCAGGACCTCAACAGATGGGGCGTTACAAACATCTCCATGCAGTCGCTGTTTGCCTTCCTGGGCATCTTCGCGGCGGTTTTCGGCTCATTTGCGAACATGGCTCTTGCCATTGGCACAAGGGAGCGCATACTGCTCCAGCAGAAGCCTGCCCCTATCACAAAATCTCTGTTTTACATACTCAAGAACAAGTACGCTATGCGTAATTTTGCCGCTGAATTTGCCACAAGCTGGTTCGGCACCGGCGGCTACAGCTGGGATTTGGTTACACAGCTTGAAATTATAGGCGGTGCGTTCAAATCCACGCTTGTGTATATGCCCAACACCATAGTCAGGAATATAAGCATAGCTATGGTTCCCAAAATCATGAAGCTGTTTAAGCATAACATAAGAAACGGCGTTATAACCTTCCGCCTTCTGGACATCGGGCGTTCGTTTATTCAGTATTTCATGGGAAATATGTGGATAGACAAGCCCTTGCTGTTCAGCCTTCAATTTGCCTTCTGGTGGATGCTGAACGGACTTGACGATGCCCCTGCAATGGTGTTTGAGGCCGAAATGGACAGGGAGATAAACGACTACACCGAATATGTCACGGGCGAGCGTCCGGACGGAACATTCAACCTGATAAAGGACCTGATAAACAGAATCACATCTCCGCTCGGCGCCCTGTTTACCGTTGCGGTGTTCAAATGGACCGGCTACGACTCGACCAAGCCTATGACCTACTTCTCACAGGGTAATATTGTTACCTACAAGCGGCTTTACTTCCTTTATATGTTCGGCTGGTCGATTCCGGCAATTGTCAAGCTTATACCGCTGTTTTTCTATGACATTACCGGCGACAAGCGTGAGGTTATGTATATGAAGCTCAATGCCCGCCGTGCTCTCATAGCAGATGAAAAGAAGAATGAGATGAGCGATGAAATGCAGGCGATAGTCGGTATGCTTGCCGATGACAAACAGCCTGCGGGAGGGGATTTGAAATGATTTCAGAGGCGGATTTCCTCCGTTGTGAGGGCAGAAAAATCAAGAACGAAAAGGGCGATACCGTCTTTCTGCGAGGCACAAACCTCGGTGGCTGGTTGCTTCAGGAGGAATGGATGGCAGCGTTTGAGGGCGCGGATTCCCAATGGGAAATCGTCACAACGCTTGTCGAGCGCTTCGGCGTTCAAAAGGCAAGAGAGCTTATAAACCGTTTTGAGGATAATTTTATCACCGGCTATGACCTTGATGTACTTAAAGCTGCCGGCTTCACCTGCCTTAGGGTGCCCTTCTGGTACAGAAATCTTCAATCCGATGAGAACGGCACATGGTATCTTAACGAAAACGGCGAGAAGGACTTTCGCCGTCTTGATTGGATTACCGAGGAGTGCGCCGCGAGAGGAATGTATGTCATTCTCGATATGCACGGTGTGCCCGGACATCAGAGCATAGCTCATCATTCCTGCAGAACCAATCACTGCAAGCTGTATGACGAAACACCTGAGGGCGAGAATTTCAGACGTATAGCGGCGGAGCTGTGGGGAGATATAGCCGAGCATTTCAGGGATAATCCTACCGTAGCTGCCTATGACCTCATGAACGAGCCGATGTGCGACTATCACGGCAGCGACAAGGTGAATGAAAAATACTGGAAGGTATATGACCTTCTTTATAAGGCGATACGCGAAAAGGATAAGCGTCATATAATCACGCTTGAAGCAATCTGGACTCCTATGGATATCCCGAAGCCCTCGGTTTACGGCTGGAAGAATGTGATGTATCAGTATCACCTCTATATGCCGTCGAATCTGACCTTTTCCGGCTTTGTACCGCTTGAAAAGTCACGGCGCTTCAATGTGCCGGTGCTTATAGGTGAGTTTGCCACATGCCGCGGCAACGCCGACTGGGAGCATGTGCTCAAAACCTTTAATAAGGCGGGCTACAACTGGTGCAGCTGGACATACAAGGGGCACAGCAAATGGGGCGACTCCTCGGAGTGGTTTATAACCGGAACCTCAGGTACCGAAAGAATATTCAACATAAAAAGCGCCTCCTTTGAGGAGATTTACGAAAGATGGGGAGAGCCGCTGAAAACCCCGAACGGCTGTGTACCCATGAACGATATCGAACGCCTCGGCAGATATGCAAGGGAAAAATAAAATCAGAGATAATGGTTCGGAAAGAGTAATATTATGAATACAGTACTTGCGCTTATCTGTGCTTCGGCGTTTTCCCTTAACAGCCTTTCTATCAGATTTTTTCAGCTCAAGCTCATGCGCGTGTCGCGTGATGTTAAGCTTTTTCAGTTTCTTTTCTGCGCTGTGGCGTCGTGTGCCTATATGCTTGCCGGCGGCTTTGTGTTTACCCTGACACCGCGTGATATTCTGCTTGCCGCATCCTTCGGAATATTGTTTGCGGTGTGCATACTCGCTTCTGCGGAGTGTTATGTTTGCGGACCGATGTCCGTTACAAGCGTGATAATGAACTCAAGCGTGGTTGTGCCTGTTATTTACAGCTGTGCGGTGCTTCACGAGTCAATAAGCGTTACGCAGATAATCGGGCTTATGCTTCTGATAGCTACCTTCGTTATTCTTTCCGGAGGCTCAAAAAAGAGCAACGGAATCTCGGCGCGGTGGTTTATACTTGTGCTTATTTCCTTCTTTGCCAACGGAAGTACTGCTGTAATTCAAAAGGTATATAAGCTTTCGGCGGCTCCCGGCGGAGGATATGATTTTATGGGAGTTGCGTATGCGATAGCCGCACTTGCGGTGTTTGCGGCATTTGCTGCCGATAAACGCAAGGCGGAGAGCGGTAAGGGCTTTTCATCTGCTCCGCTCTTTGTTGTTCTGGTGCTGGTTGCCGGACTCGGAAGCTTCTGCGGAAACGGAATGCTGCTGAACCTCAGCACAGTCACGCCCGCGTCTCTGCTGTATCCTCTGATGAACGGAGCACTGTGTATTATAGTGGCGGCAGTTTCGCTGCTTGTGTTTCGTGAGAAGGTAACCCCGAGAAAGCTTTCGGCAATCGCATGCGGACTCGGTGCAATAATCGTGCTCAATCTATAAAAATATAAAATATAAAAGGAAGGACTAATTATTATGAAAAAGCCTGTAATGGGAATCCAGCTTTACACCCTGCGTGACTATATCCAGACCGCGGAGGATTTCGACACAACACTTGAGCGCCTCGGTAAAATGGGCGTGAAGGATGTTCAGATTTCCGCCATCGGCGATATTGAGGCTGAGGTTCAGCGCGATATACTCAATAAGCACTCAATGAAGGTGTGTGTGACCCACAAATCCATGGACAGAATGCGCGATGAGCTTGAAGAGCTTATGCTTGAGCATAAAATCATCGGCTCTAAGAGACAGGGTATAGGCAGCGCCCCCTCAAACGCCAGGGGAAATATCGGCTCGGTCAGAGCCTTCATAAAAAAGGCGGATGCCATAGGTAAAATAATGAAGGAAAACGGCTTTACCTTCAACTACCACAATCACGCCTTTGAATTTCACAGGCTTGACGATTCAAGAAAGTGTATGATGGATTTGTTGCTTGAGGAAACCAATCCCGAATATTTCAACTTCATTCCGGACGTTGCGTGGATTCATTACGGACAGCAAAATCCGGTTGACGTGCTCAAAAAGATGAAGGGCAGAGTAAAGGTAATTCATTTTAAGGATTATATATTCGACGATGAAGGCGTGAGACATTTCGTTCCGCTCGGACAGGGTATTGTAAACCTTGAGGACTGCTACAAAACAGCGTGTGAGCTTGAAATACCTTATATTATGTATGAGCACGATTCAGACTGGCCGGACGATGACCCGTTCAAGGCATGTGAGCAGTCATGGGAATACATGATGAAGCTTGACAAGGCATATAAGGGCTGAATTTAATATTTTTGAGAGGTATCCGAATATGCTGTTTAACGCGCTTTGTGCTGTTATCAGACCGTTTTTAATGCTGCTTTCCTTGGTGTTCAGGCCGGTTACCGGTAATTTTACGGCTCCGCGAAGGGCAAAGCAACCTGATAAAATAAAACTTAATGCCGCAATATTGTCGGATACTCACGTGAACAGCAGTCCTAAGTGTATACGCAAGCTGCGCAACGGCCTGAGTGATATGGAACGTGCAACCACCCCTAATGATGTTTTTATAAGTGTGGGGGACACCACCGACAGAGGAATTGCTGAAAACTGGGAAATTTGCGAGCGGATTTTTTCCGAACACAAGCCTGCGGAAAAGCTGTTTATCGTTCAGGGCAATCATGACCGTTGGAGAAATGAGGACGGCGACGGACTCGGAGTGGAATTGTTTTTAAAATACAGCGGTAGGCTGAGCGGTGTCGAGCGTTCGGCGCCTTGGTTTTCCGAGACCGTTAAAGGGTATACGTTTATTGCACTTTCTCAGGAGGATGATGATTTATTAAGCGAACGTCAGCTTGAGTGGTTTTCCGATACCATGGAAAAAGCCTCGCACAACAATCTGCCGATTTTTGTTTTCATGCATGAGTCGTTGAATGTTTCGCACGGACTTCCCTATGTGTGGGAGGCTCGCTGGTCCGGTAAGCGCTTGCCGGATATTTACCGTTCCGGTGCGGGGGTGAACTCGGATGATATTGAGGCAATCATGAGGAAATACAAGAATGTGTTTTACTTCTCAGGCCACATACACCTCGGTCTGACATGGATGCGTCAGATGCATCGCTTCGGATATTCAAATTTTGAATCCGACGGTTCGTTTCATAAAATAAATGTCCCTTCTTTTATGCACTTCAACCATCACGGTCTGCCTTGCTCGGGACTCGGTTATCAGCTTGAAGTATATGACCGTGAAGTGCTTATAAGACCGCGAAGCTATGCCGCATACCTTTGGTACAGCATGTTTGATAAAAAATTTACACTTGAGTAAAGGGAATGATATCACGTGTGGAACAAGAAGCTTTGTATGAGCACAAGCACACAATACGGCATTGACATTTCCGAACAAATTAAGCTGTTTGCCGAAATCGGCTTTGACGCCTTCTTTACAGGGTGGAACCGGGAGCTTTCAGTTCCGGAGTTGGTGAAAACGGCTCGCGAATACAATATGATATATCAGTCAATACACGCTCCGTTCGGCAAATCCGCTCACATGTGGGGCGAAGATAAGGTAAAAGGCGATATCGCGCTCGATGAGCTTACAGCTTGCCTTGAGTGCTGCTGCGAAAACGAAGTGCCGATTATGATAGCTCATGCGTTTTTGGGCTTTGAGGAGCACAACCCGACACAATCAGGCATTGAGCGTTTTGGAGCTCTCGTGCGCAGGGCGGAGGAGTGCGGAGTGAAAATCGCTTTTGAAAACACGGAGGGCGAGGAATATCTTGAGGCACTTATGGATAATTTTTCCGGCAGCCCGGCAGTGGGCTTTTGCTGGGATTGCGGCCATGAGATGTGCTATAATCACAGCAGGGATTGGCTCGGCATTTACGGCGACAGGCTCATTGCAACTCATCTGAATGACAATCTCGGAATAAGGGATTACAACGGCAACATCACTTTCATTGATGATTTACATCTTTTGCCGTTTGACGGTATAGCCGACTGGGATGATATCGCTTCGCGGCTTGTGCGCTGCGGCTTTGATGATACGCTTACTTTTGAGCTTAACACTCAGAGCAAGCCGGGACGCCGCGAAAATGATATTTATGCGGCAATGCCTTTTGAGCAATATGCAACGGAGGCATATAAGCGGGCGTGCCGTTTTGCATCAAAAATGCACTGAAACGAATATTTATATTTAATCCGGACAAACTGTTTTTGCAGAAAGGAAGGATTAAAATGGCAGAACAAGATACAGTAAAGCTCCTGCGTGAATGTGACGCGGGAATAAAAATGGGCGTTTCCTCAATTGATGAGGTTCTTGAGTATGTTTGCGCAGAAAAGCTGCGTACTCTTTTAAGCGACTGCAGAACGGCGCACGTTCAGCTTCAGGCGGAGGTTCAGTCACTTCTGGATTCCTATCAGGATGAAGGCAAGCAGCCGAACCCGATTGCAAAAAGCATGTCGTGGATGAAAACAAATGTGAAGCTCGCGATGAAGGAATCGGACAAAACCATAGCCGACCTTATGACGGACGGCTGCGACATGGGAGTGAAATCCCTCAACCGCTATCTCAATCAATATAAGACGGCGGACGCAAAATCGAAGGATATCACACAACGTCTTATTCAGGTGGAGGAACAGCTTTCTAAGGATTTACGGCCGTTTTTATAAAAATTATTTTATGCGGAGGCGTATGCGAGGTTCGTGTACGCCTCCGTTATTTAAATTTTTCTCGACATCTGTCAGGTTCTGTGATAAAATCACATTCAGATATATAAAATTTAAAGGGGGGTACATAATGGAATTCAGCGGCAAAGTGGTTCTCATAAAGTCATCACAGATTATTGATATAGTGCGTCACTCTTTAAGCAAGATTGACGCGCGTCTTGTGGATCACGGGGAAAGGGTAGGCTACATTGCGAAAAAGATATATGAGCAGTGCCCTGATAAATCCGAGTTGGACTTCTCAAAGCTGTTTGTGCTGTGTGTGCTGCATGATATCGGAGCCTACAAAACAAGTGAAATTGACGATATGCTGCGTTTTGAATCCGAAACGCCGTTCGACCATTCTCTCTATGGGTACCTCTTTCTGAAGAATACCACGCATCTTTCGGAGTATGCGGAGGCAATACTGTATCATCATACGGATTACAGTGTTCTTGCTGAAATAAATTGCCGGTATTCGAGATATGCGGAAATAATTCATCTTGCAGACCGTGCCGATATAATTATAAATTCATCTGCTCAGGAGCTGTCATCGCTTGAGAAAATGAAAGGCTCAAAATTTTCTCCGCAGTATGTTGACGCCCTGCTTAGTGCACAGAGCAAGCACGGAATTGTTGAAAAAATTCTTTCCGGAGAATACAGAACGGAAAATGAAGCGGTGATAGACTCGCTTAACATCCGGGAGGATGAAATAATGGATTATCTGAAGCTTTTGGTTTATGCCATAGATTTCAGAAGTCCCTATACCGTAACCCATACGGCGGATACAGCCATTATAAGCATGGAGCTCGGAACACTCCTCGGCCTGAATTCTCACGATATGCAGGCGCTTTACATAGGTGCGTTTTTGCATGATATAGGTAAGATTGCAATTTCTCACGATATACTCGACAAGCCCGGCAGACTTACTCCCGAGGAATTTGATATAATTAAGCATCATATACCGGAGGGTGAGGAGATATTGCGCGGAGTTGTCAGTGATGAAATTTGCGACATAGCGCTTAGGCATCATGAGAAGCTTGACGGAAGCGGCTATTCAAAGGGAATAAAGGGAGAAGAGCTTACGCTTCCGCAGCGCATTGTGGCTGTGGCGGATATATTAAGCGCGCTTTCTCAGGAGCGTTCTTACAAGTCGGCATTTCCCAAGGAGAAGGTAATTTCAATACTTGTCGAAATGCGGGACTCCGGTTTTCTGTGCAAGCGTGTTGTGGATACAGCTTGTGAAAATTATGACCTTATTCTTAACAATACGGCAAAAAGCCACGACCCGGTAAAAACAATGTATGAAAAGCTTCTGGATGAGTATAAACAGCATAAGGAGAACGAGGCTTAAAATGACCGCGTTGTTTAAGCTATATCAATGTGAACGAAAGGCCGAGTGTAACTATGACAGAAGAAGAAAAAATAAATGCAGGCATACTTTTTTGTCCGTCGGCTCCGGAGCTGAGGGCTATGAAAAAGAAGGCGCATGACCTGAACCGGGAATATAACGCAACATGTGAGGACGATACGGAAAAGCGCAGTGAAATCATTTCACAGCTTATAGGGGAAACCGGAGAGGGCTGTACAATACAGGGTCCGGTATTCTTTCATTACGGGGTTCACACAAAAATAGGCAAAAACTTTTTTGCTAATTTTAATTTTACCGTTCAGGATGATGCCGAGGTTACAATAGGCGATAATTGCAATTTCGGACCTAATGTCACGCTGGTTACGCCGATTCATCCGATGCTGCCCTCCGAACGCGAAAGAGTTTTTGACAGCAATAAAATACCGCGTCACATGTGTTATGCAAAGCCGGTACATATAGGAAACGATTGCTGGCTCGGGGCAAATGTCGTCGTTTGTTCCGGTGTGAGCGTGGGAGACGGCTGCGTTATAGGCGCGGGGAGTGTGGTTGTAAAGGATATTCCGCCGCTTACCTTCGCTGCCGGAAATCCGTGCAGGGTTATCCGCGAAATCACGGAAAGCGACAGTATGAAATACAAACCGGAAATACTTTCCGACAACACAGTAGAATAAAAATTCTGATATGCCCTGTGCTTTTTGCAGGGCATTTTTCTTTTTGACGAAAAATGACATAAAATTTTTTAATATATTCAGGTTGACTATATTCAGAACGGGTGATATACTGTACGAAGAAATTTTTCCGTAAAAAGGAAAAAGGAGAAAAATCATGAAGATAGTTATAGTCGGTGACGGTAAGGTGGGTTATCTGCTCACTCAGCTTCTCTGCAAGGAGGAGCATGAGGTGGTTGTTATAGACAATGACGCCGAGGTTCTTGCCGAGCTTCAGAAAACCTTGGATGTCGCGATTGTGCAGGGCAACGGCGCTACAGTTGATGTTCAGCGTGAGGCAGGAGTGCAGGATTCCGACTTGCTCATTGCCGCCACCTCGGGCGATGAAATAAATCTCCTTTGCTGCGTAGTTGCAAAGCTTCTCGGCTGCAAGCATACGGTGGTTCGCGTACGCAACCCCGAATACGACCAGCAGATTGATTTTTTGCGTAAAAACCTCGGACTTTCACTTGCGATAAATCCCGAAAAGGCAGCGGCGCGTGAGATTTTTCGCCTTCTTCAGTTCCCGTCCTTCCTCAAGCGCGACTCCTTCGCGGGCGGCAGGGTGGAGCTTGTGGAATGGAAGCTTCCTCCGACGAGCGCGCTTGTGGGAAAGAAGCTCGGCGAAATAAGTGACACACTTCGCGCAAACGCCCTTATATGTGCGGTTGACCGCGAGGGCGTAATCACGATTCCCGACGGCAGCTTCGTGCTTGAACCCGGAGACCGCGTTACGGTTTCGGCTGACAGTGCAAAGCTTGTAAATCTTATTCATAACCTGAAGCTTGATGCTCGACCGGTTAAAAACGTCATGATAATCGGCGGCGGACGTATTGCTGTGTATCTTGCGGCTATGCTCACGAATTCAAAGGTGGATGTTACCATAATTGAGCAGGACGCACAGCGTTGCGAGCAATTAAGTGCTTATCTGCCGGAGGTAACAATACTTCACGGCAACGGAACACAGCAGGATTTGCTGTTTGCCGAGGGTATACGAGAGACAGATGCGGTAGTCACCCTTACCGGAATGGATGAGGAAAACCTTATTGTTTCAATGTTTGCAAACTCCATGGGAGTCCCCAAGACAATAACAAAAATAAACCGCATAGAATATGTGGGAGTGCTTAATCACGCGGGACTTGACACGCTCGTAAGCCCTAAGATGCTTGTTGCGGATGAAATTATGCGCTATGTGCGTGCGGTGTATGAAACGGGAACAGGCTCTGTCCATAAAGCGGGTCAGACAGGAACCGTTGAAACACTTTACCGGATAGTTAACGGCAAGGCGGAGGCTCTCGGCTTTACAGTGCCGCAGGAGGGCAAGTATCTCGGCGTACCTCTCAGCGAGCTGCATTTTCGCTCGAACATACTTTTGGCAAGCATTATACGCGCAGGTAAGGTTATAGTGCCTAAGGGCGCCGATGTCATGCAGCCCGGTGATTCGGTTGTTGTTATAACAACATCGGACCATGCCATAGCGTCCATTACCGACATCTTTCTTCCCGGCAGCCTGATATAAGCGGACAGCAACAAGGAGCACTAAATGAATTTACGCATAATTATAAAATATATGGGGCTTATCCTGCGAATGGAGTCACTGCTTATGCTGCCTCCTCTGGTTATAGCTCTCGTAAAAAATGAAGCAAGCTCCGCCGTCGGCTTTGCGCTTACGGCGGCAATACTTATGCTTATCGGTGCCGTGCTTGCACTTGTCAAGCAGGACGACAGCGGTGTGTACGCCAAGGAGGGCTTTGTCTCTGTTGCGCTTGCGTGGGTGCTCATATCAATCTTCGGCGGACTTCCGTTTTATATAAGCGGAGTTATTCCGAATTTTATAGACTGTTTCTTTGAAACCGTTTCGGGCTTTACAACAACCGGAGCGAGTATATTGCCCGCTGTTGAGGGCTTGCCTTACAGTATTCTTTACTGGCGCAGCTTCACCCATTGGGTGGGCGGCATGGGTGTTCTGGTATTCCTGCTTGCGATAGTGCCCATGAGCAAGGGCAAGGGCGGAGGAGAAGGCTTCCAGCTCATGCGTGCCGAAAGTCCCGGACCCATTGTGGGCAAGCTTACCCCGACCTTGCGGAATACGGCGCGGATTCTTTACGGAATATACTTTTTAATGACAGTTGTCGAGATACTTTTGCTTTTGGCGGGCGGTATGCCTCTTTTTGACAGCGTGGTAAACAGCTTTGCTACAGCTGGAACGGGAGGCTTCGCAATAAAAAACGCAAGCATAGGGGCGTATTCAAGTCCTTATCTGCAACTTGTAATAGCATTTTTCATGATGCTGTTCGGAATTAACTTTTCACTTTACTATCTCGTGCTTCTGCGAAGAATACGGGATGTGTTCCGCAATGAGGAGCTAAGGGTATATCTGGGAATCATGGGCACGGTAACACTGCTTATCTTCCTGAACATCGTACGCACATACGAAAACATAGGCAAAGCTTTGCTGGATAGCTATTTTCAAGTCTCAAGCATAATGACAACTACGGGCTTTGCCACAGCTGATTTTGATAAATGGCCGGAGTTTTCACGATTTCTGCTTGTGCTTATCATGATTTTCGGTGCTTGCGCAGGCTCAACCGGAGGCGGAATAAAAATCTCCCGCCTTATAATGCTCGTAAAATCCGGAAAACGTGAAATAATGCATATTATCAGACCGCGTACCGTAAAGACACTGCGAGTGGACAGTAAGCCGGTCAGCGAGGAAACCGTACGCAACACGAATGCGTTTTTTGTCCTGTATTTCCTTATCTGCGTTTCTTCAATGGCTGCTGTGGCTATAGATAACTTCAATCAGGAAACCACTGTTACCGCTGTGCTTGCATGTATAAATAATATAGGACCCGGACTTAGTCTTGTCGGCCCTTCGGGGAACTTTGCAATGTTCTCACCGCTTTCAAAAATAGTGCTTTCATTAGATATGCTTTTCGGAAGGCTTGAGATTTTCCCGATGATTATGCTGTTTACGCCGTCGGTGTGGCTTAAAGGCAGACATAAAAAGGACAGAGTAAAAATAGTTGAATAACGGCATTACCGCAAGTATGAAAAAGCCCCGAAGAATCGCAAAATGCGTGATTCTTCGGGGTTAATATATTGCCCTTATTTCTTGCCCTTGAGCGCCTTTTCCGCCTTCTTCTGTTCAAGCCGTCTTTGTGCCTCGGCGGCTCTTTCCGCTTGCTGAGCATCCGACTGCGCCTTGCGCAACGCATGTGCTTCATCAAGCCGTGTTCTCGCTTCTCCGAACTCACTCATAAATTGCCCGATGTTGTTGTATCCGGCACTCAGGGTTATATTGCGCATCGCGGTAAGATAGGGCTTGGCCGCCTTGCCGTAGGTTTTACGCGCCTTGTTGGCAAGCTTTATCGTGCGGTGCTTTTCCCTGCGCTGCTCCTTGGTGTCCTCCGGCAGACGGAAAACCTCCTCATATGCTGCGGCATCATATGCTTCGAGTCCGTCGGGATAATATTTTTCAATCAGCTTTCCGGAACGGTGAATGGCTCTTGCGTTGCTTACGGCGTCCCGGCGGGAATCCTTTTCGAGCTTATTTTCCCCTCGCGGCAGGGTGTAGGCAAGCGCTATAATCTCTTCGTAGTTTTTGTAGTAGTTGTTCAGTCCGCCCGCGACGGTTGCTTCGGAAAGCTGAAGCAGCGCCTTTCCGAAATCTGATTTGTAGCGGTTGATTTCACCGAGTACAAATTCTGCGATTTCAATTTTTTCATTCTCGGCAGATAATTGCCTGCGAAGAAGCTTTTCCTCCTTGGATTTTGCTTTCGGGACATGGGCGGGCTGTTTTTCAATATATTCAAAGGCCTCCGTGAGCGCCTCACAGGCTTCGCAGTAGAGCTCATCCTCCACCAAGCCGGCAGCCTTGTCCTCAATTGCGGAACGCACACGTATAACGCGTATAACGGATTTCTGCTTGGTTTCCGTCAGGTCATAGAACAGCCACGGCAGGATATCAGCCGCCGCGCCCACGACGGATACCGTCAGAAGGATGTTAATCAGAGGATAAAGCACATTATTGGGCTTGTATACACCGTTTTCGTCATACACCTCAAGCACGCTGTAATCGGTTCCGTCAAAGCCGTTACGCTTGTAAACCCATGGGATGAACAGATTTGTCAGCGCACCTATTCCGCCTCCGACGTAGGTTTGAATCACCCCGAAGGCGCCGTCTATGCGTTCGCCGCTGATGTATTGCTGATAGTCGCGCACATCCGATTCAATCGCGCGGTCGATAACCTCCGTGGTTTCACAGAAGCGGTCAAGGAAATAAAATATTCCTATAAATATTACGCTTTTGCGGTAGGTGGCGGCAAGACCGAGAATAATGAATACCTGAAGGATATTTTTTATTACCTTGAAGTTTTTCTTTCCGAGGCGGTCAATGAGATAGGGCGAAACGAGCATTGCCCACATTGAGGAGTTGTAGGAAACCGTATTGATAATGCCGTACATCGTCATTGAGCCGACTTTGCCGTAGTAGAAAACCCACTCCATAAGGCAGTTCTTTGCGCCCTCGAGGAAATTGTTCCATTCGTCCGTGCATTTTATCCAGAACAGCTTGTTGCGGGATACCGCCCTGAGTGCCTCACCGAGGCCGACTCCGGTAACTCTTGTCTGCGGCTGTACGATTCTCTCCTTTACCCCGTAATACGCGGTAAGGCTCATTGCAACACCCACAACGATAAAGGCGGGATAAATTATGCGGTAGGTGTTGATGTTGTAAAGATCTCCGTCGGCAAAGACATCGCTGAGAACGGGAATAAAAAGACCGGTCAGGCTCGGTGCAAAGTTGTGCACGAGGCTTGAAATCATCATAATACGAACGCGCTCCTTGGAGTTGGGCGACATGACGTATACGAGATTGCTTACTCCGGTTGAATACCAGTTTTGAACATAGCCCTGGATTTGACCGATGACAAACAAAGAAACCACCATCGGAATATATCCCAGCTTTTCATAAGGGAAAAACAGCGCAAACATCGAAAGAATTCCGGCGGGTACGGCAAGCTTTATGTATACCCGGTATTTGCCGCTGCGGCTGCGGAGATTGTCGATAATATATGCGTTCAGAGGCGCGAGCATGTAGCCTATTGCCGTGCATACATAGCCCATTATCAGCAAATCCCTGTTGGTCATGTGAAGGGTCATGCCCGTAAACGCGTTTCCCACACCGAAGCTTATGCCGAATACGGTGGCAAAGCGCATGCCGAGCCATCCCAGTGAGAGCATAAGGATTTCCTTGTATGCAACGTAGTCGCCCTTGGCGGGGGAGCGCCAGTATGCCTTTATTTCATGCAGAAGGTCTTTGGCTTTTGTGAAAATATTCATGATTCAGGTCACTCCTTCACATTGAAAATTATTGTGTTGACAGATCGGGGAGTGAGAATTGCGTTGTCGGGTGAAAAGCCAGTTTTTTCTTCAAGATTGCTTTGTGAATCCGTGACAGTCAGCGTTGCGATTTCGGCGTTTATTCCGCTGAAGCACAGCACTTTTTCGTCATACGAGAGGTTTATCGAGGTTACGATTATCCGGCTTTCGCTTTCAAAAGCGAGAAGCAGTAAATCCTTATCGTCTGAGCTTATGCCTATACGTCTTGCACCCTGAGGAATAAACTTTGAATAGTTTCCGAAGGCGTAATAGCGCTTGGTCAGCTCAAAGCTTTTGTCATCATTTATGTATATGAGTCCGTCACAATAGTCAACGTTTGAAACGGCTATCCAGAGCTGCCAGGAGGCGGCGTTGAGCAGCGAGATATCCTCTGTGATAACCTTTGCCTGCTCAAGAGCGGAGTCCATGCCGTAATCCCTGCCGCCCTTCATGTGCGTCCATTCGCTTATGTTTACACGGGCGTCGGGATATTTTCTGTCAAGATACCTTCTGTATCGCCTGATATACGAAAGACGGTTGTTTATAAACGGAATCGGCAGCGGAAGAAAATATGAGTGAATATCAACCGCGCCGGCACTTTCGCGTATGAGCGGGTCGGAGAGCATTATACGGGTATAGGTTTTGTTAAACCAGCGTATATCTCCGTTTTCCGCGCCGGAAAGCCTTACTCCGGCAAGCGCATCTCGGTTCTTCATCTGCCTTGCAAACTCGCGCATAACTCCGCGAACCCCGCCGGGATTGTAGTGGCAGCCCTCCTGACCGTGCTTTTGCGTCCATACCCATACAGGCTCATTTACGGGGGAAATGTATTTTACGGGTATGCCCTCGGCTATGAAATGCTCGGCAACGTCGAGAACATATTTAGCAAACTTAGGATAGTTTTCCTTCTTTAAATTTGTATGCCACGCCCTGTCGAGAAACGCCTTGTGATTTTTTGTGAATCTCTCCGGGGGAGAGTTTGAAAACATTATTACCTCATCACAGCCGTTTTTGACAGCCTCGCGCATCATATAGACGGCGTTTTTATCACGCGAAAAATCATATTCCGTTTCGCTTATATCGAAGCTCTCGGCCGTTCTGCTGGGGTTTCCGAAGGGGCATTCGTCGTGATTCCCGGAGCCGCCTCCGAGGTTGTAGCGGTAGGTGGCTATTCCTATTCCGCTTTGCCTGTTGAACAGCAGCTGTGCTATGCGCTCACGCACCGGCTTGCCGCTTTCGGCATCGATGTGCTCCCAACCTCCGACCACCTGTGCCCACCATGCCGCGCTTGTGCCGAAGCGGTCAAAAATCTGATGCTTTTCCTCTCGGTTTATAACCACCGGAATATTCATCGGCTTTTCACTCCAAAATGCTTATTTGATTATTCTGTTCACAAAAACGAGTTTATCACAACAGATGAATAATTACAAGGGAATTACACCTTGACTTTATAATAAGTATAGGTTAAAATCGGCTTCGGGGTGATGAGATGAATATTTTTGATAAGCTCGCGGCGGACGGCAGGACTCCGGTGCATATTCTTCACGGTACGGATTGGTGGACGGATTGCGATGACATAGTCGCCCTGCGTCTTCTGTGCCGTGCCCATAAGTCGGGAATAATAAAGCTGGAGTGCGTCTGTGCGGACGCGGTAATGGAGCATACAGCAGCGTCGATTGATGCGTTTATATTGTCCGAGGGGCTTGAGGACATACCCATAGGCGTTGATAGAAATGCGTACTCAACAGGGGAGAGGTGCCGTTATCAGAGTGTTCTGGCTAAGTATCCTCACAGAATATCCGGCAATGAGGCCTGCGAGGACGCATGCCGTCTTTATCGCCGTGTTCTCAGCCGGCTCGACTCGAAGGCGGACATTACCGAAATCGGTTTTCCGCAGATAATTCATCAGCTTCTTATAAGCCCTCCGGATGATATTTCTCCGCTTGACGGAATGAGCCTTGTAAAGCAAAAGGTCAATAAAATCTGGATGATGGCAGGCAAATGGGATACTCCGGACGGCAGGGAGTACAACCTCATCAACACCCCGGCATCACGGGCGGCAGGTCATTTTATATGTGAAAATTCACCTGTGCCGCTCAGCTTCCTCGGCTTTGAGGTCGGGGAGAGCGTGATAACCGGAGGCGGTGAGCCGGACGGGGATTTGCTTCGCGTGGGAATGGCGGCTCACGGCTCTCAAAACGGCAGAAGCTCGTGGGACCCGATGCTTGCGCTGATGGCAATAATAAACGATGAGCAGGCGGCGGGCTACCGTACCGTGAGGGGAACAGCAAGGGTGAATCCCGAAACCGGAGAAAATAATTTCACCGAATCACCCGACGGAAAGCATACCTATGTTGTGAAAGCTCACTCGGACGAATTTTACTCCGAAATGATAAACTCACTGATAAAATAAGTGCAAAAAAAGTAACCGGAACACCGCAATGGCGTTCCGGTCAATTTTTATCTTTTTTTACGCTTCATAACCGCAAGCGAGAGCAGATAGAACACAACAGCCGTGGCGAGAAGAACAATTACACTCTCAAGCGTTGTTACGGTGTGCTCACCGAAGCGGAAGGTTACGCCGAGAAACTCGTTGAATTCATCAATCGTTTCCTGCGGGGCACCCTTGAAGCTTATACTTGCCGCGTCGCGTGTCATAACCTGACGGAAAAGAGCAGCCGAATGGGAGGGTGGGAAGATTTTCACTATAGTCTGCACCCCTTCGGGGAGATTGCCGACAGGCAGATATATTCCGGTGAGAAAGCCTATGAGCGTTCCGATTATTGTGCTTGCTGCAGCAAAGGCATTTGAGCTGCTGAACAGTGAAACCGCAAACAACAGCAACGGAATATTTGCAAGACAGGAAAAGAATATCAGACCGATTACCTTGAGCAGCGTCATAAAATCCATAAGCGTGCCGCCGTAGGCGACAATATATATTTCCGCAAGCACGAGTGAGGCAAGGCTCATAATAACACCGATTATGTATGCGCTGAGCACATATCCGCCCGTTACCGCGCTTCTGCTGACCGGAGCAGAGTTTATGTCCTTGATAAGCTTGTTGGATTTGTCGTCGACCATTGAGCTGAACGCGCCCATTGTGGTGGTGAGGGATGTAACCGCGAGAACCCCCGCCATAATCCAGCTGTCCATAAGATAGCGTACACCCTGAAGCTCCGCAAAGCTTTCAACCCACACGTCGCCCAGAAACAGAGCATAAAGTCCGATGATGATGAAAACCGCAAGGAAGGAAAAGAATACTGCGGATTTGTCGCGGAAAAATATCAGAAGATTTCTTTTTGTAAGCGCAATCATTCTCTTATCTCCTTTCCGGTTATTGCGATGAACGCGTCATCCATTGTGCCGTTTATTACCTCAAAGCCGGAGATGAAGCTTTTGCAATCCTCAATTATCGGCAGCGCCGCCATCGAATCGGGGATACATACACTCACAAGCTCGGCACAAGCCGTGTAATCAACGGATTTATTTTTAAAGTATGCTTCAACCGCCTCTATGTCTGTACATACAAGAGAGAGCCGGTCACTTGTGTACTTCTCTTTGAGCTCGGCAGGGGTACCCTTGGCGGCAATGAGTCCGTCGTCAATAACAATCACATAGTCCGCGTTGGCTGCTTCCTCCATGTAGTGAGTGGTAAGGAAGATGGTCATATCCGTCTGCTGCTGAAGATGAGTAACCGTTTCCCATACGATTTTTCTTGTCTGGGGGTCAAGTCCGGTGGTGGGCTCGTCAAGGAAAAGTATCTCAGGTGTATTTATAAGCGCCCTTGCTATGTCTGCACGTCTGCGCTGACCGCCGGAAAGCTTGCCGTACTGACGCTTGAGCAAATCGGTTATCCCTACGGTTTCGGCTGCCTTCAGCGCCGCGTCGTCGAGCGCCTTTCCTTTGATTCCGTACAGGCTGCCGCGAGTTTTCAGATTCTCAAGCACTGTAAGACGTTTGTCAAGCAGATTGTCCTGAAAAACAGCTCCGATTTTGCCGCGTATGGCGTTGTCGTCCTTGCCGAGAATTAAGCCGTCAACCGCCACCTCGCCGCTGTCCGGCTGCAAAAATGTGCATATAATATCAATTGTGGTTGATTTTCCGGCTCCGTTCGGACCGAGAAAAGCGAACAGCTTGCCTTTCTCAACATAAAAGTCAATTCCTTTTACCGCCTGAACGTCACCGTAGGATTTTTTCAGATTTTTCACCGTAATGATTTGAGACATTTACGCATCTCCTTTCGCTTTTACTAATATAACAGATACGGGATTGTGTGTCAAACAAAAACACCTGTCCGAAATACCGAACAGGTGTAAATTTGTGATGTTGCCAAGGGAACTGTCAAAAAATCAAGTGTATTATTTCCAGATGAACCATATAAGCAGATATCCCGTAATGACAGCCGAAAGAGTAAACGGTATGCCGTATTTCATGAAGGTTCCCGCCTTGACCTCGTAGCCCTCTTTGCGGAGTATTCCGATTCCGGCTATATTTGCCGAAGCACCTATCGGGGTGAGGTTTCCGCCGAGCGTTGCACCGCAGAGCAGGCCGTAATAGAACAGCTTAGGGTCAACCTGGGTTCCGCCTGCCGCGGAAAGACTTGAGGCAATAACCGCAACAACCGGAAGCATGGTTGCCGTGTAGGGGATGTTATCAATGAATGCCGAAAGTATTACAGACATCCATACAATAATTGTATACATAAGGAAGACCGAGTTTTCTCCGCCTCCGCCGATTCCGGCGATAAGTGTTCCGATTTTATCAATAACTCCGGCGCGCGTGATTCCGCCGATTACAACAAAAAGACCCGCAAGCAGCGTGATTGTGTAGTAGTCGATTTCCTTGAAGGCGCCTTTGACGACAGAAAAATTCTTGGTTTTGACAACCTCGCGTATAAGGCCGATTGCGAAGTACAGCATGCATATCAGACCGTTTGTGATGTCGGGCTTGTAAAATTCGCCGGGAGCGGCGTTGCTTTTGTAGGGGATAAAGGACACGGCAATAAGAGTTACAACGGTTGCAACGAGGAGTATTGACGGGATTTTATCATCAACCTGCGTTCTGTCGTTTATTTCAATACCTGCTTTTTCCTTTCGGAACATCAGAAGTATTATAAGTCCGCTGACGAGTGCGCCCGCCTCAACGACAAAGAACATTCCGACACGTCCGTTGTCCACAAAGAAGTCGGTAAAATCAAGGTTTGCAGCCTTACCGAGCAATATCGAGGTTGTGTCGCCGACGAGGGTTGCGGCTCCCTGAAGGTTTGATGAAACAGCGATGCAAACTATACTCGGCACAGGTGAGATTTTTATTTTTTTGCAAAATGCAAGAGCTACGGGGGCAATCATAAGCACTGTTGCCACGTTGTCGACAAATGCGGAAATGATTCCGGCAAACAGCGAAAGCGCCAGCACAGCCCATTTGACATTAGGCATTTTTGAAATTAACACGTCGGACATCAGCTGCGGCATCTTTGATTCAATAAATAGATATACGGTGCCCATTGTGCCGGCAATCATCATAATGACGTTCCAGTCGATTTCACCGAGCGCATCGAGAAAGGTGTATGAAAATCCGTCAAAAACCGAGAGACTTCCGAGCACCACAAACAGTACGGCAGAGGCAACGGCGACATAAGGCCGGATTTTCTGAAACGAGAGCATCAGTATGTAGGTCGCTGCAAAAATAATCAGGGAAACAACGGTAACGGTATCCATAAAACGCCTTCCTTTTTTAAATGATTTGCATAAAATAAAAGCCGAGCCGACATTCAGGCTTTCAAAAAATGCTTTTTGAAAAGCGGCGGAGTCGGTTCGGTAATGCCGTATTACACAGGGAGAAGCCCGGACTTTCTCAACCGAGTTGCGGCAAAACAAAAACGGAACCCACAAATTTTTGTGAGTCCCGTCAACAAGGCGCAAAAACGCACTGTTGACCAATAATAAATAGAACACCGCAAGGTGCCCTATGACAGACTCCACCTCTTATTATCAGGTCGTTATAAACTATAACAGAGCCGACGCGTCATGTCAACATCTTTTGACAAAAAGCGGCAAAATAAATGTCAATAATATTGCAGATTTGTCAATTGCCATTTCGCAAAAGCATATTGAAGTGTCGAAGCGTTTATGATATTGTCATATTGACGGGAAGGTGCGGGCGTACCAAGCCTCTCTTAACATATAAAAAGGTAAAACAATAGGCAGGGCGGTTCTGTATCCTGGCGCTACCCGAAAGCCGGAAGCGTCAAAGGATACGGAGCCTTCTCTGTTTTACGGATAATTTTTATCGAAAGGGATGACAATCGTGAATGGACGGGATTTACTCAAGCTCTTTTTCCCTGTTTTGCTGATTCTTTTGCTTTTGCCCGTAAGTGTGATTGTCTCCGGTGCCCAGAGTTGCGGAGATGTGCACATGCCGGGAGATTGGATTGTTGACTCGGCGGCGACTGTGTCAACAAAGGGCGAACGGCATAAGGAATGCACAATATGCAGTGCGGTTCTTGAGGTTGAAGAAATAGAAAAGCTGTCACCGGCTGTAATAAAGGGACAAAACGGAAAATGGAAGCGCGGAAGCGGCGTTTCGCTCTCTTTCACATCAAATGCTCCGGTGGGGGATTTTACAGGCTTGTTCGTTGACGGGAAGCGTGTGGATGAAAAAAATTACATACTGAGCAGCGGGAGCACGGTGGTGGAGCTGAAAAAGGAATACCTTGAAACGCTCTTGTCAGGTAAGCATCTTATGACAATAAGCTCCGGAACCGGGGATGCACAGACAAACTTTACAATTGAGCAAAAGGTGTCATCCGATTTTTCATCCCCTGACACGGGAAGCGTGTTCTCACCGCTGATATGGATTGGAATATTGTTTGTGTCGGTGCTTACGCTTACGGGCTTTGAGCTTGACAAAAGACGCAAGAGCAAATCTGAAAAATAGCACTCCCGATTGACCCGATAAATGTGAATACACTCCATACCGCGCTGTGCGAAAGGGGCATATGCTTTGTGCCGTCGCAGAGTGCGGTATTTTTTTATGTTTTGCTTGTCCTTTTTTTAATGTGCTGATATACTGTAATAAATATAAGCAGTAAAAAAACAGTACAGAAAGGTAAGGATACCGTACAGGAGCTTTTCGGGGCTTTTGCGCGAGCACCGTATCACATGGGAAATAAAAATGGATTTACACCTTTACAGCATTATGCCTCTTGACACAGAGCATGCGGATGAAATATGTCTTGACATAAAAGCGCAGTATGAGTCGGGCGTTGCCACCTGCGCTCTTTTTATGATGACGCTTGTTCCGGAGGGCAATCCTCCTGTTGACAAGGTGGGGCAGCTGTGCGAAAAATATGATGTTTTCCGCGACAAGCTCAGCGCAATGAATCTCAGAAGCGGTATTCTTGTCCAGGCTTCAATCGGTCACGGCTGGGTGCTGAGCGAAATGTTTCCGTTTCAACCGTTCGTCGAATTTGACACGGGCAAAGAGGAGCAGATTGTCTGCCCGTACGACAAGGGCTTCGGCGAGTACATAAAAAACGCCTTCGCCGTTATTGCTGCGCATAATCCGGATGAAATTATGCTCGATGATGATTTTAGGCTGATGTCGTATCGTCACGGAGACGGTTGCGGTTGCCCGTTGCACCTTGCCGAATTCAATCGTCGTGCCGGAACTGATTTTACCAGAACTGAACTGTGGGATGCTGTTCACGCCACGGGTGACGACGGTGACAGATTTAACAGTATAATGATTGATACGCAAAAGGATGCTCTTATTTCATGCGCCCGTCTCATGCGCGAGGGCATCGATTCGGTAAATCCGGATATTCCGGGTTCGTTTTGTTGCGTGGGCAACAATGCCGAATGTGCTGCCGAAATAGCCGGAATAATGGCGGGTAAAAACAATCCCACGGTGGTAAGGATTAACAATGCAAATTACGCACCGTCCGGTACGCGGTATTTCAGCAATTCTTTTCTGCGTGCGGCTCAATCCGTTTCCAAGCTGAAGGGGAAGGTCGATTTAATACTTGCAGAAACCGATACCTGTCCGCAAAACCGTTACAGCACCGGCGCTATGTCGCTGCATACACACTTTACCGGCAGCCTGCTTGAGGGAGTTAACGGCGCAAAGCATTGGATTACACGTCTTTGTGCCTTTGAGCCGGAGAGCGGGGAGGCATATCGTAAGCTTCTCGGAGCTTACGCCGGATTTTATAAAACCCTCTCCGAAACGGTTGAGGAACTAAAATGGCGTGGATTTAGAATACCTACCGATGACACACCCTGCTTTGATTACCGACGTGATAATTCCGGAAGCAATGCTTGGGCTACACGTGTGCTTGAGCGTCTGGGCTTGCCTATGTATTTTTCACACGAGCCCGGCGGAATAGCCTGCCTTGAGGGGGAGGCGGATAAGCATTTCACCGATGATGAGCTTGAAAAACTTCTGAGCGGTCCTGTCGTTTTTGCCTCCGACACAGCGAAGAGTGTTATACAGCGCGGCTTAGGAGAATATCTCGGCGTGGATGTGAGAGAATGGAGCGGTATGCAGCCGACCCGTGAAATTTTGCCGTTCAGAAGCAATGAGTGCTCGGTTCAGCACGATTGCCGGGAACTGATTCCTCTCGGCGAGGGCACAAAAATACTCTCAACGGTGTATCACAGTGCCGATAAAATCCATAAGCAGATGCTTTTTCCGGGCGTTACAGCTTATTCTAACAGTCTCGGCGGCACGGCGTTCGTCTTTTGCGGAACTCCGAAAACTGACTTCGGCATAGGTGACATCTTCAGTTTTTTAACCTATTCGCGCAAGCTGCAGCTGATTGATATGATGAAATCGGTAAACGAGCTGCCGGTGTTTTATCCGGGGGACGCGGAGATGTATTTTCGGGCTGCGGACATGAAGGACGGCGGGCTTTTCTGCGCCGCCTTCAATCTCGGCTTTGACAGAATAAGCAAGCTTACGCTTTGCGCGGACCGGGAAATAACCGAAATAAAACATCTTACCGAAAGCGGCGAATATGAGGCTGTTGCCTTCAACGAAAAAGACGGCGTTCTGACACTCGACTTGCCCTGTTATACACTTGAACCCGTAATATTGATTCTGAGATAATCCCATAGTAAACGGGAGAGTGCGAAAAAAGTCAAAGCATTTTTCATCGTTTCAAGGTGAAATGACAGTATAACAAACTGCGGCGATACTGTATCAGTATCGCCGCAATGCTTTATTAGGACGTTTTTGGCAAAATCAATGAGCGCGGTATTATGCCGCCGGTTTGAAAGCCATCAAGTCTGAAAAACCGCCTGATAACGCAAATCTCTTTTTGAGAATTTTCATAACTTGGGTTCAACCACCTTGTAGCTGTTTGTATTGAAATCAACAGTTATTTCAATTCCGTTTGAATATACCGCTTTTTGCTGCCGGTAATCCCGCGAAAGGAATTCGTGCGAAATCAATTCGGCGTTCCACACAAGCTTTTCAATTTCACAAATTTCTTTTGCGCGGTCGATTACGGAGCGCATTTCATCGTCGTTTTCGGATTCATCAAGATAAGGCGTTTGTCCGTTAAGAATGCAGTGGAGTCTTCCGTAATCGCCGTCCGGTATTCCCCAGCCGCCTGTGCCTTTTACTACCCAAGGCACAAAAACGCAGTCATGATAAACAAGATTGGCAAGCGGAACCGGTATGCCTACGGCGACACCTCCGCCCTGCGGTCTGACCGCATAAGGGGAGTGATGCACAAGGTCAAGTGAGTTGACAAGCAGATGACCTGCCTCTTCAGAGGAAACGATTATACCCTTTTTGCGCAAATACTCAAAGCATTCCCTTCGGAATTCGATGCTTTGCGTTCTTGTTATGCGGTGCTCGGGGTTGAAGCATTCATCGCCCCACATAATGCTGAAAACATCAAGATAGGTTCCGTCAACCTTGACCGAGTTTTCCTCAAGCTCACGATAAGTGGTCTTTACAAAATCAAGCGCCTTGGAGGCGCAAAGCCAGGTGTGCTTACCGCCTGCCCATATATCGCAGTAAGGATGTTTGCGGTTTTCGTCAACCACCGCAAGGTTCATATCGAATTTCTTGCAATCGTAATAGAAATCGCGGTACTGATCATGCAGCCCGAACATGTAGTCAAGCTCATTTGCGGTGCCGCTGAGCTTCCTCATACCGTCCCAGCCTCCGGCCTGCGGGCACGGCGGCAAAATGTACGGACAAAGGTTGTCATAACCGCGTTCGCCCCAACCATCGGTATGAATATACAACCTGTCCATGCCCAACGCTTTGAAACATTTGAGCTGCTGAGCCTTTTGCTCAAAGGTTGAATGAAGAACCGAATGCTCCTTCTCTTTTTTATAAAACTTGGAATCGGGGCTGGTGTTGGAGAATATGGCAGTATGATATACCGGCGTTCCGATGAGCTTTTTAATATTCGGATTTTCTTCCGCCTTTTCTTCAAGTGTGCGAAGATGCCCTTTTTCGATTTCTTGTTTGCGAAACTCCTTTGCAAAAGTGTTGTAATCGCAATTGTCATAAAAATGAAAGTGTACCGTCCTTTTGTACGACAGTTTACCCAGGGACGAGACCCAGTTGACGGAATTCAGAAGAGCCTTGCCCTTGCCGAAGCATGAGAACATCGTGCTGTCGTTCGCATCGTCAATAATTCCGCAAAAACCTTTTTTGCCGCAGACTCTGCCCCAGAGCGGAAGGTAGCTGTCACCTGTATTCGCTTTGCGCCAGTATTTTGTGAGCAGAAATATTGATTGTCTGTTTTCTTTCCTGCCGTCCGGAAGAATAAAGCCCTGACGCATGGAATCAACGGAATATGCCTCTTTTTTGTCATACGCTTCAGCATTAAACGGAGCCGGAAAATAAACAGCCTTTATGTCTTCATTTGTTTCATTAAAAGCCTCTATGCTGAAATCCACGCAGCCGTCACCGGCTATTTCGGCACGGGTAACGAGCGAAAACGGAAGCTTCTTTCCAAACAACGAAAAGCCCGAATAGTTCACCTCGATATGATTGTCGGCGGCGGTTATTTCGGTTTTCTTTGCACCGCGAAAGCTTTTCGGAATCCAAATGTTTTTGCCAAACACTTTTTTTCGCAACACTATGTGGGCTTTTCTCCCTTCATTTTTCCACATGTATCCGTTAAAGCGTACGCTGTAAGTATTTCTTTTCCGGTCAAATTCCAATAATGTGTCATTAAGTTTTGCGGCAATTTTGTTCATTGCTTTTCCTCTCCTTGAAAAATCCTTTGGATTTTTGTGATGCGATTATTTTCATTCCCGCCATTAGGGGCTAAGAGATTTTCCGCATATCACGTCATTTTTTGATTATATTAGAAATCGGTTGTTATGTCAATGAGAGGAAGAAGAAAGATGCCGGTTATTCGCCTGAAAAGTACGCAAACTCATCTTATCAGCGTGAAATAATCCTTATCGGATTATAAAAACCGCCGGTATGTGCAACAGGCAAGTTGCATTAAAAAACGCCTTGCAAAGCAAGACGCTTTTTGTCAACCTGTGTAAAAACATTTTCGGGAGATTGGTGAGGGGGGAGAGAATATTGCCGTCTGCGGACAAATTAGCGAAATCGTACAGCTGTTTCGCGGATGAAATGAAGTCCGTTCAATCTGTTGTATGGCTTATTTTATATCGCCGTAATGACACTGCGAAACGCTGAAGGTGTTGTCGCTTTTAATATTTACAACTGTTGCGCCGCGGTATTCATCCGTTTTATCAATATCCTTATAAGCCACATAATCGATAGAAAGGCTGTAGGTCAAAAGGATGCCTTGATACTCAGCCTGATAATTGTTGGTATGGTCGTGTCCCGCAAACATGGCGCGTGTGCTGCCGAATTTCTGCATTTCGGAAAAGAAGACATCCTCATCGGTATTGGCGGGATGACAAACCGGTTCGTTTTTCGTGCCGAAAATAATTTTACCCTCATCATACGCAGTTTCATACTCCGTCACCGGAATGTGGAAAAACGCAAGTGAACCGATTTCGCGAACTGTCCTGTTTTCTTGTGTCGCAATGGAGGAAATAACGGATTTATACCATTCAATCTGATTCTTATGTATGGAGTCATAATTACTTATAACTCCGGTGTAATCGTTGCTGTCGAGAAGCATAAGCACCTGATTTACGGTTTTGTTTTCGTCGTTATTTCTGACAATAATTACCTGATTACCTATGCCGGTAAGCTCCTGAGGACCGGATGTAAACACACAGTTTTTATATTCGTCGGACTCAAGAATTTTGCCCATTTTCTCCCTGCTTGCAAATGCATAGACCTCGCTCTCATGATTTCCGAATGTGACAGTCCACGGAATACCGAGCGTTTCCATAAATGAGGCAAACACCTTCTGTGAATGTCCGCTGGAGAGTGAGCCCATAGTGGGGGCGGAATAGATACAATCACCGGTAACAACAATCAAATCCGGTTTAATGCTGTCGGCAAGCTTGTGAATAGCCTGCATAGCCAGCTTATCCTCTTTAACCGTGTACGGTGAGCAGCCCAGATGAACATCCGTAATATCCATAACAACAAAATCCTTGCCGTCTGCTTTTATGAAATTAAGTCTGCCCTCATCATCAACATAAGAATCAACCGTTGCGCCGGCAGCGCCGTCAATCGGAGCATAACCTGCTATTGTTGATGAATATCCCCACGGAAGAGCCCATGATACGAGAAAAAGCACGCCGCATCCGAGAATTATCAGAAATATTATAAGAATTATCTTTGCAAGCTTTCGCAGCGAGCTGTGTTGCTTTTTTTCGCCTTTTTGCAAAGGGGATTGTCTAACAGAAGTTTTGGCATCCATAATTAAAAATCCTTTCATTCTTAATTAAGCAGCAAAGCAAATTAATACAATCGGCGTGTGCAACGTCGCAAGTGCTTTAAGAGGACACACATCAGGACAACACTTACAGCGGTAAGCAATATTGCAGATGCTCAACGCAGAGGAAAAAGAAGGTTGGTTTTGCCGAAAAGCACACAATCCGCACCGTTGAACCGCCCCCTGTCAAGTAGACAATTAAAATAAATAAAAAACGGATGGATTATTTTTAG
>LFSB01000052.1 GCA_001513045.1 Clostridiales bacterium DTU089
TCATTTGATACACCGCCGTTCATTGAGATATTTTTATTATCTCCCGAACGGCATCGGTGTATTAAGTCAATCAAGACCAAAGTTGTGAATAATTCCCTCTCTGTTTCTCCAGCCCTCCTTGACCTTTACCCAGCACTGAAGGTTCACCTTGCATCCGAGAAAGTACTCAAGCTCCTTACGCGCCGAGGTTGAAACAGCCTTGAGCATATCGCCTTTTTTGCCGATTATTATACCCTTGTGACTTTCCTTTTCGCAGTATATTATCGCGTCAATATCTATTATGCCGCTGTCCTCGCGTTCGTGCATTTTTTCAATTGAAACCGCTATGCCGTGCGGAATTTCATTGTCAAGCCTGAAAAGCAGCTTTTCTCTAATAAACTCCGCCGCAAGCACACGCTCGGGCTGGTCGGTGAGTGTGTCATCGGGGAAAAGATGCGGCGAAGGCTCCGCGAGAGCCTCAAGCTCCGCAAGAAGGGCGTCCATGCCGTTGCCGTTAAGTGCAGACACGGGAACAACCGCTTCAAATTCAAACATATTTGAAAGCTCGGCTATACGCATCATAAGCTCATCTTTTTTTGCAACCGTGTCTATTTTGTTAATTGCAAGCACTACGGGGATTTTTTCCTTTTTGAGCTTGGCAAGAAGCTCCTTCTCGGTCGGGCGGATTTCCCCCGACGCCTCGGTGACAAACAGACACGCGTCAACACCGGATATGCCCTCGTCAACCGCCTGTATCATCTTTTCACCGAGCTTGGTTCTCGGACGGTGAAAGCCGGGTGTATCGGTGAAAACCATCTGAATATCACCATCTGTAAGCACACCCATTATACGCGTCCTCGTCGTCTGCGGTCTGCTTGTAACTATTGCAACCTTCTGCCCGAGAAGCTTGTTAAGTATTGAAGATTTGCCGACATTAGGTCTGCCTACAATTGCCACAAACGCAGTCTTCTGCGCAGACATATCATTTTTTTCCATTTTATGACCATCCCTTTCCGCCGTGCCGCAAACTTTGCGGCGGTATTCGGCAAACGAAGCCCTGCTTCGTTATGAAATGACGGTCGTCGACCGTCAAGGCACAAATTTGCCGTTTGAAAGATTTATCTTTTAAACTTCTTTCCCTTTCCGAACGGCAAGAATATAAACAAGGTCAGCAACACTGCGCTTGCGACAAATGCCGCCGCCATAAGCGGATTTTGAACATAATATGAAAACAGCTTTCCGAAAGCCTCAGGCTGCCAAAGCACGGAAATGCCTACGGCCACGGCAAATATGGCAAATATAAGAACCGCGCCTGCTGCTGTATCCTTAGCTGTTTTTGCACTTTCGCAATTTTCCTTTGTTGCGGTATCCACTGCGCGTTCAATCGCCGTATTTATAAGCTCGCCGCCGACAACAAGAGCATTTGAAATGAGAATAAGCCCCCACTGCACCGCGCTTACCTCAAAAAAATCATAGAACAACAAATAGGAATACATATACAGCATACAGGTCAGATGTATGCGCATATTGCGCTCATGACCGATGCAGTACAGTATTCCGTCCGCCGCATATTTAAAGCTTTTGAACAAATCCTTTAAATCCTTCATTTTATAAGAACCGATAATTATTCAGCGTCGTCCATATAGTAACTGTCGTTACGCTTGAGTCCGAGCTTGGTAAGTACCGTTTCCTCCTTTTCGCGCATATGTACGGCCTCGATTCCGCTCTCCTCATGGTCATAGCCCAGAAGATGAAGCATCGAATGTACGGTGAGGAAGGCGACCTCACGCTGAAGTGAGTGACCGTAACGCTCAGCCTGCCTTACGGCTGTTTCTATGGAAATCACTATGTCGCCGAGCATTTTCGCTCCGGTGTCCGGATTCTCGTCGTAATTTCCGTTTTCGCCGAGCGGAAACGAAAGCACGTCGGTGCTTCTGTCAACCTCGCGATACTTTTTGTTGAGCTTGTGTATCTCATCATCGTCAACAAAAGTGACGCTTATTTCCGCCGAAGCTTCGAAATTTTCGAGTTCAAGCACGGCATGACACGAGCGTCTGACAAGCAAACGCACACCTGTCGGAATTTTAACTTTTTTCTGGTCGTTTGTGATTAAAACTTTTATTCTCTCAGTCATTTCCGTTTCTTTGCCTCCTCGTATTTCTCATATGCCTTTACGATTTCCTGAACGATTCTGTGACGCACGACATCCTTCTCGGTAAAGTTGACCGCTGAGATACCGTCGATACCCTTGAGTATCTTAACAATCTCGACCAAGCCCGATTTTTTTCCGTCCGGCAGGTCTATCTGCGTTATATCACCGGTGACAACAACCTTGGAGTTGAAGCCCATGCGGGTAAGGAACATCTTCATTTGCTCCTGAGTCGTATTCTGTGCCTCGTCAAGGATTATGAAGCTGTCGTCAAGCGTTCTGCCGCGCATATACGCAAGCGGTGCAACCTCAATATTACCTCGCTCCTGATACTTCTGAAAATTCTCCGCTCCGAGCATGTCGAACAATGCGTCATAAAGCGGACGGAGATACGGGTCAACCTTCTGCTGGAGGTCTCCCGGAAGAAATCCGAGCTTTTCGCCTGCCTCAACAGCGGGTCTTGTGAGAATAATGCGGTTGACCTCCTTGGCTCTGAAGGCGTTGACCGCCATCGCCACGGCAAGATATGTCTTGCCGGTTCCTGCGGGGCCTATGCCGAATATGACCGTATTATTGCGTATGGTTTCGATATATTTTTTCTGACCGAGCGTCTTGGGCTTTATGGGCTTACCCTTTGATGTTATACATATACAATCCGCCGTCATGGTTGCAAGCTTATCCTCATTGCCGTCCCTGACAAGCGACAGAACATATCTTACATTTTGCTCACTGAGAGCCTCGCCCTTGTTTATAAGCGTGAGCAAGCCGCTTACCGCTCTTGCGGCGAGAGCAACATTTTCCGGCTCGCCCTGGATTTTAAGCTCCGAGCCCCGGCTGAGAACCTCAACCCCGTACTCCTTTTCGACAAGTCTGATGTTTTCGTCAAAGCTTCCGAAAAGACTTACCGCCTGCTCCATTCTGTCAACACTGATAATTTGCTCGAACATACATCCGCTCTTTTCACACAAATATTATAATTTCACCTATATTTTTTATATTGTAACATGAAAACCGGTATAAGTCACTAAAAATTTTAAAAAATTTTGTTAATATTGCCTGTTTTATTCAATTATTATTCTGCGTTCCTCTCCGATTTTTTCCTCACACATATATTTCCCTGAAATCTTACAGCTATCCGAGCCGAATTCAAGCGACAGCTGCGAAGCCGTGACTTCCGTCCCGGCAAGCTCCCGGCGCTGAATATGAAAAAACTCTTCCACAGCAAGCAGCTGCGCCTGATTCTCGGAAAGCGTGATTTCTCCCGGCGAATACACCGCAAAGCGCTCGCGTTCAATCCCGAGCGGCAAAACCGTTTCTCCCGTACAGGCATAACTGGTATGGGAATACCAATGCATATCGTCACCTGATATTCCTAAGGGCAGCTTCAATGAAAATCCAATTAATGAATAACGTGTTTTTTCAGATGAAAGAATTTCGCTTTCTGTGATAAACGGAATCTCACATACAGCCTCATGCGAGGTAAGCGCCACAACATTGCCCCTTGCGCGGTGCAAACGCGGTGTGCCGTCCTTATCCTCTGTTATGCCGTTTATAAGCAAATCTCCTTTTACAACCGCCGAACCGTTCTTCTGAGCCGCCTTGCCCTCAAGCACCTCAAGCTTAATAATCTGGCCGTCCCTTGATGCAACCACATTTGAGGGTGTGGTCAGGTCTGTTACCTCTGGCGCGGCAGTTTGTTCCCTTACCTCAATACACGCAAGGCAACCATCGATGTTCACAGAAAGCCATGAAAGCTCCGGAATTCCCGAAAGCGCACGGCGCTGAATCTCCTGTATATCCAATCCGCCCTTTAAAGCCCCCTGCCGCACTCCGAGCTGAGAGAGCACGGAATATATTTGTGAATCCGGCACCTTTGAATTGCCTTCGATTTCAACTATCCATACCATTGAAGACATCACATACACAAACGCGAGCAAGAACACAAAGCCGAACGCAAGACCGCTGCGGGCGCGGTAACGCTTTATCAGAAAAGGCATACCGTGCCGCTCCTTTACGCGCATTTTTACCCCGGATTTTTTCGCATACTCACGAAGATGTCTGTACTCTCCGGCGCGCACATTTGAAAACAGCATCTCTCCGCGCATACGGGTGTTCCACAGCATCACCCCCGCGTTACTGCAAAGGTTGAGGAAGCGCTCGGAAAAGCCGTCCGATACGCAAAAAACAACATAGCCCCTAAGCCATCTCAATATTTTCACAATAAACATTTCCGCACCTCACGAAACAAAATCCAGCGAAAGAATTTCACCGTCAATCACAACCTGCTCACACACAAAGCTTTTTATGACAAGCGCGTCCCCCGTAACCGAAACCGCACGCTTGCCCGTATTGAGCGTTATTGAGGTATCGGTGCATTTTATTATACTTTTGCATCCGTCAATTATGACCTCCGCATTTGAAAACAGCTCAATATGTACCTCTCCCGCCATAGCAATACGCGGTATTTCAAGCTCCCCCGCAACAACTCCGCCGCCCTCATTCTTGGGTTTTCTTTTTTTCAACGCCTTCACCTCATTTTAAATATACATTGCAATAATATGCCAGATAAGCCATAAAAAGCACAGTGCCGGCATATAGTTATATAAAAAACTTGAATTATGTACGGTGATAAGGTATGAAATTAAAAGCCAAAGCTTACGGCTCTGTAAAGCCGGCAATAATTGCGCTTGCCGCAGCGGCAATGCTTCTGATATTCCCGGCAGAGGCCGTAGCCGGCATAAGAAGCGGACTTGAAGCATGTCTTCGTACGATTATTCCTTCGCTCTTCCCCTTCCTTGTGCTTTCATCATATATCGTGCGCTCCGGAGCGCATGAAGCATGTTCAAGGCTGCTCTCACCCGTATCCCGCTTTATATTCGGTCTGCCCGGAAACACCTTCGGAACAATAGTTATGGGCTTTTCCGGCGGCTATCCCGTAGGAGCGAAAATGACCGCGCAGCTCTATGAAAACGGAAGCATCAATAAACAGCAGGCACAAAGAATGATGCTTTTCTGCGTAAATCCGGGTCCGGCGTTTGTGGTGAGCGCCGTAGGCTATTCGATGCTCGGAAGCGCAAAAACCGGAGCGGTAATTTTCGCCTCCTTGCTCGGCTCGTCGCTTATTATAGGGATTTTAAGCCGCTTCGCACATTTGCAAAATCAGCCCGCGGCAGAGGTCGAGCTTTGCCGCATATCCTCCGGACATTCCGAAAGCGTGCTCACCGATTCGGTATCGGACGGAGCGGCGTGCACCGTATCCGTATGCACCTGGATACTTCTCTTCGCGTGCCTGTGTTCGGTTATTCAGGCGCTCCCGCTGAGCGACGGCACGATGCTTTTGATAAGGTGTGCCGCCGAGGTAACCGCCGGATGTGAGGCGTGCACAGGCAGGCTCGGAATACCCGTGATTGCGGCAATTCTCGGATGGGGCGGTTTTTCTGTGCACTTCCAGGTGCTTCCCTACCTTAGAAAGACCTCCACGCAGATGAGCAAATACCTCGCGTGCCGCCTTATAAATTCAGCTCTTTCCGCATTTATATGCGGAGCACTGCTGCGTCTTTTCCCGGACGTATCGCAGGTTTTCGCGCCCTCTCCGTACTCGGCGTTCGTCTCCTCTGTATCGGTTCCGGCGGCGCTTTCACTCATAATTGCCGCAATTCTTCTCGTTTTGGAGGTTGATATGTCCAGAAAAATGTGCTAATATATTCATCGGGGTGAGCCTGATGAGTAAAAAGCTTCTGAATAAAGATATTGAGCCGGCGTGCGAGTATTGCGTTCACGGCAAAACAACCGCCGGAAAAGAAAGTGTTCTGTGCCTGAAAAAGGGTGTTATGATGCCCTGGTCGCATTGCAGAAGCTTCAGCTATGACCCTCTCAAGCGCGAGCCGAAAAAGGCTCCGCACCTTGAAGAATTCTCAAAGGAAGACTTCACCATATAGCCGGACGCGTCTTTTTGTAAGTTATAGACAAAAGGCGCGCCTTTTTCTTTGCTATTTTTTCTGCGCTAAATCCTCTTTTTCGCTTGCAAAAAGCACAGAATATAGTAGAATAGTAAGGTAATATACTATTTCTTGTATAGTTTTGCTTAAATTTATTTGGAGGTTGTACAATAATGCCGGATTTGATGGATGAATTTTCAACCATACCCTATGGCACGCTGGGAATAATCGGACTGCCCGGATGTGAGGAGCTTTGCAAAAAGGTGGACAAATATCTCGTCACATGGCGGGAGGAACGCGAAAACGAGCATAAGAGCACGATAGCTTTTTCCGGTTATCAGAGAGACTCCTATATAATCAACGTTAACTTTCCCCGCTTCGGAACCGGTGAAGGCAAAGCGGTTATAACCCAGTCGGTAAGAGGCTACGATATATTCATCGTCACCGACATGTTCAACCACGGTCTTACCTATGAGATGTACGGACAAACTATACCCATGAGCCCCGACGGTCACTATGCAAACCTCAAGAGAGCTATTTCCGCCATCGGAGGAAAAGCTCACAGAATTACGGTTATTATGCCGATGCTCTATGAGGGCAGACAGCATAAGCGCTCCGGCAGAGAATCCCTCGACTGTGCAATCGCGCTTCAGGAGCTTTGCCTGAACATGGGTGTTGACAACATAATCACCTTTGACGCACACGATGCAAGAGTACAAAATGCCATACCGCTCAAGGGCTTCGAGAATGTTCAGCCGGCATACCAGATGATAAAGGCACTCACCAGAAACGTGCCGGACCTTAAATTCAACCGCGACCATTTGATGGTTATTTCTCCCGATGAAGGCGGCATGAGCCGTTGCATCTACTACTCGACCGTGCTCGGAATCGAGCTTGGAATGTTCTACAAGCGCAGGGATTATTCGAGAGTTGTCAACGGACGCAACCCGATACTTGAGCATGAATTCCTCGGCGACAACGTTGAGGGTAAGGATGTTATCATTGTTGACGATATGATATCCTCCGGCGATTCCATGATAGAGGTTGCGAAAAAGCTTAAAGAGCTTAAAGCAAACCGCATATTTATATGCACCTGCTTCGGTCTTTTCTGCAACGGTCTTGAAGAATTCGACACAGCGTATGAAAGCGGCATTATCAACGGCGTCTTCACCACAAATCTCGTATACCGTACGCCGGAGCTGCTTGAGCGCAAATGGTACCATGAGGTTGATATGTCAAAGTACACCGCCTATATAATTGACACGCTCAACCACGATATGTCGGTGAGCAAGCTGCTTAATCCTGCTGACAGAATCCAGGCGCTGCTTACAAAATACAACGCAAAATAAAATCAAATTAAAAAAATCCGGCATCACATTGTTTGTGATGCCGGTAATTTTTGTGTGCTTATTTTGTGCCGAAGATACGGTCGCCCGCGTCGCCGAGGCCGGGAACGATGTAGCCGTGGTCGTTGAGCTTTTCGTCAAGAGCCGCACAGAAAACATCGATGTCGGGATGCGCCTTGGTAAGAGCCTGAAGTCCTTCGGGCGCCGCAATTATTCCCATGAATTTTATTGACTTGGGATTTCTCTTCTTTATCTGAGAAATAGCGTCAATTGCCGAGCCGCCGGTTGCAAGCATGGGATCGAGAACGATAACCTCACGCTCCTCAATATCTGCCGGAAGCTTGCAATAATACTCAACCGGCTGAAGGGTTTCGGGGTCACGGTAAAGACCTATATGGCCGACTCTTGCCGAAGGCACGAGAGCGAGCACGCCGTCAACCATGCCGAGACCTGCGCGGAGTATGGGCACAAACGCGAGCTTCTTGCCGGATATGACCTTTGTCTTGGCGAGAGCCACGGGAGTCTCGATTTCGACCTCTTTTAAGGTCAGGTCACGCGTTGCTTCATAGCACATAAGGGTAGCTATCTCAGATACCAGCGCTCTGAACTCCTTGGAGCCTGTGTTTTTGTCCCTCAGGAGAGTGAGCTTATGCTGAATGAGGGGGTGATTGGTGATTGTTACATTTCCCATAATATATCTGCATCCCTTTCAATTTATCTTGTAGTATTATAAACCTGTATACCGCAAAAGTCAATCGCTATTTAATTTGGATTTCGGCATTATTGCTTGCGGTACGTAAAAGCTTATACGCAATTGCCGCCTCGGATTCAAAATCGTCACAGCCGCCCTCTATTGAGCAACGGGGACATCCCGCTTCATTGAGAAGCTCAAAGAACCATTCGTAATCATATTCATCCTCGCTCAGGGGGAAATGCCTTGTTGCGGGATGTGAAATATGTGTATGCAGAAGTGTGCCCTTGTAGCTTCCGAGTGCATTTATGTCGTCACAATCCGAATAGACGTGGTAGATATCCGCAAGCCCCTTTACATTATCGCGACCGCTTGCCGCAGCCAGCTCCATGCCCTCTTTTACGGTGTTTATTATGTTGGTTTCCTTACGTCTCAGAGGCTCGATTGCAATCTGCGCTCCGAACTTCTCAGCCTGAGGTCCTGCGTATTCCGCAAGAAAGCGCACAAGCTGCTCATATGCCTTTTCGCGGGGAAAGCCATCGGGTATCCGCCTTGCACCGCCGCTGCCGAAAACAGCCGTTTCAAGACCGAGCTTCTGCGCACGTTCAAAGGTGGAGGCGAGATATTCCTCTATCATTCCGTAATCGACATCATCACCGACAACCTTTATTTCACCCGGCAGGAAACAATTCGACGCCTCACATTTCAGCCCCGTGCTTTTCAGCACTCCGAGAAGCTGAGAGTACTCAGCTTCGGTAATCCGCGACAGAGCGGAAAAGTTTGTTTCAACATAGTCATAGCCTATTTTCGCCATGATTTCAATATCCTTGTACGCCTTAGGGTCCCTGCATATACCGAGTTTCATACGTATAACCTCCGTTTAATATTCGTTATAATAGCCGACCGCGTCCAGCTCACAGTGAATTGACGCCTTTTCCGCTTCTCCGAGAGCTGCGCCCGGAAACATTACAGAACCGGCATCCATTCCCTGCTCGCAAAGCATGAATTTTATCGTGCGGATTACTCCGTGGCGTATAATGATTTCGACAACCCTGTTTATCTTCCTTTGCAATGCCCTTGCGGCATCCGTATCTCCTCTGCCGAACGCCTCATACAGCGCGCAATACTGCTTGCACATCACGTTGTAGGTAGAGCCGATTCCGGCATCCGCCCCCATGGAAAGTCCGCATATAAGCATTTCATCCGGACCGTTGATTACATTTATGTCGCCGCCGTTGAGAGCCTTGATTCTGCCCATGGAGTAGAAATCCGTAAGCGTAAATTTCACTCCGATAACGCCGTCGATTTTCATAAGCTTATCCATAAACGATACGACATCCGCACCCGCAAGCATCGACTGGGCATAGGCTATAACGGGCAAGCCGGAGGCATCGGCAATGCGCTTGTAATACTCAAGGATTTCATTATCCGAGTACTTATAAAAGAAATTCGGCACCACCGACGAGATTGCATCGCAGCCTATTTCACCCGAATGGCGGGCAAGCTCAAGCGCGTCAAAGGGCGAGGCTGCACCGATATGGTTTATTATCAAGCCTCTGCCGGCATTAGCCTCCACCGCGGCAGCCGCTGTTTTCATGCGCTGTTCAAGCGTCATTACCGGACCCTCGCCCGTTGTTCCGCAAATATAGTAGCCGAGCGCACCGTTTTTAAAATTGTGCTCCATTATCGCACCGACGGACTCTTTTTTTACGGTTCCGTCATCATTGAGCGGGGTTACAAGAGCGGGATATATTCCTTTTAGTAAAATGTTTGACATTCAAAAACCCAATCCTTTCAAAACATTTTTTACAATTATACATCTTTTTTCCGGCACTCACAACAACAAATCAAAAAAATTATGGTTTTTGCTGAAATTTGTTGACGTGTCTCATTTTATATGATATATTTTTAAAGTATTTAAACCATATAAGGAGGCATTCGCAATGATATTTGCATCCGGAAAAGACCTTGATACAGCTTCATATATATCATACTGCGACCTCCGCCGCTCTATAAGTCTCACCTCTTTTATCGGTTAATTCTGATTACCGAGTGATCGTCTTTTTGCGGTCACTCTGTTTTTTTAAGGAGCATCGGCTATGCTCGATTTTTTGAAAAAATTGAAAAAAGGCGGCAAGCATCACGAGCATGACAGCCGCGAAATGCGAAAATTCCCCCCTGATGTAATGAAGCTTTTACAACAGGCGGGGCTTGATACCGATGCGCTTATTTTCGGAGCCACGGGTGACATGGACATCGACGGAACATATCATACGCTCTGGCTTTCTCTCGATGAGAAGGGCATATATTATGCGCTCGGAGATGAACAGGTTGTCAAAGCCAAGGGCAAAAAACGTCTTGAGACAAAATATACACTCGACAGTCTGCGCTGTACGCCGTTTGAGGACTACGACACTCTTGACACCGAGCGCAACCTCACAACCGCAATGCTCATCGGCAAAAAGGACGGAGAGGATTTCCCGGTTGCCGTGTTTTCTCTCGGACTTATTGCTAAATTTGAGGCGTTTGCCGACACCTTCAACGCCCTCAAGGACGGAAAATCCCCCGAAGAAGCAACGAAAATGCCGCCTCCTCCGGGCAAGTGTCCCAAATGCGGCTCTCCCCTGCCTCCCGGAAACCGGCCTTGTCCGAAATGCGCAAGCAAGGTTTCAACCTTCAAGCGTCTGCTCTCGTTCTTTGCGGAATTCAAATGGAAGGTCGCGCTGATAGTCTTTTCAATGCTCATCAGCACCGCAATAAGTCTGATTATACCGCAGATAAGCTCAACCTATCTCTACGACAATGTACTCAACACCGCCGGTACGCAGCCCTATGAAACGCTTCTTGGCTCACTCATAAGCGTTGTGCTGTCAATTATAGCCATAAAAGTTGTGAACCTGTTGTTTACGGTTATATATCAATACATCGTTGCCGGAATACTGCCGTGGATAATTTACGACATAAAGCTGAAAATCTTTGAAGCCATGCAACGTCTGTCTGTCGGGTTCTATTCCGCAAAACAGACCGGCTCACTCATAGAGCGCGTCAACAGGGACTCAAACAATATATACTGGTTCTTCGTTGACGGTATGCCGTATCTCATCATAAGCTTCGTTACGGTGCTCGGAGTTGTTGCAATAATGTTCGCAACGAGTGTGAAATTGACGCTTATGGTGCTCGCTGCGATACCGGTCGTAGGCGTAATATATTACTTCTCCCAAAAATTCTTCCGCAGACTGCACCACAGAAACTGGGTCAGTAACGCAAATCTCACCTCAGCGGTAAGCGACAATGTAAACGGGCACAGAATTATAAAAGCATTCTCAAAGGAGAATGAGGAATTTGACCGCTTCAGCGACAAAAGCGGCAAGGTCATGCACAGCGAAATCAATTATGCAAATGCAGAGGCAACAATATTCCCGATAATCGGACTTATTGTTTCGGTTGCGTTTGCTCTGCTTATGGCGTTCGGCGGAAAGATGGTTGTTGACGGTCAGATTACGCTCGGCAAGCTCATGAGCTTCGTGGTGTATGCAAACATGCTCCAATCGCCCATATCCTTCCTGTCCTGGGTATCAAACTGGTGGGCGCGCTGTGCCGACTCCGCTCAGCGTGTGTTTGAAATAATCGACAGCAAGCCCGATGTATTCGACAAGGAAAACCCGATAATACTCGACAAAATCGAGGGCAATATTGAGCTTAACGAGCTTGAATTCGAGTACGAGCCGGCAAGACCCATCATCAAAAAGCTCGACCTGAAGGTGGAAGCCGGAGAAATGCTCGGCATAGTGGGAAAAACAGGCGCAGGCAAAACAACAATAGCCAACCTCATTGCAAGGCTCTATGACGCCAAGGCGGGTTGCGTAAAAATTGACGGTTATGATGTCAAGGATTTGAAGATGGAGCAGCTGCGCACAAATATAGGTATTGTTTCGCAGGATATTTATCTGTTTATCGGTACGATTGCAGACAACATACGCTACGCCAACCCGGATGCGGATTTTTCAATGGTAGTCGCTGCGGCAAAAGCGGCATCCGCACATGATTTCATAATGAAGCTACCCGACGGCTACGAAACCAGAGTAGGCTCCGGAGGTCAGGACCTTTCGGGCGGAGAGCGCCAGAGAATATCAATTGCAAGAACCATAATACAAAATCCCAAGATACTCATTCTTGATGAGGCAACCGCGGCTATGGACACGGAAACCGAGCGAAACATTCAAAATTCGCTCTCTCAGCTCAAGCACGGACGAACCACAATAGCAATCGCGCATCGCCTGTCAACCCTGCGCGATGCCGACCATCTTGCGGTTATAGACTCCGGAAAGGTTGTTGAATACGGCACCTTTGACGAGCTTATACGCAAAAAGGGCGAATATTTCAAGCTCTATCAGATACAGTCCGAAGCGCTCAAATTCATAGGCATCGGAGACTGATTCCAAAAACACAGAAAGGCGGCAATACGGTACAGCCGGATATTGCAAGGGATTTCATCATGGATGACACAAAAGTAACTCAAAGCGGCTTTCTCGGGCTTGAATTCATCGAGCCGGGCGACTGCTGCTTCTACACCAATCCTCACGGATTTATTGCTCTGCGTCTGAACGGCAAGGATTATCCCCGCGTTAAGCTTACGCGCGCCTATCCGTATACAGAGCCCTTCGCCTACATAGGAATCGAGGAAACCGACGACAAAGAGATAGGCATGCTCAAAAACGCCGAGGAGCTTCCCGCGGAGCAGTTTTCGCTTGTGCGCAAGGAGCTTGAAAGCAGATATTTTTGCCCTGTAATTACAGAAGTGCTCTCCTTCAAGGAGAAGATGGGTCACTTCTACTTTGAGGTGAAAATCGGAGAGCATAAGACAAACTTCGCAGTGAGGGATATAAGCAGAAACGTCCGCACCCTGCCCGACGGCACAACGCTTATTTTCGATATGGACGGCAATCGTTACTCCATCCCCGACCTTGAAAAAATCGACTCGAAAAACAGAAGAAAAATAGAACCGTTTCTCTATTGATACCGAGGTAACGCAATGCAGAAAAAAGACATCGACAACGCGGTCCGTTACGACCTTAATATCCGCGGAGAGCTCTGCGAGGGTACTGTCACATTCGCTGACGGTATTGTCTGCGCGTGTGCTGATTCACGCGAGGAGTTTTCGCGCAATCTTGAGGGCATAAAAGAGGCGCGGCAATTCACCGACATAGGCTGCGGAAGACTTGAGCTTGTGCCGGAGGGCTGTGACGATTTTTCACAAAATCTTACCGTATGCCGCTTTTCGATGGCGTCTGTAAACGATATCGGAGAATTGTGCAAGGTTATAAATCACTACATAAAACACGGAAAGATTACAGAGGTATCCCACAATGAAGCCCAGCGCTGTCCCGAATGCGGGAAGCCGCTCATCCCCGGAATAAACGCCTGCATGTTCTGCGTGAAAAAGACATACCTCTTTTCGCGTGCACTCAAGCTTATGAAGCCGTATTCACGGCAGCTGCTTATTTCAAGCCTTCTGCTCATACTCGCGGACGGCTGCGCGGCGGTCGTGCCGATATTAAACCGTGTGCTTACGGATAACTATCTCGCCCCGGCAGGAGGCATAAGCGCGGGAGCCGAAACATACAGAGGAATTTTCCTCATCGCAGCTCTGCTCATACTCTCCTATGCAGGCGGAAGGGTTCTGACGATATTCAGCGGTATACTTTCAAACCGCATAGGCTCCATGTTTTCAAACGATTTACGTCTTACAGTGTATGATAAAATTCAGACGCTTTCGCTTACGGCGCTGTCAAAAAAGACTGCCGGAGACCTTATAAAACGCGTCACGCGCGACACAACGCAAATACGAGATTTCTTTACGGACCAGGGCAAATATGCCATAGAACAGGGTTTGATGTTTATAATAGTTACTATCATTCTTCTGTTTACAAGTCCACTGCTCACACTGCTTGTGCTCGTACCTATTCCGATATTTATTGTTGTGATATTCAAGCTTTGGGGCTACATCCATCTGCGCTATGAAAGACAATGGAAAATGGATTCACGAGCAACCTCGATACTTCACGATATAATAAAGGGCATACGCGTGGTGAAATCCTTCGGCAATGAAAAACGCGAAATAAGCAAGTTTGCCAATGCAAGCGAAAAGCTTGCGGATGTCTCGTCAAGCAACGAGCGCTTCTGGTCGCTGACCTTCCCGTTTATCGGATTTTTCATGGGTGCCGGAGAGTTTCTCGTGATGTTCATCGGCGGACGCATGGTGCTTGACGGAGAAATGACACTCGGAGAGCTTACGCAGTTCACAATGTTCCTCGCGTACCTCTACAACCCCATCCGCTGGTTCTCGTCCCTGCCGCGCTGGCTTGCCAACGCAGCGACAAGTCTCATAAAGATATTTGAAATCATCGATGAGGAGCACGACCTAAAGGATACGCTCTCCCCTGCGCCGTTAAACGCCGGAGGGCAGATAGTATTTGATGAGGTGCAATTCGGATACAAGGCCTACGAGCCGGTGCTTGAGGATATCAACCTCACAATAAATCCGGGCGAAATGATAGGTCTTGTCGGTCACTCCGGTGCCGGAAAATCCACCATGATAAACCTCATAATGCGGCTGTATGACACCGATGTGGGCAGCGTGAAAATCGACGGTGTAAGCCTAAAGGATATTGACCAACACGTGCTCCGTGAAAATATAGGCGTTGTGTTTCAGGAAACCTTCCTGTTTTCCGGAAGCGTTTATGATAATATTGCGTACGCAAAGCCCGATGCGACATACGAGGAAGTAATCGCGGCGGCAAAAACAGCAAACGCGCACGAATTCATTATGAAGCTGCCCGACGGCTACAACACTCCGGTGGGAGAAAACGGTCACAATCTTTCCGGCGGCGAACGGCAGAGAATCGCAATCGCGCGCGCGGTACTCAAAAACCCGAAAATACTCATACTCGACGAAGCCACCAGCTCGCTCGACCCGGAAACCGAGGGCAAAATTCAAGAGGCGCTCAACCGCCTTACCAAAAACCGTACGACAGTTGCAATCGCCCACAGGCTTTCCACACTCCGCAACGCCGACAGGCTTGTGGTTCTTGAGCACGGAAAAATAGCGCAGGTCGGTTCGCACCAGCAGCTCATGGAGGAAAAGGGCATATACTACAACCTTGTTATGGCGCAGCGCCAGACGGCAAAGGTAAAGAAATAATCGATATCTATATATAATTCGAGGGGCTGTAAGAAACAGCCCCTCTGATTTTTTATGAATTTGTGGCGGTAAGTGTTGGATTTTATTGATAACTCAGAAGCTTTCAAGCTCCGTCGCCACGCGCAGGATGCGTCTTGCGTCCGCGGCGGTGGGCTTGGCTCCGCCCGATATTGCACCCGCAGCGGTCTGAGCAGCGTCAAATGTCTCAAGCGAGGTTGCGCAGCGGAGTGTGAGGCGCGCGTCCGCAGCGGTAGTGCTGCCGTCGCCGTTAACATCACCCTTGATGACAACGGTAACCTCATCCGCCTGATTGCCTGAATCATAATAAAGCCTTATAACAAAGCCAGTGCCTATTTTTTCGGAGGTATCGGTAATCTGAGCGCCTTCCGAATTAAACACCTTCAGATCCTCTTCATCATTCGAACACTTTGCAAGCACCTGCGCAACGGTTTCACCGGCAGAAATACCGGATACGAGGCCGTTTGAAGCATTGAGAGTTTGAAAATCAAAATAACGCGGCGCATCAAACGGAACGAAGGAGATGCCGTTATCTGTTGAATATCTTTCCGCTTCTGAACCTCTAAAACCGTATACAGTTATTTCACTGCAATTTTTAAACACATCGATTCCTATGCTTGTAACACTGTTGGGTATAGTTATTGAGCTAAGAGATGCACAGCCATAAAACGCGCCATTACCTATAGCTGTAACACTGTCGGGTATGGTTATTGAGGCGAGTGATGTGCAGAATTGAAACGCTCTATTGCCTATGCTCGTTACGCTGTTCGGAATGGTTATTGAGGTGAGCGATGTGCAATTTTTAAATGCATTCTCTCCTATGTTCGTTACGCTGTTCGGGATGGTTATTGAGGAAAGCGATGTGCAATAGTCAAACGCATAATCGCCTATGCTCGCCACGCTGTTCGGGATGGTTATTGAGGAAAGCGATGTGCAAAAGCTAAACATACTATCATTTATGCCGGTTATGCCGTCCGGAAGAATTATTGAAGCGAGAGATGTGCAACGCTCAAATGCCCCACCCGCTATATTCGTTACGCTGTTCGGGATGGTTATTGAGGCGAGCGATGCACAATACTCAAATGCATAATCTCCTATGCTCGTTACACTATTCGGAATGGTTATCGAAGCAAGGGATGAGCAACTGGAAAACGCTGAATTTTCTATACTCGTCACACTCTCCGGAATGGCTATTGATGAAAGTAATTCACAGTAGCTAAACAAATCAGAGCTTATACTCTTTATATTGTTTGAAAGGCGTACATGTGCAAGAGAGCTGCAAAAGGAAAACACTCGCGTACCTATGTTCGTCACGCTGTCGGGAATGTTTATTGAAGCAAGAGATGAGCAACCGTAAAACGCATTATTTTCTATACTTATCACGCTGTCCGGGATGTTTATTGAAGTAAGGGACATACAATGCAGGAATGCATCATGCTCTATGCTTGCCACTCCTTCCGGAATGTTTATTGATGTAAGCGACCCACAACTCGAAAATGCGCCCACCCCTATATTTGTTGTACTGCTTGGAATGGTTATTGAAACAAGTCCGTCTTGACCGTAAAATGCATTTCCGGCAATTGATATTGTTCCGTCTTTAAGAGTCAAGCTTGTATTGACCGGCATCTTTCCTTTATAGTTATAAAAAATCTTTCCGAGATAAACAGCCCCATCCGGCTGACTATTATACCATTCCGTACCGTAAAACGCTCCGTTGCCCACGCTTTTCACACTGTCGGTAATGTTTATCGAAGCAAGTAATTTGCAATCGTAAAACGCACATCTTCCTATGCTTGTAAGAGTGTTCGGAAAAGTTATTTGAGCAAGCCGTACGCAATTGGAAAATGCATAATCCCCTATATTCACTACGCTGTCTGAAAGGGTTATTTGAGTAAGCCAACTGCAATTGGAAAACGCATAATCCCCTATATCCACCACGCTGTCCGGAAGGGTTATTTGAGTAAGCCATGTGCAATTGGAAAATGCATAATCCCCTATATTTACCACGCTGTCTGAAAAATCTATTGACAGAAGTGATGTGCAACCGAAAAATACATAATTACCTACATTTATCACACTATCGGGAAGGGTTATTGATACCAACTCTTTATAATCACGAAAAGCACCACCTGCAATTCCGATTGTTCCGTCTTTAAGCGTCAAAGCTGTATTTGAAGGCATCACACCCTTAAACTTATAGAAAATCTTTCCAATATATATAAGTCCGTCAGGTTGCGCAGCATACCATGCTGTACCCTCAAAAGAATTTTCGCCAATACTTGCAACGCTGTCAGGAATATTTATCGAGGAGAGTGATAAGCAATCCAAAAACGCCTTTTCTCCTATACTGATTACGGTGTTTGGAATGGTTACAGATACAAGTGATAAACAGTCCGCAATTGCACCATTGCCAATACCCGTAACACTATTCGGAATAATTATTGATGTGAGCAATTGGCAATTCCAAAATGCCCAATTGCCTATGCTCGTTACAGGTTTACCATTATATGTTGACGGGATGACCAACTCACCGGTTGCAGATTCATCACAATCTGACACACGGTACGACTCTCCGTCGTCATTGAGCGCAAACGACAAATCACTTACACCCGCTGCGTATGCAGTGAAAACCGTTGCAGGAAACGCGGACAGCACAAGCAGCGCTGCAAGAAAAACCGATAAGAGCTTGTTACACTTTTTCATGACTTTTTCTCCTTGTGTTTTTTATTATGACCTTGCTTAAACTTCGGGCAGCCTTCGACGCTTGAAAATTTATTATTTTGATTTATGTTTTTTATTTTATCAGATTTTCGCTCTGAATGCAATAGCATATTTTTAGAATTATTGAAATACATTTTCCGGGTGAATCCCCGCATGTTCGATGCTCTTTTTTCACGCGTCGCTCTGCTCGCAAATACGGGCGCGGCTCGTCTTTGTTAAAAAGTTCGTCTATTTGTCTAAAAACAGACCTTCTTCTGCCCTGTATTTGACTGATATGACAATTTTATGTTAATGATTTAACAATGTATTGACATTTAAAGTAAAAAGATAGTATAATTTGTGTCAAAGTTTAACAATTTCAAATTTTGAAAGGACGGCTTTGTTATGGCAAGAGTTTACAACTTCTCAGCAGGACCCTCAATGCTCCCGGAGGAGGTTCTCAAAAAGGCGGCAGCCGAAATGCTCGACTATGAGGGCAGCGGCCAGTCGGTTATGGAAATGTCCCATCGCTCAAAGGTATATGACGGTATAATCAAAGGTGCGGAGGCTCTTCTTCGCGAGCTTATGAACATCCCCGACAATTATAAGGTTCTCTTCCTTCAGGGCGGCGCCTCAACACAGTTTGCGGCTATCCCCCTCAACTTTATGAACGGCAACAAAAAGGCCGATTTCATCATCACCGGTCAGTGGGCAAAGAAGGCTTACGAGGAGGCCGCAAAATACGGCGAAGCGAGAGCTGTTGCATCCTCAAAGGACAAAACCTTCTCCTACATTCCCAAGACCACTGCAGCCGATTTTGACAAGGATGCGGACTATGTTCATATCTGCCTTAACAACACCATCTACGGCACAATATATCACGAGCTTCCCGACACCGGCAATGTTCCTCTTTTTGCCGACATCTCCTCGTGCTTCCTCTCCGAGCCGCTTGACGTAACAAGGTTCGGCCTTCTTTTCGGCGGCGCCCAGAAGAATGTTGCTCCCGCAGGACTTACAATAGTTATTGTCCGTGAGGACCTTCTCGGCAACGCCCGCGATATCACCCCCACCATGCTCAACTACAAAATCATGGCGGACAACGATTCGCTTTATAACACTCCCCCCTGCTATACAATATATATATGCAAGCTTGTGCTTGAGTGGATAAAGCAGCTCGGCGGACTTGAAGCCATGCGCGAGCGCAACATAAAAAAAGCGAACCTGCTTTACGATTATCTTGACAACAGCAAAATGTTCCGCGGCACGGTTGTAAAAGAGGACCGCTCGCTTATGAATGTTCCGTTCGTTACCGACAGCGATGAGCTCAACGACAAATTCGTCAAAGAAGCAACAGCGGCGGGCTTTGTAAACCTCAAGGGTCACCGCACGGTTGGCGGTATGAGAGCTTCCATCTACAATGCAATGCCTGTTGAGGGCGTTGAAAAGCTCGTGGAGTTCATGAGAGAATTCGAGAAGAACAACGGCTGAAATAAATAATAAATTCGGAGGAAAATGTTATGTTTGACATACTCACTCTCAATAAAATCTCGGCAACGGGACTTTCCTATTTCGACAAGGAAAGCTATGCAGTGGCAGACGATTTCACTGACCCCGATGCAATAATCGTACGCTCGGCATCCATGCACGACATGGCTCTTTCCGAAAACACCAAGGCAATAGCAAGAGCCGGCGCGGGTGTAAATAATATCCCCGTTGATGCCTGCACGGAAAAAGGCGTTGTGGTCTTCAACACTCCCGGCGCAAACGCCAATGCCGTCAAGGAGCTTGTTATATGCGCACTTCTGCTCTCCTCCCGCAAAATAGCGGCGGGCATGGACTGGTGCAAGACTCTCAAGGGTCAGGGCGCAGAGGTAGGAAAGCTTGTTGAAAAAGGCAAGGGCGCTTTTGTCGGACCCGAAATCAGCGGAAAGAAGCTCGGTGTTATAGGTCTCGGCGCAATCGGCGTACTCGTTGCCAACGCGGCAAACGCACTCGGAATGCAGGTTTACGGCTACGACCCCTACCTTTCCGTTGACGCTGCATGGAACCTTTCACGCTCGATAAAGCACTCTACCAATATCAAAGAAATATTTGAAAATTGTGATTATATCACCCTTCACATCCCCGCGACACCCGACACAAAGGGCATGATAAACGCCGAAAGCATAGACCTCATGCCGGACGGTGTACGCATCCTCAATTTTGCGCGCGGCGAGCTTGTTGACAGCGCCGATTTGCTTGCAGCTCTCGGCTCCGGTAAGGTTGCCGCATATGCGACGGACTTCCCCTCTGATGACCTCATAGGTGCAAACGGCGTTCTCGCTATCCCCCATCTTGGCGCATCAACTCCCGAGTCGGAAGAAAATTGCGCACAAATGGCAGTAATCGAGCTTATGGGCTTCCTCCGCGACGGAAACATAAAGAATTCCGTCAATCTGCCCAATGTTGAGCTTCCCAGAGGAACCGGCACAA
>LFSB01000043.1 GCA_001513045.1 Clostridiales bacterium DTU089
CGACTCAATGGTTCCGGATTCACTCAAGGCAATATGCAAAACCGACGGCAGGCAAATGATACTTGTAAACAGCACCTACTCCCCCGCCACAGACGAGGTAAACGCCCAGATAGACGAGATAACCTCGCTGATAAAATCATACAGTCCGAACAACCTTGTGACCGGCGAGGGCGTGCTTTATAAGGACCTCATAGACGTTACGGCAGTCGATTTCAAGGTTACGAACATAATATCAATACTTGCAATATTCATCCTTGTGGCAATATGCTTTAAATCCATCTCCCTTCCCGTGCTTCTCGTTGCCGCAATCGAGCTGGCAATTTACATCAATATGGCGATATCTTACTTTATGGGGGTTGAAATACCGTTCATCTCCCCGACGGTGGTCGGCTGCGTCCAGCTCGGCGCAACGGTTGACTACGCAATACTTCTGACCTCACGCTTCAAGGAGGAACTTCAAGGCGGAGCGGACAGACTCACCGCCATGAGAGCGGCCGCAAACGCCTCAAGCCGTTCGATACTTCAAAGCGCGCTCGTGTTCTTCGGGGCGACCTTCGGCGTGTATCTGTTCTGCGACATCGAAATTATCAAAAGCATATGCTCTATGCTCGCCCGCGGAGCCTTGATAAGCGGTGCGGTGATTATTGTATTCCTCACCCCGACGCTGCTGTGCTTTGAAAAGCTCATATCCAAAACCACATACAAATGGAGGGTTAAGTTTGAAAGATAAATCTTTCAAACGGCAAATTTGTACCTTGACGGTCAACGACCGTCATTGCGACAAGCCGAATACCGCCGCAAAATTTGCGGCTCGGCGGAAAGGAATGGTATAAAAATGATGAAACGAAATAATAAGGCTTTAAGCGTTGTTGCGCTCATGCTTACGGTATCAATACTTATTCTCGGCGCAGGCTGCACCGCAAAGGACAAAACCGACGCAACAACACTATCCGAAACGACAACGGCGGTTCAGCCGGTATACTCCGCCGCTCCCGCATCGGTTGAAAAAAGCGAAACGGTATATATGCATCTCAATCCCGACGGCTCGGTTAAAAGCACGCTCGTCACCGACTGGCTGCACACGGATTCAGCCGGTGTAAGGGTTGAGGACACAAGTACGCTTTCGGACATAAAGAACGTCAGAAGCGGTATACTGCCTGTCTTTGAAAACGGAAAACTCGTATGGAACATGGATACCACCGACCTGTATTACAGCGGTATCACCGACAAGGCTGCCCCGGTGGCATTCAATATAAAATACTACCTTAACGACGCGGAATGCTCAGCCGATGCCATTGCCGGCAAAAGCGGAAAAATAAAAATCGTTGTAAGTATTAAAAATCTCGACGCGCACACAGTGGACATCAACGGTGTTCAGACTGTCCTCTATAATCCACTGATTGTTGTAGGCGGCATGGTTATGCCCTATGACCACTTTACAGGCATCTCAATTGACAACGGCCGTCTGCTCGGTGACGGCAGCAAGCAATTGCCTCTGATTGTTGCGGCGCCCGGTATGAACGAGAGCCTCAACCTCGGCGCAATCGACATTCCCGAGCTTGAATTCTCGCTTGCGGACACCTTTACGATTACCGCGGACGCAACAAATTTTGAACTCGGAAACATGTATTTCGGAGTTCTTCCCCTCTCCTCACTCGACCTCGGACTTTCAATGCCCTCATCGATATCGGAGGTCACGGATGACCTGAAGCTGCTGACAGACCTTCAGGATGTTTTTGAAAAGCTCAACGCGGACGGCGCACTCACGGCTCTTGTGTCGAATCCCGACAGTCTCGCTCAGCTCGCACAGGTTGTAAACAAGGGCGTCAATGTATATAAGCAGAACAAAAAGCTGCTTGAGGTGACATCGAAATATCTCACAGCGGATAACGCCGAAAAGCTCACAAAGCTCATGAAGGACCTCGATGACGAACAGCTCAAGCAGGCGCTTGCACTGTTCAGCCGTCCGGAGATGAAATACCTGTTTGAAAACCTCTCAACACTTGCAGCCGATATGCAGGCCTTGCAGCCGCTTATCGAATCGCTCTCAGCGGACATGAACGACCCGGAGGTTAAGGCTGCCATAGAAAATCTGCCGCAGACAATAAGCACAATCTCCGAAATAAAGTCCGCGATAGATGACAACGAGGAATTGCTCACCGCACTTTCCACCCTCATGAAGGATGATAATATTGATGCGATAACCTCAGTGCTCGACGGTCTGACCGCCACGCTCAGCGATGAAGAATTCCAGAAAAAATACTCGGCGGTCATCGGGAACGCCGGCGATATTATAGTGCGCATGGAGAAATGGCTCGATATCGGAAACTCTTACAAAATATTCACAGACGCGCCCTCCGAATTCAAAACAAGCGTTATGTTTGTGTGCCAGACGGACGGAATAAGCGCCGCAAAATAAATATAAACGAATCAATTCTCCGCAAAAAAGCGACTTGCCTCGGCAAGTCGCTTTTTATGAACAATATTACTGCTTCTGTTGAGTGGGGCCGAGGTTTGATGCACCTGTGTATTCAACATCATCGGCTGTCGGGTAATATTTCGGCTTTGATAAATCACGCTGATACAAACGCACGTGCTCTCCCTTAGGGGTCAGCTCCACAACATCGCAACCGCGCCAGCACACTGTAAAATCAATACCCCTTACCTTCTCCTTTACGACAACGGTTTCAAGGTCAAAAATCAGCTCCAGAACATCGCCCTCATTCAGGTCCGCCTTAACAATTCCGGATTCAATATCCGCGGGGATTTTCTTTCCGTTAAGGTGAAGGCTTATCCTTTCGCCCATCCAATCGTAAAGGCGGAAGCCTGCACAACAAAACTCGCGAGCAGTGATGCGAATCCTGCCCTCATTCGGAATCATGGATTCCGTTTTCAGGACTTCCGTTTCCTTTTCACAGGGTATGTTTACAATGAAGCAATTGTTTTCCTTTGTAATACAATTATCCCAGACGGTTTTTATTGCCGTGGGGGCGGTGCCGACGCAGCAACCCGCAATAGAACGGAATCGGCTTAAAGATATGGAATTCGGTTCACTTCCGCCTGTAAAGCCACCGAGCATGCGTTTGTCGATATCGCGGTAAGTTATACCGTTTTCATCAGGCTTTGAATTGTCTGTTGTCACATATCCGGTATATCTGACCTGATTTTCTGTAAACTGGTTTCTTATAAAAAGATTCATGTCGTTCCAATATTCACTGTATCCGCAATTCACAAGCTCATTTGCACAGATAATCATATCCCGTATACAGCAGGTTTCGCAGTGCTCCTCCTCAACCGGATGCCATTGTGCATATTCTGGCACCCATCCGAAATCGGACGAAATCGAACGGATATAATCGTAAATGCCCTTTCCCTTACGTATATAATTCTCGTTTTCGGTTAATCTTCCCAGATATACAAGACCGTAGGCAAACCATGCCGCCGAATGAACATGTCCGAAAAACTCCATTTTATAGTTGAAGTATCTTGACGGACCCAGTACATAGTTCGCAATGCCTTTTGCAAGATCAAGCGCAACCTCATCGTTCTTTAATTCATACCGTCTCACAAGAGCCGGCAGCATAAGTGCGTTTCTGATGGACTGCTCCCCTCTGCCGGTGTGCCGGGTGAGGTCAAACCCACCGTCCTTTAAAAAGACATCATTCGGAAACTCGTATATCGGCTCGCTCTCTTCAAAATCCCCCGACCAGAAGGTTCTGACTTTTCTTTCTATCACCAATGAACGCATACCTCGGATAAGTTCGGCTACACGCTGCTCCGCTTCGGCATCGTCCGGGTACTCCGTAGTTATCAGGTTGAGTGCGGGAAGGATATAGCCCATTTCATGAAACGATGAGTGAACCGTGTGAGTCCAGGGATATTTTTCACAAAAACGCAATCCGTGTTCGCCCCATGATTTCATAATATGCCGCCTGAGTGACTGCTTTATGTCCTCTCCCTCATCTGTGCCGAGCACCTGCATGGCACACACAAGCCCCTCATACCAGGAGCCGACAAGCTCCGCATCATCAACACGGCAGTGTGCAGCCTCCGCCGGTTTTTTATTCGGCAGAAGCAACCAGTAAGGGAGATTGTCCTGCGCTTCATCCACCATAGAGGTAATGTAATGGTGAACCAGCGCAGCGCACTCCTTTATATCAAACTGTTCAAACATAACCATCCTCCGAAAACATATAATTTGCCCTCACAAAAATCACAAGCATTTTCATAAGACTTTTGGCCGGCTGCGTTAAGCATCAAGACTGACTTCCGGAATTATGCTTGATTTTATTATACTTTTTGTGTACAATTGCATATAGCATAATACTGTTAATTTGTAGGACAAATATGCTCCTTTAATCTGACGGGAGGAAACAGCCGTGAAAAAATATGCGCGCTATGAGGTCCAGCCGAGAACGCCTATTAGAATTATTACATATCACTTCTGCAATCATCCGAAAATATGGCAGCACTGGCATGAATATCTTGAAATAATTTATCTTGTGCGAGGCAGCGTAACGTTAAAGATTGATAAAAGGATTCAAGAAGCCGTAAGCGGCGATATTCTTGTATTCAACAGCTTCGAGGTACATGAAAGCATAAGTCTTTCGCCCGAGAATGAGTACTATGTATTCGTAATTCCGCCGGAGTATTTTTTGACCGAAAAAGCGGCGGACAACTTTGTATACGACAGCATTATCAAGGATGATGCCGACTGTATCAGCCACATAAAAAAAGCCATGGCGATTGTTGACAACCCTCGCACCGGCTCACAATTTCTTCTGAATGCGGAAATATTCAATTTTCTGTTTGCCGCCGCTCAAAAGCACGGGCATAAAAGCAGCTCACAGATATACGAAATGGAAACGGCGCTTATTATCGAGGACATAAAAGAGCGTATCGCCCGTTGCTATGCAGAGCCTATAAACATCAACCTGCTGGCGAACGCCTTCTGCATAAGCGTTTCGTATTTGCAGCATACCTTTAAAGCTCAAACGGGACACAGCATAATTGATTATATGAACCGCACGAGAATCGACAATGCGGAAAAGCTTTTACTCGAAACCGATTTGCACATTTCCGAAATATCGGAAAAAGTCGGATTTCCCGACTACAATTACTTCTCGAGAGTTTTCAGAAAATACAAAAATCTGACCCCCTCGGAATACAGAAAGAACACAAAAACAGGATTACAGACACCCGAAACCGAATCAGTCCTCTCCCCTGCCGAAGACAAATTCAGTTGAGAGCAAAGAGTGAAAAGTACAAAAAGGAAAAGATGCCCACCGATTTTTGAAAGGAGGACTTGAACCGACACCGAAAAATGAAATATTGCTATCGCAATATGAAATAATCCTTGCGGATTATGAAATTTTCCGCTTACGCAGAAAGTGAAATAAAATTTGCCCTATGTGCTTCAGCACATTTGTGCTGAAGCACATTTCATAGCGTCAGCTATTTCATACACCACGGGTGTATTTCACTTGCCCGAAGGGCAAATTTCATTGCAAAAGGCACATCGCAACGCGATGTGCCTTTTGCTGGCCCGCTCGGAGGGATTCGAACCCCCGTTCTTCAGAATCGGAATCTGCTGCGTTATCCAACTGCGCCACGAGCGGATGTGACAAAGAAGATTATACAACAAAACATAAAATATTTCAATAGTAATAGGAACGAATTTCCAAGGGCGTTTTTATAAAAAACCCGAAATTTTTAGGAAAAATATATTGACAACGAGACAACGACAGGTTATAATACCACTTGCTGTTGCGGAATTGTGTAATGGTAGCACGGCAGACTCTGACTCTGTTTGTCTGGGTTCAAATCCTAGTTCCGCAGCCAAAAGGGCACTTGCTTTTGCAAGTGCCCTTTTTCAATGCAAAGCCATCTGATGTTATGTGTTCCCGAAAGCTTCATCAAGCAGCTTGTTTCTTATTGTTATAAGTATCTCATATATATCATTTGCACACGCTTCCTCAAGCTCTGACGGAGAAAATTTAAAGGCCGCTTCGACCGCTTCATCAACAGCGCAGTACTTGAAAATCATTTTGACTGCCGTTTCCCTGTCGGTTATTTCTCTGTTTGCGCATTTAACTGTATAATGGTCAATTTCATCAACAAATTTAAACAGCGTGCATCTTTCCATAGCTTTTTCCTCACAGCTTGCGGATGAAATAACTGCATCCGCCTTCAAAGTAATCGGGGTTTCTCATAGCTTCAATACCCATAATGTCAATAAGCTTAACGGCACGCGTCTGCATTCTGCCGTCCTCATACAAATCAATCACCCTGCCTCCGCGAAGGTCATCATGACCCGACATATTATACCCTATCGCCGCGTCACACGCCATTGTTATGCCGCCGTAAACGCCCTGCAAATCAGTAAGATGCTCATGGCCGAAGAAAAAGCCCTTGATATCGCCGCGTTCCACCGCCGCCATGAACAAGCCGGAGCTTATCTCCGAACAGTCAACAGCGGCTCTTTTTGAACCTATTGCATAGCACTGCTCCGGATTGCGGACAATCTCCATATACTCAAGAAGCGGTGTATGCATGAACATGATTCCGGGTATTTTTCTGCCTGCGGCAGCTTCTTTTTTTATTGACTCGGTATAATACCACATAACCTGATTAAAGTAAGGCGTGCTGCCGTTTTCGCCGTCATTAAAATGCTCCGGATAAACGCCGTCGGGCTTTTGGTCGCTGCTGTATTTCTTGAAAAAATCCCATATTTCCCTGTGCGAATCCATCGCCCACAGGTTAAACGCTGCTTCGTCATTTTCCCGGGAAAGCACCTGAAGACAGTAGTTGCCTACACCGTGAATATCCGTGGGTCCTCTTTGCATCAGACAGCCGGGTATGCTCTCGTAAATTGCTTGCTCTTGTTCTATATCAATGCTGCCTTTTTTCTCCCTGTCATGATTGCCGAACACAGCTGCCCAAGGAAGATTTCTTATCAGCACCGGTTCGATGATGCTGCTCATATATTCCCTCAAGCCCTCCCGGGTGTCCCGGCCAAGGCACTGGTCGCCGCCTATCATAACAAAATCAGGATTTGTGTTTTCAATCAGCGCCTCTATACCCCGCGTCACCTTAGGGCTGCAATCCGCACCGGCATGAAAATCCGAAAACATCAGCACCCTGAAATGTCCGTTCTTATTAAACCGTAAAACAGGCTTATCCATTGTCATCTCTCCTTAGCCCTGCTATTTTTTCGACGCTTTGTCTTCGTTAAGGTGTCGGAGTCGCATTAAGCAGTTTATAAATACAGCATAGCACAAACCCTTGCTTTTTTCAACAAGAGTCATTATAGCATATCCAACAATCGCCGCGTTGAGGTAAAACTCAACGCGGCGATTGCTTTTTATTTTTTTTAACTGTCCGTTTATTTTGTCAAGTTGATTATCATCTGAACAATTGCCGCAATTTCGTTAAAGAGCTTCAGTAAAACGCCCATATTCGCAAATATTGTTGTGTATTCCGCCGTGCCGGGGATGGTTTCGGTTTCAACACAACCACACTCGGTGCAGGTGCGCGAATGTGTTGCAAGCGTCAGGAATCCGCCGTCATTATTGTCTACCCATTCGCCGAAGGTGTGCCCCGTTACCTCGGTGCGTGCATTGATATATGAGTAATTGCAAAGGGGGCAGGTGTGTCTTGTATAGCCGCCCTCGGTACAGGTGGGCTCTGTAACAACATCGACACAGGCGCACCTCTCGGTTACCGTGTCGCCGCAGGCACAGGTTTTTGTGTGCGTACCGTTATTGTGAGATACCACCGAACCGTATGAATGAGGAATAACGGAAATTTCAAGAGAGGCTACGGTAACCTTCGTCTTTGAGGCATTAAAGAATTGGTTGCAAACCGAGCATTTATAATGCTCTTTCATTCCGGGTGCGAAATGTGTCGCCGGAGTCTCGGTTATCAGTGTACCGTAATTATGCTCGGCGAAAGAGAGTGTTTCGGCTTCGACAGTGGTTGGCGTCTTTTTATCCTCTTTATAATATTTGTCGCAATCCGAGCAGTAGAAATACCGATTGTTGCCCTGAGTAAAGCAGGTGGAGATTACCGCCGGGATTTCTTCCCATATGTGCATATATACCCGCACTTCCCGGATTCCGTGCGTGAATATGAAGCCGCCCTTTTCGATTGTTACGTTCACCTTTCCGTTCTCTTCAACGGTGATGTCCGATATTGTGAGCTTGTAGACTCCCGTGCCGGATTGCTTTGTCAGCGCCCCCTTCGTTGCGCCCGTAACGGTGATATCGTCAACCGTCAGACCCGCTATGTCCTTGTTGAAGGTAAGTGTCAGCTCTGTAGTAAGCGCGGTGTCGGAACCGTTAGCTGTGAGGGTCATGAAGTCAACCTCTGTTGCGCCCACAAGCTTTACGGTTTTAGCGGCGTTTCCTGTTCCGTTCGCGCCCATGAAAACTCCGTTACGGTCCGGGTCTGAAGCCAATGGCATTATCTTGGCGCTTGTAAGAGCCGACGCGTCAGCGTAGGGCGTTTCACTGCCTGTGACTGTCGCTTCAACGACTGTGATTTTCTCCATTGTGACTATTGCCTTGCCCTCGCCCGCAGCGTATACAACAGCTTCGTCTCCGACAAGCACATTATTACAGATTATTCCCGCGCTGTTATTTCCCGTCGATGCTCCGCCGAGAGCATTTAACGTGCAGTTCTTGGCAGTTATCGTCCCTCCGGCACAGATACCGTAACTCGACGAGGTTGTTGAGGCGCCCCTTGTTGTGAAGGTGAAGGTGCCACCGGAGAATTCGGCATCACCGCCGACTTTAAGGGCGTAGATTCCCGCTGTGTTATCTGTTCCCTCCTCCGAAACAAGGAGTGTACCGTCGCCCTCGAATTTTATCGAAGCACGGGGAGTTCCGGCTGCTGTTATGACTATAGCATCAGTTCTGCAATTAGTCGTTATAGTGTTGTCACCGGAGACGATGATGGTTGTATTGTCGGGAACCTTTAACGCTGTCGCCGCAACAGTGGAAAAGCTGAACCCGTTGAGGGTAAGTATTTTGTCCGAAGCGTCCCAGCTCCATTTACCGTCAGGGTCCGCGGCATCGTTTGCGGTGAAATCATAATACAAAAATCCGCCCCAGGTTGCGTTGCTTAATGTGAAATCCATGCCGTAGCTGGGGAGAACCGTCAGCGTCGCGGCGTTGGTTGTGATGTCGTCCAGACGGTTTTCAATATAGCAACGATATTGTCTGCCGCTCATGCTCAAGTCGCAATACGGCGTGGTGTAGCTTGCGCTGTCGCCGCCGGTGCCGTCTGTTACATCATTCCAGCTTGAGCCGCCGTCGGTTGAAACCTGCCACTGATAAGAAGGTACCGGATAACCCGTTGCTTCAACTGTAAAGGTAGCTGTGTCGCCCTTACCGATGGTTTGGCTTATAGGCTGTACGGTGATTTCAAGCTCAGAGCACACCGTAATGCTCAACTGCTTTGTTTCACTGTCATAGCCGTTGTTTTCGGCTTTCAGCGTAAAGGTTGAGACTCCGGCTGTAGTAGGAATGCCCGAAATCGTGCCGGTGCTCTCGTCGAGCTGCAGCCCTGAGGGCAACGCTCCGTCGGTAATTGTCCATGTTAAGCCGTCCCCCGCAGGTGCTACGGCAAGTGTTTGGGAATACGTCGTATCCACAGCGCCGTCCGAGAGCGCCGATGTTGTGATGGTCACAGGCGCGAGGGTGGGGTAGCCGTTGTTCTCGCCGACTGACTGCGTCCACATGCAGGCGCGTACGGCGGGATTTGTTAGGTTATATTGTTTTGCGCCGTAGAGCAAGGCAAACACAAGGGAACCAGCAGCTATTGTTGCATCGTCTACGATGATTGTCACCCAATCCGGGTGGGATTCTAACATATGCGAATCGCGCTCCGCGGTCATCTGCGACTCGGGCAGGGCAGTTGTCTCTCCGGCTGTGTTGAGACTGCTGTTGCCTATGCCGAAGTAAGCTTTTGTATCCAAATAGTAACAGCTTGTGATGATGGCGTTCTCATTTTTGCCCACTACACCGCCGGCAAGGCTTGTTGCGCTACCCGCGGCTGTAACGTTGCCGATGCTGTAACAGTTTGAAATCACCTTGACGTCACCGCTGTTGCTTTTCATATTGCCGACAACACCGCCGACACAACAGACATCACCGCCCGACGCCGAAACGTCGCCGCTGTTGCGACAATTGATAACTCTGCCGATTTCGGTCGAGCCGCTGTAGCCGTCACCCACGATACCGCCGACATTGCTTGTGCTGCCCGAGCTTTCAAGGCCTGTGACGCTTGCGTTGTTAGAGCAATTAACAATGTCACTGCCGTAGCTGTAGCCCACTATTCCGCCGATGGAAACAATGCTGTTGGTATTAATGACCGATGTAGAAGAAATACTGCCTGTGCCTGCGCAGTCGGTAATAATGCTGTTGTTTGAAGTGCCTGCTATGCATCCGAGATTGATTTGAAGAGCATCGGTTACAGCCGAAATCTGTACATCAACATTGCAGCCGCTGATTATGCCTTTCTGCGTGCCCTCAATCGTTAAAGCGCCCGCAATAGCGCCGGTCTTTGCAAATGGACTTCCGCGGTTGCAAAAAGTGCAGTTCGTCACGTTTACATTTTTTACTGTACCGCCCTGTACATTTCCGAACAAACCGACCAAAAAGTCGCCGCCGTCATAATTCAAACCGCTGATGGTTTTTTCGTTACCGTCGAAGGTGCCTCTGAAGCGGTCGGCGAGAGTATAGCTCATTCCGATGGGCGTCCAGATGTGTGCACTCATGTCTAAGTCATTGACGAGAGTGACGGTTTTGCCTGCAAAATCATTACCGCCGTTCACCGCCGCGGCGAACGCCGCAAGGTCATCTTCATCCTCAATAATCCAATCGGTTGTTGAGGAGTAATCACCTAACCAGCTTGTGTCGATGTAGTCTGCCCAGCTTATGGATGAATCCAAGAAGGGATATCCGTTGTTTTCACTGTAAATCCGCTCCCACCTGGAGGCGGGTACGGCGGGATTCGTTGCGTTATATTTCGCCGCACCGATGTTCAGGGCGTCTACGAGTGAGGTCTTACCTGTATCCGTGCTTCCTACGGTAATCGACACCCAATCGGTTCCGTCTATTTCATTCTTACCCGCCTTCATCTGCGATTCGGGAAGAGCAGTGGTCGCTCCGGCGGTGTCGGGACTATTGTTGCCTATACCGAATGAAGTGCTTATGTTAAAATAGTAGCAATTGATTATGGCGATAGTATCTTTATTATTGTAGTCGTAAAAGTTATAGCCCGCTATACCGCCGGCTCGGTTCTGTGAGCCGCCGGAGGCGGAGACGCTGCCGGTATTAAAGCAGTTGTTAAAAACAGCGTAGTTGTCGTTGTAGCCGGACATACCGCCGGCGCTGTTATATGAACTACCCGAAGCGGAGACGCTGCCGATGTTGGAGCAATTGACGACTGTGGTGCCGCTGGCATTGCCTGCCATGCCGCCGGCATAATTTCTTGAGCTGCCCGAAGCGGAGACGCTGCCGATGTTGGAGCAATTGGCTACTGTGCTGCCGTAGTCACAGCCCACCACGCCGCCGGCATTGCAATACGAGCTGCCCGAGGCGGAGACGCTGCCGCTGTTGCAGCAATCGGTAACTGTGCTGTTACTGCCATCTCCCACCACGCCTCCGGCTTTTATGGAATTGTTCGAGTTGCCGCTGACGCTGCCGCTTGTGCTGCAGTCGGTGATGGTGCTGTTATTACTGCTGCCCGCCACGCCGCCGACATGGGCGTTAATGTCGATGACACTGCTTCTGAAGTTGCAGTCTTCAATGCTCACATTTTTAATTGTTGCGCCGTACACATAGCCAAAAAGGCCGACATATGGGGAATCGCCGTCATAATACAGGTTACTGATGCTGTGCCCGTTACCTTCAAAGGTGCCGGAGAAACGATTTGTAACAGCTTCATTATTTCCGATGGGCGTCCAGGCGTGGGCACTCATTTCGAGGTCATTGACGAGAGTGACGGTTTTTCCGGAAAAATCATTACCGCTGTTCACAGTCGCGGCGAACGCCGCAAGGTCATCTTCGTCCTCAATAATCCAATTTGTTGTTGAATAATCGCCCAACCAGCTTGCGTCGGCGTAGTCTGCCCAGCTCTCTGCCGGAACCGCAAATGCCGTTGCCGGGAATAACGACACAAGCATGCAACCGCACAGCAGTATTGCCAATAATTTTTTCTTCATGGTTAATCCTCCCGCTTTTATAAAATGCTTTTTTCTGTTTGAAGCCTTTGTTTATTGTTTGTGCAAATGCCAAATAATGAGAAATCCGCTTCGGTACGAAAATATTTGCAACAACCGCATTCGTTAGCCAAAGCGTCCCCCGCCGTGTCCGGCTCGAAATATTCGCAGCCCGCCTGAGACGCAAGTGCAAAAGGCATGCCGTCATCCGTGTATTGCGGCTTCACCTCGAAGTCCGGATAGTCCGGTATAGCGTTATTGTCCTCATCGCTGTATTGGTAATAAACGGGAAACTCCCTGCCGAAGCAGCGAAAGATGCGATACAGCGTACCGTCCATGCTTTTTGCATTTTGTATATCGCTCATATGCACGCTCTCCCTCCGGTAAAAAACTCAAGACAGCCTTATCATAAGCGTTTTTTGTTTAATTGTGAAGTGCCGTTTTTATCCGAAAACGGATGCTTTTTTCAGGTCACAAATCGAGCTAACAGGCTTCTTTTGTTGATATACAGCTTGCTGTAAACCTCAAGCAGTATGTTTTTCACACGCCCGACAGACAGGTTCATCTGCTCTGACGCCTCCGCATAGGACGCGCCGTGAGCTATATACCGTGCAAGCTGATACTCCTGAGGGGTAAGAATTGTGGTGATGTTTGCGCCGGTGAATTGGTTGTGAAAGGTCATCCAGTTTTTGAAGGAGCGGCTCCACAGCTCAATAACGGGCGTTTTATAGTGCGGATAATACGCTTCAAGACAGGTTTCTGCAAGCCCGCCAAGCGTACCGAGATAATCGGCGAACGGGGCGATAAATCCCGCAGGAATCCCGAGCTTCATCGCACACAGCAGATATTCCTTTGCCTGCTCCTTATCGCCCAGGTCAAAGCAGGCTTGGGCGCACAGCACCAAATTGTATACGTCAAGCCACGTGAAACTATTCGTTTGCGCGCACAGTTCATAGGAGGTCTTGGCCGTATACAGAACTGCGCTTTTATTATCGGTATTGCGCAGATGAAGCGCGTAAAGGTACAACAGAAACGGAATATGCTCGCGCTCAAACAGTGAAAAATCGCCGTCTTTTAGCCATTGAGGCGTCATGCTGATTGCGGACATGCTAACCGCAGCGAGTGCCGAAGGAAGACTAAGCATCGCAATTATCCGCTTGTCCTTCGTTTTCGCCGTTTGATTTTGCAAGACTTTCTGTATATCGTTATAAAGGGTGAAATCTCCCGCGCTGATTGCCGCCACGGTGGCAATTGTTGCGACGGTCAGCATTGACGAATCATCCGCTGAGATACTCCTCCACAAACTCATCGCAGGCTTAGGATTACCACGGCGATAGGCTGTGTCCGCCTCAAGTAACACGCGGTAGCACGTCGGAAGCGCGCTTCCGACAGCATCGGGATTCCGCTTGGAGAATGACACCGGAGTCAGCAGAAAACACCCCGATGCATTTTCGGAAATCTGATTTTTATTTCTCCGGGGGTCGGAGGGCTTTTCGGCATCAGCCGGTATCAGCCATGACACCCCGTATTTTTTTGCTCCGGGCACACGGTTTTCGTGTAAAAGCCGTTGAACACGGCGCAGTGAAATACTCCATTTTTCAGCAGCTTCTTTTGTAGAAATGTACTCCATGAGTAAATCTCCTTTTTATAAAACTATGACAATTATAGTCGTTTGTGCGTACAATTTCAATCATAAGATATAAGTTTTTTATCTCTCTCCCCTCCTCTCTGACCTTTATCTTTTCGCCGAAAAAATCGCCTTGAAGCGCATAGAGGAGCTTCGAGAAACCGAAAAAGAAAAAGCCGCCCACGCGACTTTTCTTGTGTAAGCGATATTTGCAATCGCACAGAAAATATGGTAACATAATCACAGGATAATTCATTGACAGACAAGAATTTACGGAAGCGAGCGACATCTATGAAGGCAAACAGAAGTGATTGGTATAAAAACGGTTGGACGCTGGACATCAAGAAGCAATCCTGGACAGAAAACACTGTAAGCGAAGTGGATTTCCTCGAAAAGGTGCTGGAGCTGAAAGGCACCGAAAAAGTTCTTGATTTAGCCTGCGGCTATGGGCGTCATAGCTTAGAGCTGGCAAGGCGAGGCTATCGCGTGGTCGGCGTAGACATTACCCCGGCATATGTGGATGATGCCAACAAAAACGCTGTCAAGGAGCATCTGCAAGCCGAATTTTTCTGTGAGGACTTGCGGAATGTGCATTATGAAAATGAGTTTGATGTAGTCCTTAATATGGCAGACGGAGCCATTGGTTATTTGGAAACCGACGCGGAAAACCTGAAAATCTTCGATGTAATTTCTAAGGCTCTCAAGCCCGGCGGAAAAAGCTTTATTGATGTCCAAAGCGGCGATTACGCTCACGCACATTTTCCGCAGCAGCTGTGGGAAGCCGGAACACACGGACTGACTCTCTCGGCTTTTGATTGGAACCCCGACACTCGCATTTCGTTATACGGTCAATTGGATTTTGCCTACGGTGTGCCGCTTGCGAAGCCGGAAATACTGTATGGAAATCCCACAAGGCTGTACACGAAGCATGAGCTTGAACAGATTTTTCGTGAGCGAGGCTTGGAAGTATATGCCGCATATGCCGATATAAGCGGCGCACCCGCCGACGAAAAAGGATTTCAGCTTAAAATATGCAGCGAAAAGCTGATGAAAAATCACAGATAACTTTTGTTCTGCCGGGAAGCTGAACGGAGCGATAAATCGGGATTTGCCTAAAAATTGAAAAAACGAAAAAGGGTGTTATCATGTCAGAAATAATTTACAGTTTTACGAATGAAAATGCAATGATAGATTCCATTGACGATCATGTCCGTTGGTTGTCAGTTGATGAGTATAGTATCTTTAAAAAGCATCTTGCTTTATGTGGACAAAAAAACTACCGCAGAGTGTATGGAATAAATTATACAAGGATGGCGATATGTATGCTGGTTTTTTTGTTGATGATATAATGGTTGCCCGTGCAGCTGTTGAAAAATATTCAGAAAGGGCATGGGAAGTTGCTGATGTAAGAACAGTAAAGGAATATAGAAATCGTGGTTATGCACACCAGCTCTGCAAATTCGTTTTGAAATATATATGTGCGAACAACATTATACCCACGATTAGAACTGAAGAAGACAATTATATAATGCAACAAATTATAAGTAAATTAGGCTTTACCGAATTAAACGTATAGTTTATCCCGACAAATTCCGGTTGGTGGGGAGTTTAATTCATCGACAAATTGAAATTTATGGTGGAGAAAGAATAAAAATGAAAGATGCATTTTCCGACAAATTTATTAGCGCACTAAATGAGCATGATATACATACAATTAGACAAATACCAAAAAGCGATTTGCATAATCATTTTGTTTTAGGAGGATGTCGCAGTTTTATCAAAGCGGCAACCGGAATCAGCATTCCTTCTTTTCAGGGAATATTGCCATCCATGAAGGATATGCACGATTGGAACGACAAATATTTAGGAGAAAAATTCAACAGCAAAGAAATGCGAAAACTGTTAATTGATGCAACTTTTTTTCAAGCAAAGAAAGACGGAATTAAGGTGCTTGAAATCGGAGAAGATGTTTGGGGGTTAAGTGAGTACTTTCATAATGACATCTATGAATTGGTAGAAGCATTTACTGAATCGAATAAAAGAATTGCTCCTGAGGTACAACTCCGTCTGCAAATAGGGTTGTCAAGGCATTGTTCGATTGATTACCTGATGCAATGCCTTGAACACTTTTGGGGTATAGATTCATTCTATTCCATTGATTTATATGGTGATGAATTGGCACAACCAATAGAGAATTTTATTCCAATTTACAGATTAGCTAAAACAAATGGGTTGCGTCTAAAAGCCCATATCGGTGAATGGGGCGAGGCTGAGGATATTTTTAGGGGTGTCGAATTATTAGAACTTGATGAAGTACAGCATGGCATAGCAGCGGTAAAATCAGATAACGTTATGAGGTATTTAAGAGAAAACCAGATTCGTCTTAATATAACTCCTACAAGTAATATAAAACTTGGAAGAGTGACAGAGATGAAATACCATCCAATTCAAAAGTTGTTTCGTTCTGGAGTAGACGTCACGATTAATTCTGATGATATACTGATTTTTGATAGTGATGTATCAAAAGAATACCTCCGGCTATTCGAGTGTGAAACTTTAACTGCAGAGGAACTTGACGCAATAAGAATAAATGGATTGCGAGAAGTATTTGTGTAACTATTCATTTGACAATTTCCGGTTTATCAAGGTAACCTCCTTAAATTCAACGCGTGCCCTCCCTGAAACCACAATTTCGGGGAGGGCGTATTTTTATGTCCGCGAGCAACACTGAGAATTTAGTCTTATTAACGCAGCCGGAATACATATCCGATTAAATCTGAAAACATTCTTTAGACATTCTCTCTCGTAAACGGCATTACGGGAGAGTTTTCTTTTGTCTCAGTGTCATTTGCAATCTGTCAGAAAATATGGTAACATACTCATGGGTTGTCAACTAATCAACAAATTAAAATTTGTGGAGATAAAAACAAATGAAAATCATTAGTGATATTCGTCTGTACAAAAGCAATGTTGAAAATATTGATGGCAATTCATTGCCTTCAGGTTTTGATGATAACGCAAGCATAGCAGTTCATAGAGTTTTGATGAAATTGCAGGAAAACGGATTTTCACTTGGAAATTATACGCATTTATATCTCAACCTGACAACTTGTGCTGTTGATGGCGGTATTAAGCCGTCAAAACGCAGTGTTGATAGCTATCATCCGTGGTATCGCTATTATGATGTACAAATAAGTGAAGAGCTATTTGAGAAACTGGGCAAAACTCAAATGACATCAGAAATACTGGACATTGTAAAAAAAGTGCTTATCGAATGCTTTTGTCAAACTTCTGTTGATAAGCAATTAATTATTGATTGTTTTGAGATTGCTGTATCACAGGGTGAATTAATGACAATGAAGTTCAAAGAGACCCGAACAAAAAACAGAACGGCGTTGATATATCTTAGATATGGGGATGATTTACTTTATCATCCTGTATTAAAGATTTACGATTCAAATAACTCCTTATTGTTTGAATCGGAATTGCCCGAAACCTCTGATTTAGGTAATCTCGGCTCAATACAATTGAGTAGCAGAAAAATCACAATCAAGCCGAGAACGGCTTCATATTATAAATCATTGCAACCGATTACTTACTCATATTAAGCCGAAAAATTCTTCCTATCGCGGCAATCAGTATGCTCAACAAATCAGAATTTGCGGAGGAGACATAAATGAATGACACGAAATGGTTGGAGATATTTAAAGCGTTCTATTATCAAAGTCAAAACATTAATAAAACCCTTGACATTTTCTATAGGACACAATACGCTGATGGCACAACCAGTAATTGGAGTAATGAATGGGAATTATTTGGCTGCGCATATCAAAATACCTCAAAAATAAATTGGCTTCAAATTGAGTTAACCGATACAAATCGCGAGTATGTTATGGATAATCTAAAAAAAATACATGTTCCCGGAGATATTCAAGATAGTATTGTAACGGTATATGGTTACAGACAAGATGTGGATTATATAAAATAATCTCGACAACTTCCGGTTGGTGGGGAGTTTAATTCATCGACAAATCGGAATTTGTGCGTGCGCGCACAAATTAATGAATAGTGAATAATTGTAGGCGGGACACCCGCACCCGATTATAATGCCGTGCGCAGCACCCGAAATTATTCATTATTCATTAGCGTAGCGACTTCATTATTCATTTGCGCGAAAGCGCACAAATTCCGGTTTATCAAGTAATCCCAAAAACTTAACGCATGCCCTCCCCGAAGCTACCATTTCGGGGAGGGCGTGTTTTTATGTTCGCGAGCAACACTAATAATATAGTGTTGATGATGTAAATTCACACAAATTTAAATTGAAATTTATTTACCTTCGTAAAAAGTCATAACTCCTATGTAGGTTTACGACGAATAGGAAAAAAATACACGAATGATTACGCCGGAACACGTTTAATGAAATATTTGCCTTACGGCAAATGTGAAATCAATGGCTTCGCCATTGGTGAAATCGAAAGCTATGCTTTCGGTGAAATTAAATCCACCCACCCGCCGCAGCAATTTCACTGCGCGCCAGCGCAATTTCACACGCCGCGGCGTATTTCACATTTGCGGAGCAAATATTTCACAGTCAAGCAAGGCTTGACTTGCGGAGACTATTTCACTTGCCCAAAGGGCAAATTTCATTGAAAAAGGCACTTGCAAAAGCAAGTGCCTTTTTCTGGTCCGAGTGGCGAGACTTGAACTCACGGCCTCTTGACCCCCAGTCAAGCGCGCTACCAACTGCGCTACACCCGGACAACGTGCTATATATTAGCATAAAGATTTGAAATTTGCAAGAGATTTTTCAAAAAAATGTTGACTTTTTTGAGGTTTACCTCTATTATTGTTATCTACTATCCTTTATTAAAGCAAGTTTTGTATTTTTTACGGAGAGGGGCTGCATAATTGGAAAAAAATGTCGTTATCGACCTGAAAAACATATCTATATCCCTGGGCGGAAACGAGATACTCAAAAACCTCAACCTCTATATACGCGATAAGGAGTTTATCACTCTTCTGGGGCCGTCCGGCTGCGGAAAGACTACTACCCTTCGCATAATAGCGGGCTTCGTTCAGCCGGACTCAGGAGATATTATATTCGAGAACAAAAAAATCAATGGTGTGCCGCCTCACAAGAGGCAGGTTAACACCATTTTTCAGCGTTATGCTCTTTTTTCACATCTCAATGTATTTGAGAATGTGGCTTTCGGTCTGCGCATAAAAAAGCTCCCTGAGGAGCAGATAAAGCAGCAGGTCGAGGAGATGCTTGATCTTGTAAACCTCAAGGGCTTTAACAAGCGCAACATAAACTCACTTTCCGGCGGTCAGCAGCAGCGTGTCGCCATAGCGCGCGCCCTCGTAGTCAAGCCGCGCATACTTCTGCTTGACGAGCCGCTCGGAGCGCTTGACCTGAAGCTCCGCAAGGACATGCAGGTTGAGCTTAAAAACATTCAGCAAAGCCTGGGCATAACCTTCATATACGTTACCCACGACCAGGAGGAAGCGCTTTCGATGTCCGACACCATCGTGGTTATGGACAACGGCATAATTCAGCAAATAGGCACTCCCCTTGATGTTTATAACGAGCCTAAGAACGCCTTCGTTGCCGATTTCATCGGCGAGAGCAACATCCTTGACGGTATAATGCGCAAGGACAGGCTTGTTGAATTCTCCGGTCACAGGTTCGTCTGCCTCGACGAGGGCTTTGCCTTAAATGAGGCGGTTGATGTTGTTGTACGTCCGGAGGACGTCGATGTGGTTACTCCCGACAAGGGCATGCTCAAGGGCGTTGTTACCTCGGTGACCTTCAAGGGTGTACACTTTGAGATAATTGTTGACATCGGCGGTTTCAAGTGGATGATTCAAACCACCGATTTTCAGCCCGAAGGAAGCGTTATCGGGCTTTACATCGAGCCGGACGCCATACACATAATGAAAAAATCCGAGTACTCGGGGCTTTACGGCGACTTTTCAAGCTTCAGCGAGGAGTTCGACGAGCTTTCCGAGCCGAACGAGTCAGAGGAGGAATAAGCGTATGCAGCAGCGTTCCTCTCTTAAAGCAAGGCTTATCGCCTCCCCCTATGTTGCGTGGTCGGCGCTTTTCATTGTTGCGCCCATGTTTTTTGTTGTATACTACGCATTCACCGATGCCGCCGGTGCTTTCACCCTTGCAAACATAAAAGCGCTGAGCAACTACACAGAGATTTTTGTCCGCTCGATAACCTTCGGGCTGATAGCTACCGTTATATGTCTGCTTATCGCTTACCCTTTCGCATACATCCTCTCACAATCCGGGGCAAATGTGCAGCGCACCATGATTCTTCTGATAATGCTGCCGATGTGGATGAATTTCCTTATCCGCACCTACTCCTGGATGGCTCTTTTACAGGATACCGGGCTTATAAATGCGATTCTCGGCAAGCTCGGAATCGGTCCGTTTCACATGATAAACACGGGCGGAGCGGTCATACTCGGTATGATATACAACTTCCTGCCGTATATGATACTGCCGATATATTCAATCCTCACCAAGCTTGACCGGAGCCTTATAGAGGCTGCGGAGGACCTCGGCAGCAACCGCTTCAATGTTATAAAAAAGGTTGTCATTCCGTTGAGCATGCCCGGAGTGGTTTCCGGAATAACGATGGTATTCGTCCCCTCTGTGAGCACCTTCTATATATCCCAGAAGCTCGGCGGCGGAGCCTTTGACCTTATCGGCGACACTATCGAGCGTCAGTTCCAGCAGGCATACAACTACAACCTCGGCGCGTCGCTTTCGCTGGTGCTGATGGTGCTCATACTCGTATGCATGGCTGTCATGCACCGCTTTACGGATAACGATGAGGGAGGCGGAATGGTTATATGAAAATGAAAGCCCCCTCAAAGCTCTATATGTTTTTTGTGTTCCTTTTTCTGTATGCCCCGATAGTGGTTATGATTATCTACTCGTTCAACTCCTCTGAAAGCACGGCTGTAATGACCGGCTTCTCGCTGAAATGGTACGAACGGCTGTTCCATGACGAGGCAACCCTGCGTGCACTTTATAACACGCTCATACTTGCTGTTGCGTCCTCGGTTTTTTCAACGGTGCTCGGCACCGCGGCCGCTGTCGGACTTGACAAGTGGAAGAAAAGCCCGCTGCGCACAGGCGTAATGAGTGTGACCAACATTCCGATGATGAATCCCGAGATAGTAACCGGTATTTCCATGATGCTGCTTTTTGTATTCGTGGGTAAGCTCGTCACGGACGAGGCGGTGCTCGGCTTCGGAACTCTGCTTATAGCCCACGTCACTTTCAACCTCCCCTACATTATCCTCTCGGTGCTTCCCAAGCTGCGCCAGACGGACTCAAACCTCGCGGAGGCGGCGGAGGATCTCGGCTGCAGACCCGCACAGGCTTTTTTCAAGGCCGTGCTGCCTACGATAATGCCCGGCATTGTAACAGGGCTTATAATGGCGTTCACGCTGTCGCTTGACGATTTCATAATATCCTATTTCACAAGCGGACCCGGCTTCCAAACACTGCCCATAGCGATATTCTCCATGACAAAGAAGCGCGTGAAGCCCGACATGTATGCTCTTTCCTCGCTGATTTTTGCCGGAATACTTATCCTGCTTATACTCTATAACTTCGCTCAGGCGCGAAGCGAAAGCAAAAATTCAAAAGATAGCCGTGACAGGGTGTAAATATATTTTATCGACGCTATCTGAAAAAATGAAAGGAATGATTCCAATGAAAAAAACTCTTTGCTTTGTCTGCATTCTTTCCATGCTTTTTGTTACCCTTGCATCCTGTTCCTCAGAGCCTGCGAAAAAGCTCTATGTCTACAACTGGGGTGAATACATCTCGGACGGTGAGGACGGCAGCTTCGATGTAAACGCCGAATTCGAGAAAAAATACGGCATCGAGGTCGTATATGACACCTATGACAACAACGAGGCAATGTATGCCAAGCTCAAGGGCGGCGGAGTGAATTACGATATCGTTATTCCGTCGGACTATATGATTGAGCGCATGATTTCAGAGGATATGCTCGAAAAAATAGATTTCTCGAACATCCCCAACTACTCAAACATATCCGAGAAGTATCTCAATCAGCCCTATGACCCGAACAACGAATATTCCGTGCCTTACAACGTCGGTATGGTCGGGCTTATCTACAACACAAAGTATGTCTCCCCCGCCCCCACAAGCTGGGAGGCGCTCTGGGATGCAAATTACAGCGGCAAAACGCTCATGTTTGCAAATCCCCGCGATGCATTCGCAATAGCGCAGAGCATCCTCGGGATTGACTATAACACCACCGCCGAGGCGGACTGGAATGCCGCAGCCGAAAAGCTCAAGGCGCAAAAGTCCATAAAGCCCTCCTATGTCAACGACGAGGTCTTCAACAAGATGGAATCCGGCGAAGCCTATCTTGCACCCTATTACGCCGGCGATTTTCTCTCAATGGTCAGTGTAAATCCCGACCTTGCGTTTGTATATCCGAGTGAGGGTGTCAACTACTTCGTCGATGCCGCCTGCATACTCAAGGGCAGCAAAAACAAGGAGTCCGCAGTGCTTTACATTAACTTCCTTCTTGAAGAGGAAACGGCACTTGCAAACGCCGAATACATCTGCTATGCAAGCCCGAACACAAAGGTTATAAACAACACCGAATACACCTATTATCAGAATGAAATCCTTTATCCCACGCAGGATAAGCAGCCCAAAACACAGATATTCACAAACCTTCCCCAGCCTTCACTTGACCTTATGAACAGCCTGTGGGACAGCGTAAAAAGCGAATAAGCCTCTTTCGGCAACACATCGACCTGCTTCTCCGGACGGAGAAACAGGTCGATTATTTTTTTCGCCGCCGTCTGTTACGGCTCTTTTTATGCGCCGGACGTAAAGGAAAATATTTATGTTGAAAATGCCTTGCCGTTTGTTATATAATAGAGCAGGAGAAAACAACAAAGGGGAGATGCTTTTTGTCAACAGGCACAAAAACAGTCCGGCAAGATGCCGAAAAGACCTATCTGAAAAAGAAAGAAAAGGTCGGCTATTGCTCCGCCGCCGGCGGACAGGGTGCTATTTACGCCATCGTCACAACCTTTCATACCATGTTCTGTGTATACGAGCTTGGAATTGACGGCGTGCTGCTCGGCTCGGCAATGATATTTGTGCGCATCTGGGACGCGGTGAATGACCCGATTATGGGCACCATCGTTGACCGTACACGCCTTAAAAGCGGAAAAATGCGCCCCTATCTTTTATTTATGCCCTTCCTTATGGCACTTTCAACCGCAGCACTGTTTCTTGTTCCCGATTCGCTCGGCACCGGTGCAAAGCTCGCATTCTCAATATGCGGCTATCTCATGTGGGATTTGACCTACACAATAACCGATGTCCCGTTCTGGGGGCTGCCGTCTGCTATGACGCCGAACAACTCGGAGAGAGCCGTTTTCCTCTCCCGCGCAAGACTCTTTAACAGCATCGGCGGCGCGTTACCGTATCTGCTGTATCTGTTTATAAGCGACAACAAATTCAAGCCCGGCTTCCTGCCGACACTGCTTGTAATGCTTGTTGTGTTTACCGTGCCCTTCCTCCTTACATATTTCGTAACCACCGAAAGAATACGTGTAGACGAGGACGAAAAGAAGCCCGGACTCGGCGACAACCTGCATCTTCTTGCACAGAACAAGCCTCTGCTGCTTGTCGGATTATTTGCAATACTCTGCTTCGGAAGATATATGGTGCAAAGTGCCTACGGCTATGCCGCAGCAAGCGTATTCTACTCAAGCAACTCAACGGTTGACGGTATGAAATCACTGCTCGGAGCCGCTCTCATAGGTGCGGGAATGTTCCCGGCAATGCTTGCAATGCCCAAGCTCATGAGAAAGTTCAACTACAAGCAGCTTGCCATCGGCATCGCACTTTTCGGCTTCGTGGCTGACATGATATTCTTCATAGTCGGCATGGCTGTCAAATTCGACCTGCTTCCGCTGCTCCCCTTCCTGTTCGTTTCGGGAATACCTCTCGGAGCATATAATATTCTTATTGTGGCTCTTGTTGCGGACTGCGTGGACTATCTCGAATGGAAAACAGGCAAGCGTGCCGAGGGTATCTGCCTTGCGGTGAACACCTTCTCAAGCAAGCTCGGAAGCGGAATTGCAAGCGCCGTTATGCCGTTTGTGCTCGGTATGACCTCAAGGCTGTGGGGCGCAGAGGGCTTTATAGCAGAGCTTCCGGACGGCACCGAGCAATCCTACAAGGTGAAAACCGTTATTTTCATATGCCTCGCCCTCGTGCCTTCAATAAGCATGCTGCTTGCCTCAATACCGATGAAATGGTTTAAATTTGTCGGCGCGGAAAAGGAAAAGGCTCTCAAGGAGCTTAACGAACGAAGAGTAATAAGCGAGGAATAACGCAAAACGCCTGTTAAGATAAACAAAATGCTCCGTTTCACCTGAGTGAAACGGAGCGCTTTTTTATTCAAGAAACAGCCGCCGTGCGTTTTCCGCGGTAATATCAAGAACCTCCTGTGCCGTGCATCCGCGCGCAAGCGCTATTGCCTCGGCGGTATACGGTATCAGCCGCGAGTCGCATCGCTTTCCGCGAAACGGTACCGGAGTCATATAGGGGGAATCCGTCTCAATAAGAAGATATTCGGAAGGCACCTGCGCGGCAACCTCGACGGGCTTTCTGGCATTTTTGAAGGTGACCGCGCCGCCGAGCCCGATATACATTCCGAGCTTTACTGTCTCGCGCATAAGCTCGGCACTGCCCGAAAAGCAATGCACCACACCCTTGGGACGGTATTTTCTCAAAAGCTCCAGCACATCCTCGTGTGCCTCACGGTCATGAACTATGACAGGCAACGAACGTTCAACCGCAAACTCCAGCTGCTGCTCGAATATTTTCTTCTGCACCTCACGCGGCGAGAAGTCGTAATGATAATCGAGCCCTATCTCCCCTACTGCGCGCACACGCGGATTTTCGACAAGCGACGCGAGCGCGCTCAGATAGTCCTCCTCCGCATTTGACGCTTCATGTGCGTGAACACCGGCAGCCGCCCATATAAAATCATACCGCTGTGCAAGAGCTATGTTGCTTTCGGAGGATTTTATATCCTCCGCGCAGGTCATAACGCCGCAAATGCCCGCCTCCTCAAGGGAAGCGAGCAGGCTTTCGCGGTCCGAATCAAATGCTTCGTCACAGTAATGCGCGTGTGAATCAAAAATGTTGTTATACATGTTATTTATCTGATTTTTGCGCCGCACGGCATATCGGGGTCAACAAAGATTACCCTTACGTCCTTCTCGGCACAGTCGGCGGCAAGAATCATACCGTTGCTCTCAACGCCGCACAAAACGGCAGGTTTAAGGTTTGCAACAAGCACTATTTTTTTGCCGATTAAATCCTGAGGAGCGTACCACTCGGCTATACCCGATGCCACGGTTCTCGGAGCACCGCTGCCGTCATCAAGCGTAAGCTGTAAAAGCTTTTTTGCACGCTTGACAGGCACACAGTCCTTAATTTCGGCGACACGCAGCTCGACCTTGCCGAAGTCCTCAATGCCTATCTGCGCTATTCCCTCAGGCTTGCAGGGCTCTTTTTCCGCCTTCTTCGCCTCAAGCTCGGCAAGCTCCTTTTCAAGGTCAATTCTCGGGAAAATTATGTCGCCCTTAACAACGGTATAGGTCTTTTCCCTGCCGAACACTCCGCACTCATCCCACAGGCAGCTCTCGTCAATACCGAGCTGACGGCGTATGACGGGAGAGGTGTTCGGCATAAACGGAGCTATAAGCACTGAAATTATTCTTATGCTCTCACACAGGTTATACATAACACCCGCAAGCCTTGCGGAGTTACTCTCATCCTTTGCGAGCGTCCAGGGCGCGGTTTCGTCAATGTATTTATTGGTACGGGATATAAGCTTCCATATATCGGTAAGCGCGTTTGAGAACATCAGCTTGTCGAGCCAGCCCTCAGCCGCCTGCTTGGTCTCGGCGGCAAGAGAAATAAGCTCATCATCGAATTCGCCGGGCGCTCTGTTTTCGGGAATTGTTCCGCCGAAATATTTGCCTACCATCGCAACAGTGCGCGAAACAAGGTTGCCGAGGTCATTTGCGAGGTCCGAGTTTATACGGTTGATAAGGTTTTCGTTTGAGAATACGCCGTCCGAGCCGAAGGCAACCTCGCGCAGAAGATAGTAACGCAGCGCGTCCACGCCGTATCTTTCCGCGAGCACCACGGGGTCAACGACATTTCCCTTGGATTTGCTCATCTTGCCGCCCTCAAGCAGCACCCAGCCGTGACCGAACACCTTTTCGGGCAACGGCTCGCCCAGCGACATAAGAAATGCCGGCCAATATATGGTGTGGAAACGGATTATATCCTTGCCCACAAGCTGCACATCGGCAGGCCAGTATTTTTTATAGAGGGTTTCATCCTCACTACCGTATCCGAGAGCTGTTATATAGTTTGAAAGTGCGTCAAGCCAGACGTATATTACATGCTCCTCATTGACGGGCACGGGTATACCCCATTTGAAGGACGAGCGTGAAATACACAAATCCTGAAGTCCGGGCTTTATGAAGTTGTTGACCATCTCATTTTGTCTGCTTTTAGGCTCTATAAAGCCGGGATGCGCGTCATAGTATTCAAGAAGCTTGTCGGCATAGGCGGAAAGCTTGAAGAAATATGCTTCCTCGCGCTCCTTTGTGACCTCTCTGCCGCAATCGGGACATTTGCCGTCCGCCGCCTGAGTGTCCGTCCAGAACGATTCACAGGGCTTGCAGTAATAGCCCTCATAATAGCCCTTATAGATGTCTCCCTTGTCATACATCCTTTGAAATATCTTCTGAACCGCTTTTTCGTGGTATTCATCGGTGGTTCTGATAAATTTATCGTTGGATATGTCAAGCAGCTCCCAGAGCTTTTTGATTCCGTCAACAACATTATCTACATAGGCCTTAGGAGTTACCCCGGCAGCCTTCGCCTTATCCTCGATTTTCTGACCGTGCTCATCCGTACCTGTAAGGAAAAACACATCGTAGCCGCACATCCTCTTGTAGCGCGCCTCGGCATCCGCCGCAACGGTGGTGTAGCCGTGACCGATGTGCAGCTTATCGGACGGATAATATATCGGGGTGGTTATATAAAAGGTCTTCTTTTCCATAAAATTAAATTCCTCCTGTACGGTTATCAGTTTACCGTAAGCTTGATTTTCACCGGGCTGAAGCCCTTTGATGTGAGAGTTACAACGGCATCGCCCTTTTCGCCGGTGGTGCGAACCCAGAATGCCCTGTCGCCGCCGACAAGCGGGAATTCCGTCGGACCGATTACGCTTACCGGACCCCTGACTGAGACCTTTACAGCCGCGTCAATATAGGGGGTGCGGTTCCCGTTCTGGTCAAGCGCCTCAACGGCTATGCGGGTTACATCGTAGGTATCGCCTATGGTGAGAGTGTCGCTGTCCGCTCTCGCGTCAAGCGTCACCGAGGTTACGGCGGTTTTAGTTATTGTTTTTACGAGCTCGCCGTCCTTATAGCCCTCAAATTTATATTCAACCTGCTCATCGCCCCAGTTGGCAACGTATTTTGTAACTATATCATACATTCTGCCGATGCTCAGCCTGCCTGCGACTATTGCCGCCCCTGCCTCAAGATAGTGCTGAGGAGGCATGATAAAGCCGTATTTTGAAGCTGCAACCATTGCATTTTTCAGATATTTTGCACTCGCATCGGGTAAATTTTCAACCGAGGTGAGCACATCACCGAGAAAATCGTCCGCAAGCACGGGAGGATGGGGAAGCGCGGGGAACTTATCTCTTGCCGGATATGCCGTACTTGTATATTTTCCGTTCTTATAAAGCTTTACATAGTCGCAGTTTGTGAAAACATATATCTGACTCATCATGCTGCCGGGGTATTCGCCTATATCCATGGTTGAGGAGACTTCCATAAAGGGATGGTCGTCCTGCTGTGATGAATAAATTGCCGCGGCAAGTTTGGGCATTCGGAACATATCCGTGACACCGTGGTAACAGATTCTGTCGCCGGAGCCGAAGTCCTTATGCGTATTATAATCAGCCATACACCAGCCTATCGCGCCGGATATGCGCTTGTTTTCATACATTCTCTCAAGCACGCGTGTGTGGCGAAGGGTATGCTCTCTGCGAAGCTCCTCACGGTCAAAGCTCTTTGTGGGGAACATGTGGCCGTTGTGCTCGGTTACAAGATAGGGAGCCGTAAAGCCCGTAACCACTGCCGCCGGCAGCAGACGTATTGCCGAACCGGAATGTGAGAAATCATTGTAGGTGTAAACATCCTCAAGCAGATGACTGCGGGGCATATTGCGCACTCCGCCCGTTTGACGCGTATCGTCGAGAGCGTGAGCGGTTTCGTTTGTAAGCTTATAAAACTCGTCGCAATCCTGACCCTCGTTCACGCGTACACCCCAGAGGATAACGCTCGGATGATTTCTGTCGCGCACAATCATTCTGCGTATATTTTCGAGTGCGTTTTCACGCCACTCACCCTCGCCGAGATACTGCCAGCTGGGCATCTCTGTAAACACGAGAAGACCGATTTCGTCGCAACGGTCAAGAAAATGAACCGAATTCGGATAATGCGAGGTTCTTACTATATTCAAGCCGAGCGTGTTTTTGAGCAAATCCGCATCAGCCTTCTGCGCCGACGCGGGCATTGCATAGCCGACGTAGGGATAGCTCTGATGACGGTTAAGACCGCGCAGCTTTACAAGCTTGCCGTTGAGATAGAAGCCGTCGCGCTTAAAGCGCATCTCACGGAAGCCGAAGCGCACACTCTTTTCGTCCTGCTGCGAATTGAGAGTGAATTTTATTGTATAGAGCTTAGGATTTTCAATATCCCAAAGCTCCACGCCGGAAACGCGCCACTTGAGCTTGAGCACCCTTGCGTCAAACTCGCACTGCTTTGAGCCGATAAGCTCCTCGCCGTCAAAAAGCTCCGCCTTTATAACGCCAGAGGTGCTTTCGGAGAAGGTCAGGTCAATGTCGAGAAGCTTCTTAGCGTATGCGGTATCAAACGTACGCACAAACGCATCGGCGATGTAAACCTCGCTTATCTCCTCAAGCCACACCTCGCGGTAAATTCCGCCGTAAACAAGGTAGTCCACCATGTTTCCGAACGGCGGTATCTCTTTGCGCTCAGAGGAATCAAGCTCGACAACCAGCACGTTATCCGTGCCCACGCCGTCGGTAATGTCAAACGAAAACGGCGTGTACGCGCCCTTATGCTCACCTATAAGCTTGCCGTTTAGATAAACCCTTGAATAGTTTGCCGCACCCTCAAAATGCAATATATAGCGCTTGCCTTCAAGCTTCTTGCCGGAAGGCAGCGAAAAATGACGGCGGTAGCAGCTGACGAACTGATACGAACGCTCGTCAAAGCAGTTCAGGGGCAGTTCGAGATTGGTATGCGGTATGTCAACGATGTCAAAATCGTCATCCTTGTAGGATTTTTTAATCATATCCTGTGAAAATGAGGGCTTGTATTTCCAGCCGAAGTTAAGCTGCATTATATTACGCATGTGTTGCACCGCCTTAAATAATATTTCTTGTGGTTTACATTATATATTATAACATTATTTGCCGCATGTCAAACCTTATTGTCCTTTAAACGCGCAATTGCCGAGCCGAGCGCCGCCGGTGAGTTATCCACCTCTCCGTCTGCAACCATGCCGAGCAGAATATTCAGATATTCCGCTCTTTGAGCCGGTTCTATACCGGCGCGTTTAAGGTCATTTCCGTTTACGGCAAGTGCGTCAAGAGTGAAGCACTCCCCGTTTTCAAGTATCTGTGTAAGCAGCGCACGGGCAACAACGAGCTTTTCCGAAACGTCACGGAAGCTTTCCGAAAGCGCCGCCCTGTCCGCTCGCTTTATTTCAAGAAGCTGCAAATATTCCTCCGGTGACACCTTCATCAGAAGCCGCTTTGCCTCAGGCTTGCTTTCGGGAATTTTAAAGTCGTGATATTTTATCAGACGGCTGACAGACATAATCGTCCTTTTGTCATATTTAAGCCTGTGAAGAATCTCATGTGCAATCCGCGAACCGACAGCGGCATGATTTTCAAAGGTGCTCTCTCCCGCCTCGTTAAGCGCGTGGGTTTCCGGCTTGCCCAAATCATGCAGCAGCATCGTAAGCCGCAGGATTCTGTCGCCTTCAACCTCACCCACAGTATGACATATATGCTCCCACACGTCATAGGCGTGCTTTTTCCCGTACTGATGAAAACCTATACACTCCGTAATCTCCGGAATGAAGACCTGAAAAACGTCGGAGTACTCAAGGAGGATTCTTTTTGCTGCGCCGCCGCACAAAAGCTTGTCAAGCTCGGCGTTGATTCTTTCCGCCGATATGTTTTCCAGAAGCGACTTGTTTGAATGTATCGCCTTTGCCGTATCCTCCTCAATTTCAAAGCCGAGTACAGATGCAAAGCGCATTCCGCGCAATATTCTCAGTGCATCCTCATTAAAGCGCCTTTCCGGCTCGCCCACGCAGCGTATAATATGTTTCCTTATGTCGGCGGCTCCGCCGAAAATATCAACAATTCCGTCCTTGTCATTATATGCCATGGCATTGATAGTGAAATCCCTTCGGCTGAGGTCCTCGTGAAGGCTTGAGGTGAAGCTTACACTTTCCGGATGACGGTTGTCGGTGTATTTACCATCGGTACGAAAGGAGGTAACCTCCACCTTCTCGCCTTCGGAAATAATACAGACTGTTCCGTGCTGTATTCCGACATCTATGCTTTTATATTCCGGCAATGCCGCCTTTATCTGCTGCGGCAGAGCCGAGGTTGTGATATCCCAGTCGTTGGGCGTTTTCCCCATGAGACTGTCGCGCACGCAACCGCCTACCGCGTATGCTTCAAAGCCGCTCCCGGACAGCCGTTTTATGATTTTCAGCACGCGCTCAGGTACAAGCACCTCACACATATATAACACCCCAAAAACAATATATATATTATAATAGTATAGCACACACGTTTAGTCAAGGTAAATTCCGCCATTTATTATTCCTTTTCGAGTGATAAAGTTTCAAAATGTTACCACTTTGTAACATTTTGTAACTTTTACAGTTCCTACAAAAATTTGTCAATTACCGCTGTCAAGAAAAATCGAAAACGATATTTTAATCAATATATATGGGGAATTGGACAGAACTCTCCACAAGCGTCTTGTGCAATTTGTACAAAAAAAACTTTTTCAGCGATTTGACAACGCACATTCTTGTGCATATAATACAAAACGCCATAGGATAAGGGCTTAACGGCTGCTCTCCGTGGGGCGGATGCAAGGCAACTCCGCCCGGGCGAAAAGCAATTGTGAAGCTAATAACGGCAGCATCTGCATATACATTAAAACAGGGACACGCATCAATGTAAATTTTCCCCGTCCCTAAATGCTGCTTGTTAAAGGAGATTATACCATGACAGACAAAACCAGGGGCAAACTTGCGGTGATATCCGTAAGGACCAGGGTCATATCGGCTGTATTGGTCTTATCGGTATTTTGCACTGTTACCGCATTTGCTACCGCCACCGCAGCGTACGGAGTTTCCGTACACGACGGCGAAAATGTCTATGCATTGAATACTCTGAGAACCTCACCTGTTGAAATTCTCGGGCAGGCAGGCATAGAGCTTTCCGAGGATGATGTCCTCGATTTGAGTCTTTTCACTCCGGAAAACGACCACACCATCATAATAAAGCGTGCCGTAAATGTTACGGTCGCCGACAAAGCAGGCAACAAGCATGAGGTTCATGCCGCGGGCACAGTGAGCGATGCTTTCGCAAAAGCAGGAGTTGCGCTTGAGGGCTCCGATGTTGCCAACTATTCCTCCGACACACCGCTTACCGAAGGCATGCTTATAATCGTGCTTGAGGGCTGCACCGTTTCGGTTACCGCCGACGGGCAGACAATCCCTCTCACCTTTGCGGGAGGCACGGTGCTTGACGCGGTTAACGCCGCCGGCATCACTCTCGGAGCTGATGACACAACCGAGCCTGAGGCAGATGCGCTTGCAGGCGAGGGCATGAGCATCATCGTACACAGAGTTTCATACTCCATGCGTACGGAAACCGCCGTTATAAAGCGCAGCACGGTAACCGAGTACAGCGATACCATGTACGCCAACCAGACTGCCGACAAATCGGTCGGTCAGGACGGCGAAAAGACCGTCGTTTACAAGGATAAATACGTTGACGGCGTACTTGTCCGCAGCACAGTCGAAGAAGAAACCATAACCAGAGCGGCAATCAACAACGTTCTGGTGAGAGGAACCAAGGTACGTGCCAAGGCGGCAACCATTCCGACAGGCGCACCGATTTCCGAGATGGCGGTTCCCTCGTATGTCAGCATAGGGGCGGACGGAGTTCCCGCCAACTACAAGAAGGTAATAAACGCGGACGCTACAGCGTACTGCATCCCCGGCGGCATCACATCAACGGGTAAAAAGGCACAGACCGGTTACATTGCGGTCGACCCCAAGGAAATACCCTATGGCACAGAGATGTGGATAGTTTCAGCCGACGGAAAGTACGTTTACGGCTACTGCATAGCGGCAGACACGGGCGGATTTGTATACAAGGTTGACTGGACAGTGGACCTCTATATGAATTCCATTCCGCAGTGCTACCAGTGGGGCAGACGCGACGTTATCATTTATATTCTCTGATTGCTACGCATACAACGACCGGACGGGTTAATCGTCCGGTCGATTTTTATTGCCAAAATCCGCAACAGGTGGTAGAATAGCCTTGAATCTTTTTATGGGAGTTGTGTTGATTTGAATTTTACGCCTTTCCATAAGAGCCTTGAGCAGCTGCACGTCGGCTGCGAAGCTCCGAGGGCATATTTCATCCCCTTCTCAGACGAGCGTTCGGCGTTGTTGCCGCGTGAAAGCTCCGAATTTTTCACCGACCTGTGCGGTGAATGGGATTTTCATTTTTTCAACAGCTTTGAGCTGCTCGAGCCGGATGTGACCGGAGCTGTAAACGCTCAGAGCGAATTTGATGTTATAGCTGTTCCGCGCTGCTGGCAGACATACACCGACAGAGGCTATGACAAGCCGCTGTATTCAAATCTGCGCTACCCCTTCCCTGTTGACCCGCCTCATGTTCCCAACGAAAATCCCTGCGGACTGTATTCCCGAAAATTCACCCTCCTGCCGCAGGACGCCCAACGTGAAATATATATAAACTTCGAGGGCGTATCCTCGTGCTTCTACCTGTTTGTAAACGGAGCCTTTGCCGCATACAGTCAGGTAAGCCACTGCACAAGCGAGATAAACATAACCCCTTACATACACGAGGGTGAAAACGACCTGCGCGTGCTCGTCGTAAAATGGTGTGACGGCTCATATCTTGAGGACCAGGACTTTTTCAGACTCTCCGGAATATTCCGCGGTGTATATCTTCTCTCACGCGACAAAACTCATATACGCGACATGTTTATAAAGCCGGAGGTTGAAGCCGACCTTTCACTTGCGCATATCAATGTTTCGCTCGATATTACCGGCTCCGCTGCGGTGCACTGTACACTCTGCTCCCCGGACGGAGAAAAAATCCACGAGGGCGACTACTCTGTGAGCGACTTTACAATAGATGCGCCTGCCCCTGTGCTCTGGAACGACGAGCAGCCGAGGCTGTACTCGATGTATATAAGCCTCGGCAATGAGGTAATACTTGAGCATATAGCCGTGCGCCGCCTTGTGATTGAAAATTCCGTGCTGCTGCTCAACGGCAAAGGCGTAAAAACCCGCGGCGTAAACCGGCACGACTCACACCCGGATTTCGGCTACTACACACCTTATGAGCATTTCTATAACGACCTCATGCTTCTCAAGCGCGCAAACTGCAACGCCATACGCACCTCACACTACCCGAATGACCCGCGCTTCACCCAGCTGTGCGATGAGCTTGGCTTTATGGTCATAGACGAGGCGGACATTGAAACCCACGGCATGGGCTATAACAACGATGACGACTGGGACTGGTTCCGCTGGTCATCTCTTTCGGACTCGCCCGATTGGAGGGCGGCCTATGTTGACCGTGCGGCACGTCTGTTTGAGCGTGACAAAAACAGAGGCTGCGTAATAATGTGGTCGCTCGGTAACGAGTCCGGAGCCGGCAGAAACCATCGCGCAATGGCACAGTATATCCGCTCACGCGACAGCAGGGCGCTCATACACTATGAAAATTCGCACCTTGAATTCAAAGCTGTTGCCGAGGGCGAAAACTTTTCGGATATATCCGACGTTGAAAGCCGGATGTACGCGAATATCGAATACGCCGAAGGGTACCTGACAAATCCCGCATACACAAAGCCGTTCTGGCTTTGCGAATATGTCTGCTCGATGACAACGGGAGATGTGTATGCCAACTGGGATTTAGTTGAAAAATACGACAACTTCGCCGGCGGCTGTATATGGGAGCTTACCGACCACGCCGTAAATGTGCCTGATGAAAACGGCAAGCCCCGCTATTGCTACGGCGGCGATTTCGGGGACTTCCCGAATGACGGAATATGCTGCGTTGACGGTCTTGTTTTCCCGGACCGCACCCCGCGCCCCGGCTACTATGATATGAAGCGCGTATATCAGCAGTATTCAGCCCGGCTTATTGACGGCAAAGCCGTTGAAATAACCAGCAGAAGGCGCTTCACCTCCCTTTCCGACCTCGCACTCGAATGGAGTGTTGAGTGTGATTCAAAAACGGTGAAAAGCGGCAAGATAAACGCTCTCGATATTCAGCCTCTCGCCTGTGAAAGCTACGAGCTTTTGACAGACGCCGATTACGCCGAGCTTTCCGGCAACTGCTTTCTCACCCTGCGTTTTGTTCAGAACACCGACACGGTATGGGCAAAATCAGGCTTTGAAACCGGGTTTGAGCAGTTTGAGCTTGAATGTGCAAAGACCAGTGAATCCGCGGAATGCGGCGTAATCAGCTCAACCGATGACGGCAGATATCTCAACATCACCTGCGGAAATGACGCTGTTTTCAGCTTTGACAAGCTGCGCGGAGTAATTTCGGGCGCATCAAAAGCCGGTAAGAAAATCATAACCGAGCCTGTAATCATGAACATGTGGCGCGCCCCGACCTATAACGGTGCACCCGCACAATGGAAAAAGGACAGGCTTGACCATGCCGTTCAAAGCTGCCGCAGTATGAATATACTGCACAGTGACGACGGACATATTGTCATTGAAACCGAGCAGACTCTTTCCGCACCGTCTTCTCCGCCAACCGTAAGAGCGAAAATATCCTATGTGTTTTCTTCGGGCGGTGTCGAAATTGTTGTTGACGCGTCCGTGCGTGAGAACCTGCCGATGCTTCCGAGACTCGGACTGAATGTTGTGCTCGCTGCCGGCTTTGAAAACATCGAATACTTCGGCTTGGGTGAAATTGAGGCATATCCCGACCGCTGCCGCAGCGCAAAATACGGACTTTACAAAACAACGGTCAATGACATGTTCGTACACTACGTGCGTCCCCAGGAAAACGGTGAGCACATCGGCACACGCTACGCAAAGGCAAGCAACTGCGAAACCGGCGCTCAGATAAGCTTTACGCCCTCCGGTATAAAGGAATTTGCCTTCAAGGCCTCGCATTTTACAGATAAAATGATAGCGGACACCGCACACGACTTTGAGCTTGCTCCGCTTGCCGAAACAATAATAAATCTCGATTTCCGCGTAAACGCCATAGGTCTTGATTCGCTCATTGCCAAAAAGGAGCCGGGCAGAATCCTTGACCAAAAGAAAATTAAGTTCGGATTTAAACTGAGTATAAAATAAGCAGGAGAAAAAATAATGATATTATCAGAGGTTCTGAAGGGTGTCGAATATTCCGGGCAATTCGTTCCCAACACACAAACTCTCGACATTGCATACGATTCTCGCAAAACCGGCGCAGGTATAACGTTTGTATGCCTGACAGGGGCGACCTATGACGGGCACAGTTTCGCTCGTGCGGCGTACGACAACGGCTCCCGTATATTTATTGCCGAGCATGACATAGACGTACCACCTGACGCTCTTGTCATAAAGGTAAAAAATTCTCGCGAAGCCCTTCCGGTAATGTGCGCTAATTTTTTCGGACATCCCGCAGAAAAGCTGAAGATTATCGGAATAACCGGAACGAAGGGCAAAACCACCACTGCGCATCTGGTCAAAGCCGTGCTGGATGCAAACGGCATAAAAACCGGTATAATAGGCACTCTCGGCGCGGCATGGGGCGACAAAACCGCTCACACGGGCTACACCACTCCGGAGTCCTACGAGCTGCAAAAGCTGCTCTCACAGATGCTTGCCGACGGCTGCAAATGCGCGGTCATGGAGGTTTCCTCACTCGGACTCAAGGCGCACCGTACCGATTGTATCAGCTTTGACACCGCGGTTTTCCTCAACATCTCCACCGACCATATCGGCGGCACGGAGCACGAAAGCTATGAGGAATACTACGCTTGGAAAAAGGTTCTGTTTTCGCACTGCAAACGCGCCATAGGCTGCGCCGATGACCCGGCAAGCGTTGACATGCTTGAAAAGGCTCCCGAAAAAATATTTTTCGGCTATGCCGCAGGCTCTGATTTTCGCGCGTTGAACGTACACGCGTTGAATGACGGTGAATGTCTGGGTGTGAGCTTTGACTGTGAATACGCCGGAAAGCTCTGCAAGGACATTGCAGTCGGTCTGCCGGGGGATTACAGCGTCCACAACGCCCTTGCCGCACTCGCGGTATGTGCGTCTATGGGCATAAGTCTTGAGTCCCAGCGCAAGGCGCTTCGCACGGCACGTGTAAGCGGACGCACAGAGCCCGTTGAGGTCAACGACGACTTTGCAATATTTATAGACTATGCACACAACGGTACCAGCCTTGAAAATCTGCTGAAAACCATGAGAGCGTACAAGCCCAAGCGTCTTATCTGCCTGTTCGGCTGTGTAGGCGGCAGGGCGCAGGTGCGCCGCAAGGAGATGGGGACGGCGGCGGGAAGGCTGAGTGAGCTTTCGATTGTAACATCCGATGACCCGGATTTTGAAAATCCGCAGGCGATTGCCGATGAAGTCTCACGGTATGTTGCTCTCGCCGGCGGGGAATACATCACCGTGCCCGACAGAGCCGAGGCGATAGAAATTGCCGTCAATCAGCTTAAAAAGGGCGATATTCTCATGCTGTGCGGCAAGGGTCACGAGCAATACCAAAAAATAAACGGCGTAAAAACGCCGTTCTCGGAGCGCGAATGTGTACGAAAAGCGCTCGCCGGCAAAATTAAAAAATAAAGAGGCACAACGCAAAAAGGACATCCGGTGTGAACCCCCCGGATGTCCTTTTTCATTTTTTCTCACAGCTCGAAGCTCTCAGGAAGAAGCTCCGCAAGCGTATACACCTTGTAATTGTCCGTGTTGTTGCCGAGATATATTTTAAAGCCCTCATCGCAAAACTCCGCGAGCGCCTGACGGCAAACCCCGCACGGAGAGATGAAATCCGAAAAATCCCCGGATTGTCCTCCGACAACGGCAATTGCCTCAAAATTGGTTTTCCCCTCGCTTACAGCCTTAAAAAGCGCTACTCGCTCCGCGCATACCGTGGGTGTATAGGCGGAATTTTCAATATTACAGCCGAGAAAAACCTCACCGTCCGAACACTGCAGCGCAGCGCCGACATTAAAGCCGGAATAAGGCGCGTAGGAATGTTCGGCCGCTTGCTTTGCAAGCTCTATAAGCTTTGGAACGAGCATATTTTCAACCCCTTAAACGGATTTTTTTATTGCCTTGAGACGCTTCATGACATCATTTTCGCCTCTGCCGAAATAATCATGCAGGGTTCTGTATTCGGCAAACAGCTTGTCATAAATCTGCGCGTTTTCCTCAATGGGATTATACACTGTATCAAGCACCTTGCCCATTGCGGACGCGGCGGAGAACACGTCGTCATAACCGCCCTGAAACTTGCCTGCCGCAACAGCGCCGAATATTGCCGAGCCGAGAGCGCCCGCCTGGTCGCTTCCGGCTATTTTTATGGGCATTCTGATGACATCGGCGTAAATCTGCATGGTCATCGGGTCCTTCTTGGCAATACCTCCGGCGGCATAAAACTCATTGACCTCAACTCCGTACTCGCGGAAGGTTTCAATTATCATCCTCGTTCCGTAGGCGGTCGCCTCAATGAGTGCTCTGTACATCTCTTCCGGCTTGGTCTGAAGCGTCATGCCTATCATCATTCCGGTCAAATCCACATCTACAAGGCACGAACGGTTGCCGTTCCACCAGTCGAGCGCGAGAAGTCCGCTCTCGCCGACCTTGTATTTTTCGGCTTTTTCGCGCAAAAATTTATGTATATTCTTGCCCTGCGCCTTTGCCTCGTCATAGTATGAGGCGGGAAGGCAGTTGTCTATAAACCACTGAAAATGGTCGCCCACGCAGGATTGCCCCGCTTCATAGGCGAAAAATCCGGGAAGTATGCCGTCCTCAACCACGCCGCACATACCCTGAACCTGCTTCTCCTGAGTGCCCAGCAGCATGTGACAGGTGGAGGTGCCCATAATTGCCAGCATTTTGCCCGGCTGAGCTATTCCCACCGCCGGAACAAATACATGTGCGTCTATTATCGGCACGGCAACTGCCGTACCCTCTTTAAGTCCTGTAAGCTCCGCCATTTTTGCGGTAAGTGTGCCCGCACAATCTCCCATGGGCTTGATATCAAGCGAGAGCTTGTCCTCAACAACATTTTCAAGTCTTTCATCGAGAGCCTTGAAAAAGTCCTTTGAGGGAAAGCCTGTGCGCTTGTTCCACATCTCCTTGTAGCCGGCAGTACAGGAATTCCGGCATTCCTTTCCCGTAAGCTGCCATGTAAGCCAATCCGCCGCCTCTATGAAGGTATCCGCCGCGTCATATATCTCCGGCGCCTCGTCGAGCACCTGCCAGATTTTCGGTATCGCCCATTCGGAGGAAACCTTTCCGCCGTAGTTTTTCAGCCACGGCTCGTTGCGCTGCTGTGCGATTTCGTTGAGCTTGTTCGCCTGTGCCTGTGCCGCATGATGCTTCCAGAGCTTGACATAGGCATGGGGTTCATCGGCATATTCGGGAAGGAAGCACAAAGGCGTACCGTCTTTTTTGGCGGGAAGGATTGTGGATGCCGTAAAATCAAGACCCAGACCGACTATATCCTCCGGAGCGATTCCCGACTCCTTTAATACCGCCGGAACCGTATATTTGAGCACATCTATATAATCCTGCGGATGCTGAAGCGCCCAGTCAAAGCCGAGCTTTTTTCCGGACGGAAGAGCCTCGTCCATAACCGCGTGCGGATAATCGAATACCGCGGAGGAAAGCTCCTCTCCGGTTTCAACATCAACTATTAAAGCTCTGCCGGAGAGCGTGCCGTAATCAACGCCGATTGTATACTTTGCCATAAAAACACCTCAACTAATTTATTTCTCCTCAATTATACACACAGGCGCGAAAAAAATCAATGTAAATATACAATAATACGCCGCCCGCGGCAACGGACGGCGCTATACTCAGCCTGCTCTTACCGCGTCCTTCATCTTCAGACGCAGCCTGTCGCTTATCATGGCAATAAATTCGCTGTTGGTGGGCTTCCCTCTTGCATTCTGGATGGTATAGCCGAAATAGGAGCTTAAAACATCTGTGTCTCCCCTGTCCCACGCGACCTCTATGGCATGGCGTATCGCCCTTTCGACCCGTGAGGAGGTGGTCTGATAATTTTTTGCAACTGTCGGATAAAGCACCTTTGTTACGGAGTTGAGCATCTGTGTATCGTTAACGGAGAGCATTATTGCCTCCCGTAATTCTGATACCCCTTTATGTGCGCCGGAACACCTATCTGATGCATGGTGTCCGAGATTATAACCTCAAGGTCCTGCGAGTTTCCGGTCAGAACAAGATTTTCACGTCCGGGCTTGCGCCAGCTTGTAAACTGCAGTATACGCTCCGCAAGTATCTCGGCTGATACCGGCTTCAGGAAATAATAATCCGCACCTGCGGCAAGCGCGTCCTCCTCAAACCTCGCGTTGTCAACCCCCGACATGAGCATTACCACGGGCTTTTTCTGAAGATTAAGACGGGACAGAGATTTCATAATACCGAGAGCATCTATATGTAAAAGGAACGCGTCAAGAATGATAACATCGAAGCTTTCCGCTCCGACAGCCGCGAGCACAGCCTCCCCGTCCTTGGGTACCGGCTTAACTTCAAAGCCGTAAGAGCGGAGAACTCCGGCACAATTCCTCCCGTACTCGCTCGTATCCTCAGTAAACAGTATTTTCAGTGATTTTCCCATTGATTTTTACCTCCTTGTTTTATTTCTTCCACATATTAGCATAATTGGTAATTTTTGGCAATAGATTTTGTTGAATTTTTTGGTAAAAAATGGTATTTTTCGTGCGACAAAATCTGCATCCCCACATCTTGATTTTTTGTGATTTAAGACCACAAAATACGACCGTTTTGCCGCGACAAAATACGCAGCACCCCCGGCTCTATGTCGGAGGTGCCGAAGGGGTTAAAGGTTAGCGTCCGCAGCCGCAATTGTCATTGCTGCATCCGCAATCGTTCGTGAGAAGTATCACGATGATTACAAGGATGAGCCAGGTGCTGCTATTACCACCGAATAAATTCATCTTCGCGCCCTCCTTTCATGCTTTCAACACCATATTATGGAGGGCGGCTTGTTTTGGTTACTCTTCTTCCGGGATTTATATTTATTTTTTCAAAAGCCATTGCCTTGGCTTGTAAACACTTAAAAAACAGTTTTATATACTGTAAAGAGCCGGCGTACTTTTTTAAGGGAAAAAGTTACGCTGAAAATAATTTTTGACATTTTTTAATATATAGTATAGAATAACGTTAAATGTCAACATATTATTTCTTGGCTATGTTCAGGGTCACGGCGTAAGATTGCTTCTCTGCGCGTATATCCTAAATTCAATGCGATAAAGGGGTGTGAACGTTACGGAAAAGTCAAACGTTGAAGTCAAAGAGGCGGACACCGGTTCCGAAATCAAGGAAGCCGGAGAGAAATTTGTAAACTCAAGCAGACGCTATCTCGACAGAAAAGAAACCATAGGCTACGTTCTGCAAAACTGGTCGTCAAGGTTTAACATCGACTCATATAAAAACAGGTTCATTTATGATGTATTGCTGATAAACTTCAATTATCTTGCAATAATGGACCTTGTCGGCGGAATCTGGGACGTTGTCAACGACACCTTTATCGGAGTTGTCGTTGACCGCACAAGAACCCGCTGGGGCAAGTTCCGACCTTTTCTTGTAGGTATAAACATCCCCATGTCGTTCCTTTCGTGCTTTTACTGGCTTATGCCGTTCCTGTTTGCCGGAACCAACCAGAGCTATCTGCCGAAATTCATAGCATACTTTGTGTTTAACATAATCACCGAGACTGCCGGAACCTTCACCTCAATTGCGACCACCGGACTGCTCAGCACCATAACCCCTCAGCCGCTTGAGCGCACGCGTCTTATAGCTCTTGCGAACCTGCTGGATATAGGCTCGAACATACCGCAGCTTATTATGGGTCTGCTGCTCGACCTTGTGAACAACGGCGTAATAAAATTCCCCCTGCGAAGCCTGTTTGCAAGCTTCGGTATAAGCACCAATTTCCTTGCCGCAGGCGCTGCGCTGTTCTTCTTCCTCGTATCCAAGGAGCGCGTAATGCAGTCAATAGAGCTGCCGAGTATATGGCAGGGTATAAAATCCATACTCACCAACAAGCCGATACTCATGATAACGCTTTCCGAATTCCTTGAAGGCTTCTCGGTCGGAACAAGCATGTCCGACTACTACATAGATGTTCTCGGCTCAATATCGCTGAAAACCATAGTGGGTATTCCCGGAAGCTTCTGCACATACTCAAGCTACGCTTACCTCGGCAAGCTGCGCAGACGCTTCTCGACACGCGGACTCTGGATATTCCAGGATATATGGTGCGATATGTGCTGGCTGTTTGCCTGCAGCGCCGGATTGTATAAAAACAACTACCTCAAGCGCAGTGCCATGATACCCATAATGATGGTTGAGGAAGCATTTGAAATGCTCACCTACTCGCTGCGTCGTGTAATTCCGAGCGAGCTTTACAACGAATCCATGGACTACTGCGAATGGAAAAACGGCTACCGCACGGAAGCTATGACCGGTGTGGCAAAGGGTCTGATTACAAAAATCCAGAAAATTGTCAACAACGCCATACGCAACATTATAATGAGCAAAATAGGCTATGTTCAGGGTGCGGCAATAGGTACGCAGTCGCTGAAAACAAAGTACTGGCTGTTTGTAATGAGCACGGGGCTGCCGGTTATAACAGGCGCGCTCGGAGTACTTCCCAAGTTCTTCTATCCCCTCACCGGAGAGAGACGCGAAATGATGTACGACGAGCTTCTGCGCCGAAGAGCAGAGATGGCGGACGCAGTTTCAAACGCATCCGACAACTCCGAAATCAAGCATCTCGGAGAAATGCAGATGCAGGCGGATTTCAGCGAGCTTGAAAAATAAAAAAATTTGCCGGCGGAAGGTCTTTAATGATATGATCCCCTTAGAGTAGACAGTGGAAATAAAAAAACACTGCTACGGAAAGGGGAT
>LFSB01000048.1:0-16720 GCA_001513045.1 Clostridiales bacterium DTU089
GCGTTATAACAGCCTTTAACAGTTCCGCTATTAAGTCCGACAACGCCGCCGATAAACACCAAATCACCGCCGACAAAGCCCGCGTTATAGCAGCCTTCAAACGAGCCGTTATTCTTTCCTCCGACAGCGCCGACATAGCTACTGCCTCGTATATAGCTGTTTATAACTCCTAAATTTTTAACCGTGCCTGTAACCATACCGAACAGACCTACCCTGTCCGCTGTGCCGTTGATATACAAGCCGCTTACGGTTTTACCGTTTCCGTCGAAAATGCCGCTGTAATTATCGATAGGCGTCCACACGCGAATCGTTCCGCTGTAGGCGTAGGTTGTTTCATATCCGTCAGCGGCAAGGGTGTACCACGGCCCCATTGTGCTTGCAGTTGTGTCAAAGGCTTCGTTTGCTCCGCTTCCGTTGCCTTTGATTCCCGTTCCGAGATAAGCGACAGCTTCGCCGGTCACTTTGATAAGTCCCGTGTCCGGCTCAAATACAAAGGTTTCATTGTTAAGAGTGATATTATTCGTCAGAACGGCGTTGGCGTTTTCATTTTTCGCCGTGCCGTCCGACAGGGTGCCGTTAACCAGCTTTTCAAACCAGATGAGCTGTCCGGCGTTGTCTATGGCGTAATAACCGATATAATCGGCGGACAAGCCGAGCTGCGCGTAGTTTCCGCTGTCAACAAGGGTTGCCGGCTGTGATGCGCCGCAGACGGTGCATATACCGTCTTTGTAATTATGCTATGTGTCCCGAATGTCGCCTTGCACATTTCTGTATGTGAACACGCGGGGGTCTTTCGGGTCGCCGTTGCACTTAACATACTCGCAACGGTAAACGGTCTGTCCCGAATATGCGGGATAGCCTGTGCCGACAGTCTGGAACCAGACAAGCGGGCTTTCGGTTGTGCCTTCGCTACGGCTGCCGTTGAGAAGCCATGTCACCTCGCCCGAGGCGAACTGCGCTGCGGTTTTCGGCTCCGCCTGACCTTCCGGAGAAGCGTTGGCGTTGTCGCCTGTAATGTTCGCGTTCATTCCGCAGGTTGCGGATGTTGACAGGTAGTAGCAGGAACGGATGTCTCCGGCAAGTACATAACCGACAATACCTGCTCTGTTTGTTTTTCCCGTGTTGTAGCAATACGAGACATTACCGGGTACGGTTGGAGCGGAGCTATCATCCCCACATTTTCCGCATATACCGCCGGCAGTACTGTTACCGGTAACAGCGCCGCTGTTTGCGCATTCGGATATTGTGCCGTAGTTCCAACCGCACACGCCGCCGACATAGTTGAGACCCGTAACTGCGCCACTGTTGGTACACTTTGATGTTGTGCCATTATTACTGCCGCACACGCCACCGACAGAAAAGTTCCCCGTAACAGCGCCGCTGTTGGTACACTGCGATACCGTACCTTGATAATTATTACCACACACACCGCCGCTGGTATATAAACTCGTAACAACGCTGCTGTTGGTACAGTCCGTTAATGTGCCTGCATTATAACCGCACACGCCGCCCACGGCATTGTATCCCGTCATAACAACGCCGCTGTTGGTGCAACCCGTTAACATACCCGAATTATAACCGCACACGCCGCCGACATAATACAGTCCGCAAAGGAAACCGCTTTCAACGTTCAGGTTCTTTATTGTACCATCCGATATACCGAATACGCCCTTATTATCCGATTCACCGTCATTGATATACAGTCCGCATACGGATTTACCGTTGCCGTCGAAAATGCCGTTATACTTATTATCGAAATTATTGCCAATCGGCGTCCATTTCCTGAGTTTTGCTTCGTATATGCTTGTATCGGTCGCGGTATCGGTCGCGGTGTCGCTTGCGTACCACGCGCCCCGTTGGCTTGCTTCCGTGTCGAAGGTTGTGTTCGCTCCGCTGCCGTTGCCCTTGATTCCCGTGCCGAGATAAGCGGTGAAGTCGCCTTCCGCTTTGACAAGCCCCGTGTCGGGATTGAAGGTGAAGGTTTCGTTGTTCAGCGAGAAACTACCGGTCAATACACCGTTTGCACTCAGATTTTGTGCCGTGCCGTCGGTAAGAGTTCCGTTGACCAGTGCCGCAAACCAATAGAGCTGTCCGGCGTTGCCTATGGCGTAGTAGCCGATATAATCGGCGGACAAATGGAATTCATCGAGGTTTCCGCTTTCGACAAGGGTCGCGGGCTGATACGCTCCGCAAATGTCGCATATACCGTCTTTGTAATTATGCTGCGTGTCCCGAATGTCGCCTTGCACATTTCTGTATGTGAACACGCGGGTAGTTTTCGGTTCGCCGTTGCACTTAACGTACTCGCAAAGGTAAACCGTATTGCCCGTGAACGCCGGATAGCCCTCGCCGCAGGTCTGGAACCAGACAAGCGGGCTTTCGGTCGTGCCTTCACTGCGGCTGCCGTTAAGCAAATATGTTACCTCGCCGCTGTGGAATTGTGCTTCGGTCACGCTCGCCGCCGTGTATGTGGCGTCAATCGAAGAACCGACGGCGGAAAGCGTTCCGCTCAGATAAAAGTTGTTCTCAAATTTTTTAAGCGCACCCACAACATGCCCTACAAGAGCGCCCTTCACGATAGTGTCATCCTCTTCTGATGAGACAGATCCCGTGTTGTAATTGTTTGTAATGTAACCCGAATTAGCAACTCCGCACACGCCGCCGACGCATGCAAATGAGTCCGAGCTAAAGATTTCACCGCTGTTGAAACAATTGTTTATTGTCGCGTTTTCACCATCATTACGACCGCACACGCCGCCGACAGAGTCTTCGCCCGAAACAAAACCTCTGTTGGTGCAATTTGTTATATTGCCTGTGCCTACATTACTGCCGCACACGCCGCCGACATTTGTATTTCCGCAAATATAACTGTTTTCAATGCTCAGATTCTTTATTGTACCGCTCGAGTAGCTGAACAAGCCCCTGTTATCCGTGCCGTTCTCATCGATATACAAGCCGCTGATCGTCTTGCCGTTGCCGTCGAAAACACCGGAGTAAAGCTTCTCACCGTCAAAATCCGCGATAGGCTTCCATGTTTTCGGGGTGCTGCCGCCCGAAACGATGCCGTCCTTGCCGAACACATAGCCGGGATTCAGGTCAATATTCCCAGCCAGAATACCGTTTATGCCGAGGTGCCCATGGTTTACCGCGCCGGAAAACCAGAAAAGGTCGTCTGCGCTGTCAAGCTGATAGTAATTATCCGAAAGCGCGGGCGCGGGATAATTCGAGTAGAAATTGAGCGTTGCATCAAAATACACCGGCTTATGCGTGCTGTTCGGCACGGGCGTTGCGTCTTCGCCGAGGTTTTGATACCAGCCGCTCGCATTGTTTTGGTTTAACAGCAGGCATAGCTCGCCCGTTGAAAGTTTGTCACTCGAAATTGCTGTAATTCCCGCGGGGTCCGCGGTTGTCGAACCCGTTGATGCTGCTCCGATACCGTTTTGTGTGACGCCGTTTACGTCCGTCGCCGTCCCCGAAAGATAGTAGTTGTTGGTGTATACCGCCTTATCCGGGATTATTCCGCATATCGAACCGACTGTCGATTGATTCGTAGAAGCCCTTGATATAATACGAACCGTGCCCGTTGACAGGCAGTTCTCAATTTTTCCGTCGGTGTAGTCGCCGCAGATTCCTCCGACGAAGTTAGCGCCCGTGACAGTACCGGTATTAAGACAGTTTTTTATCGTCGACTTTGAGCCTCCGGATCCGCAGATACCGCCTATGCCCGAAGAAGTATAAGTCGAGGAAAGCGTTATGTCACTGCTGCAGCTCTCAACCGTTCCCAAACAGTATCCGCAGATAGCGCCGACCGAACTTCCACCTTTTATGTATCCGTTTTTCACATGAACGTTCCTGACGGTTTTGCCCTCCGCAAGATAGCCGATAATACCGACGTAGCGTCTTTCCGCGTCGTTAAAATAAATCCCCGAAATTGTGTGATTATTACCTTCGAAGGTTCCGTTATACCGCGATAAGTATGTGTTGCCGATCGGCAGGTATTCCACGGGAGAAGCGCCGCCGGAAAAGGTGCCGTCGGTGTTGAAGGTATAGCCGGGGTTTAAGTCGATGTCCGCCGTCAGATTCGCGCTGAGCTGCGTTTTTCCGCTATAATTAACCTGCGACGCAAACCACAGAAGCTCTGCTGCCGTGGATATTTCAACAGAATCGTCGGTTAAATCGTCCGAGGTGCCGTTGTCGTGGTAATAGCCGATAGTTGATGTATTGGCATAAAGCTGGTAGTCTGAATAATAGTAGACAATTCCCGAGCCGCTGTCGGGTACCGGCGATGCATCAACGCCCAGCGTCTGATGCCACGCCTGTGTGCCGTCCGGCGTAGTGCTGCCGTTCAGCTTATAACACAGCTCGCCCGAGCCGAGCATGTTTGTGTTCGTCACCTGAGTTACGGCTCCGCTCGGCATAGCGCCGCTTTTTGCGTTTGTTCCCCAAGCCTTTAACCATTGTGTCGTGTCCGCAGCCACATACACATAATAATAGTTATTTGTTATATTTTTAACGGTAGTCTTCGAGCCGATTGCACCGACAATTGCGCCGGTATTGGCATTGTAGCGAGTTGTACCGCAACTGATATTGCTGCCGTAACTGTAGCAGTTTTGCAGTCCGCCGAAAGCGGAGTTGTCCACATAGCCTAAGATACCACCGGTTTTCAAGTGTTCGTTTATCGATGATGTTATCGTACCGTAAAAGCCGCAGTTCTTTATCGCAGTCGCGCCGTCCGCATAGGCGACAATACCACCCATACAGTTGACCTCTTTACTTCCGGAGTTAATTGTGCCGAAATAAGTACACTCCTCGAAGCTTGCGCCTCCTGCCCAGCCGCACACACCGCCGAGATAAGACGGTATCGCGGTAGACGCGCTGTCCACGGTGATATCGACGCGGCTTGTGCAGCCCTTGACGAGCGCGCCGCCGTCCGCCCAGCCGACGATTCCGCCGAACGCACTTATAGCGGACGTACTTGTTACCGTTATACTACCCGAAACCGTGAGGTTGAGTATTTTAGCCGAAACACCGTTGACCGCTCCGAAAAAGCCCTGATAACCCGTCGTCGCGTTGATGCTCATGCCGGATACGGTATGACCGTCCCCGTCAAATACGCCGCTGTATGCCGCCGTCTCCGGCGTACCGATAGGTGTCCACGCCTCCAGGCCGATGTCTATATCCGCCGTCAGAGTTGCACTAAGCGTTCCTTCACCGTCGTTAACCCGTGCGGCAAATGCGCGAAGCTCCGCCTCGGATTGTCGGCAGTTCCGCTTCCGAGTGCGGCAAGAACCGCGAATGTGCCTATCAGCAGTGCTGATAGCACCATACACAACGCCAGTGCGAGCGACCCTTTAAGTGCGCCTCGACCCTTCTTCATTCTTTGATTACCTCCTGATTATATATATCACAATTATATAATACAGAAAGGTGCTTTTAATGTCAACCATAAAAACCGCAGAGCATGTTCTCGGCTTGTTGAATTTTTAACGAGCATCCGCTCGGCAAAAAATACTGCGGCACTTGCGTCCTCTGTTGACACGGGGCAGTCAGCACAAACAAAAAAACCTCTTGCTTTTTTATAGACTTTTTGCGGATTTTGGTGTAGACTTTTTTTATACATATATTTTATATGCTTTTCGCAGGTAAAAGCTATGCCTAAGGTACGCTGTTGCGAGCAGAGGGATAAGCCCTGTATTCTGATTTTCAGCGGACAAGGGCTTGAGCATAAGCTCAAAAAAGACAGGGTACGGTTCGGAATCAACGAAAAGCTCAAGAGTACGTCAAAATTCCAACAGCTTCAAGGAAGTGGCATTTAACAGCGAGTTTATCGCTGTTCACGGTTATTTTATTCTTTGTGTAATATTCATATGCGTTTCAAGCAGCTTGCTGTGATTTGAAAATAATTATCGGTAAAGGGGTGTAAACATGAGCAACACCGGGCACGGCGTAGACATCACAAGAAAATATGTCAACCGCAGGGAGAGTATTGCGTACATTCTGAACGACTTTTCCGCCAGCTTTTCCATCGGAAAATATTCCAACCGTTTCATTTGGGACGTCGTTAAAATTGATTTTAATATCTACGGCGTTGTAACCCTTTTTACCGGAATATGGGATATTTTCAACGACACCTTTATCAGCGTGCTTGTGGACAGAACACGCACGAGATGGGGCAAGTTCCGCCCGTATCTTATCTGGCTTAAAATTCCGCTCACTGTTTTCGGCTTTTTCTACTGGTTTATGCCGTTCATCTTCCCGAACACGGCGGCAAACTATATCCCAAAGCTTATTTATTTCTTCGCTTTTTCGGTTATAAACGAAACTGCATCGACCTTTACATCCATTTCACAGTCGGGTCTGTTGGCAACAATAACGCCCAACCCTGTTGAAAGAGTAAGCCTTATAACGAAGGCTAATTTCTGGTCCCGCTTCGTGGGCGAAAAGATACCGGAGATGGTCATGGGCGTACTTATTGACCTGATAAACAACAAGGTTATTGCCATGAAGCTGAGAAGTCTTTTTGTGAGCATGGGTATGCTCACGAGCGTTCTCGCGTGCGCGGCAACCTTCTGGTTCTACTGGGTGTCCAAGGAGCGCGTTATGCAGACGCTTGAACGTCCGAGTATAAAGCAGGGCTTCAAGGCAATATTCAATAACAAGCCCATACTGCTGCTTATGCTTTCCGACTTTTTGAGCGGTTTCTCTGTAAGTCAAAGCCGTTCGGACTACTACATAGATGTTCTCGGCAGTGCCTCGCTTCAGACAATCGTCGGAATCCCCGCCTATCCGATACTCAACCTAAGCTACGCCTTTGTAAAGCCGTTGAGAGAGCGCTTTTCGTCAAAGACGCTGTGGATATTTGAGGACATTTACACAGACATGTGCTGGATGGTCGTTTTCGCCCTGGGCTCAATAAATAAGGGCTTTATGAATCGCAAGGTCATGATTCCCATGATGGCAATAGAGGAATTTGTCGAAATGTGGGTATACGGTGTGCGGCACGTGATACCCGAGGAAATTCGCAACGAGGCCATGGACTACTGCGAATGGAAAAACGGCTATCGCACCGAGGCTATGACCGCAACGGCCAAAAACCTTGTGTTAAAAATTCAGAATGTTGTTATGACCTCGGTCAAGAGCTTTATACTCGCCAAAATCGGTTACATTCAGGGGCAGGAGATAGGAACGCAAACCGACAAAGCAAAATGGTGGCTGTTCGCATTGGGCACGGGTGTGCCGATTATCACAAGCTCGCTGGGTATTATTCCCAAGTTTTTCTATCCTCTGACCGGCAAATCCCGCGATATAATGTATGAAGACCTCACCAAGCGTCGCAGCGCACTTGCCGAGGCTGCCGGCAACGCCGACAGCGAAACACTCAAGGAAATCGCGCGTGCGGAAATCAACGGTGAGTATGTTCATAATTCGTTTGAAAAAATATAATATTTAAAACAAAACGACAAACCGTAACAGTTGCGTAAAACGGTAACACAAAACAACTCCTCGGCAAATGAACAGAACCGGTAAAAACAGACAATAAAAACCTCCTATGATAGTGAAAGAAGCTACCATAGGAGGTTTTTTTAAATACAGACATGCAATAAATCACTTCTTCTAATGCACGTGCCGTGGAGCGTGCCGACGAGCGTGCTCGTTCTGCCCGTGCCTGCTTGATTGTGCTGTGCTTCCTCGGCTTTGTGAAATATTTTCACAATTTCGCTATCTCATGAAGACACAGAATCATTCGTAGTCTTTTCCTACCCTTCTCCATAATATTCCGAACTTACGAAATTAAAGGAAAACACTCCATTGACATCAACCTCACATTTTTGAATTTTCGTGTCCGGATATATAATCATCCCTTCCTCAATTGCAACTAATTCATTTTTGTTGTATTGATATTCAAAGACAAAATTGCCCGATTCATCAACAAATACTATTCTACCAATATACTCCTGATCCGTGTTATTAACTTGATTAATTGAAATATTTAAATTGTAGGCTTTGGCAAATCCCTCACCAGAAATATAACTATCCTTAAAAACATAAGCTCGACTAAAATTAAAAGCAAATATATCTTTTACTGAAACTTGTTGCTGCAAGCTTAACTTGTCAACTAAAACTTTAGAATAGTTTATTTGGTTTTTATTTCGCAAAATCAAAAATATTGCGGTAGCACTTGCTATTAATATCGCAATTGCACAAATAAGTGTCGGAAACTTTATTTTACATTTGAATCCCATGATATTACCATAGCCTCCCCGTTGTTAATAGCCTCTTGAATCATCCGGGAGAAAACATGGACGATTCTGTGTCTTTGCTTTGCCGTTTATTCCATTGCTCCTATCTACAAAGACCCAGCACCGTCTCCTTTCTTCATCTTCTACCTTTTTTTATTACCTTTTTTCTTTTTTATCCATCTCTCATACTTAAAATCAGGTTTAACTTGCCAAAACAACAACTGAATAACAATAATCCATACTCCATCAAGCAAAAATACTCCTTTGGCCAATATAGCTCCAAAGCTATCTAAGGGTTTTATAAAGTTAATTATAATACAAAAAATTAAAGCCAACGGATGAAGCACTACTATAACAAAATACCCAACAAGAAGTATCTTGGGAATTTCTTCACGATATCTGCTATACAAAAACCACTCTTTGAATGTCTGTCCCTTTTTTCTTTTTTTCCTAGCGCTCGTATTCAACTGATAGCATGTTACTCCTCTGAGAAAACCTCGAATATACAGAAACGATAAAAGATAACAGGTTGCAACAACAAAAATTTGTCTCCCTAAACTCATGGAGAACACCTCCCCCTAAATCGTCGATATCAGCATTTCATATAGTTCGACGATGCAATGGTTGTAATCCTTTGTTTTTTGTGAAAAATTTTCACAATTTTGTTGCTTTCACAAAGATACGGAATTGCACCTTTTCTTTCATACTACGTCCTCATCACAGAAAACTATTTCTTTTATTGATTTTTTTGTGATTTTATTGCAATTTCCGAAAACAATAACACTAGTATTTTTATGAGTAAATATTTCTTTTGCAACACTCATCAAGTGATTTATAGATTCGTTGTCGTTCTTTATTTGAAAATCACATGTCACGTTTTCTAAGACCAGCGTATTGTATGCAATTTCGAAATTTATTTGTTCGGTATCGTCCTGCAAAAACATTTGATTCTCCGTATAAAACGGTAAAGCAACCTCTAAATCACGTGAAGTAATATTATATTTTAAGTCTGCAATTGTTTTAAAAACATAGGACAGACATTCTTTAAAAAATTTTTTTTGAACAGAAAACTTTATGTGTAAAAGTGCAAAGTCTTCATATATCTCGATTTCGGAAAAAATATTTGAAGTAAAGTTAAGTTTTTCTCTGACTATTTTCTGTAATTTCGAACCAACCCCTTCCCCTAATATACAGTTTAATATTTTTAATTCATTAATTGAGCATTTATTATAATCGATGTCAAAAGAAATATTGACATCGAGAAGATCATCTGAGTCATTGTAGAATACAATATTCGGTCTTCGATGGAAAAGTAGCAAGCTCGGATTGGAAGGGATATTTTTTTCTCCATCGCATATCAATATTGACCCGAATTGACTCTCTATATATTCAATATCATTTTTACTTACACATCCGGTAACACAAATAATGAAATTGTTTTTATTAAAAACTTTTTCTTTATATGTGATTATATCAATTAATTTTATTGAATCAACTGAATCCTTACTCCCCATAATATTATTTGCTAAATTTGAATTTCCGAAAAGATTTTGTCTGATTATAGATTCCTCTGAAAAAACAGAATCTGCTTCATCAATTTGATTTCTTATGACACCCTTTTCCTTTTCGAAATTCTCCTCTTTCCAAATAGATGTTGATATAATACTTTTGAAAATATCTACACATTTTTGCAAATAGATAGGTCTAATTTTCATAGAAAACTTCAACATATCATAATACGTAATTGCGCGCAAAGTACTTCCTATGCTCTCCATATTATAGTACAACTCATCTTGAGTCATATTGTTCAACTCTTTAAAATGGATATGCTCAAGCAAATGTGTAATTCCGCCATTTTTATCCTCATATCTTGCTCCGGCTCTCAAATACACTCCTATTGTTATTGAATGAGTGTTAAGCATAGGTTCTATTATTAAGTTTATACCATTTTTAAGATTTATTTTTTTCATAAATTACTCCTATTAAAATGCCGCTGCGGCATCCCACCAAATTTTTGCCACCGGTCCGATTAACACATCATTTGCTATACCAACACCTGTGGAATCATCGGCAATAATAACAATCATAGCCGCAGACGCAACTACTAATACTCCCGCCGCTACAAACTTTTTTACTCCGCCAGTACCTTTTGCTACACGACTATGCTCTTCTCCGAATTTTGGCTTACAATTCCTTTCTCTGGCTCCTGTTTTTTGCCTATCTTCGCTACCTTTTTTCTTATCTTTTCTCGGATTCATATTAGGCTTTTCATTGATTTTTTGAATATAGGATTGATTATTATGCTCTTCAGCAAGTGATATAGCACTTCTAACTGTATACCCGGAAAATCCAACCCAAGCATTTGCATCAACGGACAAGGCTTTTGCATATTCTATTTCTGTTGCTGTTCCCGCAATAATATGCGTTGCCCAAATTGGTACAGGATCACAGCCCGTTTCATCAGACATGTTAACAGGATTATTGAGACAATATGCGAACATATTGTAACTGAGGACACCTTGCCCGGTAGAAACATATCCATCCGCATTGATAAATCTACCCGTTTCCGGGTCGTAATACCTTGTGGCTGTTGCGTAGAAGCCTGTCTCGCTGTCGTAGTAGTAGCCCCTGTATCTGAACGGGTTGAGGTTGGCTATGTGGGATGAGTTGGCGGAAACATCCGTTCCCGCGCCGTCGGTTATTGCCGTCGGCTTGCCCCATTCGTCATATTCATACTTCGCGACAACCGCTCCGCTTGACGAATAGATGCCGATGACGTCGCCCTGCGCGTTGAACGCAAAGTAATAGTTTTGCGCGGCGGCATTCGCTGCGTAGTTTTCGTAGGGTAAGCATCGGAGGGGTATCCGAATACGTTTTTCAGCAGCACGGCAAATCCCCCCGCTGCGTTTTGCTCAATCACAATACGACAGTATTCCTCAATCGCAAAGCCTTGCGGGATAATCTGCCGTACGCTGAAAAATCTTCGACCTCTGCTCTTGTATTTCGGTTCTTTTTCAAGGCGGAGGATGCAGTAATACTAACGTATTACAAAGACGACAACACAGAAAAAGGGGCGAAAGACTGAGCAGAGGCGGGTTCGGATACCCCTCCGATGCTTAAAGCCGCACACCGCGCCTGAGCCATCGAAAATATAGGCGAAATCCTTTCCGTCCGAGGTGTTGAAGCCCACGGTCTGACCGTTCGTTGTGTAGAACCTCGTTGTTACGCCGTTGACCGACTTCGATATTCTTTCCCCGTCCGCGCCGTATGTATATGATATATTGTAACCTGTTTTTGCAACCGACGCAAGCTGTCTGCCGTTCTGCCAGGTCATGCTCATTCCGCGGTATGACAGCGGATTTCCTATCGTGTCGTAGGTTATCGCCGTGCCGTTGTACGCGGTAAGTAAATCCTTCCACACGGTGTTGCCGTAGGTGTAGGTTTTCACCGCAACACCCGCGCGTGTTACCGAGCTTATGTTGCCGTTGGTGTAGGCGTAATTTGTTGTAACCCCCGAACGCGTTACAGACGAAAGCTGATTCAAATCATCATAGGTGTAGCTTTCGTATGCCGCGCCGTCCTTCGTGATGCCCGTTATGTTCCCCACAGCGTCATACGAATACCCAAGCACACCGAGCCCTGAATTGTTCACCGTGCCGACAAGCGTGCTCGTTCTGCCCGTGCCTGCGCCGTCCAGATAGGTGTACGCCGTTGAGCGCGCCGTTGAACCGGACGTTGACTCATAGCTTCGCGTAACAAGCCTTCCTCGGTTTTGTGAAATATTTTCACAAAACTTTCTGTTTAATAAAACCCAGTATTTCCCAATCCTTTATTTTTGTGAAAAATATTCACAATTTTGTTGCCTCACGAAGATACGGAATTGTCCCCGCAAGCATCGTCTTTGTAATACCAAACACATATTGTTGGGATTTCTCAAGCCCTTGAGATTTTAGGATAACTTTTGAAAGCGAAGACTACAAAGAATGCCTCTGATTTTCTTCAATTCGTTTTTGATTTAATAATTCAACATCCTCACTTGAATATCCATTATTAAGTAAATAATCTGTTACATCACTATATATTATCCCAAAATATTGTTTGTGGAAATTCACGACTTCCTCTAATCGATAATATACAGTATTTGCTGAATACTCTGGGTCTAGTGGATCATCTGTAAGAACACAGTCGAGTAGTGTGATTGTATCAAACTGAAACCATTTTTCAATTTTTTCTATACAAGGATTTAGCTCATACTTTTTATCCAGCAACCATTTGCACCCCCTTTGAAAAAGCACCAAATAGCGCAGGCAATGTTACATTATCAAGCATTCCAATACCAGTCGTATCGTCTGCCATGATAATGATAATTCCAATGCCAGTGCCAATAATAATGGAGCCACCAATAAGCACATTGGTTACATTACCATATGAATTGGAGAAATTATGTGATCGAACATGACCATCTGGATATCTGTGTTCATGCCCTCCGTCAGGAAACTGCACTGTCCAACCTGGGCCTCCATCTTGATTATTATTTGGTACCCATACCCCTCCATTATTTGAAGGCCATCCTTTTCCCGCACCATTTGGATTTTTCACCTTACCGGGATTAGGATTTTTCTTTGGGGGGACATACCCTGATTCCGGATTTGGCGGTATACTTGGATTAATAGGGTCATTATTTGTGCTATATTGAAAATTACTATTTATTGAATTGTTCGCATGTGTGCTTGATGTAAAGCAAACTGCCATTCCAACAAATAAAAAGCCCAGTCCAACAATAGCTAACAACGAATGACCTGTAGGGTCATAATACACAATTGGGTTATTTTCACAATAAGCGAACAAATTATAACCCAACAAGCCATCTTTTGCATTTAATTGTGAATCCGCATTGATAAATCTACCGACTTCCGGGTCGTAATACCTTGTGGCTGTTGCGTAGAAGCCCGTCTCGCTGTCGTAGTAGTAGCCCCTGTATCTGAACGGGTTGAGGTTGGCTATGTGGGAAGAGTTGGCGGAAACGTCCGTTCCCGCGCCATCGGTAACAGAAAGCGGCTTGCCCCACTCGTCATATTCATACTTCGCGACAACCGCTCCGCTTGACGAATAGATGCCGATGACGTCGCCCTGAGCGTTGAACGCAAAGTAATAGTTTTGCGCGGCAGCATTCGCTCCGTAATTTTCGTAGGTTAAGCCGCACACCGCGCCTGAGCCGTCGAAAATGTAGGCGAAATCCTTTCCGTCCGAGGTGTTGAAGCCCACGGTCTGACCGTTCGTTGTGTAGAACCTCGTTGTTACGCCGTTGACCGACTTCGATATTCTTTCCCCGTCCGCCCCGTATGTATATGATATATTGTAACCTGTTTTTGTAATTCCCGCAAGCTGTCTGCCGTTCTGCCAGGTCATGCTCATTCCGCGGTATGACAGCGGATTCCCTATCGTGTCGTAGGTTATCGCCGTGCCGTTGTACGCGGTAAGTAAATCCTTCCACACGGTGTTGCCGTAGGTGTAGGTTTTCACCGCAACACCCGCGCGTGTTACCGAGCTTATGTTGCCGTTGGTGTAGGCATAATTCGTTGTAACCCCCGAACGCGTCACAGACGAAAGCTGATTCAAATCATCATAGGTGTAGCTTTCGTATGCCGCGCCGTCCTTCGTGATGCCCGTTATGTTCCCCACAGCGTCATACGAATACCCAAGCACACCGAGCCCCGAATTGTTCACCGTGCCGACAAGCGTGCTCGTTCTGCCCGTGCCTGCGCCGTCCAGATAGGTGTACGCCGTTGAGCGCGCCGTTGAACCGGACGTTGACTCATAGCTTCGCGTAACAAGCCTTCCGAAGCCGTCATAGCCGTAGCCGAGAACCTCCTGATTCATCAGCTTTACATAGGTTACGCGGTCAATATCAGCACCCGTCCCGTAAACAAACTCAAACGGCTGAAGTCGCGTCTGTGTCGTCGTGCCGCTCTTAGGCATACGCACGTTATATTCGCTCAGCCGGTTCGTTTTGTCCTCATAGACATACCGGCTGTAGGTTCTCATATATCCGCCCGCCGTGCCCTGAACCGTATCACTGCCCGCCACTCGCCCCGCAAGGTCATAGGTGTAGCCGTATTCCTGACCGTCCGTTGTGATGCCCGTGCCTGCTTGATTGTACTGTATTTCCGGCGATATTTCCTGCTGTGCTTCCGGCGAGGATTCGAGGCTTACGCCGTTGCAGATGTTTTCATCCTTTGCGGTTTCGTCGATAACGATGAACCAACAGCCGCAGAACACGCTTTCAAGCGTTGCTGTGCTTATTCCGGCGATATGCCTCACTTCCTTCCTCGGTTTTGTGAAATATTTTCACAAAACTTTCTGTTTAAGAAAACTCAATATTTCTTTTACCCTTTATTTTGTGAAAAATTTTCACAATTAAAACGTTATGCGCGGATAAGAGCACTCATACCCGCAAGCATTGTCTTTGTAATACCAAACACATATTGTTGGGATTTCCAAAATCACAAGAAATTTCGGTGGCAATGTCAAAAATATAGCATTAGTTTAGGCTATATTTTAATATAGCTCAAACCCTCCCCCTTCATATACTAAATGATTTTTCTTTTTGACAGTTTGAAAGAAACGCCATGACTCATCTTGCGACGAGTTTGTGACAAAAATCGAAATAACAGCAGTTGTCATTTCTATACAAACATCCCCAAAAGTATTTAGTGATATCTTTTGAACATATTCAGATGGATGCGCCTTACGAAATTTTTCTACTTGATAATCGAACAAACATGTGTGTTGTAAATTCAAGTCAACAAAATCGTTACCATCAAAAGGAGAAATAAACAAATCGTCGCTTCCGGTAATAATTTTATTGGAAACACTCACTCTAAACGGGCACTGTAAATGAAGAGTGTATGATGCTCGGACTAACTCTTTGCCGCTTAAAGTTTTATCTTTAACTATATCTCCAAATCCAAAATCCACAAGTTCACAACTTCTCCCCATATACTGGAGCTTTTTTTGTAAAAGGGCTTGCATTATTACTTTTGCATCTTCAACACTGTTTTTTGACATAAACTTTATCCTTTCCCAGGATACAAAGATATAAGTTCCTCAATTATATCTTTTCTACTGTATCCTTGCCCTGATATTATTTCATGTAGCTGCCTTGCTTCGGATTTTGTCAGATTGTACTCATTTACCACGCTTTTAAACTGTCTATTTTGCGCTTGATTACTTCGAGGAGCATTTCCTTTTTGTTTCCCGATTCTTTTGCAAGAATTATGAACTAAAGCAGAACTTTCTCCAACAAAATATGTATGAAAGTCAGCGACTTCAAAGTTATAAACCTTGATAGGTGATTCTAGCAACTCATGTTGTATTTTCTCTACAATTGCATACTTGCCATTTTGGAGAACAAGAATATCTCCTGCTCGAAGATGAATCGCACCAGTCCAGCCTTTTGTTGGAACATAAAACGGATGCTCAGGTGTCGTTACTATTTCTTCTCCATTTACAAACACATGAACCAATTCATCCGTTTCATTAACAAATGTCCGAACAACCTGTTTAAGTTCTTTCTCTCCGGTTTCCGGATTTTCAGACCAAACCCTATCTCCGGCGCATATTTCCTCAATAGCCACATGTCCGGCCGAAGTTAGTACTGCTGTGCCTGCAACAAAGCAAACCTTGCTGTTCATGCCACCGGTTATTGCTCCGGTTATTGAACCGGTCATATAGCCATCTGCGGCACTTTCGAGTGCCGCTTTCCCTGCACCCTTCCATTTTCCAGTAGACAATCGATGCCCAACGGCTCCGGTTACCGCCCCTGATGCCGCACCAACTGCGGCTCCGATAACTGCTCCTTTAAGTGCTCCGACCGCAAAACAAGCCAATGCGGTTCCTGTTCCTGCGGTTGCTATGGTTAATACCGCCGCAGCCGCAATAACAGCAGTTCCGATTATCAATTTTGTTGCCCATTTCGGCCAGTTGCCATCAGGATCGCTCATATTCACGGGATTGTTCATACAATAAGCAAACAAGTTATATCCCTGAACCGAATCCCCTACCCCTGCTAATTCCCCATCCGCATTGATAAATCTACCGACTTCCGGGTCGTAATACCTTGTGGCTGTTGCGTAGAAGCCCGTCTCGCTGTCGTAGTAATAGCCCCTGTATCTGAACGGGTTGAGGTTGGCTATGTGGGAAGAGTTGGCGGAAACATCAGTTCCCGCGCCGTCGGTTATTGCCGTCGGCTTGCCCCATTCGTCGTATTCATACTTCGCGACAACCGCTCCGCTTGACGAATAGATGCCGATGACGTCGCCCTGCGCGTTGAACGCAAAGTAATAGTTTTGCGCGGCGGCGTTCGCTGCGTAATTTTCGTAGGTTAAGCCGCACACCGCGCCTGAGCCATCGAAAATATAGGCGAAATCCTTTCCGTCCGAGGTGTTGAAGCCCACGGTCTGACCGTTCGTTGTGTAGAA
>LFSB01000048.1:16733-17126 GCA_001513045.1 Clostridiales bacterium DTU089
CGACTTCGATATTCTTTCCCCGTCCGCGCCGTATGTATATGATATATTGTAACCTGTTTTTGTAATTCCCGCAAGCTGTCTGCCGTTCTGCCAGGTCATGCTCATTCCGCGGTATGACAGCGGATTTCCTATCGTGTCGTAGGTTATCGCCGTGCCGTTGTACGCGGTAAGTAAATCCTTCCACACGGTGTTGCCGTAGGTGTAGGTTTTCACCGCAACACCCGCACGTGTTACCGAGCTTATGTTGCCGTTGGTGTAGGCGTAATTTGTTGTAACCCCCGAACGCGTCACAGATGAAAGCTGATTCAAATCATCATAGGTGTAGCTTTCATATGCCGCGCCGTCCTTCGTGATGCCCGTTATGTTCCCCACAGCGTCATACGAATACCCAAG
>LFSB01000053.1 GCA_001513045.1 Clostridiales bacterium DTU089
GTTTTTCCTATTCGCTACTCTTTTTTTAATTTTTGTAACACATCTATTGTAATCCTACAATTGCGCCTTTTACTCTGTCACTTACCTGTTGCTTTTAGGCGCATCGGTATGCTAAAATGAATCATCGGATTGTTGAATGAACAGCTTTTGCAGGTATGAAAATGCAAATCGAAAGGAATGCTGATTGATATGGAAAACAGCTTGCAGAAAAACGCCGACAGATTTACGGGCTTTGCTGATACCTATGACAGTGCGCGCCCGGCAATGCCCGGCTATCCCGTAAAAATAATTACGAACTATCTCGGCAAAACGCCCGACACCGTGATTGACCTCGGCTGCGGAACGGGGCTTTCAACTCTCGCGTGGCAAGGCTCGTGTGAAAGGGTTATCGGAGTTGAACCGAGTGCGGATATGCTGGCGGTTGCAAAGAAAAAGGAAACGGAGAGCATCAGATTCACACAGGGCTTCGGAGATAACACCGGGCTTCCCGATGCTTTTGCCGATGCTGTAATCTGCTCGCAGTCGTTTCACTGGATGGAGCCTGTTTCAACCCTTAAAGAGGTTGACAGAATTCTGAAAAGCGGCGGCATTTTCGCAACCGTTGACTGCGACTGGCCGCCCGTTTCGCTCTGGCAGGCAGAATACGCCTATATGAAGCTATATAAAAAAGTGAAGGCGCTTGAAGCGTCGCTCGCCGATGTCAGCGAGTCGTTCACGCGCTACCCGAAGGACAGGCATCTTGATAATATTAAGGCATCCGGTGCGTTCAAATATTGCCGTGAGCTGGTTTTCAACAACACCGAAAAATGCACAGCAAAGAGATTTGTTGATTTAATTCTCAGCCAAGGGAGCCTGCAAACGTTGTTAAAGCTGCACCCCGAGCTTATTGCGCAGGATATTGATGAATTCAAGAAAGAAATAACCGCATTTTTCGGCACAGATGAGTTTGAAATCGACTTTTCATACAGAATGAGAGTCGGAGTTAAAAGGTGAGCGGAAATGAAAAAACTGAAATACAGAGATATAATATCCGGTGAATTTTGGAATATTGAGGCCTTTTCAAAATTCATCCGCGAGGAAATAATCAAATCCGAGCTTGCAACGATTGAGTTCACGGATGATGACCTTGATGAAATACGCGAGCTGTATAAAACCTCCGCAACAGAGGTTACGAAAAATTTCGATATCAATTTCACTGAAAGAGGCGTTATCGGCACTGATAACCGTATCTATATTCTGAATGGCGTTAGCATTGCAAAACAGAGTGATAAGTATTATCCCTTTAAAAAGGCTGTGCGCTATAATCGCAAATATAGTATAAAGCTCAATAAAGAGCGTTTGTACACGGCAAAAAGGCTTACAGAGTTTGATAAAACTCAAATCGTTTCTCTGCCCTCATTTTCTCGGTTTAAGGCATATGAATAACATTGACAAAGAGAACGGCATTTGCTTGCGTTACCGACTTCGCGCTTGTAAAGAGAAGGGAAAGCCGCTTGTCACATACTTTCACGGCGGCGGTGCTTTGGGGCATGACAATATTAAGCAGCTTGCCGAATTTCGTATGATGGGCGGTGGGCTTACAAGCCAGAAAGCGACAATTCTTTTGCCGCAAGCACCCCTCGGAACCAACAATTGGCTGCCCGGACATGTTGATACATATTTATCGGCGGTAAAACGGTTGATTGAAACTCTCACCGAACAAAACAGCGCAGACAAAAATCGTGTTTCCCTTGTAGGCACATCGTTTGGCGGCTGCTGCACTTGGCAGATGATTTGGGATTACCCCGGGTGCTTTTCCTGCGCCGTTCCGGTAATGGGTTCACTTGCCGAGTCTTGGGAAAACTTCAGCGGAAAGAATGTTGACATAACCCGCCTTAAAGATGAGCGGCTGTGGGTTGCACATTCGGCGGACGACAATGCTGTCAAAATAGAATTTGACGACCTTTGTGTAAAAAAGCTGCACGAATTAGGGGCAAATGTGAAATACACAAGATGGGAAAAGTACGGGCACAAAATGCACTCCAAATTCTATCGTCGGGAAAATTGGGTCGATTGGATGCTTTCACAGAGCCTTGATGATAGATAAAACTTGTTCTGAGGCAGTATACGGAATGAGGGTCGGAGTTAAAGGATGAGCCAATGCGGTTCATCCTTGTTCCCTTTGCATTACTGCTTGAATGCTTTGTTGGATTATGGTATATTTATCGTATTACAATTAGATGTGAGGTGAATGCAGTGAAATATAAAGCAATATTTTTTGACCGGGACGGCACCCTTACATATTTTAACCCCGAAAAAGAAAAGCTCCGTGATGAGATGATTTTGTCGTGGAGCGGTAAACCGTTTGAATTGCCGTATGAAAAAATGATGCAGTTGTTCCGCCTTGCATCAGAAGGCAGAAAGCCATGGTACAAAAACCTTAATGATGAACGCGAGTTCTTCAAAAGGTATTATAAATATCTGCTTATCGGCGAGGGCGTAACGAAGGATGTTGACGGCAGAGCACTAAAGCTCTTTTCGGAGCTGTGGTGCAACGGCGACAGACTTCTGTTCCCCGAAACCGTTGAGGTTCTTGAGTATTTCAAAGAACATGGCTATAAAATGGGCGTTATCAGCGACACCTCGCCGTCACTTGAATACACATTAGAGCAGCTTGGTATTGCAAAATATTTCACCTCATTCACAGCAAGCTCTCTTGTCGGAGCAGGAAAGCCGAACCCGATTATCTTCAACGCTGCACTTTCCTCGCAAGGTGTGACTGCAGCACAGAGCATATATGTTGATGATACCAAGGAAGAAGCTGACGGCGCAAGAAAACAGGGCTTTACATCATTTCTGATTGACCGCAGCGGTAATAATAACGATAAGTGGACAATAACGAACTTGAAACAGCTTGTAAAATTTGCGGAGGGGGAAAACAAAACGCGGCTTATATACGATAATTTCTGCCAATAAAAAGTCGGGCATCTTCTCTTTGCTCCTGACATCTTTTGTGAAAGAATAAAATGAGTTAAGCTACGGCGGTTACCTCGCAATNNCCGCCGTGTTTTTTGTTATATATGCATTTAAGAAACGATAGAATAAAATGAACCTTTTGACATGGATGAATTTGCAAAGCTGCAAAAGCGTCCGGGATTAAAAATCATCAACTAATTCATTTTGTGTCCGGATGCAACAAGCTCGGCTATGGCGGCATCAATGGCATCTATCACTCCGTCGGAGTTGAGGTCCGCTCTGTACATAACATCGGCATCCGTCGTGTCGAGTCCGCCCTCCTGCGGAGGAATACCGACACCGGTTTTCATTATTTCGTCAAGCTCAAACAAATCCTCTTTGGAAAGAATCTTTCCTGCGTCCGAGTTCCCGAAAATCAAGACTCTGCTTGACTCTCCGCCTAAAAGCACGGGCACAGAGCCTTCGGCTCCCAAATTCGTTTGTCCCCATAAAAGGGGTTCGATTCCTGTCTGAGTGTCGGCGCAGACACCCGCCTGAAGCAGCCATGCGACCTTACCGGAGGCTATCTCGGCGGCGGTTTTACTCATGGTGCTTTCGCCGTCCGCGGCGGCTGTACCGATGCCCTGCGCCGCACTGCCTTGCTTATAATAGCAGCTGTTTACAGTGCCGTTATCGGCTCCGCAAATTGCGCCGATGTTTGCCCCGGTACCGTTCACGCTGATTGCGCCTGTATTCAAGCTGTTTCCGACAACGGAAACGGAATTTACATTGTATCCGCATATGCCGCCTGCGTTCACGGAATTTCCGCTTGCAGCGACAATGCCCGTGTTGCAGGTGTTTTCAATACTTCCCGATGCGTTACATCCGCATATGCCGCCTATTCTTGCGTCGTTGCCGTTTGAAACAACCGTGGTTTCGTTAGCACACACCGTGATGCTTCCGGAAGTATTGTACGCGCATATTCCGCCTGTGTAATTTGTGCCGCACACATATCCGCAGGACACCGTTAAGCCGGTAACGGTTCCGCTGCCGATAAGTCCGAAGAAGCCGCTGTACGGCGATGTATCGCCATTTACATACAAACCGCTTATCGTTTTGCCGTTTCCGTCAAACAAGCCGGCATAAGGGTTAAGCTCCGTTCCGACAGGCTCCCATTCAAGCAGAGTTGAAGCAAAGGGCGCTGCTGCGGACTGCGCACTGTCGGGAGAGGTGTACCACGCTCCGGGAACGCTTGCGGTTGCATCAAAGGTTGCGTTTCCGCCGGAGACACCTGTTATTCCCGTACCGAGGTACGCGGTCAAAGGCGTAGTTCCTGACTTTGTTACGATTACAAGACCTGTGTCCTCATCAAAGGTAAAGGTAAAGTCCGGGTTTAGATTTATGTCTGCCGTAAGCTTTGCGTGAATGTCGGTTGTGCCTGTGTTGACAGCCTCTGCAAACCAGTACAGCTCTTCCACTGTGGAGATTTCATACGGTGAGGCTTCTGTGCCGTTACCGGTTGAGGGTGTCTGCGTTATATACTCCCAAACAGCGTAAACCGTTGTATCGTTGATAAAGGTGTACGTGCCGCCTGCCGCAACTCTTGCACCGGACATTGAGCCGACAGCCCACTCCTTGAACTGCTTTCCTGCCAAAGGAGTAAAGGCGCACGCAGGCATAGTGAACGGCGTTCCTATAGGAGCCGCTCCCGCCGCCATACTGCCTGAGCCTTCGCATGCGTTAAAGGTGACTGTTACACTGCCCTCGGGGTCGATTAAATCGTTAAAATACTTGGGTGTTGCGCTCTCATAATAAAACACGGTTTTGCCCGCAAGCTTCGGGTAGGTGTCCGTACCTAATGTCTGATAGAAATGCTGTGTGCCGTCGGTAGCTCCTGGCACAAAGCTTGCGTTGCCGCCGGCGTCCACGCTGACGGTGCCGTTGAGAAGCCATGTTATCTCGCCGCTTGAAAGTCTGTCCTCCGAGCCGCGCAGGCTCTCGCAGAAGTACGAGTACTCAAGTGTATTGGACTGTATCTCACCCGCGTAATTCGGTGTACTTACAACACCGCTGTTGAAGCACAGCTCAACACCCTTTGAGATATTACCGCCTATACCTCCCGCCGTGTCGCCACTCGCATAAACATAACCTCTGTTGTAGGCGTGTGAGACATATCCCGTAATGCCCGCAATGCCGCCGACACACGCCGTGCCGCTGACTGCGCCGTTGTTGATAAGGTTACTGTGGGTACCCATTGCGTTTAAGTAGTGCAAATCGCCCACAATGCCGCCTACCCATGTGTCGCCGACAACTGTAGCTTCGTTAAAGCAATTCTTGACATTGGTAACAAGCGCACTGAAGCCGACTATGCCGCCTGTCCTGTCTCCGCCGCGGATGTAGGAGTTTTTAAGTGTGAGGTCTGTGACATTAGCAACCTGCATGTATCCCACAAAGCCGGTGAAGCCCGCTCCTCTGTTGGTATAAACTCCGCTGACAAAGTGCCCCGCGCCGTCAAAGGTTCCGGCATATGATATCACCTGTCTTTCGCCAATGGGAATCCACACGCGCACACAGTCATCAGCGGAGGCGTCCTGTGTATATACGCCGTTTGAGAGCGTGTAAACAGTACCCTTACCGGATGCCGAGGCGTCAAAGAAGTCGTCATTCCCGCTCAAATCGCCCGGAATACCCGTTCCGAGGAAGAATGCCGCATTGTTTCCCGTTACCGCCACAAGGCCGGTATCGGGCACAAAGGTGAAGGTGTAGCCGGGATTGAGATTGATATTCTCTTTAAGAACAGCATTTGCGTTGATATCGACCTTCAGCTCATCGGAAAAAGTGCCGTTTGACAGTGCGGAGAACCACATGAGCTGCTCGGCTGTTGAAATCTGATAAACGCCGTTTTCCAAAGGAGCCGGTCGGCAAACACTTATACCGCTTGCGATTGTTCCGTTACCTGTAAGTGTGCTGCCGGCTTTACAATAAAGCGAGCCGTTGCCGTTTATTGTGCCGTTGTTGTTGACGGCGCCGTCATTAACGAAAACACCGTTGACAATCACGGTTCCGTTGCAGTTGACTGTTCCCGAGCTCTTAAAGGTGACATTTGCGGGAACACTCAGCGTCTGACCGTTATTCAGCGTCAAGGTGCTCCCTGACGGGAGGGTGATGCCGACAGGCAGTGTTACCTCATTCATTCCGTAGAGTCCCGCAGTGGTTCCGTCAAGAATCAATCCCTTCCAAGAGCTTTGGTTTGCCTTGTTGATACCGTTTCCGGAGCTCAGGACTACGCCGCCGCTGATGCGGGTAGCAACAGAGCCGCCGTAGGAATCGGTACCGATACCGTTTGCTGTTACGGTACCGCCCTTGATGTTAATCTGTCCTGAGGTGACTCCCGCTCCGCCGCCAATGCCTTTTCCGGAGCCGTCGGCGCTGACATATCCGCCGTTTATGACGACAGTACCCGCGCCGGAATATGCGCCGCCGCCGATTCCCGCAGGGTTACCCGTATAGGTATGCCCTGTGGCAATAATACGTCCGCCGTTTACTGTAACGGCTCCGCAGGATGCTTCCGATGACCAGTGACTGCCGATACCGGCGTCGCCCTCGCAACCGTCCGCTGTCAGGCTGCCCATCACATTTTCATTGGTAGAATTTGCGAAAATACTCAGGCTGTTGCCGTTGACGACCTCTATGCCTTTTTCGGCAATCAATGAGCATCCGTCTGCAAGAATCAGCTGAACATTGCCGAGAACCGTAATACGCTCGGACACCGTAACATCACCCGATACCGCATAGCAGGAATCCTGACCGCTTACGCCCCAAACGGTTGTGCCCGAAGCTACGGAAATAAAGTTATTTACACTTCCGGTCTGCCAGCTCTGAATGTCCTCGTCGTAGTACAGGAACGGAAGGCCGGAGTTGCTGACCAGGAGCGGACGAACCGCACCGCTGAATTTCTCCTGTCCGGGGGTTGTGACTGCTTTTCTGCGGATGTAAAGCGTCTGTCCAATATATGAGGAAATCGAACCGTTATTGCCGATGTATGTACCGCTGAAATCCGCGCTTGTATTGATTTCATAGACATTTCTTACAGCTATAAGCCCCGTGCTGTAGTCAATAAGGTAGCCCTCGCCGTTTTTGGGCGCTGACGGCCGTTCACCGAGTCTGTTCTCACGGGGCATGCTTGCGGGAGAGCCGGCGACTGATTTTTTCCTGACGAAGAGAGAGCCACCGGGTACAACCCGGACGCTGCCGAGCCATGTTGTGTTATTGGTGCTGACCTGATAACCGCTGTTTGCCGTGGCGGTTTCGGTTAAATAGTTCAATACATAGCCTTCGTTAGCCGCCGGAACGTCATTGGTTACCGTACCGTTTCCGCTGTAAGTTCCGGAGCCTGCTATATTTCCGTGAATTTGTACTGTTCCGTTGCCGGTAATCGTACCGTTATTGATAAGCGTACCGCCGTTTTTGACATTGAGCCCGCCGGTAACCTTCAGCGTTGTGCCTGCCGGAATAGTCAACGACCTGCCGTTGTCAATGTTGAGCGTCTTACCTTCCGGTATTTCAAAGCTTTCTTTAAGTGTATAGTCTCCGTATACAGTGCCCGTATTGCCGTTGATATAGACGCCCTGCCAGCTTGACTCCTGATATTTTGTTCTGATTTCGCCCGCGATAAGCACGCCGCCGAGAAGCTGAGTTGTGTCGCCGTGCTGACCGACTATTCCCGTCGTTACCACGCCGCCGGTAATGGTGAGTGATGTATCGTGACCTCCGCTGCCGCCGCTGCCGATGCCGAATGCACTGTAAGGCTGCGGTGCATCAACGGTACCGCCGTTAATGACAATGACGGCCTTGCTGCTCAGAGAGCCGCCGCCGATGCTGGCTCCGAAAGCGCCGCCCATGGCATATACAGAGCCGCCGTTAATAACAAGTCTGTCAACCGAGCCCTCATTGCCGCTTCCTATACCGGCTGCCCAAAATCCGCCTTGCGCGTCTATTATGCCGCCGTTTATTACAATAGACTCTACCGATTTTCCCTTATAGCCTAAATGGTCGCCCTTACCGCCGCCGCCGATACCCGCCGCCTGGTCTCCGCCGACAGCCTTTATGTATCCGCCGTTTATGGTTATCGCGCCGGTATTAGAAGTATAATTTCCGCCGATACCGGCACATTGCGAGCCGCCGGTTGCTTCAATCCTGCCCATAAAGTTCTCGTCAGTACTCTGCGCGTAAATTGTCAGGCTGTTTCCGGCACTGACATTGATTCCCTGCGTGGCAAAAAGCTTACTGCCGTCAGCCAGAATAAGATGAACATCACCGCGTACCGTAATAATGTTCGAGGTCGTGACGGTCGAAGTGAGTATATACCAGTCCGTTGTGTTGTATGTGCCGATATTCGGAGTATACGCCGACAGTACGGTACACATGTTGGTGCTTATAGTGGCAGTGTGCCAGTTTTTTCCGTTGGCATCGCAGTCAAGATATCTGTAGTTATACGATATCGTTCCCGTGCCGTTAATCGAATTACCCGTATATGTTCCGCCCCTGATGACTTCACCGTAATTGTTTATTCTGCCTTCATTTTTAAGGCTTCCGGTGTTTGTAAAAGTAATACCGGCAGGAATAGTCAGCGTTGAACCTGACGGCACGGTGAATGTACCGTTGTTTGTAAAGTCTGCAAGCAGAGTAAAGTTATTGTTCATACCGTAAATGGTGCCGGTGTCTCCGTCGACAACCATTCCCTTCCATGAGTTCTGCTTGTCTTTATTAATGCCCCCGTACTGATCATCCTGACAGACGACCATACCGCCTGTGATATTAACATCGGCAGAGCTTTCATAACCGCCCCAATTACCTGTACCGATTCCGTTGGCGTTCACATAACCG
>LFSB01000030.1:0-8566 GCA_001513045.1 Clostridiales bacterium DTU089
TTCTTTGGTCATTCAGTTTCTCCCTTCATCTCTCTCTTTGTTCAGTTTTCAGGGCGCATGAAAACGAAGTTCAATGGCGAACGGTTTACGTTCGCCATTTTTGTTTTTTTGTGCAGCAAGGAAATACATACAAAAACATCGTCGAAAATCGAAAAACATTGTCAAAGATTTCACGGGTTTTTCTTGCGCAATGCCTTGAGTTATGGTAAAATAAATGTTTGTTACGAGGCTATTTTTGAAAAGGAGAATGTATTATGTCTGAACTTATTCTGAAAGACAGCTATTCCTCGTCCCTCTCGTTAAGAGATACTCAAAGGGCTATTAAGCTCGTTAAGGACACCTTTGAGCACAAGCTCGCTGCCGCGCTCAATCTTGAGCGGGTTTCCGCTCCGCTGTTTGTAACAGTAAAAAGCGGAATAAATGATGACCTTAACGGTGTGGAGCGCGCTGTCGGCTTTGACATAAAGAATATCGAGGGCGAAACCGCGGTTATAGTTCATTCTCTTGCAAAGTGGAAGCGCATGGCACTGAAGATGTACGGCTTCGATGTCGGAGAAGGCTTGTATACCGACATGAACGCGATACGTCGCGACGAGGACATGGACAATCTCCATTCAATATATGTTGACCAGTGGGATTGGGAAAAAATAATCTCACGTGACCAGCGCAGCCTTGACTTCCTAAAAGCAACAGTCTCTAAGATTGTCGGAGTTTTCAAGGATACGCTCGCAATTGTGAAGGAGAGCTTTCCTGCTGTTGACACGCAGCTTTCGGATGATATTTTCTTTATCACGGCACAGGAGCTTGAGGACATGTATCCGGATTTGACTCCCAAGCAGCGCGAAAAGGCAATAACCAAAGAGAAGAGAACGGTTTTTCTCATGCAGATAGGCGACAAGCTTAAAAGCGGTATCGAGCATGACGGCAGAGCGCCGGATTATGACGATTGGCAGCTCAACGGTGACCTGCTTTTCTACAATGATGTGCTTGAGGATGCATTTGAGGTTTCTTCAATGGGCATAAGAGTTGATGAGAATTCGATGAAATATCAGCTTGATGCTGCCGGCAAGTCGGAACGCAGCAGCTTTGAGTATCATAAATCCATTCTCAACGGCACACTTCCGCTCACAATCGGCGGAGGAATCGGTCAGTCAAGAGTATGCATGCTGCTTCTGGGCAAGCTGCATATAGGCGAGGTTCAGGCATCTATATGGCCTGAGGAAATGTTGAAAAAATGCCGCGAAAACGGTGTGGATATTTTATAAAATTAGGGTGAATATTTTGGATAAGAGAGAAAATTTACGCAATGTTGCAATTATAGCTCACGTTGACCACGGCAAGACTACGCTTGTTGACCAGCTGCTCAGGCAGAGCGGTATATTCCGTGCAAACGAGCAGGTTGAGGAGCGTGTTATGGACTCCAACGACCTTGAAAGAGAGCGTGGAATAACAATACTTTCCAAGAACACGTCCGTGCATTACAAGGACACGAAAATAAACATCGTTGACACTCCCGGCCATGCCGATTTCGGCGGCGAGGTTGAGCGCATAATGATGATGGTTGACGGAGTTCTTCTTCTTGTTGACGCGTTTGAGGGCTGCATGCCGCAGACTCGCTTTGTGCTTAAAAAGGCGCTTGCTCTCGGCAAAAAGGCGATAGTGGTTATCAATAAGATTGACCGCCCCGGCGCAAGACCTGCCGAGGTTATCGACGAGGTGCTCGACCTGTTTATAGAGCTTGGTGCAAATGATGACCAGCTCGATTTCCCGGTTGTATATGCTTCGGCGCGTGAAGGCTATTCCTCACTTAATCCGGATGACAGAGAAGGCGACATGCGTCCTCTGTTTGATTCCATACTCGAAAACATCGAGCCGCCCGAGGGAGATATGAACGGACCCCTTCAGGTGCTTTTCTCAAGCCTTGACTATGATGATTATATCGGCAGAATAGGCGTGGGCAGAGTCGAGAGAGGCAGCGTAAAAGAGGGTGAGTCGGTCGTGCTTTGCAAAACCGACGGCAGCCATGAGAACGTAAAAATATCACGTCTTTATCAGTTTGAGGGCCTTCGCCGGGTTGAGGTTCAGTCCGCTCACATGGGCGACCTTGTGGCAGTTTCGGGTATTGCGGACTTGAATATCGGCGAAACCGCATGTGACCCGGAGCATCTTGAGCCGCTTCCCTTTGTAAAGATTGACGAGCCTACAATTTCCATGAATTTCATGGTTAACGACAGCCCGTTTGCAGGACGCGAGGGCAAGTTTGTAACCTCAAGGAATATCCGCGCAAGGCTTTTCAAAGAGGTTGAAACAAATGTAAGTATGCGTGTTGAGGAAACCGAAACTACGGATTCGTTCAAGGTTTCCGGAAGAGGCGAGCTGCATTTGTCCATACTTATTGAGACAATGCGCCGTCAGGGCTATGAATTCCAGGTTTCGCGCCCCAAGGTTATATTCAAAAACGATGAAAACGGCAAGCTGCTTGAGCCTATGGAGCTGTTGATAGTTGAGGTTCCCGAGGCCTATGTGGGCGCAGTCATGGAGAAGGTCGGTTCACGCAAGGGTGAATTGGAGAACATGGACGTGCGTGACGGCGGCAGCACTCATATAGAGTTTAAAATTCCCGCCAGAGGCCTTATCGGATACCGTTCGGAGTTTATGACGGACACAAACGGCAACGGCATAATGAACAACCTGTTTGCCGGTTATGAGCCGTACAAGGGCGATATACAGATGCGTGAAAGAGGCTCGATAGTTGTTCACGAGGCGGGAGAGACCACGGGCTACGGCTTGTTCAACACTCAGGACCGCGGCAGACTTTTTGTCGGACCCGGTGTGCCGGTTTATGAGGGAATGATAGTCGGAGAATGTGCAAAGAATGAGGATGTTGTGTGCAATGTCTGTAAGAAAAAGCAGATGACAAACACCCGTGCGTCCGGCTCTGATGATGCGCTGCATCTTGTTCCGCCGTCGGTGCTCAGCCTTGAGCAGTCGATGGAGTTTATAGGTGATGATGAGCTTGTGGAGGTCACTCCGGAGAGCATAAGGCTTCGCAAACGCGTCCTTTCCAAGGAGCTGCGTATGAAGCAGCAGTTCAGAAAGAAATAAAACAATCAATAAAGCCTTCCGGCTTGAAACCGGAAGGCTTTTATGCTGCTGTGCCGTGAAAATAAGAGATGCCTTACATTTCCGTAAAATACGGCGGATGGTTGTGCAGCCATGCCGAGTTATCCGTAGCAAGTGTGCAGTGGCGCAGAATATCCCTTGCGTCCGCTGCTCCGGGAGTATACGGTGAGGCGTTGGCTTGCCGGCTTACATTGGCGGCGGAGAGCTGACCGGCTGAGACCTTTTCAAGACCGGTTGCTATACGCAGTGCGAGTCTTGCGTCCGCGGCGGTCACTGCGCCGTCGCAGTCCACATCCCCCATGAGGATGTAGGACAGCTTCTCAACAAGGTGGTTATTGTAATAAGAGCTTACCTTTACGCCAGTGCGCATTTTTTCATTGCTTGCCATTTCTCTGCCCTCGGCGTCATGGACTTTCGCGTTGCCTCTTTGAAGCTTGCTTAAAAACTCGCCGACAGTACAGGCCTTGACGGAATATACAACATTATCGCTGATTTCAAAGCCATCTCCGCTTTCAATGAAGCCTACGAAGGGGATATCGGGATTGTCGCGTGCAAAGCTTTTGTTAAGCCCGAAATCAGTGTCAAGATTTATGCTTCCCGCATCATTCCCTGCCGCGTCCTTGAACCCGGAAAGCTCGCATTCAAGATTCAAATCCGATGCAACTGCGGATACGTTGAAAAGCACAACGGCATCGCTGCCGGGAACGCAGGTGCGCAAAACGGTGAGCTTGCCGCCCTCGGGGGCAACCTCAAAGGGGACGGGGTAAGGGGCGTCTGAGGGCAGGTCGGACACGGCGCCTTGCGGCAGGGTATAGGGCAGCAGTGCGTCCGGGTTGTATAAAAGAGCTATCTTGCCCTCCTTTATACCCTCAAAGTTTTTAAGATTTATGTTGACGCGCATGATTTCTCCGCAGACTTCGAAGCTTGAGCTTACACTCACCTCAGGCGTCTCCGCGGTTGCCGCGACGGGTATCGCAAGCATGCACAACGAAAGCACAAGCGTCAGGATGAGGGACAAGCATTTTTTAAATGATTTTTTCATGATTTACCTCCTTGTTTTTCCCCCCCCCTAAAGCTTTTTTAAGGAAGGCTTTTAGGCGTGTTTTACATCTTATTCCAGTCCGGTTGCCTGACGCAGAAGCTCACGCGCTGTTTGTGCGCTCGGAGTGCTTGTTCCGCAGGCGGCAAGCTGTGCTGCGCTCAGTCCCTCCTCGAGTCCCGTAACAACGCGAAGAAGGTATCTTGCATCAGATGCGCCGGAAACGCCGTCCATATCAATGTCGCCCATAACCGAAATCACGCGGCAATCAACAAGCGTTCCGAGATAATATGAGTCCGCATGAGCGCCCGTCCGGAGCACATCATTACCCGAAAGAACCTTACCCTCGGCATCCGTGACAACGACATTTTTGGCGGAGATTGAGTTAATATACTCACGAACCGTCGTTCCCTCGGCAACAGTCAAATTTTCAGCCTTAGGGAAAATCACGGGCGTTCCTATAAACGGAAGCTGCTGTGCTGTATAGCTTTTACTGCTTGTAAGGCAAAACAGCTTTTCAATATCGCCCTCGGCTGCGCCTTCGTAATATTCGATTTCCGTTATGTCAGCCGCTATGTTCAGCTCGCCCTCGCTCAGGACATCAAACGCACCGGTTGAAATCAGAAAATAACTTGTGCCGGACGATTTTATATCCTCATATTCGATGTTTTCCGCAAGGGTGAATTCAATTTCCATGCGCCCTGCCTCGGGAAATGTGCGCGAATATGAAATACCGTCATCATGCCCGGGCTCGGCGTGTACGCCCTGCCGGCTCAGCTCCTCGTTGAATTTCAGCACGAGAGGATTGTAGGTAAACACAATTTTTCCGGATTTTATGCCCTGAAAATTCTGAAATAATGCGCACAGATTATACCAGCTTTCAACGGTTGCAAAGCAATCCGCATCCGTAAATGTAACCGTGGGCAGACTTGTCTTTTTCAGGCTTGCCTTCATTGCCTCGTCATAGGAAAGCTCGTGACGCTCGATAGCAGCGACGGGTATCGCCATTGCCGAAAGCAGCATCAATGCCGCAAGCAAGGCACAAAAACTTTTCAATGTTTTTTTCATTGTTTTTTCCTTTCTTTTTTGACGATTTTTTTAATTCTCACGCACAAATTATATTACATTTTTTTCGCCTCCCGATTATGTTTTTTTGAGTGGTTTACCATGGTTTCCGTATATATATGACAAAAAACGCGATTTACTACAAAACTTTTTTTGTGAAAGAATTTCACAAAACCGCCAAAGCCTTATATATCAAGCCTTTCGGGGAATAAAATTTTTTAAAAAAAGTTCAAATCCTGTATTTTTTTGTTTTCAAAAAATCTCCGAGCGTTTTGAAAAATTATTGCCGGGCATGCGGCTCGGCTTTTTGCCGTACAGGAGCATTTTTGACAAGATAAATCAAAATATTTGAGCTTTGGGGCTTGCTTTGATTCTTCTTTTGTGTTACATTGGTTTTACAACAAATTTGCGCTTTCACGCAAAGGAGGGGTTAGATGATAAGTGACGAGCTTCTCACCAACCACGCAATTCCGGAAGACATAAAGAAAAAAGCCGAGCCGCTGATGGCTTCCGGTGAGAAAATGATGTTTGCCCTCATCGGCGATCTTGACTTAAAGGGAAAATACGGCACCTCGGCAATCATGGTTACCGACAGGCGCGTTTTTGCGTTTGATGATTTCCACGACGGCGGGGTGCTTGTGCTTGATATAAAGGATATAACTCAATCCAAGGTCAAGCGGATGTACGGCAATGCCGTGCTCAAGGTCACAACCGCATCGGGAAAGGCGGATTTATTCCGCTTTACATACTCCATAGCGTCGCTTGCCGACGCGGCTGCGATGTATTTTGAAAATGTCTCAGGCGGCGCAAGCCCCGACAAGGAGCTTGAAGCAGTTGAGGCGACATATCAGAAGATGCGCGCGTTTTGTCCCAAGTGCGGACGCTCGCTCTCCCGTCCGGGCGCTGAGTGTATAAACTGCGCCTCAAAGGGCAAGCTTGTCAAAAAGCTTTCAAAGTACATAATGCCCGAAAAAAAGACTCTGGCATTTTGTCTGGCTTTGTCGATAATAACAACGGCAATGGCGCTTGTACCGCCCTATGTCACGAAGATGCTTGTCGACACCATAATCCCGAACCACGACAAGGCTCTGCTGATTACAATGGTGGTCACACTGCTTCTGGTATACATTGTTCAGTACTCGGTCGGAGCGGTCAGAGGCCATTATATGAGAGTTGCCGGCGACCGCACGGTCACACGGCTTCGTGATGATATCTACGCCAAGGCGCAGTATCTGCCCATGAGCTTCTATGACAAAACAAGCACCGGCTCCGTTATATCGAGAGTCAGCGGTGACACAAACACTCTCCAGGCGTTTATGCTCAGGGTCACGCAGGAGGCCGTTGTGCAGCTTTTTCTAATGATAGGCATAATCGTCATCATGCTCGCTTTAAACCCGATGCTGACGCTCCTGTCGCTCGTTCCGGTGCCTCTGGTTGTAATCGGCGCGCGCTTCTTCGGCAGACGCATCTCACCGATATACCGCAGAATATGGCGCAGATGGTCGGCGGTAAGCTCAATTCTTTCCGATACACTTCCCGGCGTAAGGGTTATAAAATCCTTCACAAGTGAGGACAGGGCGATTGAAAAGTTCCGCAATTACAACGAGGATTGGCTGCGTGAGGACAGGCGCGCGTCCGTGCTTGCAAATGCGTTCCCCCATGCGGTAACCTTCTTTGTAACCTGCGGCTCGCTGCTTATATGGGGCGTGGGCGGAAACCTTGTTATAAAGAGCCTTGACACCGGCAGCGGAGAGCTTACTCTGGGTCTGCTTGTGTCGTTCATATCCTATGCCGGAATGTTTTACGGCCCTGTGAATTTCTTCGCAAGCCTCAACGATTCATATCAGAACGCCCTGACCTCGGCGGAGAGAATACTCGACATTATCGACGCGGAGCCGGAGCAAAATTTCGGCAAGGGCAACACCGTCAAGCGGCTCAAGGGAAAAATAGAGTTCAGAAATGTCAACTTCTCGTTCGATAAGACAAAGAAGACCCTGAGTGACATCAACGTCACCATAGAGCCCGGCGATATAGTCGGAATTGTCGGCACCACCGGTTCGGGCAAGAGCACGCTTGTAAACCTGCTCATGCGCTTTTATGATAACTACGAGGGCGACATCCTTGTGGATGATGTGAACATAAAGGATATTGATTTGCAGTCCTTCCGCGAAAAAATCGGTTATGTTCAGCAGGAGCCTATGATGTTCCGCGATACAATATTCAAAAATATAGCTTACAGCAATCCCGAAGCATCCGTTGAGGAGGTCATACACGCGGCGGACGTTGCAAACGCTCATGCGTTTATTGCAAGGCTTCCCGATGCGTATGATACCTTGCTCGGTGAGCGCGGCGTCGGACTTTCCGGCGGCGAGCGTCAGAGGCTCTCCATAGCCAGAGCCGTGCTGAAAAACCCGTCAATGCTGATATTCGATGAAGCGACAGCGGCTGTTGACTCCGAAACCGAGAACCTCATTCAGGAGGCAATAGAGCGGCTTATAAGCGGCAGAACCACGCTCATGATAGCGCACAGGTTATCTACGCTGCGCAAGGCGAATAAGATAATAGTGGTTGACAAGGGCGAAATAATCGAATTCGGTTCACATGAGGAGCTGATGGCTCTCAAGGGCAAGTATTATAAGCTTATAGAGATACAGAGCCTTTCCGAAAAGATACGGCAGAATAAAGAAGCCGAAAACTTTGAGTAGGAGGAAAGCTTATGGAACGAATATATATAGAAAACGACAATGCCCGGATAACTCCCGGTGAGGGAATACTCCTGAATGTTGAGATGTACGACGGCAGAAAATTTGAAAACCTTGAGGCACGCCGGCTCTTTCCCATAACAGGACTTATGAAATATATAACCCTGCTCGACGACGAGGGTGTGGAGCAGGCGGTAATCAGGGATATTCAATCGCTTATGGAGGACAGCCGCAAGGCGGTGCTTGCCTCGCTTGACGAATACTACCTTGTGCCGAAAATACTCAAGATATACGAAGCGTATGAGAAATACGGTCTGCTTAAAATGCGTGTCCTGACCGACAGAGGGGAGTACTCCTACGATGTAAAGAGCAGGAACGCCGACATAAAGCACCTTGTTGACGGAAGGGTGCTTATAAAGGATTCAAGCGACAACCGCTATGAAATTGAAGACTATTACAAGCTTGACAAGGACAGCCGCAAGCTTTTCAATTCTTATATGTGAAAGGAAGAAAACACAATGAAACTCGTACTCGCAATAGTAAACAATGACGACAGCGCCATGGTTGCCGCCCAGCTTACGAATGCAGGCTACGCCACAACAAAGCTATCCACAACGGGTGGCTTCCTTATGGCGGG
>LFSB01000030.1:8595-32165 GCA_001513045.1 Clostridiales bacterium DTU089
AGATGTGTATAAGAGACAGATCCACAACGGGTGGCTTCCTTATGGCGGGCAACACCACATTCCTTATCGGAGCCGACGACAATCAGGTCGCCGACATAAAGGCGATAATCGCGCAGTTCAGCAGCACGCGCGAAAAGGAAGTGCCTACAAACGCCTCCTTCGGCAGGGGCATGTCGCTTTCGGATGTCAAGTCAAAGGCGCATGTCAGCGGTGCTACACTTTTTGTCCTCAATGTTGAGGAGTTTGAAAAATTATAAGGGGGAAAACTAATGGAAGCGATAGCCAACAGCTTTGACCTGCCGGTATTCCTGTGGGTTCAGAATTACATCTGGGGACCTTTTCTCGACTTTCTTATGCCGGTGATAACCTCGCTGGGAAACGGCGGAATATTCTGGATAATCCTCACGGTGGTTATGCTCTGCTTTAAAAAGACACGCAAATGCGGCGTGATGATGGCGTTCGGACTTATAATTTCGCTTGTAGTCAATGACTTCGTGCTCAAGCCGCTTATATCACGTCCGCGTCCGTTCAATTTCTTTGACGCGTCAAGCGGATACATCTATCCCGAGCTTGTGTCCAGACCGACAAGCTGGTCTTTCCCGTCGGGACACACCTCGTCCTCGTTTGCGGCGGCGGTTCCGCTTTTCAGCCAGAACAAGAAGCTCGGCATACCGGCGCTGATACTCGCCGCTCTCATAGGCTTTTCGAGGATATATGTTCATGTGCACTATTGCTCGGATGTTCTCGCGGGTGTCGTTGTCGGCGCGCTTTACGGCATAGCGGCAATATTCATCGGCGCGGCAGTGTGGAAGGTGCTTGAGCCTAAGCTCACCAAAAAGAAAAAAGCTGAATAAAAAGCAATAAAAAACGGCTGTATCGCTGCTTCACCGGGAAGCTTTGATACAGCCGTTATTATGTGTGCTTATTTGTTGTAAAACTCCGGAAGATACTGCTTGTGTGCTTCCTTCATTTCCTCGTAGCAGGCTCTTGCTCTGGCATAGTCGCCGATGAGCGGATGAAGCATAAGTGCGTTGAGTGCGGCATCATCGCTTCCGGTTACGGCAGCCTCAACTGTATACTTCTCATAGTCCTTGACTATGCGCATGAGGCCTACCATATGGCGCGTGTAGGCATCCTTGCGTACGGCAACGGGCTTTGCGCCGTCCTTGCCGACTACCGCGGCAATCTCAACGATGTCGTCATCGGCCATGAAATCAAGTGTTCCTGCGTTCTTGATGTTGACAACATGAACATCCTGCTTGTCGTTGGCGATGGAGTCTATGAGCGATACCGCCGCGAGCGAGTACTTATGACCGCCTCTCAGGTCGAGCAGGGCGGGCTTTTCAACAAGCTGCTCATCTGCATACATCTTGAGCAGGTCCTCCTCGATTTCCATGCAGACCTGAGCGCGGCTCTGCTCGGATTCCTTGAGGTGCTCAAGCTTCTTGTCTCTTGAATAATAATACTGAAGATATGAAGAGGGGAAGCCGTGAGCCGAATGCAGGCAGCAGTCCACATCGAAGCCGTCGTCGTGAATGTTCTTCATGACTGTGGGAGCGAAGCCGGGCTCAAACAGCTTGGGAAGCATCTCCTCACCGTCGACAAGCACGGAGCTTATCCAGCTGAGATGATTAAGTCCGAGATAGGTGATATCGGCCTTGTCGCCGACAGCCGCCTTTACATCATCAAGCATGTTGATGGGTACATTGCAAAGGCCGATGCATTTTATCTTTGTGTGATTAAGCACGTACTCGGTTATGATGCCCGAGGGATTCGTAAAGTTTATAAGCCATGCGTCCGGGCAAATTGCCTCCATACGCGAGGTGATGTTTGCCATAACGGGAATTGTGCGCAGTGCCTTGAAAAATCCGCCGATGCCGGTGGTTTCCTGACCTATGAGGTCATATTTGAGCGGAATGGTTTCATCGAGATGCCTTGCGGGAAGCTTGCCTACGCGTATTTGCGTAACAACGAAGTCCGCACCCTTGAGGGCGAGGTCAAGGTTATCGGTGAGGAGTGTTTCACACTCAATGCCGGCGTTTTTCAGCATGCGAAGGCACAGGTTGCCGACTATCGTGCGTTTGCGCTCATCAATATCCATGAAGGCAATTCTTTTGATTTTCAGGCTGTCGCGGGCTTTAAGAAAGCCATCGATAAGCTCCGGGCAGTAGGTGCTGCCCGAACCGATTACGGTTACATTTATTTCTTTCATTCTATATCATCCTTTCGGTTTAATTTTCTTCATTCTGAAGCATCCAGTTTATGCAGCCTGTTACGGGCGGAACGTCAAGCTTTATGAATTTGAGCTTTCTTCCGCTCTGCTGCTGTGCAATCTCCTTCATGCGGGAGATATACTTGTCGTTGGGAAGCTTGGTGTGCATTGAGCCGGACAGCACAACCTCAATTTCCTCGTCCGTAAAGTTCATTATCCGTGTGTGTGCGGTGATGAAGTCCGCGCCGCGCTGAGCCATTTCCTCGGTTATCAGCAGCGCTGCCTCATCATTCTGATTCGCTGCCTCAAAGAGTATGTCTATGAGAGTGCGGGCGCTCTTTTCACGCGCGTAGCCCTCTATCATACCGATTGAGGAGAGCAGACCCTCGCGGGTTTCGTCCTTACCGAATGCCTTGCAAAAAAGCTGTGTCATCACCGTCGGACGCTTTTTCAGGCATATATCGTCATATACCGCTCTGAAGGTCTGCGCGGCTATCCAGTAGCCGTTGCCCTCATCGCCCGAAAGCTGACCGAAGCCGCCTATCTGGAGCATTTTTCCGTCCGAATCGATGGAGTTACAGCAGGTTCCGGTGCCGCAGTTGTAGCCTATTGCAGCCTTACCGGTTGCTCCCGCCTTGACAACAATATATCCGTCATTATACACGGAAAACTCCTCAAGACCTCTGTCGCCGAGCTCGTCGCACATGTTTTCATGCTGGAACTCATGGTCGATTCCGGCAAGACCCATAAGCGTATGCTTGATATCGGAGAGTTTAAGATTGCTTTTTTCAAGCAGCTCGTTTATGCCGTTCATGATGATGTTGGCTGCCTCTTCAAAGCTGCCCTCAAGATTTTCATGGTTGCTTCCTCCGCCGTAAACCTCGGAAAGCTTGTTTTTGTTTTCGTCAAACAGCGCAAAAAGAGTTTTTGTGCCGCCGCCGTCAATTCCTATGTAATATGCCATTCGCGTATCCTCCAGTGCTATGATTATTTTTCGGGGAAGAACTCCGTGCAGATATCGTCAAGACAGTAGACACCGCGTCTTACGGGCTCCTCGCGGTCTATCCAGCGGCCGTTGGTGAAATCGGGAACGGCAACAGGCGCTCCGCCGAGAGCTATTGACTGCTCGGAAAGGCAGGTTACAGACATCCATGCGGCGGTGTCGTAGGCATCAATCGGAGGTCTGCCGCCGAGCTGTACACTTTCGACAAACGCTGAGAGCACGAGGAAATCCATTCCGCCATGGCCTGCCTTTACGCCGCTTTCCTCATAGGTTTTCCAGAGCGGATGCTCGTATTTGTCACGCCAGGGCTTAAAGTCCTCCCAGCGGTGACCGTTTTGCGAAAGTCCGTCAAGATATATCCTGCCGGCTGCGCCCTCTTCGGTTTCCTCATAGATGCCCTTGGTGCCCTGGACAAGATAATCTCTTGAATAAGGACGCGGAAGGCAGCAGTCGTGAGTGAGCTGTATGGTTTCGCCGTGGGCGCATTTGATTATGGTTGTAACCACATCTCCGCAGGCAAAGTCCGTACCGTAGAGGTCGTACTCAACACCCTTGTTTTTGCGTATCCACTCGTTAAGACCTCTTGATTTCGTCGAAAACGAGGAAACGGTCAGGAAGCGGTTGCCGCGGTTTATGTTCAGCAGCTTTGAAATCGGGCCGAGCTGATGTGTGGGATAAAGCTCGCCGTTGCGGTTCATGAAGTTGTAAAGTCTGCCGTGGATGTTTTCTCTGCCGAGGGTTATTTCGTCGCGCAGGTCGTGACGATAGCCGCCCTCAAGATGTATAAGCTCGCCGAACATGCCCTGCTTTGCCATGTTGTATATTGCCATTTCGTTTCTGTCATAGCAGCAGTTTTCAAGCAGCATGCAGAATTTTCCGGTTTCGCGCGAGGTGCGGACAATTTCCCAGCACTCCTCAACAGAGGCGGCTCCGCCGACTTCAAACGCAACGTTCAGTCCCGCCTTCATCGCATCGCACGCAATGCGCGAATGGGTAATCCAGGTTGTGGCGATAAACAGCGCGTCAAGCTGCTCGTTTTTCAGCATCTCTTTATAGTCAAGATAACCGTGAACATCATAATCGCATTCAGGAGCGCTTTCGACAATGCCGATGCCGCGCTCCATTCTTTCGGGAACAAGGTCACATACGGCGGGCACAACAACGCCCTCCACCTGAAGCAGAAGTCCGAGCATTCCCGAGCCGCGTCCGCTTAAACCGACGGCGCCTATTCTTACGGTCTTTTTATTTTCCATAATATCCTCCGAGACAAAAATTGATTTTGAAATTACATACCTATTAAGTATATCACAACCGTTGGAAAAGTACAGCATGTTTTCAAGAAAAATAAAAAAATTACGGCATTCGCGTTGCCGCAAATACCGTAATGAAAAAGGATGTCAGCAGAGAGACTGTGCAATATTATTGAACTTGGTTTTGGTTTGCTCAACCATCTGAGCCTGAGCCTGGGGCGGGGAGTACCAGCCGCGTTTCGACATCTCCGTGTACACGCTCGCCTGAATGTCGTGCTCCTCGCGCAGAATATTCAGAAAGTCGTTGCGCAGAGCCTGATGAGCGCATTCGTTTGAGAAGGTGTTGTATACGCCCGTGATGTGCTTTTGCGAGGTGAGCACATCCTCCATGATTTCCCTGTCGGAAAGAGGTGTAATATTCGTATCCATTTATATTGCCTCCTCAATAAAGATGACCCATAAGGGTGTCAAAATGTGTCTTATGCTGTGCGGCTATCTGTTCGCAGTTGGTTTTTATCTGCGCGTCGGAGGTCATGCTCGCGTAGGTTTTGAATTTTTTGATGAGAAGCTGTTCGCAGTTGAGCTGGTCTTCAAGCGCCTTGAGTTCTTCCGAGGTAAGGTCTGCCATAAAAAATCTCTCCTTTTCGTTTGGTAATAACAGCATTACCCGAAAGGAGAGATTTTATACATTTTTTACTTTATCATTTCATTAAATTCCGATTCGGACAGTATTCTCACACCCAGCTCCTGCGCCTTGTGCAGCTTGCTTCCGGCATCCTCGCCCGCAAGCACAAAGCTTGTCTTTTTTGACACCGAGGACGAGGTTTTTCCGCCGAGATTTTCAATTATTTCACTCGCCTCATCTCTCGTATAGCCCGGAAGTGTTCCGGTCAGTACGAAGGTCATTCCGGAAAATCGCGAATCCTGAGCACCGGCTTTGCACAGCGTATTTACTCCGAGCGAGGCAAGCTCTTTTACAAGCGACACGGACTGTTCAAGGGAAAAGAAGCTGATTACGGCATCTGCCATTATTTCGCCGAAGCCGTCAATGCTTATCAGCTCCTCGCGGGATGCGGACATTATTTTTTCGGCGCTTGCAAATCTTGAGGCGAGCAGCTTTGCCGCCTTTTGACCGATATGCCGTATGCCGAGCGCGTATATAAGGCGCCACAAATCGTTGTCCTTGGACACTTCGATTGCATTGATAAGGTTTCGTGCGGAGGTTTCGCCCATTCGCTCGAGAGCGGCTATATCCGGGGCGCGCAGAGTGTAGATATCGGCGGCTGTTTTTATCAGCTTTTCAGCTGTCAGTGCTTCAAGCACCGCGTCGCCGAGCCCTTCAATATCCATCGCGTCACGCGAGCAGAAGTGTATGAGCATCCTAAGCAGCTGTGCCGGACAATCGGGGTTGTCACAGCGGATTGCGGCCTCTCCCTGCTCGCGCACGGTTTTTGCTCCGCAGGACGGGCAGTAGGCGGGCATTTCATACTCCTCGGCTCCGCTCTTATGCTGTGCAACCGAGACTACCTCAGGAATAATATCGCCGGCTTTTCTTATAATAAGGGTGTCACCGAGACATATTCCCTTTTCCTTTATAAAATCCTCATTGTGGAGCGTGGCGCGGCTGACGGTGGTACCGGCAAGCTGCACCGGAGAAAATATCGCCGTAGGAGTGAGAACTCCGGTTCTTCCTACATTTATCTCGATGTCAAGCAGCTGGGTCGGCTTTTCCTCAGGAGGATATTTGAACGCAACTGCCCATTTCGGAAATTTTGATGTGCTGCCGAGCTTGGTACGCTGTGAAAAATCATTGACCTTGATGACGGCTCCGTCGATATCAAACGGCAGACTTCCGCGTGATTCGCCGATGCTCTTTATTTCCGAGAGCGCACCCTCTATGGTGTCAAATTCCTTATATGACGGAATTACCTTGAAGCCGAGCTGCTTTATAAAATCAAGCGACTGCTTGTGCGTTTGCATCTGAGCGCCCTCAAGCTGCTGAATATTGAATACAAAAATGCTGAGCTTGCGCTGAGCCGTAATTTTAGGATTTTTTTGACGCAGAGAGCCGGCTGCGGCGTTTCTGGGGTTTTTCGCCGGCTTTTCGCCCTCGTTTTCCTGCTTTTCGATAAGAGAGAAAAAGGAATCATGCGGCATATATACCTCGCCGCGCACCTCGATGAACGGCAAAGCCTGTTTCAGCTTGAGGGGAATCGCTTTAACGGTGCGTAAATTGGCGGNNNNAGTTATATCCTCTCCGGTCGCACCGTCGCCGCGCGTTGAACCTCGTACGAACACGCCGTTTTCATATTCAAGAGATACCGAAAGGCCGTCGATTTTAGGCTCAACTATATATGTGGGGCTTTCGCAGACCTCGCGTACGCGCCGGTCAAAATCCCTGATTTCATCCTCGGAAAAAGCATCCTGAAGACTCTCCATAATAACCCTGTGCTCAACCGGCGTAAACTGGCCTTCCGCCTGTCCGCCGACGCGGTGAGTCGGAGAATCGCCGGTAAGCAGTGAGGGGTATTCCTCTTCAATCGCCGCAAGCTCGCGCATGAGGCAGTCATATTCATAGTCGGAAATGTCGTTTTCATTTTCAACATAGTAGCGGTATATATGGTGGTTAAGCTCGTCGCGCAGCAGGGCGGCGTGCTTTTGAGCAGACTCAAAATCCATAAATTTTTCCTCCGTCACACTTTTTACACAGGTATTTTACCACATTCCGCACGAAATAAAAAGGTTAAAAACAAACATGGCATAATTTCAATCGAAAGACTTCATTTTCCGTAAATAATATGTGCTTTTCAAGGCAAATTATTAGAGCGACGGCAAGCAAACGCTCCGCCGCATTTTCGAGGAAAGGAGACGAGTGCGGCGCAATAACCGCATGACGGATTGAATGCGAAAAGCTTTAAAAATTTTGTCAGTGCTTTCGTTTTTCCTTTCGGCAGCAGTGTTTTCAATGGTGATATGGGGGAGCAGCACTCTCCCGGACGAATTCTTCGTGGTCGATTCAACGGCGATAAATGTGAGCGGCATTTACTCGCTTGAGCCAGCCCGTACGGGTGAGGCAAGGACGGTCGCCGGTGTGGGACGCACGGGGAAATATGAAACCAGAGTCAGTCTGCTCGGCGTGTTTCCGGTAAAGGATGCCTCGGTTACCGTCAGCCGTCGCGTGTACGCGGTACCGGGAGGCACTGCCTTCGGGCTGAGGCTTTATACCGACGGCGTGGTTGTGGTTGGAATGGATGATGTCAAGACCGGTTCGGGCACATCGAATCCCGCAAAATCGGCAGGACTTGAAATCGGAGATGTGATAACCGCGATAAACGGCAAAAAGGTGAGCAGAAACGCCGAGGTATCCGCTCTGGTGCAAAGCAGCGGCGGAGAGCCGGTTACTCTGTCGGTAAGGCGTTCCGGCAATAATCTTACGCTTACGTTTAAGCCCGTGCTTTCGGATTCCGACGGCAGATACAAAGCGGGGCTTTGGGTACGCGACAGCTCCGCGGGAATAGGTACCATGACGTTTTTTGACAACGAAACAGGGGTGTTCGGCGGCCTCGGCCACGCAATATGCGACATTGATACCGGGGAAATAATGCCGCTGATGTCGGGCGATATACTCAAAGCGGAGATAAAGGGCTGTTACAAGGGCTCAAGCGGATACACCGGTGAGCTGTGCGGAAGCTTCTGCGATGAGATAACCGGCACCCTGTTAGCCAACGGCTCCGCGGGAGTCTACGGTGTGCTGAATGAAATTCCGAAGGGAACAACAGCGATACCCGTGGCAACCGCGCAGGAGGTAAAGACCGGTCCGGCAAAGATAATTTCAACTGTTGACGGTGCAGGACCTCAGTATTACGACATCGAGATAACCAAGGTTAACGCACAGGCGGATTCTGAAAAGAGAAACATGGTAATCCGGGTGACGGATACGACCCTTACGGCAAAAACAGGGGGCATAGTTCAGGGCATGAGCGGAAGTCCGATAATTCAGGACGGAATGCTTGTGGGTGCCGTGACGCATGTTTTTGTGAATGACCCGACACAGGGTTATGCGATATTTGCACAGACAATGCTTGACACGGCACATGCGCTTGAACTTCCCTCAGCAGAGAAGCCTGCGGCATAAAAAGAGGGGACTGCCGCTTTTCGAGCGACAGCCCCTTCGATTTTAAAATGAAATCAATACGCGTACATGATTCCGTCTGTCGAAGCGACGGAATGGGTGCTTTCAAATTCCGCAACGCTTTGTGCAACCGAGGCGGGCATCTTGTCCTTGGGAATATACATTGTCAAGTAACCGCCCTTGTCCGCGAGGGTGAAGCGTACATAATATCCGGTCATCTTCGTATAGTAGTTGTTTCGGCTTGCAGCCCACAGTGTTTGAAGCGTTGACTCGTCCGCCAGGCTGAAGGTTTCGTGGTTATCGAATTCCAGGCCGTAGGGATTGGTGCGCATGGCATAGGCACTTCCGTCTTTTGAGGACAAGTCAAAATAAGGCATGAAGTTGTAGGAGAAGAACAAGGAGGTTCTGTCCTGGTAGTACTCATAGGTCCAGCTGTTGAAGCTGTTGTAGCGCTCAACGGTTGCAATTTGAGCCTTGACAATTTTCGGCTTGCTCACTGTGTATTCCTCGGCGCCGAGTGACTTGAGCACGGAAAGAGTATTGACCATGTCTGAGGTTATTGAGTAGAGATTGCTGCTGAATTCAATCGGAGAAATTACTGTAGAATTGTCGCTTACTTCGATTTTTTCAATCGGTCCCTCGGGCTCCTCGGGTTCCTCCGGCTGCTCAGGCGAGGTTGCGCCCTCCGCATGGATTACCGCCGAGCCGTCCGCGATAACCTCGGACTCCAGGCCTTCCGCTCCGGTTCTGTCCTGCACGAAATAAAGTGCGCAAAGAGCCGGTGCGTCCGGGAAATATCTCTGCTGTACGTTCTGCGCAAGGATATCCTTCTTGAGCGCGTCTATAAGCTGCATACGCTCCTCGTAGGAAAGGTTGAGCGTTACGCACTTTGCACCGTCGGCGGTGTAGAGAGTAGTTGAAACCTTTTCCGCAAACAGATTTCCGAGAAGGTTGTATGAGGAATGGTCAAAATTCTCCGGAATATCATTTTTGTTTGCCATGATGATTTCGTTAAGCTTATCGTATTTTGCTTTATCGAAGTTGAGCTCGATTGTTTCTTTAGTATGCTCAAGGAAGTCAATTTCAAGCATATCTGCAAGCATCTGAGCATTCGCAATCTTGTAACAGCGAAGAATCTCTTTGCCGTTTTTAAGCTTGTATACAAACTGTATCGTGGTAGGAATATTGCGCTGCGAATCATCCTCGATAAGCTCGCTTTTGCCGGTGGCTTTGATAGCGCCCTTGTCCACAAGCTTCTTGTGAAGCTCATATATTGCTTTGATGTCGCCCTCGGAGGTGTAGTTGTCAATCATTCCGGTCAGCGTGGCGCAGGACACCGACATTCCGCTTCCGATGCGGTACTGATTTGTGGAGTACAGCACGGAATTGCCCACAGGGGTTACATCCACACTCTGAATGTTTTCAAGGTCGGGAAGCCTTGATGAATAACCGAAAAGTCCGGTTGCGAATATTGCGGCTATCGCTACGGATATTGCTGCGTGTATCGGGAATTTGAACAGGCCGCGAAGGAAAAGCTTGAAGTTGCGTTTGAGTGCAAGTTCAATTGCACAGTAGATGATGAAATAAATAATTAAACCGATTACTCCGCAGACAACGGTTGAGAGCGGAAGCTTGTAAAGGCATACGGTGAACGCAAAGAAGCCTATAATGAAGGGGACGATGGAATTAAGGTATTTGTTTGTTCCTATGAAGCCGCAGATTTCCGCCTTGCGCTTCTGGAAAATCAGCATACCGATGAAAAATACCGCCGCAGAGAAAATCAGCCAGATAATTGCGGGGAGATAATTCGGCGCCGTGTACGGCTGACCCTCGGTCATTGCCAAAACGGGATTTCCCTCAAGTTTGGGGTCGTACGCGCCGTACATTGAAAGTTCATTGAGATTATGCATTATCGGGCTTAAAAACGAGAAGCGTGTGGAAAGCTTTTCAGCCGCTACCGAATACAAGTCCGGATTGGTAGTATAGTTGAACTTTTCGCCGTAGGGGTTGCCGTAGACAAACTTTGACATCAGGAACTGAAGGCAGGTGAAGAATATTGTCGGAAGGAAAAGCAGGGTGCCGGTAAACAATACGCCCTCAAAGCTTGTGCCTACCGATGAGAATATTGCCGCTGTTATTGTGTAGGTGGTCAGCGATATGCTTGCGAACATCAGAATATAGTAAAGCATCGCAGCGGTGAGCTGAGCGCTGCCTCCGATAAAAATAAGATTGATAATAAAGGTGATAAGAAGCGGTATCGCTATTGATGCAACAAGCAGAATTGCGCCGGATATATATCTTCCGAAATACAGCTTGTCGCGCGTGATGCCCAGTGAGTAGTAGACATTTACCGTTTTCTTTGAGGTTATGAAGCGGAATGCCGATATTCCCATGAATATTGCCGCAACCACAACCACCACAAGGGCGAATAAGGTTGTCATATCACTCATTGAAAAAAGCACATATTTATACTGGTCTTTTGCCGAAATAGTGCCGATGATTGTCTGAGACTCATCGTATTTCATCGTTTCCCTTGTAAGCTCTATGATGGCGAGCAAGGAGGAGAGAAGCAGAAAGCCTGCCGCATTGAGAAGTGCGGGCACAAGATTGCTTCCGGTGAGACCGCTTTTTACAGTGTAGATAAACGGATTAGCTGAAGATTTTTGAGAAGTCATAATCAAGTCCCTCCATTTCATCAAGGAATATTTCTTCAAGAGTAAGGTTTCTGCGCTCAAGAAGAAGAGGCTTCATCGCCTCAAGCTTTGTTTTTACCTCGTCAACATTGCCGTCGGCAAAGATTGTAATAAGTCTTCCGTCCTCTGTAAAGGTGTGCAGCTTTACATCGACAAAATCCTCTTTCGTCACGGGATGGTCGAACAGCAGACGGAATTTTGCCTTATCCTTACTCAGGTCGGCAACAGAGCCGTCAAGTGCGATGTTTTTGCCGTTGATAAGCCCCACGTGGTCGCAAAGGTCTTCAAGCTCATGAAGATTGTGAGAGGAGATGATGATTGAAACCTCTCTCTCCGCCATGTATTCATTAAGAAGATTTTTGATTATCGCACGCTTCTGGGGGTCAAGTCCGTCAAAGGATTCATCAAGCAGGATTATTTCCGGGTTTGTGGACATTGCAAGCACAATTTCAGCCTGACGCTGCATGCCCTTTGAAAAACCGTTTATCCTTTTTGTGGTGTTAAGCCCGAATACGGATGCAAGCTTTTTGAATTCCTCCATATCGAAGTTGGCATAATAGCCGTTATAGAAATGAGCCATTTTGTCCATGCTTGCATAGGGCTGAAAATACAAATCATCGGGAACATAAAACATTTTTGCCTTTTGCTTTGCATTGTCGAAAATGTTTTCCCCGTTGATTTTAACTTCACCGCCCTCCGGCTTATAAACGCCGGACACCGTTTTCAGCAGTGTGGTTTTGCCTGCGCCGTTATAGCCTACAAGTCCGTATATGGCGCCCTTGGGTACACTCAGCGATAAATCCTGAATAGCAGTGAAATCGCCGAATTTCTTCGTGACCGAGCAGACCTCAATCATTTTCTTTCCTCCTTTTGGTTATGTTGCTGATTTGAGTATATCTTTAAAAAAAGACAAAGTCAACTTATTGAGCATTTTGTAAGACAATTGTAAGAATAGGCGGGATTTTCGTAACGCTTTTGTAATCTTTAATTCTCAAAAATCATATGATTTTCACAGCTTTGCAAGACACGCTTCACCGTCACTTCCGGTGATGGTTACATAAGTGATTATACCCCGCATATCCTCGCCGGATACGAGCTTTACAGGTGTGTAGTTTTTTGTATATCCCTCAAACACTCCGTTGCAGCCGCGCTCAAACAGCACCTCAAGGCGTCTGCCGGTCTGTGAGGCGAGATAGTCGCGGCGTATGTCTTCGGCAAGGGCGGAAAGCCGTGCGGCACGTTCATTCTTTACGGCATTGAGAAGCTGCGGCATAAGAGCCGCTCTTGTGCCCTCGCGTTTTGAATAGGGAAAAACATGCACCTTTTCAAAACGGATTTTTTTGACAAACTCCAGCGTTTGAAGGAAATCCTCCTCGCTCTCACCTGGGAAGCCGGCTATTATATCGGTTGTCAGAGAGGCATCGGTGAATTTGCGGCGCAGCTTGTCACACAAGTCTGCGTATTCCGATGCGGTGTAGTGCCGGTTCATCGCCTTGAGCGTTTTGTCGCAGCCGCTTTGCAGTGAGATGTGGAATTGCTCGCAGAGCTTGGGCAGAGCGGAGAAGCGCTCAAGCATTTCGTCGGTAAGATGGTCGGGTTCAAGTGAGCCGAGGCGCACTCTCTTTATGCAATCGGGTGAGGACGCAGCCTCTATCGCGTCCGGAAGGGAGCAGTCTGTTCCTGCGCCGTAATCGGAAAGATTTATGCCCACGAGCACAATTTCCGAAAATCCGTTTGCAGCGAGAGCGGCGGCTTCACTGCGCACCTCCTGCGGAGTCTTTGAGCGTGAGCGTCCGCGCGATTCGGGAATTATGCAGTAGGAGCAGTAGCGGTTGCAGCCGTCCTGAATTTTCAGGAATGCCCGCGTGTGTTCATTGAATTTTGTTATTCCGCAGCCCTTGTATTCAGCTGCAGATGTATGCTTTTCAACGCGGAGTATGCGCTTGCGGGATGCGAAAAATTCCTCAAGAGTCTCCGGCAAAAGAAGATTTGTGTTGTTACCGAGGACTATGTCCGCCTCGGGCAGCTCGTCGAAAAGAGAGGGGTCGGCCTGGGAGGCGCAGCCCGTGAGCACGAGAACATAGTCGGGGCGCAGCTTTTTCAGATGCCTTACGCACTGGCGAACCTTGCGGTCGCTTTCGGCGGTTACGGTGCAGGAGTTTACAATCACGATATCCGCATCGGAAAGCTCCGAAATTGTGTAGCCGCAGTTTGTCAGTGCCTCGGTCATCTCCTGCGTTTCATATTGATTGACCTTGCAGCCGAGAGTTTGAAAGTAAACATTCATATGTATTTTTCCTCAAAAAACGGGGTCGTGCCGTAAAGCACGACCCCGAAGGTTTAAGTTACTCAGTGTCTGGTGAGAGGGCCCGAGGGGAACGGCTTGCCGCTGGCAGGTACACCGTTTTTCATCCAATCGGAGAAGCCCTGAGGTCCGTAGAACTCATAAAGAGCATCACTCATAAGCTTGGTGAGAGCCTCGAGAACCTCGTTTGTTGTCGGGTCGGATGCGGCACCGCGTACGCCGACTCTGCGAAGCGCATTGAGAAGTCTCTCAGATGTTGCAGCCGCAGGCTCAGGTCCGCAGGTAACGTTTGTATCGGCGAGCATATCAATTGCCTCGTCATAAGCGGCATGAAGCTCTTCAAGGTCGGCTGCGTTGTAGGTGCCGGGAGCGGCAGCCTCATTTGCGAACACCGTATTTGCCTCGTCAAGATACCAACGGGTGATGTTCTTGGTGTTACGGGTTCCGTTGAACTGCGGGAAGTTTGCGGGGTCGCTGTTTACATCGGTGATTTCATCGGTGAGGATTTTACCGGCAAGCTTGAGAACGACATCGTTTCTGCCGACCTCGTGATGCTGGTTGTAGAACAGCCAGACATTGTCCGGATACATGGCGGTAGAAAGGTCAACCGACTGGTCGGGGGAGACATAGGCTCCGTCGTAACCGAGAACGGTGTTCGACTTTGCATAGGTCGCGCCGACCGATGTGGAGTCGATATCAATGATTCCGTCGCTGTTGGTGGTGTTGGAGGAAGCCATTATACCGAAGAAGTTGTAATCGCCGTCACCGTATGTCAGGTCATATCCGCAGATGTTGTTGACCTTTGCTCCGTTGGCAACAGCTTCACGGAGGTTATCCTGAAGGTTGGTCTGAGCAAGATGGAAGCGGTCGGTCTTTGCGCGGAGAACCGCGTAATCGCTGCCGCTGAGATATCTGTCGGCAAGTGCTTCGTAACGGTCATTGGGAACCATTGCCCAGAACTGCGGGCAGTTGACAACAAGGGTTTCGAGAATTCCGTCCACAGCGCGGGTGAGGGTCTTTTCAAGAACCTCGCGCGGGAAAATTCTGATTGCGATGTTGATGAGATAGCCGTAAGTGCCGTAGCCTTCGGATTCCTCAAGTATTGTGGGAATATAATCGGAATAAATGAACTGCTCGTCAAGATTGAAGGTTCTGTCGAGGAAATCGCCCATAAGGTCGGTTCCGTTGAGAAGCGAAACAACGTTTACGATGTTGTGAAGGTCGCTTCCGTCAACACCTTCAAGGTCGAGATAAGAGGTGAGGATGGTTCCGCCGAGGCTGACGCTGACGATGTTGACCTTGTCTACGCCCTTAACCTCTTTGACCATCTGGATATACTTATCAAGCTCAACCGCCGAGTCCATGGGGTCGGCAATAAGCGGGAATGCGAAGAAATAGATGTTGTCCTCGCCTACCTGGTTCGCATAATCCTGCATGGGGATGTAGCGATAGAACTGGCTTCTGTCGGCCTCGGACATTTCGCCTACCGAGCAGGTGAAGGTCTTGGTCTGAAGATTGTTTACGGGTGTGCCGTCCTTATTGCTCTCCTGAATCCAGAAAAGCTCCTTGACGGTGTCATATACGGCGTCGGTAAAGCCCATATCGCGCTGAGCTATAAGGGTTTTAATGAGGGGAGCCGCAAGTGTACCGAGGAGTGTGTCAACAACGGTGGAGCTGTCGATTATAAGAAGTCCTCCGCCGAGCTCGTCGCCGTCCTTGTTGAGAACGGGCTCGTTGTTTTCGTCTGCAAGATAAGAATAGGACTGGCTTATACCGGGAAGCAATATTGTGGGAATATACTCCACGGGAGTTTCGTCCTGTGCTGCCGCAGCCGCCTGTGCAGCCGCATCTGCTTCAAGAAGCTTAACAGCATCTTCAACCGTGTTAACCTCTGTGTAGGTGTCGGCAGAAGAATTGTTGTTTGCGAGAGAGGATGCGGAAACTTTTTCGGGCTGTGTGTAGGCCGCGCTGCCTGTTGCTATCGCGGAAAACGCGAGCACAAACGCAAGCAGAACCGCTGTAACACGCATGCTTTTGGTCTTCATTTGAAAATCCTCCTTATAGATGATTTAATATACATCTCCGTAATTTTATCACATTATACCAAAGTTTTCAATACTTTATTTTACAATTTATTCAAACTGAGTTAATTTATTTTTGCTTGTATGTTGAAAGGAAATCAGCAAGCCTTCCGGTTGCCTCCTCAAGCCCCTTGACATCCGGCAAATACACAATTCTGAAGTGGTCGGGCTGCTCCCAGTGGAAGCCGCCGCCGTGGACGATAAGCACCTTTTTTTCGCGGAGAAGGTCAAGTGAAAATTTCTCGTCATCGGTGATGTTGAATTTTTTGATATCGAGCTTAGGGAAGATATAAAATGCCGCCTGAGGACGCACGAAGGATATGCCGTCGATTTTTGAGAGTGCATCACAGATGTATTCGCGCTGCTCGTACACCCTGGNNTGCTCGTACACCCTGCCTCCGGGCAGGAGATACGCGTCCATGCTCTGATGACCGCCGAGAGCGGTCTGAATGATGCTCTGTGCCGGAACGTTTGAGCAAAGGCGCATGCTTGAAAGCAGATTTAAGCCCTCGATATAGTCCTTGAAATGCTTTTTGTCTCCGCTCAGGCACATCCAGCCGCTGCGGAAGCCGGCTACCCGGTGGGATTTTGAAAGCCCGTTGAAGTTTACGCAGAAAAGGTCGGGCGCAAGTGAGGATATGGCGGTGTGCTTGAGTCCGTCCATTACAAGGCGGTCGTATATTTCGTCAGCGAAGATTATCAGCTCGTTCTCGCGTGCGAGCTGCACGATTTGTCTGAGCAGCTCGTCGGGGTAGAGCACACCTGTGGGATTGTTGGGGTTTATAATGACAATGCCCTTTGTGTTCGGCGTGATTTTTTTCTTTATGTCATCAATGTCGGGTGCCCAGTTTGCCTGCTCGTCGCAGATGTAGTGTACCGCTGTGCCTCCGGCGAGAGTGACGGAAGCGGTCCAGAGCGGATAATCAGGTGCGGGCACGAGAATTTCATCGCCGTTGTTGAGAAGCCCCTGCATGGACATTACTATCAGCTCGGAAACGCCGTTGCCTGTGTATATATCGTCTATGCCGACACCGGGTATGCCCTTGAGCTGGCAGTATTGCATTATAGCCTTTCTCGCGGGAAAAATCCCCTTTGAATCGGAGTAACCCTGGCTGTCGCGCAGATTCAGACGCATGTCGCTGATTATTTCATCCGGAGCATCAAATTTGAACGGAGCCGGATTTCCTATATTGAGCTTTATTATGTCGATGCCCTCGGCGGACATCCTGTTTGCCTCATCCATTACCGGGCCGCGTATGTCGTAGCATACGTTGTCAAGCTTTGAGGACTTCATAAAATCTCTCATAATATGTGATTCTCCCATGTGTTTAATACAAATATTGTAACACCCGTGTCAATAGTTTTGCATTGACTTGAATCTCTTACTGTGATACTATTAAAAGTGTTTATATAAGGATGATATCGGGGGAAATACGCATGTATACGCTGGGCATAGATATAGGCGGAACCAAGTGCGCCGTAATTCTCGGTAAGGGCGTTTTGCCCGAAGGCGGCGATGAGGGCTTTATCATCGCCAAGAAGGCTTTTCCCACCCGCACGGCGGCCGGCTGGCGCGAGGTGCTCGCTCAGATAATGTCTGAAGCGGACGCGCTGCTCGACGAAAACGGTGTGATGCAAAATCAGCTGAAGGCAGTGGGGATAAGCTGCGGAGGGCCGCTTGACAGCACCCGCGGCGTCATCCTTTCACCTCCGAATCTTCCGGGATGGGATGAGGTGCCGATAACCTCAATGCTCGAACAGCATTTCGGGGTCAGGGCATATCTCCGCAACGATGCCAACGCCTGCGCACTTGCGGAATGGCGGTTCGGGGCGGCAAGAGGCACCCGTAACGCGGTGTTTCTCACCTTCGGCACGGGCATGGGCGCGGGGCTTGTGCTCGACGGCAAGCTCTATTCCGGAACGAATGATATGGCGGGTGAGGTCGGCCATATAAGGCTTTCGCCGGACGGACCGGAGGGCTACGGAAAACGCGGCTCCTTTGAGGGCTTTTGCAGCGGAGGAGGCATAGCGCGTCTGGCGCAGAGCATGGCGAAAAAAGCCTTGCGTGACGGAGGAAAATCCGGCCTGTTCAAAGAGGAAAACGACATCTGCTCCATAACCGCAAAATCTGTGGCGCTGGCTGCCGACGCGGGCGATGCTCTGGCAAATGAGGTGCTGGATATATGTGCGCAGAGGCTCGGAGAGGGTCTTTCGCTCATCATAGATATTTTAAATCCGCAGGTTATAGTAATCGGCAGCATATATGCGCGAAACGAAGCCCGCTTTCTGCCGCAGATAATAAAGGTAATAGAAAAAGAAGCGCTTGAGCTGTCGGCGCGCGTATGCCGTGTGCTTCCCGCCGCGTTGGGGGAGAGCATAGGGGATTACGCGGCACTGAGCGCGGCGTTTGAAGGAGAATGACAATGAGTGTCAACGATATATTTGAAGAATTCCTGCTTGACAACCCCGACCTTGCCGGCTTGCGTGCGGATATTGCACAGGCATACGGTATGCTGCGCGAAACCTATGACGGACACGGCAAGGTGCTCATCTGCGGAAACGGCGGAAGCGCAGCGGATTCAGAGCACATAGTCGGTGAGCTTATGAAGGGCTTTAAGCTGCCGAGAAGACTTACGGCGGCTCAGACGGCGGCATTTGACGGCATTGACGGCGGCGATTACATAGCTGCTAATTTGCAGCGTTCGCTCGCTGCGATATCGCTTGTGAGTCAAACTGCGCTTATGACGGCATTCGCCAATGACGCGGCGGCGGACATGATGTTTGCACAGCAGGTGTACGGCTACGGTGTGCCGGGCGACACGCTCATAGCGCTGAGCACCTCCGGCAATTCCGCATCAATAGTGAATGCGGCAAAGGCGGCAAGGGCTATCGGTGTAAAGGTTCTGGGAATTACCGGTTCAAACGAAAGCAAGCTTTCGGCTGTTGCGGATGTGTGCGTCTGTCTTCCGTCAACGCAGACGTACCGGATTCAGGAATATACACTCCCCGTGTATCATGCTCTGTGTGCAATGCTCGAGGAGGAGTTTTTCGGAGAAAACAAATAAAATATAAAAGGGGAAACAGTTATGTCGGACTTTTTCAACGGTATACCCGAAATACGTTACGAGGGCGCACAAACCAGAAATCCCTTCGCGTTCCGCTATTACAATCCGGACGAAATTATTGACGGAAAGCCGATGCGCGAGCAGCTGAAATTTGCAGTATCGTACTGGCACACGCTGTGCGCCGAGGGCGCGGATATGTTCGGCGTGGGAACGGCGGACAAATCCTTCGGAGCCGCAGAGCTTATGGATATGTATAAAAACAAGGCAAACGCCGCGTTTGAAATAATGGATAAGCTTTCCATAGATTATTTCTGTTTTCACGACCGCGATATAGCTCCGGAGGCGCAGACCCTTTCTCAGACAAATGAGCGCCTTGATGAGATAGTGCCGGTGATTGAGGAAAACATGAAGAAAAGCGGCAAAAAGCTGCTTTGGGGTACGGCAAACTGCTTCGGAAATCCGAGATACATGCACGGTGCCGGAACCGCTCCGGACGCGGACGTGTTTGCCTTTGCTGCCGCGCAGATAAAAAAAGCCATAGAGATTACCGTGCGTCTGGGCGGCGCCGGCTATGTGTTCTGGGGCGGCAGAGAAGGCTACGAGACGCTTCTGAACACCGATATGGCTTTCGAGCTTGATAACATGGCGAGACTCATGCATCTCGCGGTGGATTACGGCAGAAAAATAGGCTTCAAGGGCGATTTTTATATAGAGCCCAAGCCAAAGGAGCCGACCAAGCATCAGTATGATTTTGACGCGTCAACCGTGCTTGCGTTCCTGCGCAAATACGGGCTTGATAAGGATTTCAAGCTGAACATAGAGGCAAACCACGCAACCCTTGCCGGGCACACCTTCAATCATGAGCTGTGCGTTGCGCGCACAAACAGAGCGTTCGGCTCGATAGATGCCAATCAGGGCGACATGCTTCTCGGCTGGGATACCGACCAGTTCCCGACCAACGTCTATGAAACGGCACTGTGTATGCTTGAGGTTATCAGAGCCGGAGGCTTTACAAACGGCGGTCTGAACTTTGACGCGAAGGCGCGCCGCGGCTCGTTTGAGCACAAGGATATATTCCTCTCATACATAGCCGGTATGGACGCGTTCGCACTCGGCTACCGTATTGCGCTCAAAATTGTTGCGGACGGAAGAATAGATGAATTTGTAAAAGCCCGTTATTCAAGCTATTCAACCGGAATCGGTGCGGATATAGTCGCCGGGAAAGCGACTATGGAGCAGCTTGAAAATTATGCTCTCAAAAAGGGCGATGTGAGAGCGTCTGTCGGCAGCGGCAGACAGGAGTATCTTGAAAGCGTACTCAACTCACTTATGTTCGGATAATATCTATCCGTCGCCTTAAATTGTAAGGAAGGTTATACCATGAACAAACTTCAAAAGCTTATTATACCCGCGCTTGTGCTGGTTATCGCCTTTGTGTGGGCGCTTGTATTCAAAGCGGTATTTGAAAAGAACAAGCCGGAATCAACCGATGTGCCGGGAGTTACGCAGAGCAATGTCGGAGGAGAGCTTGTGTTTACTATCGGCTCCGGTAACGACGAGCCGTCGGAATCCGCAACCACAAATATTCAGGAGCTTCTGCATCAGACTGAGGCTCAGACCACCGCAACCACGGAAAGTCAGAAAAATACCGTTCCGTCCAAGGATGAAACCACTACAAAGCAGGAGCCGACCACGCTCCATAACTATGCAAACGTTACGCGCAACGGCACCTACACCTCGCGTGATGAGGTTGCAAAGTATATAAAGCAGTATAAGACTCTGCCGTCGAATTATATAACCTCCGCAAGGGCAAAGGCTCTCGGCTGGAAGGAAGCGGAGGGCAATCTTGCTCAGGTCGCGCCCGGCAAAAGCATCGGAGGAGACGGCTTTGACGACCCCGAAAAGCTTCTTCCGGAAAAAGCCGGAAGAACCTGGAAGCAGTGCGACATAAATTACACCTCCGGACTCCGCGGCGCGGAATATATTGTATATTCAAATGACGGTCTTGTGTTTTACACTCCCGACCATTATAAGAGCTTTACTCAGCTGTATTAAAAGAAATGTGAGGAAAATCGCAAATGAAACTCGGTATCGTAGGTCTGCCCAATGTGGGTAAAAGCACACTTTTTAACGCTCTGACAAACGCCGGAGCACAGTCCGCAAACTATGCGTTTTGCACAATAGAGCCGAACATCGGAGTGGTGAGCGTGCCGGACAAGCGTCTGGACCGCCTCAGCGAGATGTACGACCCGCTCAAGCAGACACCCGCAACAATAGAATTTGTCGATATTGCCGGGCTTGTGAAGGGCGCGTCCAAGGGTGAGGGGCTCGGAAATAAATTCCTTTCGCACATCCGCGAGGTCGATGCAATAGTTCATGTCGTACGCTGCTTTGATAATGACGACATAATTCATGTTGAGGGCAGTGTGGACCCCGCCCGCGATATTGAAACGATAAATCTTGAGCTGATACTCTCGGATGTCGAGCTGCTTTCAAGGCGTATAGACCGCAGCACAAAGGCGATGAAGGGCGATAAAAGTCTTGCACGTGAGGTGGAATTCCTCACACGGGTTAAGGCGGAGCTTGACAACGGCGTGTGCGCGAGAGCGGTGGAAATGACCGAGGATGAGAAGGAGATACTCGACACAGTGGCGCTTCTCAGCTCAAAGCCCGTGATATATGCCTGCAACATGAGCGAGGAGGATTTCTCGTCAGATATAAATACGAATGAACGCTTTAAAAAAGTCTGCGTTCTTGCCAAGGCGGAGGGCAGCGAGGTGCTGCCGATTTGCGCGGAGCTTGAAGCGCAGATAGCCGAGCTGAGCGCCGAGGAGAAGGAGATGTTCCTCTCCGAGCTCGGAATAGAGCAGGGCGGACTTGACTTGCTCATCCGCCGCAGCTATGACCTGCTCGGACTCATTTCCTACCTCACCGCCGGTAAGGACGAGGTGAGGGCGTGGACGATAACCAAGGGCACCAAGGCGCCGCAGGCGGCGGGAAAAATCCATACGGATTTTGAACGAGGCTTCATCAGGGCGGAGGTAATAGGCTTTGACGTGCTTATGGAGTGCGGCTCAATGACGGCGGCCAAGGAGAAGGGACTTATCCGCTCCGAGGGCAAGGAGTATGTTGTGGCAGACGGTGATATTATACTGTTCAGATTCAATGTCTGAGTGAACGCATGAAAATAACCCCTGTGCGGATATTTTTTCCGTACAGGGGTTCGCTTTGTGTGATTTTTATTCTTCCTCGCCGTCGGCGCCGTTTTCCTGTGTGTCGTGCGGTGTTATTTCCACTCTCACCCTGCCTATGCGCCGCTCCTCGACATTGAGCACGGTAAACGTAATGTTTTCAAATTCGATTACGTTCATTTCGCCGTCCTGAGGGATGTAGTGAAGCCGGCTTATAATAAAGCCGCCGAGGGTGTCATAATCACCGTCGGGCAATTCGGTGCCGGTAAGCTCGTTTATTTCATCTATGCCGATAACGCCGTCAACGGTGAAGGTGTTATCGTCGATTTTTGATATTTCCTCGTCCTCGTTGTCGTATTCGTCCTGGATGTTGCCGACAATCGCCTCAACAAGGTCCTCAAGTGTGAGAATGCCGGCAGTGCCGCCGTATTCGTCAACGACCACTGCCATCTGTATGCGGTTGGAGCTCATTTCGGAGAACAGCTCTCCGCACGGCTTTGTCTCGGGGACGTAATACGCCTCACGCATGAGGTCGCGCAAGCCGCCGTTTGCGGGCATCTTTTTTCCTACGTATTTCAGCAAATCCTTGACATAGATTATGCCGACGATGTTGTCGGGGTCCTCCTCATACACGGGTATGCGTGAGAAGCCTTCGTTTATTGCGATTTCCATGACCTCGTCGAAGGAATCCTCGGCATCAACCGCCGCCATGTCGGTGCGGTGGGTCATGATATCACCTGCATCTATGTCGTTGAACTCGAAAATGTTGTTTATCATTTCCTTTTGGGTGTTTTCGATAACGCCCTTTTCCTCGCCGACGTCCACCATCATGCGTATTTCTTCCTCGGTAACGCTCTCCTGGTCGGCATTCGGGTCGAAGCCGAACAAGCGAACCACTCCGTTTGTGGAAAGAGAAAGAATTTTGACAAGAGGCTTGAAAAACTTTGCGAAGAACAGCAGAACTCCGACAACCTTAAATGAGACTTTTTCGGGTATCTGCATGGCAATACGCTTGGGGGCGAGCTCGCCGAGAACAAGTGAGAAAAAGGAGATTATCAGCGTGATAAGAACCACCGAAGCGCCCTGAATAAGGCCTCTGGGGATTGCGTCGGGCATGACCGCGTCGAGCGATTTTGTAAGCATATCCGCGAATGATGTTGCCGCCGATGCGGATGTCAGAAATCCCGCAAGGGTAACACCTATCTGGATTGTGGACAGGAAATTGCTCGAATTTGCGGTGAGCTTCATCACCTGTTTTGCCTTTTTGTGTCCGTCCTCCGCCATCTTCTCGATTTTATTGTCGTTGAGTGAAATTATTGCGATTTCGCTCATTGCAAAAAACGCATTGACAAGAACGAGAAAAACGAGCAGGGGAATCTGGTATGCGAGGCTGCCGTAATCGGTTGCCTGTGCGGCAGGCTGTGCCGCTGAGAGAAATGATAAAATAATACTACCGGGTCCGGGGTCATCCATAGAGGACTTGCTCCTTTCAGTTCTGAAAATTATTTATACATTTTTTATTCTATACTAACAAAAGTATTTTGTCAACAATATTATGGCGCTGATATTGATTTTGCTGTAGGATTACAATAGATGTGTTACAAAAATTAAAAAAAGAGTAGCGAATAGGAAAAACCT
>LFSB01000035.1 GCA_001513045.1 Clostridiales bacterium DTU089
CTAAAAATAATCCATCCGTTTTTTATTTATTTTAATTGTCTACTTGACAGGGGGCGGTTCAAGTAATGCGGCGGACGGCTTTTTATACTGCAAAAAGAATCCGTGCGGTGAGACAGGCCTTTGCCCGGATGATAAAAATCTTGGAGCAGTGTGAAAAATCCTTTGAAAAACCCTTGACAACCGCCGGACCTTATTGTATAATTACACCCGCAGTTTGCGGATGTAGCTCATCTGGTAGAGCGCCACCTTGCCAAGGTGGAGGTAGCGAGTTCGAGCCTCGTCATCCGCTCCAGAAAAAGGTCTTGTTCTTCGGAACAAGACCTTTTTCAATGAAATAAATCCACTACGTAGATTTGTGAAATAGCTGTCGCTATGAAATACGCCTGCGGCGTGTGAAATGCCTTCGGGCATGAGTGGATTTGTTTTATTTCACTTTCTGCGTATGCAGAAAATTTCATAATCCGCAAGGATTATTTCATATTGCGCAGCAATATTTCATTTTTTGTGTTAGTTCAAGTCCTCATTTCAAAAAGAGCCGGGAATCTTTTTTGTAACCTCTTTTCAGAAAAAAGCACGCTTCGGCGTGCTTTCACTTTTGCCGCAAGGTGCTTCCGGAGGCATTCGTTTGTTATATTGACAAATGAAATCGGGTGTTTTATAATAACTTTAATCACCGGGTGACTAAAGATGGGGGCAATGCGGATTGACCGAGCTTAATGAGATGGAAAATATAAAAATCCGAAATTTGTCGGGAATACTTTTTTCCCTGCGTCAAAACGGAGAAATGAGCATATCAAGGCTTGCCGAGGTTACAAAAATCGGCTTGACAACCGTCAAAAAATATGTTGAAGCAGGAACGGAATCAGGCATGTTTTTGCCCGGCGAAATTGCGGCTTCAACGGGCGGAAGAAAGGCGCGCCAATATCTGCTGAACAAAACCTATCAGCATTTTTTGCTTATTGCGGTTGATAATGACGAGCTTCATTTCAGAGTGCTTGATTTTGCTCTGAGCACCGCGAGCAGCGGAATCGAAAAATTTAAATTATCTGAATATACGGCGGCTCTGGAAAAAATAATTGACGCGTCCAAAAGCAGGTTCCCGTCGCTCGGCACAGTTTGCCTGTCCGTGCCCTGCATCGTAAAGGACGGAAAAATAACAGAGTGGTATTATAATCGCGGCCTAAACGGCTTTGACCTTCGCGCATATTTTGAAGAGAAATATAAAATGAATATTGTTGTTCAAAACAACATGAAGCTTTCCGCCTTAGGCAAAATCGGCGGCAGCTCAAATGCAAAGCAAACCCTTGCAACCGTTCAATTCGGACATGACGGCATCGGCGCAGCCTTGGTTTATAACGGCGAGATTATTGAAGGAATGAACGGCTTTGCGGGTGAGGTCAGCTTTTTAAGCCACGACCTTGAGGATGAAACAAATCACAGATTTCTCTCTGAAATAGTAAATTCGATTATTGTTTTTATAAACCCCGAAAAAATTGTTTTTTACAGCTCCGAAGTAAAAAATGATTTTGAAAGGATTTTCAGCGAGGCAATCGCCAACCTGCCCGAATACGCAATTCCCGAATATGAGGTATCGGACAGCTATTTAGACGATATTTTTTCGGGACTGCTGGAATGCGTCAACCGAAACGGTTATTTTCAGCTTCGGTAATGCGGAGCAGATGCGCTGATTTTATTAATTAAGGGGTGACAGCGGATGAAATATTGGGTTTTGGACGGCAGTGAATACAAAGCCGAAATCAAAGCGGGCAAGGAAAAACTGATTCTTTCAAACGGACTTGTCAAACGCGTGATTTTGCTTGACGGCTGCAAAACCGAGTCACTGTTCAATATAACAAAGAATATTGAGCTTGTTGACGGAGCATATCCGGATTTTGCGGTTTCGGCGAACGGCAACAAATATCTTTCTGATAACGGGTTTGCTTTTGCGGGAATAAAAATCGTGCCGTGCTGTGAGCGAGTGGAGTTTAAGCCTTCCGAAACGATGACTGCACCGTGCGTTTATCCGCCTGATGGCAAGGCTGCGGTGCTTGAGTATGTAAACGAAAGGTTGAGCCTCGGCGTATCGGTTCGCTATGAGATTTATGACGGCGCACCGGTGATTATGAAGCTGGTGCGCGTCAAAAACCTTTTTGATGCGGATGTGTGCATTGACAATATTTATACGGATGTTTTGAAAATCACCGGCAACCGCGACACGCTGTTTGTTGACAGCGATTTTGACTCCACAACCGATTTCCTTGGGCTTGAGCTGTCGGAATACGCAAAGAATTATGCGCGCTTCCATTACGATTTTTTAGAGGTTGCGCCGCTTTACAGGATGAATGTAGCCCTTTCGCCGGAGCAGTCGGTTTCCTCTATCACGGCGTTTGAGCTGCTGCTTTCAACGGATTATTACGAGCAAAGGCTCACCGAGGTCAAGGCGATGTATCGCCTTGTTGCACCGTGGTGCACGGATAATGTGCTGTTTTTTCACCTGATATCAAATTCCTCCGCCGCGATAAAAAAGGCGACGAATCAATGCGCAGAAATAGGGCTGGAAATGATTATTCAGTCTTTCGGCTCCGGCGTAAACATGGAAAGCGGCAACGAGAAGTATCTGAGCCGCATCAAAAGCGCATATGATTATGCCCATAAAAACGGACTGAGAATAGGCGCATATACCTTGGCGTATGTCAAGAATTACAGACCGGTAAAAGGCGACGAAGCTCTAAATCACGACGGCAGCGGGATTTGCCGTTGTCTCTCGACCGATTGGTCGGAGCAATATATGAAGGATGTTATCCGTTTTATTGATAAAACGGGGGCGGACGCGGTGGAGATTGACGGCCCATACGGGATGATGCTCTGCTCCGGCGGCAAAACGCACCGTCACAGCGACTTCACCGACTCGCAATATAAGCAGTGGAAGGCGGCGGTGATTGATTGGTACAGACAGCTAAAGTCACGCGGTGTTTACATCAACGCGCCGGACTGGCATTATCTTAACGGCACAAACAGATGCGGAGTCGGATATGAGGAAATAGCGTTTTCAGAGCGCCGTGCAGAGCAGCTGATAACCTCGCGCATTTATTATTATAAAGGCACATTTTCAAAAAATCCGTCACAGGGCTGGGGCTTTTTACCGCTGGATGTTTATCACGGCGGAGGCAAGGACGCAATGTTCTTCCCGACCGAGCAAAACAGCTTTGAATTTGACTGGGCGCTCGCCCAAATCACGGCAAGCGGAGTCTGGCCCACAATCAGAGGCAAGCAGGTTTATGACTCCCAAAAGGGCAAAGAAATATTTACAAAATGGGTAACGATATTCAAAAAATACCGTGAGGTGTTAAACGGCTGCACAGTTCACTTTATGCCGCCGAGAATTGACACGGCAAACCCCGAAAGAACCACCTGCATAGACGCGGTTATGAATCAGCTTCCCTTTGGCGCGGTGCGCGGTTTTGTGATGTTTTTCAATCAAACGGATAATGATTTAACCGAGGATGTTCTTCTGCCGGTGTTTTACACGGGACTTACAGATTTATCAGCACCGCCTGCCCCATTCCCGAACACAAAAAACTGTGATGTTACTTACCCCGTTTACGGCGAAGAGATTGCTCCTCTTGAAATAAAAGCGCGAAACGGAGAAACAAGAACATACATAACCGATAAAAAGGTAAAGGACAGGGATATTCCGCCGCTTCCGGAGGCGTTGCCGACAGGCAGAAGAATCATTATCTCCGAAAATGACGAGAATCCCGCGGAATATGCAATCGATTCAAACGGTAATGTGAAGCTCAGAGTATCAATACCGAAAATGTCATACAAATGGTTCACTCTGCGCCATGCGGAGGAAAATGAGTAAGAAAAAAGTGTTTTTACACAAGCTGAAATATATCAAAATACAGGGGGTAATCCTATGCTCGAAATGAAAAACAGGGATTTCTATCTTAACGGCGAAAGGTTCAATATTTATTCCGGAGCGATGCATTATTTCAGAATACCGCACGAGCATTGGGAGGATAGGCTCTTAAAGCTCAAGGCGGCAGGCTTCAACACGGTCGAAACCTATGTTGCGTGGAATGTGCATGAGCCTAAGCAGGGCGAATTCGATTTTCAAGGACAAAATGACATTGTAAAATTCATAAAAACCGCCCAAGAGGTCGGGCTGTATGTCATTGTGCGCCCCGGCCCGTACATCTGCGCAGAATGGGATTTGGGCGGCTTTCCCGCCTGGCTTTTGAAGAATGACGATATGCTTTTCCGCTGCTTCAACGAACCGTATATTTCATATGTGACTAAATATTTCAATGTTCTGCTGCCTAAGCTTGTGCCGCTTCTGGAAACGCACGGCGGTCCTATTATAATGATGCAGATTGAAAACGAATACGGCAGCTACGGCTCCGATAAAAAATATCTGCGATATCTCAGAGATTTGCTGCGTCAAAACGGCATCGACATAACACTTTTCACCTCGGACGGAGAGAGCAAATTTCACCTCTCGGGCGGAAGCCTGCCTGAAGAATTCAAGGTTGTCAATTTCGGCGGCTATCCCGAGGAATGCCTTCACGATTTGCGCGAATATCAGCCCGACAAGCCCTTGATGTGCGGCGAAATGTGGTGCGGCTGGTTTGACCATTTTTATGAAAAACATCATCATTCTCAGGAGGATTGGTCCAAGACTGCCTTCAAAAAGATTTTAGGACAGTTTTTTAATGAAAACGCAAATTTTAATTTTTATATGTTCCACGGAGGAACGAATTTCGGCTATATGGCGGGTGCGAATCACAACAGCTTTTACATGCCGACCACAACGAGCTATGATTATGACGCGCCTCTGAATGAATACGGTGATTACACAACAAAATACTTCGTTATGCGAGAGGAGCTGTGCAAGCATCGCGGCATTGAGCCGCCCGCGCTGCCGCCGCGTCCGAAAACGCAGAAAATCGGCAAGGTCAATTTAACCGAGAGTGCCGGCTTACTTACAAATGTAAAGAATCTTGCCGAGCATTTTTCCGACCACATTCCGCATTATATGGAGCGTTACGGTCAGAATTACGGTATGATTTTGTATCACACTGTAATTGAGGGTGATTATCCCGATACCGCCATTGCTGCCACGGGTGTGCACGACTGTGCGTGGGTTTATGTAAACAAGGAGCTTGTCGGCTCATTTAACCGCGCCAAGCCTCTGACAAAAAGGCAGCTTCAAAAAGGTGAAGAAGGTAAGGACTCCTTCAGCTTCCCCATTCCCGCATTTAAAGGGAAAATCGAGGTGGATATTCTGGTTGAGGGCATGGGCAGAATCAACTTTGCAAATCATATCCACGACCGCAAGGGACTGTCGAATGTAATGATAGGCGGGCAATATGTTTATGATTTTGACATATACACTCTGCCTGTTGAGCAAACAGAAAAAATCACCTATGACCGCGAAAAGAAATGCCCTGCGTACTTCAAGGGAAGCTTCCGGGCTGATAAAAAGCTTGATTGCTTTGTCGATATCCGGAATTTCACAAAAGGCTTTGTATTCGTAAACGGCATAAATCTCGGGAGATTTTGGAACGTGGGTCCGCAGAAAAGCCTTTATCTGCCCGGAGTTTGGCTGAAAGAGGAAAACGAAATTGTTGTTCTGGAGCTTGAGAACTGCAAGGAGCCGAGTGTAAAAATCACGGATAAGCTGATTCTTAAATAAGCAATTGGAGGATATCGTTATGAAAAGAAAATACAAGGTAACCCTGTCGGTTGTCGCATCTGTTGCGCTTGTGGCGGGAGCATCGGCATATTTTGCCTTCGGTTATTCAAAAAAGCATGCCGAAACAAAAAGCTATACAATTGGCGACGGAGCTTCGGTTAAGGTAGGTATTCTCAGCGATACTCAGCTGCCGTCAGGCGGAAGAAGCGACTCATCTCAAATAACAGCGCTTAAAAGCACACTCGAATATCTTAAAAATCAGCAGGTTGAGGCAATTATACTTGCCGGGGATTTTACCGACCTCGGAACGAAAAGCGCATGGCAATCCTTTAAGGACACCTACGACGGCGTGTTCTCTGATAACAAGCCCGTCCCGGTTTTTGCAATGGGCAACCACGATTATTGGCTACCGATGTTTAAGGATTGCTTTGAAATTGCAACGCCTGCAAAAATGCAAAAGCGCTTTACCTCATACACAGGTGAATACCCTTACAGCCACAAGGTAATCAACGGCTTCCATTTCATTGTTTGGAGCTCGTCGGACGGCTCGTATGATTTATCCTACAATGACGATAAATGGATAAGAGCTCAGCTTGACGCAGCTGTTGCCGACACGCCCGGCAAGCCGATTTTCGTCATTACGCACCTCCATCCGTCGGATACCGTTTACGGCAGCGATGACTGGGGCAACAAGGATATATATAATGTACTCAAGGATTATCCGCAGGTTGTGTCATTTTCGGGGCATTCGCACTATGCGCTGTGCGATGAGCGTTCGGTTTGGCAGGGTGAATTTACGGCAATCAACACCCAAACCACCGACTACATAGAGCTTGAAAGCGGAAAATTTAACGGTACGATTCCCGTTGACGCATACGGAAACGACGCGTGCCATTACCCGACGTGTATGATTATGGATGTGAATTCAGAGAAGATTACAATCAATCGTGTTGCCGTGAATTCCGGCGAAAGCATCAAAGAGCCGTGGGTAATCGGTGCGCCATTCGGTGACAAGTCAAGCTTTACATATACAAGCGAGGCAAGAATTAAATCCAACACGGCGCCGTATTTTACGGGGGAAAGCGATATCGGGATTTATAACGAAAAGGATAAGGACGGGAAAGCTATTTCCGTTATCAAGTTTAACGCCGCCGCGGACGATGATTTTGTACATTCCTACCGCCTTGAATTCCTTGATGAAAATGGCACGGCACTGCCCTTTACCGAAACTAAATATGACGGCGCGGAAAAGGAAAACGCAAAGGAAATAAATAAAATCGAATACTTTTCCGATTTCGCCTTGGGGCTTGATAAAATGTCACAAAAATCAGCCTTGCGGCTTCCGGATAATATACCCGGCGCAGCGGTAAAAATCCGGATAACCGCAATGGATACCTGGGGAAAAGAAAGCAACAGTATTGAAGCAATAATAGCGGAGGCGACAAAATGAATAACAGAATTTGCGGCAGCTATATCCCGGCAAACGGCATCAACGGCGAGTCACTTGCAAAAATCGACTTCAATAAAATAACACATGTTTTTCTTGCCTTTTCCACACTAAAGGCGGATGAAAGCGGTATGTTTGTTCCTGCCGTAAACGGCGCAATGATAAACGCCGTTGAGCTTATAAAAAACGCGATAGCCGAAAGCAAAGCTCAAACAAAGGTGCTTATTTCCATCGGCGGTGCGGGCGCGAGCGGCTTTTGCGAGGCTTCGCGCACGGAAAGAGGCAGGACGGCTTTTGCGGAAAAATGCAGGCAATTCATAGATGAATATCGTCTTGACGGCATTGATATGGATTGGGAGTTTCCGGGGCTTGCTCACGAGGGCGTGAGTGCCTGCGAAAGCTGTGTTACCGATTTTATTTTGCTGCTCCGGGCAATCAGAAGCGCCATAGGTGATAAGCTTTTGACTGCCGCTGTCGGCTCCGACCATTGGAACAGAGTTGATAACAGCGCCTTGAATGAGCTTCTCGATTTGGTGAATGTGATGACATACGATATGAATAACACCTCTCACAGTGCGTTTTCACTGACTGCGGCTGCAATGAACGGTTGGCTCACTCACGGAATTGACAGAGAGAAGCTCGTGCTCGGCGTGCCTTTTTACGCACGGTGTACCAATGAGAAGTATGAGTGGACGGGCTATGACCGCCTCATGAAGCTTGTTGCTGATAAAAATGCTCGGCTGCTTTCAACCGATGACCAGGATTATATTATTATCGGCGAAGATAAGCTTTCGATTGACACGCCGGAATCAATAAAGAAAAAATCCGCTTTCATAAAAGAAAACGGATTTGCCGGTATTTTTAATTGGCAGGAGCTGTCGGATTATAACGGCGAGCTGAGAAATGCGATGTATGAATACATCTTCAAGGCCTGAGGTCGCATTTCCATTATGTGAATTTTTATATTTTTATTTTACTTTGTAAAACTCTTCAGCTAACAAGTGCATCATTCTGCTTGGCTTCAACGGGCGCTCACTTCTGCTTTCATATCAATTTCTTTGAATAAATTGCAGTAAGCCTAACTGCTTTCAGGGCTGCATTATTGAATTTGAAGCCCGCTTCGGTGTATATCGGGTGCCGCTTTGCAAACGGCGCGGTTACAATGTCAAGCCTTCCGTTCAGCAGTTCATCCTTAAAGTACTTGAGTGACATTGTGTGACTGCCGTCAATGTTAAAAAAATCATTAACAAGGCTGCCGTTATAATACATTTGCAGCGCACTGCCCTCAAACTTAAAATCAAGAATATAGTCAACAACGCTTTCACCGAAAGCAAGATTTTCAGCGGTCAGGGTGTAATATTGACGCTTGCCCGGACTGAAAAGAAATGACGAATATCTGCCGTGGAAGGGCTTGCGATTTTTCAGGCGAACGCCGGTATTCACTCCGGGGGTTTCAAGACTTATGCTTTTACCGTCAATCGTGCAATAATCGCCGCGCTTATATTCGATTATCAAGCCCTCATTTTCATAAATAACAGCGTTCGTAAACACAACTTTGTTGCCGAACAGATAAAAATCCTCGCTGAGTGCTTCGCTCATTACAACAATACGAGTCTTTTTGTCAAACTCATTATATATAATCTCCGGAGAATTTGACACGCTGAATGTGCCTGCTCGATTATTAACGCTATACTCTGCCGCATGACCGCCGGTAATTTTGAAGAAGAAGGTTGTTATGCCGTTCTTTTCATAATGCGCTATGGGCATTGCAGTGATGTAATCAAAAGCGGTGTTCCCGAGACGGATATTGAACGGGTACATTAAAAACTCGTCGGGCTTCATATTAAGTACGGGCAGATTTCTTTCGCCGCAGCTTGTTTTGACGGTTATTTTTACGTCCTCAAGCGGCGGCATTTTTTTGTCGCGCTCATAGGTTGAAGCAAAAAGAAAGCCGCTGCCGTTTTCATCTGCGCGAACGCAAATGCGAGGCGTTATCGCATCGGTTTCATCGGTTATGTCAAACTTCGATGAATAAAACGGATGCATTTTTGCTAAGCCATCACCGAAATATTGCAGGCAGTTATTCAGATTTCTGAGCATATGATAGCTTTTGCGCTGCAAGCCGAATCTGCCCAATGGCGCTTGAAAATCGTAGTCAATAACGGGCAGATTATTCGGTGAGAGCGTTCTCCTGCTCTCCTGATACAGCCCTCCGCGCGGATTGCTGCCGCCGTGATACATATAGTAGCCGAGCCAGTTGCAGCCGTTGGCAACAGTGGCAAAGGGTACACCGTAAGCGTCCTTGGCACTTATAATCTCGCGGCGGTGCTCCGTCACCTGATTGCCGCAGCCGCATTCGCAGGTAAAGTTGGGTTGGATGACATTTTTAACGGGCTTTTCCGCAGAGGAATAATCAATCACATCCGTGCCGATGCCGTCACAGGTGTGGTAGTTTTTGCGAATGGTAAAATTCCCCTGAACGGGCATGCTGTGCCTGTGCTGCGCCCACGGTCTTGCGGGATAGCCGCCGTAGGTACCCTGTAAATCGTTGTTGTCGAAGGTGAAGCCCCAGCCGGTCACAGTGAAAACGGGAACCTTGAAGCCCACCTTTTCGGCAAGCCGTCTAAGTGTTAAAAGATGGTCAAAGCCCTTAACGTACTCATTTTCAAGCTGAATTCCTACAACAGTTTCACCGTCAAAGTAATCCTTAGTGTTTTCATACAGCTTTTCCCAATATTTTTCGGCAAGTGAAAGATATTTCGGGTTGTCGCTTCTATTATACGGGAGCCGGAATACAAAATCAGGCAAGCCGCCGTGACGAAGCTCGCCGTGACAATAAGGTCCGATTCGCATAATCACCCGCATACCGTGCTTTTTGCACAGCGCCAGAAAATATCCGTCGTCAAAATCCCCGTCAAAGCGATAGCAACCCTTTTTCGGCTCGTGAAAAAGCCAAATAATATAGGTGCTGATAACATCAATTCCGCCGGCTTTCATCTTGAGGATTTCCTCCTCCCAAAGCTCTCGCGGATACCTCTCAAAATGGAACTCGCCGGCAACAAACACCTTAGGCTTGCCGTTTTCGGTGTAATAAAGACTGTTCATCTCAATGCTGCTCTCGATGTTGCCGAAGGAAAGCGGCTTTATTTGCGGATAAGCGGATGTGTCAAAGCTTATATTCATAATATGTTACCCCGTTATGACGATGTTTTCGATATCTGTATTAACCTCTCCGTCAGCTGTTGTTAGAGTAATAAGAGTGCCTCCTGTTTGCTCGGCAAAGTTCCACGGCTTCGGTGACACGCCGGTTTTCAGCGCATAGGTCATTGTAATGCCCTCAAAGGTAAGCGAGGCGGTATTTTCGTGGTCGTGACCGAAAAACATATGCTTGGTTGAGCCGAGAGTCTTGCACAAATCAAAAAAGCCGCTGTCAACAGGCGCACTGCTCGGAAGGTAAGTGCATTTGCCGCTGCCGTATTCGGGTTTAACCGTATACACTCCGCTGCCCTCATCAAGGCTGCTGAGCTTTTCAACCGCCTCTCTCATCTCAGGCGGAGCAAAATGTGTGAAAACCATAGAAGGAACAGCTTTGCCCTGCGTTTTCGCAATGCCCTCAACATTCCACTTGTACCAAGCCATTTGCTCATAGCCCATATAGATTTCTTTTGTGCTGCCGTCGTCATATTTTATGTACCTGCCGTTGTCGAGCAGAAAGAGCGTTTCGATTGCCTTGCCGTTTTCGGTGATATTCACGGCATAGTTGCCGCACCCGTATAGGTTTGACGGACCTTTGCCGAACACACAATATTCAGCTTCCTCATATTTGTCACCCTGCCAATTAAGAGAATTCATCGGTATTTCATTGTCATGGTTACCGAAAACAGGCGCCCACGGAATTTTGAAGGAATCCATAAGCTTAATCAGTTTATCTATATCAAATCTTGCCGTGACTCCCGAAACGTTATCTCCCACCATAACGATAAAATCCGGCTGCGACCGCGAAACAAGAGCTTCTATTTCACCGAAGCACTGCTTGTTCTGAGAGGGTGATGACCAAAGCTGCGTGTCTGCGAGCACAAGAATTTTAAAGGGCTTGCCCGGAGTTTTTTCAACTGTGCGGATTTCGGAAATATTGAATTCGTCGGATGCAGACCAAATCTGAATATGCTCTTTTCCGTTAAGCGGAAAGAAAAGCACGGTTGCAACAACTACCGTTGCCGAAAGAATAACACTTGCGGTTTTGAGTATGACTTTTTTTGAATTTTTCATATCAAGCATTCTCTCCTTTGATGAAATACGCGCAATCGTCTGAAAACTCAAGCTCTAAAGCTCCGTTTGCGGTTATTGTTTTGTAAGTCTTTAAGCCTTCCGGGGTAACTCTCATAATCACGGCACTTTTAAACGGAAAAGGAAACGCGGCGTTGGTTTCCGATTTGGAATAAGCGAAATATGCATTTTTCTCCCAATTAACAGGCAGCATAAGAGTTTCGTTCTTTTTTACCACATGACCGTTCTCTCGTATTTCACAGTTTTTGATTCGCGTTTCAATTCCGTTTGTGAAGTGTGCGATTCGCGAATCAAAAATGCCCGAAATTCTTTCGCAATGCTGTTCATTCAAATAAAAATACGGTACGGTCTGTATTGCAAAGTCGTGTAAAAATTTCTTCCACCACTCTTCGCCGGCACAAACGCCCTCGCCGTGCATATTTTCATAAAAAAGATATTGCAGCTTTTTGTCAACCTGCAAGTCGAGCGTAAGCGTTCCTCCCGCAAGCAGTGACGGGTGATACTTCATATACTCGCGCTGCGTCATTCTTAAATTCCAGACCGCGGGAATAAGCCCGAGGGTGTCGCATTTGCCCCAAAATGCTCGATATCCGCACCGCCACTCGCGGTAAATAAATTCGCTGGTAACGTCACAGCCCAGAGAGTTAAAATATTTTATCATTTCGCGTCTTGCCGCTTTTTCGCTTTTTATGGAGGTGCTTTTGCCTCTGCGCACAAAGAAAGCGTCTATATGAACCGTGCCGATTTCAGAGAGCGGCACAAGCTCAAAAAGCCGGTCAACCCGTTTTTTAAAATAGCCGCTTTTCAGCTCCTCGGCAAAGCGAACCTGATACGCCGTGCGTGAATTCCACGTGCCGGTGGGCTTTAAGCTGCCGTTCGCTTTTCGCAAAACAAGGTCGTTGTCGATGTATTCCTGCCACAGCTCGCTCTCCTTGTAAATATCCGACAGATTGATATGCAGCGAAACTGTTGTATGATATTTTTTGGCCTCTTCAATAAGATACAGAAGACTTTCACGCGCAGTCATTCCGGGCAGCTTTGCGTGCTCATTTACCTCAAAAAACTCCGGATAGCGGTCGTCATGACCGTTGTATTGCCAGCCGACAAGATATACGATTTTCGGCGCGCCGCAGGTTATCGCGTCAATGCTTTTGATTTTCTCCAGCACCTCTGCGAAGGTGTTTATCAGCTTGCAGCCGCCTTTGTTATCCGGGTTCCCGATATCTATTTTCAACAGCATTGTTTTGCTGTAATCAAAGTTATGATTTTGCATATCTGTCTTTTCCTTTCGGTGTCGTATCGTTACGAGTTTTGCTAACGCGAAGCCCTCCGCAGATGCGGCGCGGAAAGCGGTTGGATTTTACATTTTTGTTATGGATTCTCCCTCGTCAAAGCTTGCCGAAAGCGAAATGGTTTGCGCCTGCATTGTTCCCTCGGCGATTGCTTTGAGCAGAATTTCTCCTGCCGCCCTGCCCATAGACTCCATAGGCTGATTGACGGTTGCAAGCCTCGGCGTTACCACGCGGGAAAGGTCAAGATTGTCAAAGCCCACAAAGGACAAATCCTTACCGATTTTTTTACCGCACTCGTTGAGCGCGACAATCGCACCGACAGTCATTTCGTAGTTTGTGACAAAAAGCCCCGTGATTTCGGGATGAGAAGCAAGCAGCTGCTTCATTGCAAGGTAGCCGCCCTCAACCGAAAGACCGCCGTCATAGATGTATTTTTCATTAAAGCATCCGCTTTTCACAAGCGCGTCACGGTAGCCGCCGAGTCTTTGGGCTGCGGTGTATATTTCGGGATTTCCCGTTATGATGCCGATGCTTTTGTGACCCGCTTCAAGCATTTGAGCAGTTGCGGCATATGACACCTCGCGGTTATTAATGACAATTTGAACAACATCGCTTCTGTTGATTAAGCGGTCGATAACAACCACCGGAATTCCGCCGTTTACAGCCGCATCAAGGAAGCTGCCGTCCGCCGAATCGGGCATAATGACCACAAGCGCATCAACCATTTTAGAAAGCAGAAAGTCTACTGTCTGCGCCTGTGTTTTGCCTGTGGCCTTGTAGTCGCACACAAGAATACCGTAGCCGCTTTTTGACAAAACCTCCTCAACGCTGCCGATTATGGTTGTTCCGAAGGTGTTGGAAAGCTCGGGGATAATTATGCCGACGGTTTTCGATTTATGAGTTTTTAGGCCTCTGGCAAAATCGTTGCGGATATAGCCGAGCTTCTTGATTGCCGCTTCAATTGCGGCTTTGTTTTTTGCCCTCACTGCAACTCCGTTCAGGTACGCCGACACCGTCGAGGTGCCCAAGCCGGCTTCGCGGGCAATGTCCTTTATTGTAACTGCCATATAAACTCCTTTACTCAATCCTCAGCCATATTTTTGATTTTTTCAGGAACGGTTAACTCGCCGAAGCCATAGAAATTTTGCGCGTTTTCGCCGAGAAACAGTTTCTTATCGCTTTCCTCGATTTGCCTTGATTTTTCGATAAAATCAAGGCTCATTTTATAAGTGATTGCGGTCATGGTGCGCGGATAATCGCTGCCCCACATCAGCTTTTCAAAGCCGACAAGCTCTGCTGCATCGCAAATGGCGCGTACCGCTGAGGGGTACGGGTAAAACTCATCGTTAAACAGCCAGGTAATGCCGCCGCATTCAATGAAAACGTTTTCATTTTGTGCGAGCTTTATCTGTTCCCTCCAGCCATCACGAGTGACCATTCCGAAATGTCCGATTGCAATTTTAAGCTTTGGAAATTGCTCAATCAGCTCTCTCATTGCCCCCGTTTGCTTATCTCCGTCCGCAAGGTCGATTGAAATAAACATATTGTTTGCTTCAGCAAGAGCGAAAACAGTTTCATGCTTCAATAAATTCTGTTCGCTCAGCTTGCCCGCGCAGATTTTGATGCCGTCAAAGCCTTCAATATCAGGCAAGCCGCTTTCATCGTAAAAAGAACAGATTTTGAGCCTGTCGGGGAAAGCTCTTTTTGCTTCAAGCAGATATTCGTTTTGATTGCCGTCCATTAGCTCCTGCGTGACAACCGCACCCGAAACGCCGGCGTAATCCATATTGGAAACCAGAATTTCTGCTGTGTTTTCGCCGTTTGTCATATACGGCGGCAGCATCTGGCGTGTTTCGCCGCCTAAGCTGCTTTTGCCTCCTCCGATATCGAAAACCGGTCTGCCGTTGACAGTGCCGTTTTGCCTTTTCCACAGATGCGTATGTGCGTCAATAATCATAATTAATCACCGATTTTTATCAGCAGCTTTGCAAGACTGCCGTCATTGTGCGCGAGAGCCTTAAACGCCTCGCCGGCACGGCCAATATCATAAACGCCGCTGACCATTTTCATAACGTCAACCCTGCCGCTTTTTATCAAATCAATATTGTTCAAAAAATCGCGTTCCAGTGCATTGCGGCTGCCGTGAATATTCAGCTCCTTTTTGAGGATAACCGAGTGCACAAATGTGGTTTCGCGCTTGCCGTTTCCTATTAGAATAACGTTTCCTGCGAACGCGGCACAATCAATACAGGCAAGAAAGGTTTCCGGCGCGCCGCACGCTTCAATGCAAACGTCAAAGCCGTTACCGTCTGTAAACGCGGCAGCTTCATCGCTGAGCGACTGCGTTTTGGTGTTGATTATCAAATCTGCCCCGTATTCCTTTGCGAGCTGCAGACGGTTATCAAGAATATCCGCAACAGCGATTTTTTTGCATTTTTGCCTTGCCGCGAGCAGCGCAAAAAGCCCTATGGGTCCTGCGCCGATTATCAGCACGCTGTCTGTCGATTTTATTTCGGCGCGCGAAACGGCGTGCTGCGAAATAGAAAACGGCTCAACGAGCGCAAGCTCCCTTGCGCCCAGTCCCCCGCCGTCATAAATGCGTTTAACAGGCATTGCTATGTATTCTCTGAACGCGCCGTCACGCTGAACGCCCATAGTCTGATTATCCGTGCAGCAGTTGACAAAGCCTCGGCGGCAGGAGTAGCACTCGCCGCAGTTAAAATACGGATTCGCCGTTACGATATCGCCGGCCTTGAGTCCGTTTTCGTTGCTGTCAATTTCAACTATCTGCGCCGAAAATTCATGGCCGGGTATTCTCGGATAGGTGGTAAACGGCTGATTGCCCGTATAGGATGCAACATCCGCACCGCAGATACCGCCGTAAAGCACCTTGAGAAGCGCTTCACCCTTTTGTCTTACGGGCATTTCGGTTTCAACAACTTCTATTTTGCCGGGTTCGGAAATTCTGATGGTTTTCATATCATTTCGCCTCGTCAATATATTCTTTGTTCCAGATAACCGCCGTTTTCAGCGGAGCACCCTTACAATAGATTTTATCGTTGTACGCGTCAAGCGGATTTTTGATGAACTCATCCTTATCAATCAGCTCCACAACCTCGTCAAAGCGGCTGTTGACAAGAATTTTAATTGCCTTCTCCATATGCTCCTGCCTGAAATTGATTGAAGCAAAAATCACGTGGTTCTCGAAGCCGAAGGGCATCGTATCAAAGCTCACCTTAGGCCCGAGTGAAAAGCTGTCGTAAATTCCGTTGCAGCCGAGCACCCTGTGCTCAAAGGCAATGCGGCTCTCGGTCTCGGTGCCGCTTGTGCCTGCAAAAAGTGTTGCTCTGCCGCCGAGCTTTTCAATTATTTTCGCCGCGGTTTCGGCTTGCGAAAGTCCCTCGGTGCAAAGATAGTCCGCACCCGTGATTTCCTTTGAAAAGCGCACCTTGTATGTATCCCCGCCGCTTCTTGCAACAAAAAGTATTTTTGCATCCGGATGATTTCTGCGTATCTGGTCGCCTATGAAAAGTCCTGTCATGCCAAGCCCGAAAATCACCGTTCGCGCAAAGATATTCTCTTTTGCTTTCGCTCGCGCTTCGCTTTCGGAGCACCCGTGTTTTGCCATTTCAACACGGAAATTCTGTGCCTCTCCGATATCCTCCATACGCTCAAGCTGAAAGACCGCGCAGGCATAGGGGTCGGCAAACGAAAGCCGCTTTGCAACCGACAGCGGCAGCTTTTTTACGCCGTCATATTCGGCGGGCAAATGCAAAAGCATATCGGGGTTAAAGTAGTTCTTATCGCAAAAAAGTCCGTCCGCACCGTCGCAGCCGTATTCAAAATAGCTCTCGTCCTCGGTGTAGCGGGTCGGGTCAAAGGAGTCGCCGCCGCGAATGAGCACAATCGCAAAGCGGTTCTCCGAGGGCACCCAAACAACGCCCTCATGGCCGTTAATCAGCCTTTTTTCGCCTGAGGGAAATTTTTTATCAAGCTCGCCGCGCTGACCCATATGCATCAGCTCAAAATCCGTGCCGCAAAAGCCCTGAAACACAGGCCGCGCTTCAATCCCGACCTTTAACGGCTCACCGCGCAGACGCTGCCTTGCGGGATTAATCAGATTTATTTCGCCGTATCTTACCGGCTCTTTTTCATCGTTTATAAAATATGTTCCGTATGTTTTCATTTTATTCTTCCTTTATATTTACAGCAGAAGTTCTTCTGCTGTTGGCTGCAAAAATGTATTACCAGCAATTTTCAATGCTTTCGCGTATGATTTTCACATATCGTTTCACGCGGTCAATATCGTTATTCACCGTGTAAACATCTCTTTGTGTTATTTCGACATGGCAGCCCCGCGCCGTTTTCAGAGTTGCTTCAATATGCTTCCGAAATCCATCCTCATCAAGAGTTGTGCCGACGCCCAGGTAGTTCGGACTCGGCTTGCGGTGAAAAATAATATTTTTCCCCCTAAGCTCGTTTGCCATAAGCTCCTCGTCGCACCACGGGGATACGGAAACCTTTTTCAGATTGTCAAAGCGTTTTATGCAGCTCCACACAGCGCTTACCGGCTCACAGCAGCCATAGGAGAGCCTGCCGAAAAGACTGCCGATTTTCTCATAGCACGGAAAAATAAATTCCTCAAACATATCCGGAGAGATGCCGACCGTTTCCTGAGAATCCATAAAGCCCCACACATCCGAGGTGAGAATTTTTCCGTCCTTTTCGGATTCCTCCCAAAAACACATCGAACCCTGTGCAAGCAGCTCAAAGCCGTTGTTTTGCAAAAGGAAGCCCTTTTCTTCAAGAAATTTGAAATATCCGCAATACTCCTGCGCAATTCTCGACATCATTTCCTTGAATTCATCCGGATAGTCGTACATGGCAAACAGCATGTTTTCCATGCCCATCAAATGAACAACCTTTTGTGTCGGAACAGCGTATAAACTGCTCATTGACAGCTTAACGGGAATAATATCGCCAAATATATCCTCAAGCGCGTTTTTCTGCTTTAAGGTGCTTTCCATATCGGCAGACATTGTGCTTTTGCGCCTGAAAACCTCAAAATCATCATGCAAATCCTTAACCGGATGCTCAAATTTGTGCCCTTGTGCAATGCCGTTTGAATCGGTAATAATACTCTCGGAAACCGGCGTATCAAAAAGGCTGAAGCTCGTGTTCAATCCGAGCATATAATACGGCGGAACAACCTTATCATCATCAAATTGCTCAAGATTAATAAAATCCTGTAAAAGGTTATATTCCGTATTCCTTGCGAAGGGCGTTTCGCATTTCATCAACGGCGCAATCGCTTCCTGCTGAAAGGTTCCGACCTCAATGTGTATAACGGGGCGCTCTCCCTTAAAGGCGTTGTGACGCTGCCACAGCGCTACACGCTCAAGATTTTTCGGACTGCTTGCAATTTCCGCATGCCTTTTTGCAAGCTCACGCAGATGTTCGATGTCTTTTGAAGTGTAATAGTATTTATCAATCATTTAAAAACAATCCTCTACGTATTGTCGGTTTATTCAATTACATCTGAAATATTGCCGGGTTTCATCAAAAAACGCATCAATATTTTCCCACTTTGAATCCGCGGGAATATCACAGCCTGAGGACAGCAGAAAATTTTTATATTTTGCGCAGCCTTCAAGTATGCTCCGCGTTTCCGTGCGAACCGTATTCGCATCCGCGTTTTTAAAAAGAACGGGGTTGATGTTGCCCATAACCGGGGTGGTTTCGGGGAAGAACCCAATGATATCCTCAAGATTTATTGCATTGCCGAAGTGATAAGCGTCGGCGCCTAAACAGGCAAGACCCTCTGCAAGGGGTATGGTATTGCCGCAATTGTGATAGATAAAAACAAAATCCTCACTGTTGAGAGCGTCGATAATTTGTTTGACATAGCGGTTTGAAAATTCCTCGCACAAATCGGGCGAAAGCAAACCTGCCGCCGGTTCCGCCATAACCACGCCATCCGCGCCCGCAGCCTTGAATGCGTTTATATATTCAATCAAAAATGAGGTTGTTTTCTGGAGAAGAAGGTGAACATCCTCCTCGCTGTCAAAGCAGCTCATCATCAGCTGTGTCATATCAAAAAGTCTGCCCGCAAGAGAATACGGTCCGATGGTTCCGCAAAGCACGGGTATATCCGATATCAGAGTCTTTGCCTTTTTTACGCCCTCGATGTATATTCCGGTTCGCCCGGCACCCACAGCCGGAACAATAATTTCACCGCTCTTTGCTATGTCATCAATAATTCCCTCGGTCACCGTCGGTATTTCATCTTCCGAGAAGTGTATTTTTGCGCCGAATGCCTCAGCCTCAACGGACAAATCCATCATATTCAGGCTTGCTCCGACGTTGCATCTGCTTGCTATTGCCTGCATTCCGCGCGCCTGATTGTCGGAGCTGTTGATAAGCTCCTTTACGCTGATACCTAAGAGTTGGGTTGAGGGAAAGGAAAGCACGGGAATTATGGCAGCTTTGTTATCTAACAGTTTTTTAATCGTGTGTTTCAATGGTCTTCTCCTTTATGTGTTTTGTTTTGGAGTCGCGGGTTATTTAGGCTTGTATTCTGTGCACGCGTCAATATATGCCGCAATGTTTTCCGGAGGAACCTCCGGCTCAAGCACGTGCGTCGGGCAAATCAGAAGTCCGCCGTTTTTACCGACTAAATCAAGCCGTTCCCACACCTCTTTGCGTATTTCATCGGGCGTTCCGAACGGCATTGTGGTTTGCGTTCCGATTGTGCCGCAAAATGAGAGCCGGTCGCCGTAGAGCCGGAATACTTCATTAAAATCCATACTCTCGGGCTGAACGGGATTGAGAACGTCAACACCCGCTTCAATCAAATCTTCAATAAAGGGCGTCACATAGCCGCAGCTGTGATAAAAGATAATGAGGTCGGGCTTCAGCTTTTTTGCCTCGCTTATCACCCTCGTAAGCCTCGGCTTGAGATATTCCCGATATAGCTCAAGGCTCATCATTATGGTTGACTGCATCCCTATGTCATCGCCCAGAAACAAGCCGTCCGCCCCCGCTTTAACGAAGCTTACAGCATTTTTAACCGAGTTCTCCGTAACCTTATCAAGCACGAATTCAGCCATATCCGGCTCCGACATCATATCCATCATAAGCATTTCCATGCCTCTTGCATACCAGGCGGTTTTCCAGATTGTGCATTGCATATTGCCGAGTACAAATTTACCGTTTTCGTGTGCCTTGCGCGCGCAACTGAGCATTTCGGTCGTAGGCTCGCAGTTGTATTCCGACCACGGATAAGCCTCAAGCTCAGCGATAGACTCCGTTTTTTCAAGCGGATGATACATTTTAGTCATATGTAAGCACGCCGCGCTGCCAGGCTCATTTGCTGTGCCGTAGCGGTCAAACCTTGTTCCTTCCTTGAAGCCGTGACCGTAAAGCTTTTCCCAAAACTTACTGCTTTTGGGGTTCTTTTCCTCCGCCCACGGCAGATTCACAAACGGCGACTCGGGATATGTATAGCCGGTTTCTTTCATATACGCCTTCAGCTTTTCCGCGGCACCCGGAGTCATGCTGAAATCTATCGGCATATATTCATAGCCCGTACGACGCAGTAAACTTATAAGATTTTCACGTTCTGTCACAACAAATCACCTCGAAACATAAAATTCGTATCGTTACGAGTTATTTTATCACAAACATTCGATTAAATCAATCCCTGAAGAAAAAATACTTAAATAAAATCAAGTACAAGCACACATTATAATTGCTGCAATTGCCGTTATTACCGCGGATTGCTGCCGGTACTGAAAATAGTCTTGCATTGTTAGGATAATTTTGTTATACTTGTTTTCAGGAAAAGTCGTATCGTTACGATTATTTAACGAAAGAGGTGCTGTGATTTTGAATAATAAAATTGCGTCCGGAGTTAACTACTGTAAGCAATATTGGAAAAATCCGCCTTCCGGAAGGTATATGTCACTCAAGGAAATCGCTTCTCTGTCGGTTGGCGGAATGGGTGTAAAATTCGTTGTATATTGCGTTCAGAACATGATTTTGTATATCGGAAACACGCTGATAGGCAACACCATAGGTATTTCACCTAAGCCCATGTATGCCATCTATCTGATAAGCGTGCTCGCATCCTTTCCGCTGACCGCTCTTCGGGCGAATATAATCGACTCAACAAGGAACAAAAAGGGCAAATATCGCCCGTTTATTATGTCAATGGGCATTCCTACGGCAATAATTTCAGTGGCATTCACCTGGATGCCTTATGACAATATGAGTATGCTGTGGAAATGCGTAACGGTTCTTCTGTTCAATATAGCTCTGCAGTTTTTCTACAACTTCTTTTTCGATTCCTACGAGAGCATTATAAATGTATTATCGCCTAACACCATTGAGCGTTCGGATGTTTGTTCAATTAAATCTGTAACAGATTCCTTTGCACCGACAATTGCCGGTATTGCGCTGCCGCTTCTTGCAAGGCTCATAACGGGGGAGAACACCTTGTTTGATATGCGGATTTACCGCGTCACCTATCCGCCGATGATAATTATCGGCTTTTTGTTTTCGATGCTTATCTATTTTAACACCGAGGAAAAGATTGTTCAGGCAAAAACGCACACGGTTCATATGAAATTTACCGACGCGCTCAGAGCTGTAGCAAAAAACAAATACTTTTGGATTCTTTCTTTAGCGGGCTGGCTCGGCTTTCTCGAAGGCTCCTTCGGCAACATTTTGGGTTGGCTTTATAATTATCAGGAGGCTTGCTCGCCGGGTCAGTTTTCGCTTATAACCGCAATCAGCGGAAACGCTTCGCTTTGGCCGATGCTCTTTGCTCCCTTTATTATCCGCTTAATCGGAAAGAGAAATATGCTTGTCTATTCAAACCTTCTGAATATCGTCTTTATTCTTGCAATGTTTCCAATTATTCGCTTCGGCGACCCGCACAGAATAATATGGCTTTTACTCGGGTGTATCTTTATTAATGGTATGGCAACGACCCTCGGACATATATTAAATCCGAGCCTTAACGGTGATATCAGAGATTATCAGCAATACATTACCGGAGAACGCATAGACGGCATGTTTGTTGCCGTGGGACTTATCGGCAGCGTTGTAACTATGGTAACAAGCTTCGTTTTGCCGGCAATATATGAGGAAACGGGACTAAACAAAGAGGTGGCGCTTTCTCTAGGCTATGACGGCAGTAATGTGTATGATGTTCTGTATAACGCCGAGTATTTTCAAAGTATCTGCGGAGTTTTGGTTCTCGCCTCCGCTGTCGGTGCGGCTTTGAATGTAATCCCGTTTTTCTTTTATGACTTGACTGAAATCAAGCAAAAGGCTATGGTAACGGTTCTGAAAATCAGAGCATTGTTTGAGGATTACGGCAACAATGCCTTGTCCGACGGAGCGCTGATTGAGGCAATCAATATCATTGAGGAAGCCAAAGAGTTTGTCAATCTGACGCCCGTGAAGCCGTCAAAGGCGGAAATAAAACGCGCAAAAAGGTCAAAGGATAAGAAAGCGATTGCCGATGCAAGGGCTGAATACAAGTCACAAAAATCAAAGAATGAGAAAATTGAGATAGCGACTTATGTAATTAAGGAAATAGAAAAATTTTCAACTCCGCAGGTGAAGCGGCAGGTAAAGCGGGCGGAGCNNGCGGGCGGAGCTGATTGTTTCCGCCGGTCTGTCGGGGCTTGCCGAAATCAGCACCGTAACACTTGCCGGGGCAAAGGCTCTGCCGGCGAGCACCAAGGAAGAAAAAGAGGAAAAAAGCCTTCTGATTGCCGCGGCAAAAGCAGAGGCGGCCTCAAAAGCACTGATAAAGAAGCATTATCCGGAAGGGCTTAAAGAATTCGACACCACAGTGTTTGAGGCGTTATTTGAACGCGAGGACGCACTGAACGCCGATTTGAAAAAACTATACATACGCTTTAATGAAGAAACCGATAAGGAGAATAAGGCGCAGCTTAAAGCCGAAATCAAAAAAACCAAATTATGTATAAAGGACGTAAAACGGCAGATAAAAACGGCGTCAAGCGAGAAGTCGCTGTATTTCCGTGCCGCAAAGCCGTATCTTGATGCCGAAAAGCTTTTAATCCAGCAGAAAAACTATCAAAGATACGAGGAAATAAAAGCCCGCTATCTTGAAATTTCAGCTACTTAATGAGGTGCGCGTTATGGAAAAACACTTAAATGACAGCAAATTTATTGAAGCCCTGATTTCCGTTGTGCCGAGCAAAAGACAGCTTGAGCTTCACAAAATGGGGTACTATAACTTTATTCATTTCGGGCTGAACACATTTACAAAAAAGGAATGGGGTTCGGGAAGCGTATCGCCGGAGATGTTCAGGCTTCGCGATATAAACGTTGAAAAATGGGTTACAGATTTAAAATCAACGGGAAGCAAGGGTATTGTCATTACAGCAAAGCACCACGACGGCTTTTGCCTTTTTCCGAGCAAATACACAGACTACACTATTGCGAGCACGGTGTATAAGGACGGTAAGGGCGATATTGTGGGCGAGCTTGCAGCTGCCTGTAAAAAGCACTCAATGAAGCTCGGCGTATACCTCTCTCCGTGGGACAGGCATGAAAAAACATACGGAACAAAGGAATACAGCAGCTTTTTTGTCGGTCAGCTTACAGAGCTTTGCAGCAATTACGGCGAGCTTTTCTGCGTTTGGTTTGACGGCGCGTGCGGCGAGGGTAAAAACGGCAGGGTTCCGAAATACGATTGGGAACGCTATTACAAAACCATTCGCGCCCTTCAGCCGAACGCCTGTATCATAAACTGCGGACCGGATTTCAGATGGATAGGAAACGAATTCGGCAAAGCCAGAGAGTCGGAATACTCGGTCGTTCCCGCCTCGTCTTACAACCAGGATATCATTGCCGCCGCCTCACAGCAAAAGGAGGGCGCGGCGGTTATGACGGTAAAAAGAAGCAAGAAAAAGCCCGATATCGGGCTGAGAGAAACGCTTGTCGGCAAGAATTTGTGCTGGTATCCTTCTGAAATGGACATTCCCGTTACATATTTCGGCTGGTTTTACCGAAGAGAATTTGAGCTCTTCTTTACAAGAACAGTGGGCAATTTATGCCGTTGCTGGTACAATTCCGTAGGGCACAACGCAACAATCATCGTTAATGTCCCTCCGAATAAAAACGGCGAGCTGCCGAAAAAATTTATCAAAAGAATGTGCGCGGCAAGAGGAAGGATTGAAAACCGTTTAAGCTCTGAAATAAAGCATACACGCCTTGACGGGGATTTTGAAATAAAGGTAAGCTTTCCGCAGCAAATGGTGAGAACCGTATCGCTGAGTGAGGATGTTTTACAGGGTCAGCGGGTCGAGGAGTTTGAAATAATCGCAAATAAAAAGGTGATATACAGAGGAAAAACTATCGGGTTAAAACAGATTTGTCTTTTTAAACGAGTGAATTGCAGTGAGCTTACTGTCAAAATAACGCAGTGCCGTTCGCTGCCGCAAATTGCGGAAATACATTTATATAATTAGGGGTGAGCATATGACAGTCAACGAATACTTGAAAATCATTGACGAAGTGAATGAAAACGGCAAATACAAGCCAACCGTCGAAAGCCTTGAGGCATATCCATACCCGCAGTGGTTCGAGGACGCAAAATTCGGCATTTTTATGCATTGGGGAGTTTATTCCGTTCCCGCGTTCTTCAACGAATGGTATGAGCGGCTGATGTATTACAAGGGCAATCCCACGCATTGGCATCATTTGGTTAAATACGGCAAGAGCTTTAACTACAAGGATTTTATACCGATGTTTAAAGCCGAAAAATTTGACGCCGATAAGTGGCTGTCATTTTTCGAGGAATGCAATGTCAGGTTTATTATGCCCGTGGGCGAGCACCACGACGGCTTCAAGATGTACGGCAGTGAGCTTTGTCGTTGGAATGCCGCCCAAATGGGACCCAAGCGCGACCTTTTGGGCGAGCTTAAAGCAGCAAGTGAGCGCCGCGGAATAGAGTTCTGCACCTCGTCACACAGAGCGGAGCACTATTGGTTTCCGAACGGCGGTAAAACTGTCGGCTATGATAACGATACGTTCAAAGAGGAATACCGCGATTTTTACGGTCCTTGCTTCAATCCGTATAAGCGAAACAATCTTATTACCAACCTCAAGCAGGAAAAGGAAGGGATGATTCCCTCAGAGGAATGGCTTGACGATTGGCTCGCCTCCTCGTGTGAGCTTATCGATAAATACAAGCCCTCCGCATTGTTTTTTGACTGGTGGGTGTCCTCATGCGAGGCATTTGTTCCCTACACCTTGAGATTTGCGGCTTATTATTGCAACCGTTCCCGGGAATGGGGAAAGAATATCTGCATTTTTTATAAATCCGACAAGCTTAAATCGAACTGCTTTGTTCTTGACAGAGAGCGCACGCAGCTTGAGGAAATATACCCCAAGGTGTGGCAGTGTGAAACCGCCTCTGCACATAACGCCTGGAGCTATTGCACAACAAACATATTTAAAAAATCCAATGAAATTGCCGGAACCTTTGCCGACTGCATATCAAAAAGAGGCACCTTCTGCCTCAATCTCGGTCCTAAGGCGGACGGAACGATTTGCGACAGGGAAATTGAGATTATGCGCGACCTCGGCGAATGGACAACAAAAAACAAGGAGGCAATCTGGGGGATTCATCCTTATAAGGTGTTCGGTGAGGGCAGGCAGTATACGGGCGGACTTTACAGAGAAAAATACAACTTCAAAAGCACCGACATCCGCATAACCGCAAGGGATAACGCGATATATGTCTTTGCGCTTGCACAGGCAAAGGATAACACCTATCGAATTAAGGTTCTCGGCAAAAACGCGGGACATCTTACCGAAAAGATAAAATGGGTAAGCGTTCTCGGATATAAGGTTGACTGCGCCTATTGCCACAAGGGGGAATATCTTGCCCTGAAGACTGAAAAGCACATTGACACAAAAATGCCGATATGCTTTAAAATAGAGCTTGAAAAGTGAAAGGAAAAGTTTGAAAAATAAATCTTTCAAACGGCAAATTTGTGCCTTGACGGTCAGCGACCGTCATTTCATAACGAAGCGGGGCTTCGTTTGCCGAATACCGCCACAAAGTTTGCGGCTCGGCGGAAAGGGATGGTCATAATTATGATGAACACAATTTCAACAAGCGGAAAAAGGTTTATTGACGAATTCGGCAGGGAGCGCATCTTTAACGGCATCAACGTTTGTGATAAGGGCGTTTATGAGCCGGAGCAAGACACACGCACCTACGGCCACGAATGGGAAAAGGAGCTTATCACCACATTTTACAACAGCGGCTTCAATCTTATTCGTTTAGGCTTCAACTGGGACATAATCGAGCCGCAGCCCGGCGAATACAACGGCGAATACATTGAGTTTCTGCGCGGAATACTTGACCGCTGCGAAAAGGCGGGAATATACGTTTACCTTGATATGCACCAGGATTTATACTCCGGCTTCGGCAACGGCAACGGCGACGGTGCTCCGAAATGGGCGACGCTTACGGACAAATACACCTACAAAAGAGCAAAATTCGTCTGGGCGGAGGGCTATTTCTGGGGCAGAGCCGTTCACAGAGCGTTTGATAACTTTTGGGATAACAAGCAGGTTCGGGGCAAGGGCCTTCAGGATTACTACGCCGACATGTGGAAGTATGTTGTAAATCAGCTCGGCGAGCATCCGGCGGTTATCGGCTATGACCTTATGAACGAGCCGTTCCCCGGCAAAAGCGGCGGCAAGGTTTTTCGCATTTTGATAAGAGGGCTTGTCACCACCACTCTTTTTGATAAAACCATAAGCAAAAAAGAGCTTCTCTCCTGCGTGTTCAACAAGGAAAAAAGCCTGCAAATCGCAAATCAGTATACCGCAAAGCATCTGCGCAAGGTCACGTCAAAGGCAGACGCGATAATGAAAAAGTTTGACATTGAAAGATACTCTCCCTTTATCGACAAAACCTCCGCTGCCGTGCGTGAGGAGGATAAAGACGGCGTCATCTTCATTGAAAACAGCTATTATTCAAACCTCGGTATTCCCTGCCATGCGCGAGAGGTTACGGTTGACGGCAAGCGCGATGAGAGCTTTGCCTACGCACCGCATGCCTATGACCTTGTTGCCGATACGCTGTCTTACAAATATGCGGGAACGGAGCGCATTGAGTCAATAATGAAGGAGCAGAAGCGTATGCAGGAGCGGCTGCTGGTTCCCGTTGTTTTCGGCGAATGGGGCGGTTTTCAGCCGGACAGCGAATGGTATTATCACTGTCACCATATACAGTCTCTGTTTGATAAATGGCATTGGTCAAATACATATTGGGCTTATTTTGACGGACTGTTTGACTCGCCGATTATGACCGAGGTGCTTTGCAGACCTTATCCGAGAGCGGTATCGGGCGAAATTGTGGATTACCGGCACGACAGGCAGGCGGATACCTTTGAGCTTACCTACAGGCAGAGCAGGGAATTTGAAGCCCCGACTGAGATTTTTGCTCATAAGCCGGTGAAATCCGTTGAGGTTGACGGCGAATACGAAATCAAGCCTCTTGACGGCTGCGACGGTTCGGTGGTTATTATCAAAACAGGAACCGGTACTCACAGCGTTAAAATTAAGTTCTGTAATGAGTGAAAAGTTTAATTAGTTGGTAGCTATCAGCTTGAAGCACGCAGCTGTGAGCTAAAGCGTCCTTTGGCAAAGGAGGTGGCAGGACGTAAGTCCTGACGGAGGATTGTTGCTTGATTGGTTTTGAGGTGAGGTTTATTCGTTTATAAATCCTCAGTCCGCTTTGCGGGGCTGTTTGCATTTTTGTAGGTTTGTCAATGATGTGTTACAAAATTAGAAAACCTCACCGTAAGTTTTGAAA
>LFSB01000025.1 GCA_001513045.1 Clostridiales bacterium DTU089
CGACAGCCCATTGCAAGCACAACGGCAACCGCCTGAATTTCAATGACGCCGTCAACATTATTAACGGCGGTCACCTTGTTATCGTCCGAAATATCGGTGACCATGGTATTGGTTTTTACGGTAATATCGGTTTCGTTGACAAGCTTTATAAAGCGTCCCGCATATTCGGGGCCTGAAAGCTCCTCACCGAAATAGTGAAGGCCGAAGCCGGTGTGTATGCACTGCTCGAGTATTCCGCCGAGAGTGTCGGCTCTTTCGAGAATAGCTATACTTTTCACTCCGCGCTCGTGTGCGCTGAGTGCCGCCGCCATACCTGCGGGGCCGCCGCCCACAACCACAAGATCATAATTGAGCATTATATATTCAGTCCTTTCAGAAACGGCATTATTTTGTCTTATCAAACATTATTTTGGATTCTCCGCCGAACTTGGTTATATCGTTGAGTGATAAGTCAAGCTCTCTTGCGAGTATCTCCACAACCTTTGAGCCGCAGAAGCCGCCCTGACAGCGACCCATTCCGGCACGGGTTCTGCGCTTTACACCGTCAACGTCCCGCGCGCCGGCAGGAGCATGTATGGCATCGAGAATTTCGCCCTCGGTAATGGTTTCGCAGCGGCAGACTATTCTGCCGTATGCCTTATTCTTTTCCACAAGCTCGCGGCGCTGTTCGGTGTTCATGTGACGGAAGCGCACAGGCTCGGGACGCACGGGATTGAAATCCGGTTTCTTTTCAAGCTTGCATATTCCGCCGAGAATACCGGCAACATACTCCGCAATTGCGGGAGATGCCGAAAGTCCGGGAGATTCTATGCCGCCCACATTTATGAACCGGGCATTCTTTTCGCTGATTCCGATTATGAAATCGTCGCTCACGGGATGTGCTCTGTTTCCGCAGAACGAGGTTATTGCGTTTCTCAACGATACCGACGGAACACTCTTGAGAGCGAATTTTGCGGAAAACTCAAGTCCCTCGGGAGTTGTAGCGACATCGGATTTATCCTCAACATCGGTTGCGGAGGGTCCTATAAGCAGGTTTCCGTCAACAGTGGGTGTAACAAGAACGCCCTTACCCATTTCCGAAGGACACTGGAATATAGTGTGTACGGCAAGATTGCCTACGGACTTGTCCAGCAAATAGTAACAGCCGCTGCGCGGAATGATTTTAAAGCTGTCATCCCCTATCATAGCGGCTATGGCATCCGAATACACACCCGCGGCATTGATAACATAGGTGGTTTCTATGTCGCCGAGAGTGGTTCCGAGTGTGAATTTTTCATTTTTAAAGGCTATTGATTTTACCTCGCAGTTGCGGAGAAATTCAACGCCGTTTGTAACCGCGTTTTCAACCGCGGCTATTGTAAGCTCGTAAGGACATACTATTGAAGCCGACGGCGCAACAAGAGCGGCAACCGCCTCGTCGCTGATGTTCGGCTCAATCTCCCT
>LFSB01000028.1 GCA_001513045.1 Clostridiales bacterium DTU089
CAAGCCACTCTCCGCTGTTTACAACGAAATGTGTTGCAACCTTTCCGTCGGGTGCGTCCGGGTCAAGAGCGCTGACCTGAATAACGGCATGCGCGTTCTCGAACTTCTTTTTGAGCGACGGAACATCGTTGGCGATGACCTTTATCAAGGGCAAAACCGCGTTGAGAAATATTTTATTGGTAAGAATTTCTTCTTTTGCTACCATGGCTGCTCCTTTCCGGGTCTTACACCTCGTCGTCCCAGTTGTCGTCAAGCTCGAAGTCCTTGCCCATAACCTCACGGACTGCCTCAATGATACCATTAGAGTCAATGCCGAGGATGGACATGATGTCTTCGTGCAAGCCTATGGGCGCGAACTGATCCGGTATGCCGAGCTGCTTGAATGCGCAGCCCTTGCCGGATTCGACTATGACCTCTGCAACAGCAGAGCCGAGTCCGCCTATAACGTTATGATCCTCAACCGTGATTATGCGGCGGGTGTCGCCGACCGCCTTGAGAATCGCTTCCTTGTCGATGGGCTTGATGGTATGCATGTCAAGCACGCGGATTTTCAGACCGTCCGCGTTCTCAAGGAACATAGCCGCCTGGAGAGCCTGGAAGGCACATGAGCCGCAGGCGATGATGGTAAGGTCGGTGCCCTCATGGAGTTCAACCGCCTTGCCCAGCTCAAAGCCGTAATCTGTATTTGAATAAAGAGTACGGTCAAAGCCGCGGTTTATTCTGATATAAACCGGACCCTTGTGCTCGTAAGCCGCTTTAACCGCATTGACCGTCTCCATGCCGTCTGCCGGGCAAATAACCGTAAGATTCGGCAAGGCTCTGGCAACCGCGAGGTCGCATATTGCGTGATGCGTTGAACCCGCCTGACCGAAGGATGTACCGGAATGTGTTGCGATTATCTTAGCGTTGACATTCTGATAGCAGATGTCGGTGTGCAGCTGATCCGCAGAGCGCAGAGACGCAAACACGGAGAAGGTCGAAAGGAAGGGCACAAGGCCCGCTCTCGCCATACCGGCTGCCACGCCGAACATGTTCTGCTCGGCTATGCCGACATTGAAAAATCTGTCGGGGAACTTGTCACCGAACATACCGATTTTGGTTGAGCTTGCGAGGTCTGCGGTGAGAGCAACTATTTCGGGATGCTCCGCACCCAGCTCACAGAGAGTCTGGCCGTAGTATTCTGCGGTAGAAAAAGCTGTGGATTCAACAGCCGTATAAACAAATCCTCCACCCATGATTAAGCACCCTCCTTTTCCGCGCGAGCGCAGCGTTCCTTGTAGAATTCCTCAAGGTCCTTCTTGGACTCATTGTACATCTCTTCATTTATCGCACCGTAGTGCCACTTGTAATTGCCCGCCATCTTCTTGATGCCGATACCCTTTACGGTGTTGGCAACTATCATAACAGGCGAATCTGTTTTATTTGCAAGAGCGAAATCAATAGCCTCGCAAAGCTCATTGATGTTGTTACCGTCAATTTCCTTGACTATGAAGCCGAAAGCGCGCCATTTGTCGGCAAACGGCTCAAGCTTCATAACGTCCTCTGTCTTACCGTCTATCATGCAGCCGTTGCGGTCGACAAACGAAATGAGGTTGTTGAGCTTGAAATTTGAAGCGCTCATTGCAGCTTCCCAGTTGGAGCCTTCGTCGCATTCACCGTCGCCGAGTATACAGTAAGTCATATATGATTTACCGAGAACTCTTGCGGCAAGTGCGGTACCGACTGCGATGGGAAGTCCGTGACCGAGCGAGCCGGTTGAAGCGTCAACACCCACAACCTTGTTGGAATCAAGATGTATACCCATCTTCGAGTTGGTAAGGTTAAAGGTTTTGAGCTGTTCCTTGTCGTTAAAGCCCTTGTCAACAAGCACAGAAGCGTACGCAACACCGGCGTGACCCTTGCTGAGGATGAAGCGGTCTCTGTCCTCCCACTGAGGGTCCTCCACCTTGATGTTAAGGTACTTGTAGTAAAGAACTGCGAGCATATCCATTACGCTCATGCCGCCGCCGATATGCGCGCTGCCCGCCCAGAACGTTGTGTCAAGGCACAGATTTCTGAGCTCGTGCGCGTGCTTTTCGAGGTCGAGCCATTCTTTCTTGGTTAATGGCATATTGTTTTCCTCCTGTTCGTTTTATATTTCGGGATGATTTTTCTTTACAGCTTTAAACGCATCCTCCGCAACATCTATGGTATGCTTGATGTCGTCGTCGGAAAGCGAGGCATTCATGAAGTGGTTGTGGTGACTTGTAAAGAAGATTCCCCTCTTTACGCACTCCGCAATCCACTCCTGATGAAGCATAAGTGTATCCTCATTGGCTATTCTCATATAGAACAGCGCAGGCTCACCGGAAACAACCAAATCAAATCCGTTGTTTGCGGCGGCGGCACGCAAACCGTTGGTAAGCGTAAGCGCTTTTTCGCGGAACAGCTTGGGGGTGTCGAGCTTTTTCATCTTATTTATGCAGGCTATACCGGCCGCAAACGGAACAGCGCTCAGCCAGTAGCTGCCGGTATAGGAAAGTCCGCTCACAGCTGACTTGAGATATTCCTTACCGCAAAGGGCGGATACGTTCCAGCCGTTGGCTATTGCCTTGCAGAAGCAGATAAGATCCGCTTCAAAGCCGTAAAAATGGTCGCTTCCCGCAAGGTCAAGTCTGAAGCCGCAGCGTACATCGTCCACTATAAGGACAATACCCTTTTCCGTGCAAAGCTTTCTGACCTTCTGCCAGTAGCCGTCCGCAGGAAGCTGATTGTCAAAGTAGTTGCCGTGAAGGTAAGGCATAGCGATAAATGCCGCAACCTCTCCCTCATTCTCGGCAACGAGCTTCTCAAGAGCCGCGAAATCATTCCAGTCAACATAAAGGTTGTTTTCCACATCCTCGGGAAGAACTCCGGGATAGTCAATCTTCTGGCACCACGGAGCTACGCCGTGATAAAAGCCATTGACAAAGATTATCTTTTTGCGGTGGGTGGCGGCACGCGCCGTCATTATTGAAAGAGTGGTAACATCTCCGCCGTTTTTAGCGAAGAATGCCCAGTCCGCGCAGGCAACCGTATCCACAAGAAGCTCCGCAAGCTCAACCATCTTAGGAGAGGGTGAGGTGGTGCAGTTTTCAAGCTTTATCTGCTCAAGAGCAGCAGCATCGACATCCTCATCGCCGTAGCCGAGAACGTTAGGACCGTAAGCGCACATGTAGTCGATAAATTTGTTGCCGTCAAGATCCCAGAAATACGAGCCCTTTGCCTTTTCGCCGAAAAGCGGGAACGCATCAACGGGAATAAAGTTGCCCTCAGCCGGGCCGAGATGACCGTAAACGCCCGAGGGAATGACCTTAGCGGCGCGTTCAAACATCGCTCTCGATTTGGGATATTTGTTTATTTTCATTGCCATTTTGTCACACCTCTCCTTATGCAAGATACAGACCTACACGGTCAAGTAATCTGTTCATGTTGTCAAGCATTGAAATCATGCCACGCATGGAAATCTCACCCGAGCCTATGCATGCAACGGCATTTACCTTGCCGTCAAACAGGTCTCTCGCAAGCTCCATAGAGCCGAATTCCATTATCGCTCTGGGCGACTCCGGATTCTTCTTTACAGTGATGAGGCGATGATTCCTTACACGTATGGTGGCTGCCGGGCCGTCCTTGACAGCCATTTTGATATCACCGTCAACCATGTGGTCGGCGCTGAACCTGCCGATGTCGTCATTGTTTGCAATCTGCGAGATTGCCACGGATATGGTATAGAACATAAGCGTCGTGCTCACACGGAAAAATTCAGGGTCCTCAAGGTCCTGCGGCTCGGGACGCATATACTTGTTGAGCATATCCGTAAGCGCCGTGAACTCCTTGAGAAGGAATTTGATGTGTGTGAAGCCCTTCGAGGGAATGGGAGTTACCGTTCCGTCAATAAGTCCGTTGAATTTCTCAGGGGATGAAAACGGCAGCTTTACGTCGCATTTATCCGCGCCCTGCTCCATACGGCACTTGCCGTTTTTGAAGAAAATAGTTGCGGACGGACCGTCCTTTACCTCAAAACCTATGGAAACGGGCTTTGCACCGGCTATGAGCGCCGACGCCTCGGGAGAAAGCTCACAGAGGTTTTCAAGAGTGCCGAGTACAGCATACATATTTATGTACGCCAGAGTTTTTGCGTCTGTCAAAGTTCATTACCTCCTTGTGTAAAAAAAATCCGGTTATAAGTATCTACTATTCTAACAAAAATTACAATTTAAGTCAACGGCTGTTTGGTCAAAATGGGCAATAAAATCAGAAAATTTTTTATAAAAACGCAAAAGAAGCCCCTGTTGCATCAGGCAAGCATAAATGCCCTCTTGCAGCAGGGGAAAAACAGGCTAATATATAAATTTATACTGTCTTTTTCTTTTTTGAAAAAGCAATTATAACTGCAACAACAATCAACAGTACCGCCGACAGTACCCCGGCATATATCACTCCGCGACGGGAGCGCTCGGAATCGGTTTTTTCGTCAGGCAACGTTGTCTGCTCCGATAAAGCTTCCGTATTTGAAGAAGCGGTCGCTTCGGTTCGGATATCGGCAGAAGTGCTCGTCTGCGTATTTTTTACAGTATCCGTCTTATCGGCACCGGAACCGATATCGGTAACAGGTTGAATAATTTGAGCTGTACCCGTCTGCGTTTCTCCGGGCTTTTGGCTTGAATCATCCGAATGTGCAAGCCGTTCCGCGATTATTGCCTCAAGGGTTTTTATATGCCTTTCGCCTAAGTCGAAAAGCTTTTCGGGGATTAAATCAACCAATTTTATCTGCGCTTTTTCAGTCAGATGCACACCGTCAACCGAATAGCCCTCCGGAAATACAGACGGATCCAGCTCATCATGCAATGCCGCAAGGTCAATATATCCATCCGCCAAACTGTTGGAAAGTATCCAGTCATTGAGGCGGTTGCACATATCCTCCGCCTCCTGAGACCAGATAAGATCCGGTGAGCTGCTGAAAAGAATTTCACGTGTATAACCCTTCCATGGCGTTTTTGTGAAGAAATATATTTCCTTGCCTCCCTGATGGGCAAGCTCACACAGCTTTTCATATCCGGCAATTATCTCTTCAACCGAGGCATACGGGGCTTTCCCCTCCATGCTTGCGGTGCGCGGGTGAAGTATATCGTTGAGTCCGATTTTTACGAATATTTTCTTCACACCGGTCTGATTTATCGCATCACGGTAAAATCGGTCCATTACGGACTCACCGTACAGATTGCCCAGAAAGCCTACGCCTTCATAAAGCAGCCGGTTCCCCTTTATTGCCTGTTGAAGCACACCTATGTTTTCAACTCCGGATTCCACAAGCCTTTCTGCAAGCAGCTGCGGAATGTCGTTGCAGACCGTCGAGTCGCCTATAATCGCTATTGAGTACGCGTCATCAGCGGCGTACACATCCATGTTCGTGAGAAACGGAACCGTATTCATACGAAGTCCCGAAACCTCCAGAGAAAGCGGCGCAGCTATGCCGAGGCTTGCGTCATTTATATGCTTACCGAGACACATAAACGATTCCGCACCGACAAGACCTCCCGTTTTCATAAGGATGCCGTCTTCAACATAATAGCTTACAGCTATGGATTCAAGCGCTTTTACCGAAAAGCTTACCGGGTCGGAATACTCCGATTTCCCCGGAGGCACAACACATTCGATGCCGCCGGAAAACCTAAGTCCTACTGCGGTTTCGGGAAGAACGGCGCTTTTGTCCCCCTTGGATGTATCCGCGCGCGCAACACACGCGCTTTTTATTATCAGGGGCTTGTCTCCGTAGAGATTTGAAAATTTGAACCGTACGCTCTTTCCGCTGATGGTGGGCTGAAGAAATATTCTTACCGTACTGTCAATAAGAATATCGGAAAATTTATTTCCTTTTATTTCCACACATGTTTCAACAGGACTGGTGCTCCATGAGCCCACCCATTTGCCGTATGCCGCCGAAGCAGAAAACGGAACGCACGACAAAATAAGCACCGCGGCAAAAATTACGGAAAGTATTTTAAAAGATTTTCTCATGCCCTTCGCCTCCGTACGTATTATATAAAAAGCTTATCACCGCGGAGCGAAAAAGTCAACACGTGTCGGAAAACCACGCTTAAAATTCACAAATATACATTTTTTTGAAAAAATGTCGTTTATCTTTTCATCAGCTTTTCCGAAAGCCTTTCCAGTGCCGCCTCAAGAGCGGGACGCGGAGAGGCGAGGTTCAGCCTTGTAAAGCCGCTGCCGCCCTTGCCGAACCAATAGCCGGGGTCGGGAATAATCAGACATTGCTGCTGCAGAAAGCTGTCAAGCTCTTCATCGGAGCCGAAGCCGAGTCCTCTCATATCAAGCCACGCAAGATATGTTCCCTCTCTTTTGCATATTTCCACTCCGGGCAAACGCTCCGCATACGAAAATAAAAGCTCGAAATTAGCATCTATATATGCGTTGACCTCATCGAGCCAATCGTCGCACAGCGTATATGCCGCTATCGTCGCCGGACGCGACACGCAGTTTATGCATGTATAGCCGTCGGAAGCGAGAGCCTTGCGGAAGCGTTCGCGCAAAGCCTCGTTTTCTATTATAACATTTGAGGTACCGAGTCCCGCAAGGTTGAAGCTTTTACTAACCGCGGTGCAGATAACGGTGTTCTGCGCAAAACGGCGGTCTGCAAGAGTAAAGACGGTATGCGGCTTTGACGTTATGTCAAAATGTATTTCGTCGGATATGACCGTCACTCCGTTTTTGAGACATATATCTCCGACAGCGCGCAGCTCGGATGCACTCCACACCCTGCACACAGGATTGTGAGGGCTGCACAGCAGCAGCATTTTCACGTCGTCCCGCGAAGCGAGCGTCTCAAGCTCCGCAAGATTCATTACATAGTTGCCGTCCGCGTCCGTGACAAGCGGATTTTCAAAAAGCCTTCTGCCGTTGTTTTCAATCGCGGTACGGAAAGGGTAATACACCGGTGTCTGAATAATTACGCCCTCGCCCGGCTGCGAAAACGCACGAACCGCCGTATTTATGGCACATACCACTCCGCCCGTACAGGTTATCCATTCGTTGTCTATATTCCAGCCGTGTCTGCGCGACATAAAGCCCCTCACCGCGTCTCGGTATTCGCCGTCCGCGTCCGTATAGCAGAAAAAACCGCTTTCCGCAAAGTCCTTTATCGCCTCACGCACAGCCGCCGGAGTGCGAAACTCCATATCGGCCACCGAAAGAGGATATGCTCCCCGCTCAAGCAAGCCTTCTCCCACTGTGGTATCCCACTTATATGAGCCGGTACCGCGTCTTGAACGCACAACATCAAAATCGGACATACTTAATAACACTTCCTATAAAAAAATAAAAGCAAAGGCAGAAAACGCGAACGCTTTCTGCCTGTATATTGCTTTTGATTTCCGCTTATACTGCGCGTGTAACCTTACCGGAGCGCAAGCAGCGGGTGCAGGCATACACTCTGCGAGGAGAACCGTTTACGACGGCCTTTACGCGTTTCACGTTGGGCTTCCAAGTTCTGTTTGAACGCCTGTGAGAGTGAGAAACCTTGATGCCGAAAGCAACATCCTTGCCGCAGAATTCACACTTTGCCATGTGACTGCACCTCCCTTTGATACATAAAAATAGGGCAACGGCACTATACTAACAGACTTTCATCAAAAAATCAAGGGTTTTTTGATATTTTTTTCACGGTCTGATTTTAGAGGCATCTTTTGTAAGGAATGCAATGTTTATAGCATGGTCGCCTACGCGCTCAAAATCTGTTATGGTATTTAAAAACAGCATTCCCGATTCCGTATTGCACTCACTGCGGTTGAGCCTGAATATGTGTGCATCCTGACACGCTACGGCAAGGTCATCTATATGCTCCTCAAGCTCGGAAAGCTCATTGCCCTCTTTTTCGTCAAGCACTCCGTTTTCAAAGGCGAATATCGCCCTGTCAACAAGAGTTATAACCTCGTTAAACAGGTTTTTAAGCTCCTGCTCCGCCTCCCGGGACACCGTAAGACCGTTCGCTTTGCTTTTTTCGGCGGCCTCGGCAAGGTTCACCGCATGGTCGCCTATACGTTCAACGTCATTGATAACATGGAACAGGGCGCCTATGTAGCTTGAATCCTTCTCCGATATTTCAAGTGCGTTGATTTTAACGAGAAACGCGGTTATACCGTGGTTAAGGAAGTTTATTACCTCCTCGTTTCCGAACACGCCGTCGATTTCCGAAACATTATGGTTTATGAGCGCTCTTGCGCTTGTGCAGAAGTTGTCCCGTGCAATTTTCGCCATTCTCACAACCTCTCTGCCCGCCTGCGCAACAGCAAACGGAGGCGTTCCGAGAAATCGCTCGTCAATAAATTCAAAGCGCTGCGCACTCTCAATACTGCCCTTCTTTTCCGGCACGATTTTACATGAGAGCTTCACAAGAAGATTTGCAAACGGGAACATCACAACAGTTGACACAACATTAAAAATTATATGCGCCATGGCTATCTGCGCAACAGTATCGTCCGAAAGCGATTTGAGCATCTGAGTGTACGGCGTAAGAAGTGTTATAACTATAAACACCAGCGTTCCGAATACATTGAAAAGCAGATGTATTACAGCCGCGCGCTTGGAATTGGTTTTCGCTCCGACCGTTGCCAGAAGCGTGGTGACAACCGCGCCTATATTCTGACCGAACAGCACAAAAACCGCAAACTCAATCGGAACAAGACCCTGTATCGCAAGAGCCTGAAGCACACCGACCGATGCCGATGAGCTTTGCATTACAACCGTCATTATAAAGCCTATAAGTATACCCGAAAACGGCTTGCTCGCGGCACTCGCTATAAACGAGGTGAACGGCTCGTAGGTCTTCAATGAGGACATGGCGTCGGACATTGCGGAAAGTCCGACAAACAAAAGGCCGAAGCCTATGAGTATATGCCCTATGTTTTTCGTAAGACTTTTCTTAGTAAAAAGCGAGAGCGCCACACCTATAAATACTGCAACCGGCGCGACCGAGGAGAAGTTGATTGCCACGAGCACGGAGGTTACCGTTGTACCTATGTTCGCACCCATTATCACCCCGACTGCCTGCGCAAGTGACATAAGCCCCGCGTTGACAAAGCCGACAACCATGACCGTTGTCGCTCCGGAGCTTTGAATTACAGCAGTCACCGCAAAGCCCACAGTAACGGCAAGGAAACGGTTTTTTGTAAGTATCTGAAGAAGATTTTTCATCTTTGAGCCGGCGGCATTTTCCAGACCGTCGCCCATCGTTCTTATTCCGAACAGGAACATTCCCACTCCTCCGAGCAGGGTTAAAATATCAGTTAAATTCATTTTTATTTCTCCGAAGCTGATTTTTCAGAATAAAAGCCTTCCGAACCTTGCGGTGCGAAAGGCTTTAAGTGATTTATTCAGTTTCTGTTGGGACGTCTGTCGCCGCCGCGGAAGTCTCTGCGGGGAGCGGGACGGCGGGGAGCGTCTGAAATCTCGTTTTCGGGAACAAGACCTTCAACCTCTATGAGTGCGTTCCTGCGGGAGAGCTTGAGCTTTCCGCCCGGCTCGTCCGGAGGAAGCACCTTTACGATGACTTCATCGCCGACGTTTACGCAATCCTGAGTCTTTTCGGTTCTCTTGACATCGAGATGACTGATGTGAACAAGTCCCTCCTTGCCGGGAGCGATTTCGACAAATGCGCCGTATACCTCAACACGGGTGACAACGCCCTTGTATATCGCACCGATTTCGGGATCCTTGACGATTGTATCAATGATGTCGAGAGCACGCTGCGCGTCATTGAGGTCGAGAGCGGTAACAAATATTGTTCCGTCCTCTTCAACATCGATTTTGCAGTTGCATTCCGCACATATCTTCTGGATGACCTTGCCCTGCTTGCCGATGACGTCACCGATTTTGTCGGTGTCAATCTTCGTGGAGAGCAGCTTGGGCGCATACTTTGAAAGCTCCTTGCGCGGCTCGGGGATAACGGGAAGCATAACGTCATCAAGAATATAGCATCTTGCGGTATAGGTTTTTTCAAGAGCCTCTTTGATTATTGCGGGAGTAAGACCGTGCACCTTGAGGTCCATCTGAATGGCGGTTATACCCGCCTTTGTGCCGGCAACCTTGAAGTCCATGTCGCCGAAGAAGTCCTCAAGACCCTGAATATCAACCATTGTTATGAAGCGCTCGCCTTCGGAAACAAGTCCGCAGGAGATACCTGCAACGGGAGCCTTTATCGGTACGCCTGCCGCCATGAGCGAAAGCGTCGAACCGCATACGGAGCCCTGAGAGGTTGAGCCGTTCGAGGAAACAACCTCGGAAACAAGGCGGATGGTGTAGGGGAACTCCTCAAGCGAGGGAATTACGGGCAGCAGCGCCTTCTCTGCGAGAGCGCCGTGACCGATTTCACGTCTTCCGGGTCCTCTTGAGGGCTTTGTCTCGCCCACGGAGTATGACGGGAAGTTGTAATGATGCATATATCTCTTCTGCTCCTCGTTGTCAATGCCGTCAAGAAGCTGGGCATCGCGTGAGGTGCCGAGAGTTGTTATTGTGAGAACCTGAGTCTGACCTCTGGTGAAGAGACCGGAGCCGTGTACGCGGCTGAGAATGTCAACCTCTGCTGCAAGAGGACGAATCTGGTCAAGACCTCTGCCGTCAACGCGCTTGCCGTCATCAAGAAGCCAGCGGCGAACGATATATTTCTGAAGCTTGTACATGCAGTCGTCAATCTTTATTGCCTCATCGGGGAACTGCTCGTCAAGCTTTGCGTGAACCGCTTCATATATGGGCTTGAGGCGCTCGTCGCGAATGCGCTTGTCATCGGTGTCAAGGGCTGCCTTGACATCATCTATCGCCATGGCCTTTACAGCCTCATAAAGCTCCTCGGAGGGGTCATTCGACGGGAAGTCTATCTTCTTCTTGCCGATTTCGTCTCTGATGCCCTTTATGAATTCGACTATCCTCTTATTCTCCTCGTGGGCGAACATGATGCCGTTATACATAACATCATTGGGGATTTCATTTGCCGCCGCCTCAATCATTGCAACAAGGCTTTCCGTGGATGCGACTGTCACGGTCATCTGAGTTTTCTCTCTCTGCTCCTCGGTGGGATTTATTACATACTCACCGTCAACATAACCGAGGGATACACCGGCAATGGGGCCGTCCCACGGAATTTCGGAGATGGAGATAGCAACAGATACGCCGAGCATTGCGGTTATTTCGGGCGAGCAGTCGGGGTCAACGGACATAACCGTTGCGACCACGCCGACATCATTGCGCATGTCCTTGGGGAAAAGCGGACGGATGGGACGGTCGATAACGCGAGAAGCAAGGGTTGCCTTTTCGCTCGCTCTGCCCTCACGGCGCTGGAAGGAGCCGGGGATTCTGCCCACGGAATAGAGCTTCTCTTCAAAATCGACGGAAAGCGGGAAGAAATCCACACCCTCACGCGGCTTTGCAGCCATTGTTGCCGTGCAAAGCACCTCTGTTTCGCCGTAGCGCGCAAGACACGCGCCGCCTGCGAGCTGTGCAAGCTTACCTGTCTCCACGACGAAGGGACGTCCGGCTATCGTCGTTTCAAACTTTCTGAAATTTTCAAACATTTTTTTACCTCTTTTTGCTTTATATTTCAACGGCAAGGCTTGCGTTTAGCAATAAATACAAGGCTTTCGCGAAAGCCCTCTATTCATCGCTAAAGCTGCAGGCACAGCCGATGATTAACGGAATTAAAAACATAAAGGCAGACGGGAATAAAGCCCGTCTGCCTTAACACCGTATTACTTACGGATACCGAGTCTTGCTATGATTGAACGATAACGCTCAATGTCCTTCTTCTGGAGATATGCGAGAAGGTTTCTTCTGTGACCGACCATCTTGAGCAGACCTCTGCGGGAATGATGGTCCTTCTTGTTGACCTTGAGATGCTCGGTAAGGTCATTGATGCGCTTGGTAAGAACCGCTATCTGGACTTCCGGTGAACCGGTGTCGCCCTCATGGGTTGCATACTCTTTGATTATTGCGGACTTTTCTTCATTTGTCATGTCTTTCACCTCATAATGTTTTTTTCGTGCAGCTCAGTATAAAGCAGGTGAACACGCCTCAAGACGTTTACTCAATATACCGAATTGCCGAAACAGCCTGTGTATTGTAACACAGAAGAACCGATTTGTAAAGTGTTTTTTTGCCGGAGGCTTATTCGTCGTCTGCGTCGTCGCAGCAGCAGTCGCAATCTCCGTCGCACTCTATATCGAGTTCAAGAGTCTCGCCGCAGCTCGGGCATTCGATTTCGTCCTCATCGAGCATATCCTCGTCGAGATATATAATCTCGCCGCAGCTCGGACACTCAACCTCGTAGCACTCCTCGTCATCATCCCAGCAGCCGCACTCGTCGTCGCAGTCGTCATATACGAACTCCTCAAGGTCGCTGAGGTCCTCGTCAACAGCGTCAAGCTGCTCAACGATTTCGTCAACATCATCCTCAAGGTCCGCAACCGAGAGAGAAAGGTCGCCGAGAATATCAATGATGGAATTGAAAAGCTTGGTTTCTTTTGCGTCCTTGTCGAGTCCGAGACCGTCTGCAAGGCCTTTAAGATAGGATACCTTTTCGGTAATTGTCATGGTTGTTACCTCCATAATTTTATTTTATGCTCTGCTCATGTACTCGCCGGTACGCGTATCAACGTTTATCATTTCACCCTCGTCGATGAAAAGAGGAACCTTGATTTCAGCGCCGGTTTCGAGAACGGCGGGCTTGGTGGCATTCGTGGCGGTGTCGCCCTTGAAGCCGGGGTCGGTCTTTGTGACCTGAAGGGTTACGAACGTGGGCGGCTCAACGCCGAAGACATTGCCCTTGTAGGAAAGGATTTTGCAAACCATGTTCTCCTTGACAAACTTGAAATTGTCATCCGTCTGGGATGCGTCAATGGGAATCATGTCATAGGTTTCGGGGTCCATGAAATAATAGAGAGCGCCGTCCTGATATGAATACTCCATATCCTTTCTCTCAATGAACGCGGTGGGGAACTTGTCGGACGGGTTGAAGGTGCGCTCTGTCACGCTGCCGCCGATGACGTCGCGGATTTTCGTGCGCACAAATGCGGCGCCCTTGCCGGGCTTTACATGCTGAAATTCAATTATCTGATAGACATTGCCTTCCATCTCAAAGGTTACGCCGTTTCTGAAATCGCCTGCTGATACCATAAGTTATTCCTCCGATATTTTATGTTTACCTTTTCATTCTATACTATTTCATACAGTTTTTCAAGACTTTTCTTGAAATGCGTTTATTTGTCGTTCTTTACAAGGCCTATTCCGAGCTCGTTAAGCTGTATTTCATCAACCTCCGCCGGACAATCCGTCATGGGCTCGGAGGCATTCTGAAGCTTGGGATAAGCAATAACATCGCGCAAGGATTCACAGCCGAGCATCTGCATGACAAGCCTGTCAAGTCCTATGCCCATGCCGCCGTGCGGCGGTGCGCCGTATTTAAACGCATCCGTGAGATAGCCGAATTTACGGTAGGCAACCTCGTCGGACAAGCCGAGAAGATTGAACATTCTTTTCTGAAGCACGGGGTCGGTTATACGTATTGAACCGCTTGAAAGTTCTATTCCGTTGAGCACCATGTCGTACGCCTTCGCACGGACAGCGGCCTTATCGCTCTCAAGATATTCAAGGCATTCATCGAGCGGAGAGGTGAAGGGGTGATGCATCGCAACGAACTGCCCCGCCTCCTCGTCCCACTCAAAGAACGGGAACTCGACAATCCAAAGCAGGTTATACTTATCCTTGGGTATTATGTTCATTCTTGCCGCACAGTCCGCTCTCAAAAGGCCGAGCACCGAAAGTGCGGTGTTTTTCTTTGCGTCCGCAACAATAAACACAACGTCGCCCGTTTTTGCACCCGAACGCTCAAGCAAGGCGTTCATCTCCTCCTCGGAGAGGAATTTGCCGAAGGATGAGGTCATGCCGTCGGGAGTAAGACGTATCCAGGCAAGCCCCTTTGCGCCGATGCCCTTGACGATTTCGGTCTGCTTGTCTATCTCCTTGCGGGTGAAAACCGATGCGCCGTTTTCAACGGTGATGCCCCTGACTGTGCCGCCGCCTGAAACCGCAGAAGAGAAAACGCTGAAGCCGCAGCTTCCGGCTATATCATCAAGGTTGAATATTTCCATTGCATAGCGGGTATCGGGCTTGTCCGAGCCGTAGCGCTCCATTGCCTCGTTATATGTGAGCCTGGGAAGAGGAAGAGCAACGTCAACCCCAAGCACCTCTTTGAAAACGCGGCTGATGTAGCCCTCGCCCATGGCGAGCACATCCTCCATGTCAACAAAGGACATTTCAATATCTATCTGTGTGAATTCGGGCTGGCGGTCGGCACGCAAATCCTCATCACGGAAGCAGCGCGCAATCTGCATATAGCGGTCAAAGCCCGCAACCATGGACAGCTGCTTGTAAAGCTGAGGCGACTGCGGCAGCGCATAAAAGGTTCCGTTATGAATCCTGCTGGGAACAAGAAAGTCCCTTGCACCCTCGGGAGTGGACTTTATAAGCATGGGAGTCTCTATTTCGACAAAGCCGTTCTCATCAAAATAGTCCCTTGTAACCTTTGCTATCTTGTGGCGGAAAAGTATATTCTTCTGCAAATCCGGGCGGCGCAAATCAAGATAACGGTATTTAAGACGTGTGTTTTCTCCGGTTGTGCTGTTTTCGACAATTTCAAACGGAGGCGTCTCGCTTTTCGCAAGCACTCTGAGGTCATCAACCTCAATTTCAATATCGCCCGTGGGGATTTCCGGGTTTTTCGACGAGCGCTCACGCACCGTGCCTGCAGCCATGAGAACATATTCACCGCGCACGGAAAAAGCCTTATCGAAAACTTCCTTCTCGGTGCTCTCGTCAAATGCGAGCTGAAGTATTCCCGTGCGGTCACGCAAATCCACGAAAATCAATGAGCCGAGGTCGCGCTGACGCTGCACCCAGCCGCACACAACCACTCGCCTGCCGATATCGGATGCGCGAAGAGTTCCGCAATAGTCGGTTCTTTTAAGTCCGGACATGTTATCCATTATATATCACAACCCTTTCAGAGCTTTATATCAAAATCTTCCGCGTTGGCCTGATTCATATCGGAGAGAACACCCTGAATGAGGATGTTTGAAAACTCCTCCTGAAAGCCTTCGAGAGGTACGGTCTGAGTGCTTGAGTCGTCCATGTTTTTCAGTACGATTTCGCCCGACTCAATCTCGCCGTCACCTATTACCGCAGTGTAGTGCGCCCCGGTCTTTCCGGCAAATTTCATCTGTGCCTTGACCGAGCGTCCGCACAGCTCAAAATCGGCACGTACGCCGTCAAAGCGCAAATCCGACACGATTTTTGCGGCAAGCACATTCGCTTTTTCGCCCATTGAGGCGAGGAACAGGTCTGTCCGCGTCTTTTCCGGGAAGGGCACATCCGCGGTTTCCATTATAAGTCTGACGCGCTCAAGCCCCATACCGAAGCCGCAAGCCGGAAGCGAAGGGCCTCCGAGCTCCCCGACAAGTCCGTCGTATCTTCCGCCGCCGCAGCAGACAAGCCCCTGCGTGTCCTTGTTGTTTGAGATTATTTCAAACACCGTGCGTGTGTAATAGTCAAGCCCTCTGACTATCTGAGGATTTACTGTATAATCTATCTCCAGCGCTTCAAGGAAGCCCTTGAGGCTCTCAAAGTGCGCGCGGCAGTCATCGCATATATAGTCGAGCACCACCGGAGCGCCGGCACTTATCTCCGAGCAAACCGGGCTTTTGCAGTCGAGGATGCGCATGGGATTGCGCTCAAGCCTCGACAGACATGTCTCGCACAGCTCTCCCTTGTGACCCTCAAAATACTCCCTGAGCGCCGCTGTATACTTTTTACGGCACTCCGGACAGCCTATCGAGTTTATTTCAAGCGAAAGATTCTCAACGCCGAGCATATCAAAAACCTGAACGGCAAGCGAAATTATCTCGGCATCCGCGGCGGCATCGGCTGCGCCTATGCACTCAACACCGAACTGATGAAACTCACGGTACCTGCCGGATTGCGGCTTCTCATAGCGATAGCAAGAGGTCAGATATGACATCTTCTGCGGAAGCGGTTCATTGAAAAGTCCGTTTTCGAGAAACGAGCGCACGGCACCGGCTGTACCCTCCGGACGCAGGGTTATTGAGCGTCCGCCCTTGTCGTCAAAGGTATACATCTCTTTTTGCACAACGTCTGTGGTGTCACCTACGGAGCGGTTGAAAAGCTCGGTATGCTCAAACACCGGCGTACGTATTTCACCGTAGCCGAAGCAATCCGCAACGCCCATTGCCGTGCTTTCTATATACTGATTTTTATAGCTTTCCGAGGGAAGCACGTCCTTTGTTCCCTTTATAGCTCTTGTCACAAGTTCCATAAAACCGGTGCGCGACACCCCCGTATGCGGTATCGCTGCCTTTCATAATATTGATAAAAACAAACGGGCGGGTATAAAACCGCCCGTAAACAGATTGTCAAAGGGGCTTTTTCGGATTTACAATATCGCGCCAGTCAAGATCTCCGCGGTCAAGACCGTGGATAAGCGATTCCGCAGTTGCAATGTTTGTTGCAACCGGAATATTATGAACATCGCAAAGCCTGAGAAGATTCGCCTCGTTGGGCTCGTCCGGCTTAGGATTCAAAGGGTCCCTGAACATGAGCAGCAAATCTATCTCGTTACACGCTATACGTGCGGCGATTTGCTGGTCTCCTCCCTGCGAACCGCTGAGAAAACGCAGGATGTGAAGCCCCGTGGCATCGGACACAAGCTTGCCCGTAGTTCCCGTGGCGCACAAAGAATGCTTGCTGAGAATTCCGCAATATGCTATGCAGAATTGAGTCATGAGCTCTTTTTTTGAATCGTGTGCCAGAAGAGCAATATTCATAACGCGTTTTCCCTCCGAATTCATAATAAAGTTGACGTCTGAAAATTCATTTGAATTATATAGATAATATCAAATGTGACGGACGATTTCAAGAGAAATAACCAAAGTTTACGTATTTTTACACAAATAAAGGGATTTATCCGTTAAGCGCAGCAAAATTTTTCTTGTTTGCCGCGTAGAGAGATTTATAAACCTCATAATATTTGTCGTAGACTGCCTTGTTCTTCATGTCCGGCTTAAAGGTTTTTACCGCCGGAATAAAGGACTTTGTCTCCTGAAGGGAGGGGCACAAGCCGAGTCCGACCGCCACAAGCACCGCCGCGCCCATTGAGCCGACGTTCTGGGGGTTTTCAACCGTCTCGACCGTCTTACCCGTGCAATCGGCAAGTATCTGGCAGGTAAGGTCGGAAAGAGCACCGCCGCCCACGAAGCGTACGACATCGGAGCTTTTTACCTTTTTGTCCTCCGCTTCGATGAACCAGCGCAGGTGATAACAAACGCCCTCGATTACTGCGCGGATAAGCTCGGATTTGCCGGTTTCAAGGCTTATATTGAAGAACATTCCCCTCGCGTTCGGGTCCTCAAAGGGGCAACGGTTGCCGTGAAGCCAAGGGGTAAATATAACGCCGTTGGAGCCTGCGGGAACCTTGCGCATTACGTCCGTCATGTAGTCGTAAAGGCTGGTATAGGCGGTTTCAAAGCCGTCCGTTATATGCTTTTTTTCAAGATATATTCCTATCTCGTCAAGGGCAAGATGGTCCTTGACCCATTCAAGGCATTTCCCTGCGGTTTCAAGCTCGGCAAAATAGTTGAATTTGCCCTCGTCCGCGCCGACTATTGCCGCTATCATGGCTCCGGCATCGACAACGCTCTTGTCAACAACCGTGGACACCCAGCCGGAGGTTCCGGAATATATGTGAGTGTCGCCGAGAGCCACCGCGCCTGCTCCGACACCTATAAGAGATGCGTCTCCGCCGCCGCCGAAAACCGCTGTGCCCGCCTTGAGCCCAAGCTCCGACGCAGCCTTTTCGGTTATTTCGCCGACCTTGTCGGTTGACTTTTTAATCTGCGGAAGATGCTCCGGATTTACGCCGAGCATATCGCACATCTTTTTGCTGAAGCCCTCTTTGCCTTTTCTTATATCATAGAGGAGCACGGCAAACGCCGAATCCGGCGTCATAACAAACTCACCGGTCATACGGCAGATTATGTATTCCTTTACATCAAGCCATTTATACACGCGCTTGAAGTTCTCCGGCTCGTGCTTTTCAACCCATTTGTATTTCCACACCGGGTCCTTTACGCTCGCCGCCACAGCGCCGGTTATCTGAAGTGATTTGAGAAGCTTGGGCACATTCGCTCCGGCAATCTGGAAGCCGTGAGCTATACCCTCTTTTAGCTCCTCTCTTGCGCGCTGATCCATATAGCTCATTGCGCGGCGCACAGGAGTGCCGTCCTTATCGACAAGCACCACACCCTGCATCTGAGAGCAAAAGGAGATTCCGGAGATTTTTGCCGGGTCGGTCTTGCTCTGTTCAAGAACAGTCTTGCACGTTGAGCATATTGCGCTCCACCATTCATCGGGGTCCTGTTCGGCTCCTCCGTCCGGGAAAACATAAAGCTTGTAGCCCTCCGATGCCGCCGCTACGAGCTTCAGAGTCTTGCCTATTTCGAAAAGACAGGTTTTTACGCCCGTGGTTCCGATGTCAAACGCCATTGCATATACCGGTTCGCTCATAATCATAACCTCCAAAAGCAATATGTATTCATTATGCACCAAAAATCAACAACAGGCAATGCTTTTCGGGCAAAAAAATAAAAAATGAAGCAAAATTCACCGTCGGGCGGATACCGTAGGCCTATCTGCGGCAAATGTCCGGTTTGCAATGCGCGTCGAGCCGCTCCTGCGCAGAATATAAGCGGCACCGAAGCCGAAGCTCCGGTGCCGTTTTGCGGTTGTGATGATTTTTAAGATGGCATAATTTTTACAGCACTATCCATAAGCGAATCAAAGCTGCTTTTGCCCATTCCCGATATTGCATTATTGATATCGTCTTTAAGTTCAGTATTACCTTTATTTACCATAATTCCAAGCCCCACATTGTTTTTATTGCCCTCAAAGACGCTTAACTCAAGTATAACCATATTAGAATACTCCGGGAGAATCGTTTGCGCAGTGCGTCTGTCTGTAAAAACAAAATCAACACTACCTGACGCAAGTTCTACAAACAAATACGAAGCGGCTGAGCAGGCATTTAACTGGATATTTCCAATATTAGAATTGAAGCATCTGTCATAGCATGCGGTTCCTTCCTCTATGGCACAGATACCGGAGTCCAGCTCCGAAAGTTTTGTTGCAGAGGCAAATCGGCTGTTTTTTTGGGTTACACAAACGATGTCTGTATACGCATAGGGCTCTGCAAAATCAACCTGATTTGAAAGTGCTGTCGTTATCTGCTGTCCGGAAATAACAGCATCAACCTTTCCGTTTTTTAGCGCCGGAACAAATGCCGCCCTATCAAGGCGTACTATTTCAAGCTTCCAACCGTTTGCTTCAGAGATTTTTTTTGCAATCATAACATCGTAGCCATTTGCATATCTGTCTGTTCCGTTTATTTTTACAGCTCCGTTTGAAGCATCGGATTGCAGCCAGTTGTAGGGTGCATAGTTGCATTCCATAGCAACAGTAAATACTTCGTTCTCTACCTTGGTTATAACGGTAGTTCCTTCAACCGAGGCATTTTTATCCTGTGCGCCCTCTCTTGTTAAAAGTATCTCTTGATAAATAAAGTTTTCAGCTTTTTTGTCATCTGCAACAAGCCTTATATGATCCTTATCAACAATTTCCGCGCGGACGGTGTAATGTTCATCAGTTTCCTTATCAATGCCCTCGAAACAATAAGTTTCATGAAAAACAATTTTATCCTTTTTTATTTCATATTTTCCGCTTGAGTCATGTCCGCTGCGGGCGGGGTTATAAAGATTTCCATCTAAAATCATTTGACCTTCATCATTGTAAAAATTCCCAAAACACAGCGTTGCCTTTTCTGACGGAACGGTTCTCTCAATAAACGGTCCGCCCATATCGTACAGTTCATATTCCATGTTGCGGCCGAATTTTATGTTTCCCCATTCCAGCCCCTCACGGTCTTCTGATAGATTATACCAATACCATGTGCCTTCAAAAGAAATCCCCTCAAGGGTGAGCTCGGTTACCGGCTGCGTAGTATCGGAAACATCTGTTAAGCCCTCCTGTGTATTTCCGCCCACCGCCTGGGTTTCCGACAGGTTTGTGGTCGTTGTTGCTTCGCTTTTATTCTTCTTTACAACCGTTGCGCCCACGGCTGTTCCGGTTATCACAACAGCCGCCGCTGCGACTCCCGCTATTATTTTTGCGCCCACCGAGGCGAATATGCCCGCCTTTACGGCAGTTGCCCCTACAACAGCCGCACCTGTGCCGACTGCTCCCGCTGCACCTGCCGCTCCCGCTGCACCTGCACCTGCCGCCGCTGCGCCCGTACCTACTGCTCCTGCCGCGGGTACAACCGCCGAAGCGTATACCGCTGCCGCCTCTGCCGCCGCAAGTGCCGAAAACGATGCAACCGCCGGAGCTGTAACCGACTCCGCCGCGCCCTCCATAACAACAGGCAAGAACGGAAGCACACCGCGAAGACGGCAGCCCTTGCTCTCAAGCTCCTGCGCGTCCCTCTTCATTGATGCGCGAGCCTGAAACAGTCGGTTCTTTACCGCTCCCTCGGACACCCCTTCAAGCGCGGCTATGTCCGCTATGCTCAAATCCGCAAAATAAAACATCAGCACGCTTGAACGCTGCTTGTCGGGCAGTGCTTCAATCAGGCCGTTCACCGCCTCGCGCGTCTCGCTGTCCGCCACAGCCTGCGACGGGTCTGCCTGTCTTGCCGCCTCATCCTCGGCGTTGAGCGCGTCAAACTGTGTGCCGTCCGGATTTTCATCCGGCTCAAGCTCAAGCGTCTGCGGCTTCTTATTCCTTAAAAACGAGGTTGAACGATTGGACGCCGACATGAAAAGCCACCGTTCAAACGCCGCCGGCTCCTTGAGCGTGCCGAGATTTTTATACGCTCCGAAAAATATCTCCTGAGTGATATCCTCGGCGTCCTCCTTATTCCCGACATACTTCATGACGAACCAGCAAACCTTGCCGCCGTATATGCGATAAAGCTCTGAAAACGCCTCGTCGCTGCCGTTTTGCGCCATCTTCACAAGTGAGGTTACTGCGGAAATATCGTTTCTGTTCATAATAAATCTCCTTTTCGTCTGTGTTTTTTCGGGCTTACACTACCAAAGACGCAAAATCCGGAAAAAGGTTTGATGATTTTTCAAAAATTTCTAAATTTTTTTGTTCGTGTTTTATTTTATCAAATGTCATCTGTAAATGCAATACGTGAATTTCGGATTTGCCTCTTGCAAAAACAGTCAAGGCACTATATAATAATATAATGTATAGTTATACCGTTATACTATCTGACATTTTGCAACCGATGAGGAGAATGAGTATATGGCAAAAAATCCCGCTGCAGATATTCAAACAAATGAGCATAACGAAATAAGCGAAGAAGCACTCGAAAGGCAGCTGAAATATCAGACTAAAAACTATCTCTCACCCAAGGAGATGGCGGCATACATCATCTCCGGCTTCGGGGATAAGAACTGGGAAACCTTTAACGGGGCAAACTCCTTCTTCTTCAACACAACCTTTCTTCGCGCAAACCCCGTCACATTAAGTCTTGCCAGCACCGTATGCGGCATTCTCGACACCTTCGACAACGCAATATCCGGTCCGATAATCGACCGCACGCGTACTCGCTGGGGCAGAGTGCGTCCGTATCTTATCCTTACACTGCCGCTGTGGCTTATATCCACCCTCGCGCCATGGATTCTTCCGGGCGGCATGACGCAAACCACTATATTTGTTCTGTTTGCAATCATATCCTATATAGGCTCAATTGCAGGCTCGTTCTACTCCCCCGCATACACCGCTATACTTTTCAACCTCACCCCGAATATCAACGAACGCAACAAGCTCATTGCCACCGATGCGTATGTTGACCTCACCGGAGTGTGGCTGCCGTCGATATTCCCATTCTTTGTGGACTATCTTCCCAGAACAATACCGACAAGATACATATACATGGGCGGCGCATTCGTATTCATAATCTGCGTTGTGGCGTTCCGCATATACGGCTTCTTCACCCTCAAGGAGAGGGTGCCGCTCTCATCGAGAGAGGATATGAAGAAGGTCAGCGTCTGGCGCTCTGTCAAGCAGGTCTCCTCCTGCCGTCCGATGTGGGTGCTGCTGATTAAAAACTTCTTCGGACTCGGCAAGGGTGTCGGCGGTTCGGTGCAAAACTATTTCTGGCTCAACTGCACCGGCAAGCTTTCAAACGGCGCAATCGTCGGACTTTTCACAGGCCTTCCGAGCTACTTTGTCCTCCCGTTTGCAACAAAGCTCACCAAAAAAATCGGTCTTCGCAATCTCGCCGTTTTCTCATACGGCTACTGCGGCGTTGTCTACTTCATTATGTACCTTGTCGGCTACGCTCCGACCAAGAATACAATGGTAAATCTCGTATGGCTTGTGTTTATGCTCACCATGGCGGGCGCGCTCAACAGCATACAGCGCTATTGCAGCACGGCACTTCAGGGTGATATGTATGACTATGTCGAATGGAAAACCGGAATAAGAAACGAAGGCATGATGACCGCCGCAATGGGCTACATAGGACTTATAACGAACAATATCTCAACTATACTCAGCGGTCTGATTATTGCTGCAATAAGATATCAGCCTCTGCTGAACTCTCACGGCGTTGTAATTCCTCAGACCGATGAGAGAATGCTGCGCGCAATATGGACGGTGTTCACCCTCGCCCCCGCTATCGGCAGAACCATGAAGGCTGTCACGCTCATGTTCTTTAATGTAACCGGCAAGCTCAAGGATGAAATGATTATCGGTCTTGCAAAACAGAGAGCCGCAAAGGTTATAGATACCGGCGCTTCTGCCGATAAAACCTCGAAGGAAGATTGATTTATTATGAAAAAGCTTTTATCTTTTGTCATCACATGCTTGCTTGTGCTGTCGGTGATTTCTCCCGCGGCGGCAGGCATTGCCATGCCGGTTGCCGCACCGATAAGCGCGGCGGAATTTGCCAGGCTGTGCACAAGCCTTGCCTCGGAATATGACGGAGATTTGAAATCCGTCTACGAGAGTACAAGAAGCACTGTAGGCGTACAGGCATACTCAGCCGATGCAGCCTCACAGGATGACACGGCTTCGTCCGATGCCGATTTTGCATTGAAAAGGCTGATACTCAGAGCTGACGGAGCGGTAAACTCCATGGGCGCCGTTGCCGGAGTTGAGGGCTTTGAAAATGTGCATATCTTCCAGTATGCCACGGTTTCCGATGCAAAAGCAGCGTATGAATACTATAAAAAACTCGGAGCAACGCAATGTGTTGCTCCCGACAAGATAATATCACTCGAAAAAACCACTGAAAACTTCGGTGCACAGGTGAAGGCTGCTGCAGCTCCGGTGCTTTCGGACGGCCATCTCTCATGGGGCTCCGCTCTGTGCGGCTTTGACATTGCAAACACTTATATATCCGGCAGCCTGACTCCGGCTGAGGTCATAGTTGCGATTGTTGACTCCGGGGTTGAGGAAACCCATGAATTCTTTGCAGGCAGGATAATTCCCAGCACACACAATTACAGCTCCACAGGCACCGCCGACAGTGCAAAGGACGACAACGGACACGGCACACATGTTGCCGGAATCATTGTTGACAACACCACGGCAAATGTAAAGGTCAAGGGCTATAAGGTTCTCGACTCAAGCGGCTACGGCACAATCTCCGCTCTCTGCTCCGGCATAGCTGCGGCAACAGCCGACAGAGTTGATGTAATAAACCTCAGCCTGTCGGATGACAGTGTAGAAAGCCCGGTCGACGGATTTATCGAATCCGCCCTAAAAAGCGGTATCTGCGTAACCGCCGCCTCAGGCAACGAGTCCGCCAACGCCGACCTTCTCACACCCGCACGAATCGCGGACGTAATCACCGTTGCGGCATGCAACTCGTTCAATGCCGTTACAACCTTTTCAAACTACGGAAACTGCGTCGACATTGCCGCACCGGGTAAGGAGATAGTAAGCACATATCTCAACAACTCCTACGCCTCACTCGACGGCACCTCCATGGCGACACCGTTTGTCTCTGCCGCCGCCGCGGTGATGCGCTGTGTGTCTCCCGATATTTCACCCTATGACATTCAGGCAAGGCTCAAGGACAGCGCAAACGCCCTTGACAATCCCGCAAGACTCAGCTATGCCGGAAGCGGTGTGCTGTGCGTCTATGACGCGCTGGACACTGACAGGCTCCCCTCTCCCGTGTTGAGTATCAACAGCGGAACCTTTACCGGCGCAATAAAGGTGAGCATGTCCTGCGCGGACGCAAACGCGAAAATATATTATTCAACCGATGGCAGCATACCCACCCCAAGCACCGGCAAGCTGTATACGGCTCCGGTAACTGTTTCAGATTACACAAAGCTTTCCGCCGCCGCTTTTTCTGCGGACAGCTTTCCGAGCAGACACGTCACCGCGTTCTACAGAATACTGAATTACGCTCCCGACAGTGCGCTTGAAATAAACTCAGCCGGTGTAATAACCGAATACAGCGGCTCATTCCGGGATATAATTATACGTGACACCGTAAAAGGCATAAAGGTCACCGGCGTCGCATCCTCGGCATTCGGAGAGTCCGAAATCATGGGAATCTCTCTGCCAGAGGGAGTCACGGCAATACCCGAATACGGCTTCTACATGGCACAGAGACTGCGCTATGTCAATGCTCCCGGTGTACTTTCAATCGGAAATTCCGCCTTCTACTCCGATATAAACCTGCGTGAAATAAATGCGCCTAAGGTTACGGCAATTCAGAAGCTGGCATTCTACAACTGCGTAAGCCTTTCGCAGGTCATTTTTGACAAGCTTACCTCCGTCGGCTCAAACGCCTTCGGCAAGACTGTACGCCTTTCCTACGCTTCTTTTGCGTCTCTTGAAACCGTAACCGGCTCGGTGCTTGAAGACTCGGGTATAGAAAAAATCAATTTGCCCGCGGCAAAGGTTGTAGAACGCAACGCCTTCAACGGCTGCAATTTCCTTGAATATCTTGATTTGCCGAGTGTAACCGAGGTCAAGCGCGGCGTATTCAACGGCACGGTCTTAAAGCGCGTGGATTTCAGCAGCATAGTGACACTCAACGACATCCCCTCAAACGGAGCAACGCTGGCACTTCCGTCAAGCTACAAATCCTGCGGAGTTGTATCCCTCGGCAAGGGCTTCACCGTATACGGCACGCAAAACACTCAGGCTCAGAAATGGGCATCAAACAATTCGCATACCTTTAAAACAGCTCCCGCCATACTTGTAAATCTCCCCGCCGAAACCGTTGAGGGCGAAACGATTTGCGTTGACGCTATAGGCTTTAACCGCACATATCAGTGGTACTCCTACAGCTCTGACAATCCCGCGGATGCATCGCCGATAGCAGGGGCAACCGGAAGCTCATTCACCGTTCCGCACGGAGGAGCTAAAAATTACTACTGCGTAATAAAAAGCACTGACGGAGCAAACATAAAAACCCTTACATCCTCAACCTGTGTAAACGAAAACTACATCGCACACGGCGAAACCTCTCCTCTGACAATTATCGATATGATAATCATGCTTATGCTTCGTTTTGCAAGGTTGGCAATGGTTGCCGCGGAGAAAGTTTGAAAGAAAAATCTTTCAAACGGCAAATTTGCGCTCTGTTCAAGAAAGGAATGGTCATAATTATGAATATGACCGATAAGCAACGCGCCGATGCTGCTGTTGCGGCGCTGAAAAAAGAATATCCTCTCGCGGAATGCGCACTCAAAGAGACAAATCCGTTTGAGCTTCTTGTTGCGGTGCGTCTCTCCGCACAGTGCACCGACGCGCGGGTGAACCTTGTAACCCCGGCGCTCTTTGAAAAATACAGAACCCTCGATGATTACATAAACGCTGACATAAATGATATAGAAAACATTATACATTCCTGCGGCTTCTTCCACACCAAGGCAAAGGACATTATAGGAATGGCAAAGGGTGTGCGTGATTATTTCGGGGGAACCGTACCCGACACAATAGAGCAGCTTGTAACTCTGCCGGGAGTCGGAAGAAAAACGGCAAATTTAATTGTCGGCGACATCTACGGAAAGCCCGCGATAGTTACCGACACGCATCTCATACGCATAACGAATCTTCTCGGGCTCGTTCAAACCAAGGACCCGTATAAGGTTGAATTACGGCTGCGAGAGCTTATTGAGCCGGAGGAGGGCAACGACTTTTGTCACCGCGCGGTGCTTCACGGACGCGCCGTATGTGTGGCGAGAAGACCCGCCTGCAGCAGGTGCTGCATGAAAGATTTCTGCCTAAGCGCACAAAAATAACAAAAATTTCTTGTATTCTTCAAAGCAATAGTTTATACTATAAAAATAGTAGTTTAAATTTAAGGAGTTGACACGATGGATCCTATCAAGGTTGATTTTACAGGCAAAGGCAAGTCAAAAGAGCTGCTTATCCCTCCGGAGAGAGCCGGACTTAAAATCGTTATCAACATTGTGATAACGGTAATTGTTGCGATAGTTGCATACTATATGCTTCTGCCGGCAATGAATCCGAGAGCGCTCGAGTTTTATTATTACTTCGGAATAATTCTCGCGGCGTATGTGGTAAGCGCGTTCATCACCTCAAAGGCGTTTGCCAAGCCCGAATACATGCCCTATGTCAAAAAGCAGGCGACGGTTCCGATTATAATCGCACTTGCGCTTGCCGTTCTGCTCGGTGTAGGATATCTGACCTCCTGCGTGGTGTTCAGAGCCAAGGCCTTCAGCCGTATAATTTCCGAGCAGCCCATCGCTTCAACAAACTTTGACGAGCTTGACCTTATTGATTCGCTTGATGATTTCAGCAAGGTTCCGCTCATAGACAAAACCGTTGCGGAGGCACTTGCCGACAAAACCCTCGGCGACCTTTTCTCCTCCACGGCAGATACGGAAAACCTTGTTTCGCAGTTTGTTGTTGATGACCTGCATTCCTCGCAGATAAACTACAAAACCGCGCCCACAAGAGTATTCCCTCTCAAGTACGGTGATTTCTTCAAGTGGTTCAAGAACCGCGCGGACGGTCTTCCGGGATATATAACGGTTGATATGTATACTCAGGAAGCAAACATGGTGAGAAAAGAAGGCTCGGCAGTGAAATATTCTCCCGCCGAGTACTTTAACCGCAAGCTCATCCGTCATCTTCGCTTTGCATATCCGACAACCATGTTCGGTACAACCTCGTTTGAAATCAACGAGGAAGGCCAGCCCTACTGGATTTGCGAGGTAATCGACAAGACCGTCGGACTTATCGGCGGTGACGATGTTGTCGGTGTTGTGCTCGTAAACGCTTATGACGGAACCTGCACCAAGTATTCTCTTGAGGATATCAAGAAGGATGCCTCCCTCAAATGGGTGGACCAGGTGTTTGACGCGGCGCTGCTTAACACGCAGTACAACTACTACGGAAAGTATGCCAACGGCTTTATCAACTCCATCATAGGTCAGGAAAACGTTAAAATCACAACCACAGGCAGCAATTTCCTCGCAATTAACGATGACGTATATATGTACACCGGCGTCACCTCAATATCCAACGACCAGTCGATAATCGGCTTCATCCTTATAAACCAGCGCACGAAGGACGCCAAGTTCTACCCCGTCAGCGGTGCTACCGAGGAGGCCGCTCAGACCTCCGCAAAGGGCAGCGTTCAGGACATGGGCTGGGATGCAACCTTCCCGCTGCTTCTCAACGTGGGCGGAGAGCCGACCTACTTTATGGCGTACACCTCAGGCGGAGTCGTCAAGGGCTATTCGATGGTCAATGTCAGCCAGTACGCAATCGTTGCGAAGAGCAACAACTCCCCGAACCTTGTCGAGTGCCTGCAGTCGTATGAAAATCTCCTCGGCAAGAGTCTGAACATCAACTATTCAGTCAATGTTGACATTCCCAATGCTCAAACCCCTGAAACCCCCGCAATTCAGACTGCAAGCGTAACCGGAATAATCGCAGATATACGCACCGCAGTAATCGGCGGCAACTCAATGTACTATATCAAAATTGATAACAAGTACTATTCAATATCCGCCTCCGCCGCACAGAATGTTGTAATTTTCAATGTCGGCGACACCGTAAAGGTAACCTTTGCCGAATCGTCAGCGAGCATCATCCCCGCTGTAAACATTGAACTTTCGGCGGCACAGTAAATATAATTTCAACAGGCTTCGGCATTCGGATAAATGCTGAAGCCTGTTTTTTTTACTGTCGTTTCGGGCATTTAAGTTCCCGAACATGTTCACCCCGACAAGCATATAATGAAGCGAATGCCGACAAGCGGCACCGTGAAACGGGTGATAAAAAGGACGGAAACCGAAAGGTTCCGTCCTTTTTATCTTTAAAACAGCCTGTTCAATTATGCCTTGCCGCATCACATATTTTCGGCGGCGTTGCGCAATATCTGTTGTGCGATGTCGCCGAGCTGTTGCTGCCTTGCGGTATTCATTTCGCGGTATTCCGAAATTGCCGCATCATCGGCATTGTCGGATATTTTTTTAAATGAGAGGAAAGGCACGGAAAGCTCAAAGCATACCGATGCCGCCGCCGCGGATTCCATATCAAACGCACATATGCCGAATTCACGCTTATACTGTGCGCATTTTTTGGAATCGGTCAGGAACATATCCCCCGTACCGAATGCTCCCGTTTTAACGCCCTCAATTTTTTTTGCCGCCTCAAGCAGCGCAGCATCCGGGGTGTATGTACTCTGCTCCTGCTGCGGCTTTTTCCCGAGAGGAAGTCCCGCCGCTCTCAGGTCAAAATCGCATTCGCAAAAGCTTGTTCCTGCTACAATATCGCCTCTGAGCACCTTGCTTACCGCCCCTGCGAGCCCGAAATTAAGCACTGCGTCAGGCTTTTCAAGAGCAATAAAATATGCTGCCGCCGTGGCGGTGTTAACCTTGCCTATACGGCTGTGTACGGCTGTAACTGCCCAGCCCGAAAGCTCACCTGAAACCGTTTTATATTTGCCGCAGAGTGAGGATACTCCCCCTTTTCCGAGCATAAACTCCTCAAAGGGAATAAACTCATCAATATCCGCAATTAAAAGCAACGCCTTATTCATCACCGTCGTCCTCCTTTTCAAGAGCATCGGACAGCACCTGTGCAAGCTTATCCGGGCAAGAGGTGCTTCTCATGCCGCAGCGTATTCCGCTCAGACGTTTGATGACCTCCGACGCATCCGCACCCTCGACAAGGCTTGCTATGCCCTGATGATTTCCGTGGCAGCCGCCGTGGAACATCACCCCGGACACCTTTCCGCTTTCGAGTTCAAATTCAATCAGGTCGGCGCAGACTCCGCTAATTCTGTATTGATATTTCATTTTCCTGCTCCCTTCGCTCCTGCTGCTCCTTATCAAGCACTATCTTCACCTTTTTCATAACCTCAAGCGCATCGTTTATTGCATCGAGAGGCGATTGACGAACAAGCTTTTTTACCGCGATATACGGCTTGTTGCCCGCCGACACCATTATCCTGCCGCGCATCTCCTTTGCAAGCAGCGACACATAGCGCATATCAATATTCTGAGAATACAGCAGCAGGCTGTCGCTTCGCTGCCCTATTTCATATATTCCGAGAGATGATGCCGTGTTGCGCAGCAGTGACACCATGATAAGCCCCTGCACACACTCCGGCGGCTCCCCGTAGCGGTCGATGAGCTCGTCGATAACATCGGAAACATCTTCATCGTTGCGTATATCTGCAATACGTCTGTAAACAGCCAGACGCTGCGGTACGCTTTCGATATATTTTTCCGGAATGTACGCATCCACCTGAACATCTATAAGGCATTCCTTCTGCGTAACAGCCGGTTTTTCTCCCTTTTCCTCGCTTACCGCCTCCGTAAGCAGACGCAGATACATATCATAGCCCACAGCCTCCATGTGGCCGTGCTGCTGCGAGCCGAGCAGATTGCCGGCACCTCTTATCTCAAGGTCACGCATTGCAATCTTAAATCCGGAGCCGAACTCCGTATACTCCCTTATGGCGCTGAGTCTCCGGTTTGCTATTTCGGAAAGCTCCCTGCCCTTGTTGAAGGTCAGGTATGCCGAGGCGCGGCGCGCCGAACGGCCGACACGCCCTCTTATCTGGTGGAGCTGTGCAAGCCCGAGGTTCTGCGCATCCTCAATTATCAGGGTGTTTACATTGGGAACATCAACACCCGTTTCGATTATAGTCGTACACACGAGCACATCGGTTTCGCCTTCCAGGAGCTGCTGCCATATTTTACTCAGCTCCTCCTCGCTCATTTTGCCGTGAGCCACGCTTATGCGCGCCTCCGGAATAAAGTCGCGAATGCGTTCAGCCGCCTTTTCTATGCTCTCGACGCGATTGTGGAGATAATACACCTGACCGCCGCGGCGAAGCTCTTTTTTTATTGCCTCGGCAAGTATGCCCATATCGTGCTCAAGCACATAGGTCTGTACCGGATACCGGTCATTGGGGGCTTCCTCAATTATTGACATATCGCGTATTCCGGTCATAGCCATATTCATCGTGCGGGGTATGGGCGTTGCCGACAGCGTAAGGGCATCGACGTTCGGGAAAAGCTCCTTGAGCTTCTCCTTCTGGGCAACGCCGAAGCGCTGCTCCTCGTCAACAATTATAAGACCTAAATCCTTAAATTCCACGTCCTTGGATATTATACGGTGCGTACCGACTATTAAATCAACCGCTCCGCTTCTGACATCCTTGAGTATCTTTTTCTGTTCCTTGGGGCTGCGGAAGCGCGAGAGCATCTGAACGGATATGGGGAAGCCGTCAAAGCGCTTGAGTATCGTCTGATAGTGCTGCAGCGCGAGTATTGTCGTGGGAACAAGTATTGCACATTGCTTTCCGTCCGCGATACACTTAAACGCGGCGCGCAGCGCAACCTCGGTTTTGCCGAAGCCGACATCTCCGCACAGCAGCCTGTCCATCGGGAAGGGCTGCTCCATATCGTGCTTGATTTCATCGACACAGCGAAGCTGGTCATCAGTTTCGTCAAATTCAAAGCGCCGTTCAAAATCGCTCTGCATGTCTATGTCCGGAGAAAAGCTGAAACCCGGCGTCTGCATACGCTTGGAATAAAGAGCAATCAGCTCCTTTGCCATATCCTTCACCGAGGAGCGTACTCTCGCGCGCGTCTTTTCCCATTCCTTGCCGCCGAGACGGTTCAGCTTTACCCTCGCATCCTCGTCATGCGGTCCTATGTACTTTGAAACAAGGTCGAGCTGTGTAACCGGAACATACAGCACGTCACCCTTGTCATATTTGATTTTTATAAAATCCTTTGTAAGTCCGCCGACCTCTATCTTGTTTATTCCCTCAAATACACCGATTCCGTGTACGGCGTGAACCACGTAATCCCCTTTGTTAAGCTCCTCAAGACTCGATACCGCGTCCGCCGCCTTGAAAGCCTTGCGGCGCGTTTTAGTTCCTCTTGATGAACCTGAGCCGAAGGAGACAAGCATAAACTTCTCCATGGGGTAATAAACTCCGGCTGAAAACGTACCTGCGAGAACATTCACGCGACCCTTTACAAATTCCGCGGGAGGCAGTGAAAAATACACAGCGGGTATGCCCTCATCCTCAAGAGTTATTGCAAGATTTTTCGCCGCTTTTTCGCTGCCCGCGGCAACGGCGCATACACAGTCCCGTGCAAGAACCGGACGTATATCATCTATGAGCACGGAAAGTGTGCCGTCCCACGGGGTAAGCTGATTAGCATTTATCGTTATAAGGTCCTTAACCGGGGTATCAAAGCTGCCGCGCGCGAAATTATCGAGATATACCGCACCGGATTTTTCATATATTTCCGTCATTTCCGAAAATGACAGCGTATATTTATCCAGCCCTTTTGTAAGAACACCGTCCTCGAAAAGATACTTTATTTCCTCATTGAGCAAGGATTGCGCAGCGTTTATTCTCTCTTTTACCGCCGAGCTTTCACATACGAAAAGCATTTCGCCCTTAAAATAATCGAATATTGTAGAGGAGCTGTTATAAGCGACAGGCAAATATCTGTCCGTACATGCCACTCTGAGCCCGTCCTCAAGTCTGCGTAAATCGGATTGAAGGCTCTCCTTTGCATTTGTCGAGTTTTTCCCCTTGAGAGAGGATATAAGTGTGCGTATCTTCTCTGCAAGAGCGTCATCCGAATCGAAAAGTATTTCGGTAGCAGGTGTTATACGCACCTTTTTCAGCTGCTTTACACGTCGCTGCGTATCAACCTCAAACATGCCCATTGTGTCAACCGTGTCGCCCCAAAGCTCTACGCGCACGGGCTGCTCGCTCTCCGGCGGGAAGAAGTCAAGTATACCGCCGCGTCTGGCAAACTGCCCCTCACCCTCCACAATATCCGCCCGCACATAGCCGGCGGCAAGCAGACGCGAAACTATCGTTTCGGGCGAAAGCTCATCGCCCTCTTTTATTGTAAACGTACGGTTCTTCAGCTCGTCCGGAGGCAAAGTCATCTGCGAGGCGGCCTCTGCCGAGCATGCTATAACACTGAATTCCCCGCTGAGCGCTCTGCTTAATGCGCGCAGACGTACATGCTCAAATTCCCTTGACTGACCCTCCGCCGGCCTGAAGGCAAAATCCCGTGCAGGGTACAGATATGCTCCGCCGCGCGTTCCGTTAAAGGCGTTGAAATCCTCACAAAAGCGGGTTGCCTGAGCCTCGTCGGGCAAAATCACAAGAGCCTTGCGGACGCAAAGTCCGCAAAGCGTATTTACAAGATGCACCTTAGAGAGAGGCGAAAGCCCCAGTATCCCTATGGGCAACGCACCGCGTTGAATATCGCTCGCCGCCGAGCGAACACCGGCGCTTGTTGATAAAATTTCAGAAAAGCAGGACATATTCCCTCCGTTGTCCGTATTTTAACCGAGAAACTCCCCGGCAGCCTCCGCCGCCTGTACCAGACTGCCCGGAGCAAACGGGTCTTTTATTCCTGCCGTCTCGCAAAGCCCGGTAAAGGTTTTTTTGCCTCCCTCGCGCACAAACGCCATGTATCTGCGCCAGGCATCGGCATAATCCTTTTGTGAGAGCGCCCAGAATTTAAGCGCCACAGTCTGCGCAAGGCAGTAATCTATATAGTAAAACGGATACTCATAAATATGAATCTGACGCTGCCAGCCCCTGCCCTCACCGTAGAACGGAAGACCGTCAAAATCCACATGCGGACGGTAAATCTTCTCGAGCTGCGCCCACCTCTCATTGCGCTGCGCCGGAGTGAGCTCCGGCTCATCATATACTATATGCTGAAAATGGTCAACCATTGAGCCGTAAGGTATAAAAGTGACGCAATCGGCAAGATGCGCAAGCTGTGCGCGGCGGTAATCCTCCCCGTAAAACAGCTTCAGCCACTTCCACGCAAAAAACTCCATTGACATTGAATGGCATTCGCACGATTCCATGGTGGGATTCATCTGCTCTATAAGCTCAAAATCCTTTGCCGTATATGCGGCGAACGCATGACCCGCCTCATGGGTAAGCACATCGACGTCGCCGGACGTGCCGTTGAAGTTTGAAAATATGAACGGAGCCTTGTACTTCATAAGCGTGGTGCAATAGCCTCCCACGGCTTTTCCCTTTTTTGCAACAACATCCAGAAGCTCGTTGCTGTACATGAAATCTATAAATTCGGCTGTCTGCGGAGACATCTCCTCATACATGCGCCTGCCGGCGGCAAGTATATCCTCAGGTGTGCCCTGAGGCTTGGGATTGCCCTCCTTAAAGCGAAAAACATCATCGTAAAAATACAGCCTGTCAACGCCTATTCTCTCACGCTGACGCTCCTTGAGCACGGAAACCGTCGGAACAATATCTTTCACCACCATCTCACGGAAATTTCTTACCATTTCCGCGTTGTAGCAGTTGCGTGTACGCCGGTAATATGCCAGCTGTGTAAACGAATCGAAGCCGAGCTTTTTTGCAATAAGGGTTCTGCACTTTACAAGCTCGTCGAATATTCTGTCAAGCTCTCCGGCATGGGCAATATAAAAGCCGCCCTCCGCCTCGTACGCCGCCTTGCGTACACCTCTGTCCGGGTCCTGTTTATATTTCCCAAGCTCGGAAATGTTGAGCGTTTCGCCGCGGAAGGGAATCTGCGCGGAGGCTACCAGCTTCTGATACTCCGTAACAAGCGCGTTTTCGCGCTGCAAATCTCCGATAACCGCCGGAGAAAAGGTTTTGAGCATCATCTCCATGTTTACGAACAAAAGCTCGCCGTATTTTTCTTTCAGCTCTCCGACAAAATCGCACTGATACAGTGCAAGCATGAATTCCTGAAGCTTTTCCTCAAACACCGGCTCATTCTCATCGTAGAAGGCTTTTTCCGCTTCGTAAAATTTGTCGGCAGTATCTATTGATGCGCGTATCTCGGCAAGGGTCATCATTGTCTCCGCCTCACTGAGCAGCTGCTCATGCTCCGCTATTGCCGAAAGCACATCTTCAAGACATTCGGCGTCCGAAACCTTATCCGTTATTCTCTCATATTCAGAAAGCACACGGGTGATATCAAGTCGGGTATACTCCATTTCGGAAAATTTCATGTTTATATCGCACCCTTTCTTCCGAGACTCAGGTCTAAAATACAACGTATTATATTTTACCATAATATAAAGAAAAGTAAACAAAAAATTGTCGAACTTTCCGCACTGCAGACAAAATTTATTTGATAAAAATTACAGAGCATTTTTAATTATTTCTGTTTTATCTTTTCATCCAAGCTTGAAACAGGGAATGTTGCACAAAAACCGCCCGTTTCAATTGTGCACTATGCACGAAAATAAAACAAAACGGTAACAAAAGGGTTACATTTTGTAATAAATGTGTTACAATATGAACCATAGTTTATCAGACTTCGATTTTATTGGAGGCATTCTTATGAGCGTAATCCGTAAGGATTACAGTTTCCCGTCCGTGTCCGGGCTCTGTAATATATATGCGCAAAGCTTCATACCCGATGATGCCGGCAGCATAAAGGCAATTGTACAGATAGCTCACGGAATGGCGGAATACTCCGACAGATATTCGGATTTTGCCGCGTTTCTTGCCGGCAACGGCTTTGCGGTATTTTTAAACGACCATCTCGGTCACGGAAAATCCGTATCCTCGCAGGAGGAGCTCGGCTTCTTCGGCGAAAAGGACGGTTGGAGAAACTTCATCCTTGACGCGCATCAGCTTACCGATATTGCAAGAAAAGAGCTTCCCGACAAGCCGGTGATATTTTTCGGCCACAGCATGGGCTCGTTCGTCGCAAGAAGCTATGTTAAGGATTACGGCAACGAGCTTGCGGGTGCGGTATTCTGCGGCACAAGCGGAGCAAATCCCGGCGCTTCAATAGGAGCCTTCCTTGCGCGCAGCATAGCAAAGCGAAACGGTACGCATTTCCGCTCGGAATTTATAAACTCTCTTGCCTTCGGCAGCTACAATAAAAAAATAAAGCCCGAACGCACACCCTTTGACTGGCTGACCCGCGAGGACGAAATTGTTGATAAATATGTCGCCGACCCTCTTTGCGGCTTTCTCTTCACGGCCTCCGGCTACAACGACATGTTCACCCTGCTTGACAGCGTATCAAAAAAGAGCTGGTACGCCTCCGTGCCGTATGTGCTGCCCATACTCATTATATCCGGGGCCTGCGACCCCGTCGGCAACTACGGAAAAGGCGTGACCGAGGTTTACAAGACCCTTCGTTCCACAGGCCACGGAAACACAAAACTCAAGCTTTACGAAAACTGCCGTCACGAAATACTCAATGAAACCAACCGCAACGAGGTTTACGCAGATGTTGCGGACTGGATAAACGGTCTGCTTACACCCACGGAAAGGAATGGTAATGACAATGGCTAAAACCCTTTTAATCTATTACTCCGCGGATGCCGCTATACGTGAAATCTGTGAGGACTCCTATAAATACGGCGAAATTGATGTTGTTGAGCTTACCGAAACCTATGACAGAGGTCTTTTTGAAGTTGCCACTCTCGGAGCGCTTCAGGCCCTTGCAGGAAAAAGCTCGGTTATTGATAAAACGAATATAGACTTTGACGCTTATGACACTGTTATTCTTGCCTCTCCCGTATGGGCGGCAAGCCCGGCTCCCGCAATAAATGCGTTTTTGCGCACCACGGATTTGCGCAAGCGTGAGGTTGTAGGGCTTCTCTTCGGCTCCGGCAGAACCTGTACGATAGCCGGTGATATACTCAGAAAGCGCACCGCTCTTGCAGGCGGAAGCTGCCGCAGCATCGTCTGCGTGCCTCCGAGAGAGCTGAAAAAGAATCGCGTCGATCTCTTTTCGCTTCTCAAAAAATCGGCACCGATTGCAGCGGCATAAGCTTGCACCCGTCAATATTTTCAGTAAAATTCGACACCTAAATAAAAAATTTTTAAAAAATACAAACAAATGTTTGCTTTTTCTGAACACTTGTGATATAATAACTCCGTAGTCAATGTCAGGGCAACCTATCTTTGATTAAGGAGTTGTTTTTTTATGGAAAGCATCAACGAAACCCAGAAAAGAATATATGAATATCTTGTCTCTCGCTCGCAGGACGGTGTTCCGCCTTCGGTAAGAGAAATAGGTGCGGCGGTCGGTCTGCGCTCAACCTCCTCTGTTCAGGTCAATCTTGACTCTCTTGAAAAAGCGGGCTACATCATGCGTGACCCGCTGCTTAAAAGGTCAATCCGACTTTGCGGTCAGGCCGAAAACGTCACTCATGTGCCTCTGCTCGGAACCGTTACCGCCGGTGCGCCAATTCTGGCAGTCGAACAGATTGAAAGCTATCTGCCTTACTGCGGTCCCGTCTCCCGCGATAAACCGCTGTTTGCGTTGCGCGTAAAGGGCGAAAGCATGCTTTACGCCGGCATTTTCGACGGAGACATCATCATAGCCGAGCAGACCCCGACAGCCGCCAACGGCGAAATTGTTGTGGCAATGATTGAGGACGAGGCAACAGTAAAACGCTTTTTCAAAGAGAACGGTCATTTCCGGCTCCAGCCCGAAAACGATGCATTTGAGCCGATAATCACCAACGAGGTTGCCATACTCGGCAAGGTTGTTTCACTTGTAAGATACTTCTGACTCTGCGTGCTTTTTGCAGGCGCTTCGTAAGCGCCTGTTTTTTTTACCCGGCTTGCCGCCGGAAGTCTGCAAGGTTGACACACATTAAACAATATGATATTTTTGTATAGATACTATTGAAAAGGTGGAAAGAAAAATGGTCAAGCGTGATTTCACGGGCAAGCCCGAGACTGCCGGAGTGTATCTCCAGCGATTTACCGTAAGAAAGAAAATCGAAGACTCCCCCGATGAAGCCTCCGCACTTGCGGCGCTTCCGAAAAAGCAGCTAAATGCAGAGCTTGCTTCAAGGCTTCCGGACTTTTTAAAAGCATCGGACATCACCTGCCACACCGTTGACAAAGAAAACGTGCTGTGGGCGGGCACCGATGAAGGCCTTTGGAGAATAAACGAATCCGAACCGGAACCGCTTGACCGTATACAGTGCTTCAGAGCCTCGGCATACATGCTTGATAATGAGGTGCGAGCAGTCGAAAGCGACGGCAAGTGCGGAGTGCGCGTGCTCACACGCACAAGCGTATCGCACATTGAAATGCGTCCGATGACGCTTAAAGAAAAGGCGATTATGATTTCGGAGCTTAACCGCAGACTTATTCAAAGACGCGGTATGCTTTCCGGAGGCACATGGGACAAAAAGAATAAAAGCTTCAAGGGCAAAGAATCCGATAATGACGGACTGTGGACGGCACTTGTGGCAATGGGCGACCTTTGCCGTTACGCCGTTTTGCGCGACGACCCGAGCTCTTCTCCGCAGGAGGTTGAGCTTGCCCGTCTGACCGCCACCCGCTGGACCGAGGCGGTGCTTCTTCTCGCCTGCATACCCGGCTTCAAGGGCATGGTTCCGGCATACGTCCGTTACAACAAGCCCGGTACAAACAGAGCAAGCCGCGAATACCTTAAAGAGGGTCGCGAGGGACGCATAAACATGCCTGAATACGGTCCTGCCGGAATAGTAACCGCTCCCTTAGGTCCGGAAAATCCCGATGATTGGACCACATGCGGAATGCCTGAAATCGTGTTCCGCAACATAGAGGGCTTTATCGCGCGCTCATATCATGTCAATGATGAGGAAAACGACCCCACCCCGTTCGATGAGGGAATGTTCTACAGAAAGCTGTATGACCCGGAGCACCGTCTGATATCCGTGCTCATTCCCTCCCGCCCGGATATCGGAGACGACTCCCCGATGTATATAGACAGCTCTCTGGAAATACCCGAAAGGCTTCGCCGGCTTTACACCTCTCAGACGAATCCAAAAACCGGAAAGCCGTGGGGCGATGATGATATAATTTTCAAATGCGATACCTCCAACGATGAGCTTGTCGGTCATTATGCCGTATGGCAGCTCGCCTATGACATCCTCGGCGGTGAGGACGAGGAGCTTGCTCAGATAATACGCACTGTAGCCGCACGTCACGCCAAGCATTTTACAGATAACGGTTATGCCCACACCGACGGCGGAGGTCAACCGACCTCGTGGGCGCGTATGACACGCGAATACTATATGAACTCCTGCGGTGACGCCTTCTGTGACGCACCGCTCGGCACACTTATTCTTCTCCAGCTGTATAAGGTCGCTCACCATGTAACCGGAGACGCGCAATGGGATGAGCAGTACCGCAAGCTTGCTCTTGAGGAGCCTTACCGCTATGCCGACCTCGCCGCAGAGCACTATAAGCGCTATGCGATTGCCGCCCGCACTCTTGTTGACGATGAGGACGATGAAGGCGAGGTGTTCCGCCAAGTTGTAAAAATCATGAATTATTCCGATATACGCATGGCGGCGGTGGCATATTACACCCTTGCACAGCTCGAAACAGACCCCGTGCTTATAAAGAAATACCGCGCCGGTGCGGACTCATGGTGGAAGCTGGAAAAGTACTCCCGCGATGTTGAATGGATGCTTATATATCAGCTCATAAATAACGAAGCCAAACAGCTCGACGGCTTCGGACGTTCGTGTGCGGAAATCCTCCGCTGGCAGCTTTCGCACTTCCCGCTCAATCTCAGAGAATTCAGAATTGACAACACTTCGCGCCCGGATATAGTTGAAGAGGACGGTTGCCTCTGGTACGGCGGCACCGGTATCCCCTGCGCCCTGGCAATGGATGAGCGCGGTTCAACGGGGTCAAGCTTCTTTGACTCGGTGCAGGGCAGAACGCCCGAACGCCGCGACCTCGGAAACGGATACAACATGATAATGCCGTATTGGATAGCCCGCTACCACGGCATCCTCCGTGACGACGGCGAAGCGTGTAACAGTATTAATTTTGAAGAATATGTTCACATGCTTGAGCAAGAATAATCAACGTTGAAAGCCGGTAATAAAATGGATACTGCTTCGGAGCAATTCAGAAGCGCTCTCACCGGAGAGTGGAAGAACCTTATACTTGAGGCGGGTGCGGATTTCGTATATTTCACGGATATCTCCTCCCTTCCCGAAGAAGCAACAGAAGGCTTCGACTGTGCCGTATTGTTCGGCAAGGCTCTTTCAAGGGAATATCTCCGTGCCGTAAGGGACGGAATAAAACCGAAAACGAAGGAGATTTTCAATACCGAACGCAAAATGGACGCGCTATCCGAAAAACTTGCCGCCAAGCTCAACGAGGCAGGCTATAAAAGTGTAGGCAAGCTCAAATCCGGTCAACTGCCGCACAAAACCGTTGCCCTTCGCGCAGGGCTGGGATTTATCGGCAAAAACAATTTGCTTGTAACTCCGGAATACGGCTGCGCGCTTATGCTCGGCAAGGTTCTGACGCAAGCCCCCTTCATCACCTCATATGAGCCGCCTAAATTGCCGCAATGCGGCAGCTGCCGCGTCTGCACAGAAGCCTGCGAGCCCGGTGCACTGCTCGGCAAGGAATGGAGTATAAGGCGACGGGAGCTGAGCCCCATACGCCCAAAATACAGATATTTCCGCACACTCGTGCGTTTTTTGTCTTGCCATACGACAGTATTCCTGCGCCAAAGAAACACCCGATTGCACGAAAACCTCAGCATTTTGGATGCTTCGCAGTTTTGAAGGAGAGAATTGTTGTTCCCGCAAGGCGAAAACCGGAGAAATGCTGTCGCATTTCGAGGATTTTTAACGCAGCGGGGGCAAAAATTATCCGTTCAAAACCGTATGGTGTTCAACTCCCGCCGCCTTATCCACATCGCGCGATGAAATACTCACGCGCAAGCTGTGTACGCTGTGCCACAGATGCATGGTTCTGTGCCCATATACGGCAGAATACATAAAATAAAGGAGAAAACGGATGGACTGCCTGCAATTACATGAATATACAGCCTCAACCCAGACAAACATCTGCCAGATTGAGGCGTTCAGAAACGGAAAAATTTTTTACAGCGACTGTTTTAACGGCTATAAGCCGGACGATACTCTTCATGTTATGTCGGTAACCAAAAGCGTGGTGTCGCTGCTTATCGGTATTGCCGCAGATAAAGGCCTTATACATGACGTACAGCAGCCTGTCCTCGATTTCTTCCCCGACTACACACTCAAACGCGGCGAAAGGACAATACAGCAAGTCACAATTGAAAATCTTCTCACAATGACCGCACCCTATAAATACCGCAGTGAGCCGTGGACAAAAATATGCTCAAGTGAAAACTGGACCGTAGCTACACTTGATATTCTCGGCGGAAAAGCCGGACTTACGGGAACCTTCAGATATTCCACGCTCGGAATACATATTCTTACCTCCATAATAACCCGCACAAGCGGCTTGAAAACCGTTGATTTCGCAAATAAATATCTTTTTAAACCTCTCGGTGTACCTGAGCTGTGCAATTTTGAAGCGCTTACCGCAGAAGAGCACAAGGCCTTTATTCTGTCGAAGGAGCCGAAAAAGCACATCTGGTTTTGCGACCCTCAGGGAATCGGCGCTGCCGGTTACGGACTGTGTCTGTCCGCCGCGGATATGCTAAAGCTCGGCAGACTCTGTCTGGACGGCGGTATGTATGACGGAAAAAGAATTGTTTCCGAGGAGTGGATAAGAAAAAGCACCGCGCCTCGCATTCAATGCGATGAAACCTTTGCAAATATGCGCTACGGCTATCTGTGGTGGACTCCCGACAAAAACTCGAACGCATACGCCGCTCTCGGAAACAGCGGAAATGTAATTTACATCAATCCCGACACCGGCACCGTGGCTGCAATAACAGGAACCTTTAAGCCGAACATTTTCGACCGCGTGCAATTTATACAGAATTACATCGAGCCGATGCCCGATGTCTGAGGCTTAGAACCGTAATCGGCCTTGTCTCGACAGATAAATAAGGAGTAGTATATGCTTGCAAAAAACAGTTCATTGATTATTGAAGGCGGAGGCTTGCGAGGAATTTTTGCCGCCGGAGTAATCGACTGCCTTCTTGATAACAACATCTTTTTTTCTCATTGCATAGGTGTCTCCGCCGGCGCATGCCACGCATGCAGTTATGTTTCAAGGCAGAGGGGCAGAGCGTATGATGTTTCCGTTGACTATTTGCACTTCAAGGGTTACGGAAGCTGGAGTTCTCTCATCAGAAACGGCGATTTTTTCAGCCCCGATTTGCTGTATAACAAAATCCCCAATGAGCTTAATCTTTACGACTACCGGGCTGCAAAAGACAGCGGAACCGTTTTCCAGACCGTAATCACAAATTGCATCACCGGCAAGGCGGAATATCCGACTGTTGCATTTACACCGCAGGATATGATTTACATCAACGCATCAAGCTCCCTTCCCCTGTTTGCAAATACAATTAAAATTAACGGCAAGCCGTATCTTGACGGCGGCATTGCAGATAGCATTCCCGTAAAATATGTTTATGACTGCGGCTACCGCAAAAACCTTGCAGTACTGACGCAACCCAAGGGCTATGTAAAGCAATTAAGCCGGGCGCTTCCGCTGATTCGTCGCAAATATACTCAATACCCTAAGCTGATTGAGGCAATGGCAAACCGCCACACTGTATATAACGAAACGTTAAAATTCATTGAAAAGCAGGAGGCGGACGGCGAGCTGTTTGTTATACGCCCTGCTTCGCCGATTGATATAGGCAGAATCGAAAAAAACAAGAAAAAGCTGAAGACGGCATACGAAAGCGGTTATTATGAAACGAAAAATCGTATCAATATGCTGAAAAGTTTTTTCAACAAGTAATCCGGAACCACTCGGAACCGTACCCGGTGTTGTGTCTGCCCCTGTCTTACATTGTATCTCATAAAAAGCATGAGGATGAACCCGTCGGCTCATCCTCATTTTCTGTTCAGCACAACCGCTTCGCTCAGACGCCGAAGACCGTGATTGTGTTCCGCCTCGCGGAGTGTGGTTCGATTCCGTTTTTAGTGTATGAAAAAGCGGTAACCGAAACGGTTACCGCTTTTTAAAAATTAGTTACAGTATAACAAACAGCTTATGAAGTTTTAGTTATATGCCGACTGCGTCGGCGTAATATTCATAAATGAGTGATATTGCGGCGTGCCGCCGCAGTGATATTCTATTCGTATCGAAAACGCGCTTGGCGCATACCACTGCCGAAGGCAATACCACATGACGAAGTCACATATAACTCGTCGTAGACGAATAGAACTGAAAAATCGCCTTGCAAAGCAAGACGATTTTTCTGGAGCTGGTGGTCAGAATCGAACTGACAACCTGCTCATTACGAATGAGCTGCTCTGCCATTGAGCCACACCAGCGTATTTAATTATGAATGCACAATGCATAATGCATAATTGCGGACGGGACACCCGTACCCGATTTTAAATGCTGTGCGCAGCACCGGAAATTATTCATCATTCATTTGTCTGCGCGGCACACAAAATCAACTGTCATTAGTTTGCGCGTCCTGCAATCAGGCAACGAACAGTATTATAAATAAAACACAGGGAATTTGCAAGGCTTTTTTGAAAAAATATCTAAAATCAGAGAAAAACCGCCGTGCACGGTTATTTTATCTATACACATTATTAGCTTAAAGGCGGAGCCATACCGATTCCGCCTTTAAGCTCATTTTAATTATCGGTATTGATACGCCCTCACATAATCGACTATAAAATCCGTAGGAGTCTGTTCACCCGAATCAACAGACGGTCCGGACCAGCCATCTGCGGGTATTGCGTCGGCTCCGTCAATTTCGACAGAAAGTATCATAAACTCCGGCACCTGCGAAGTTCCTCCGAATGAGCTTCTGCCGGACTCAACTCCGTTTACGTAAAATATATACTCCTCTTCGTTCCATTCAAGGCCGTAAGTGTTAAATTCCTTGTACGGGTTGTTGCCGGTTATCAGCGGCAGACATACATTCTCGGACTGATGAGCCTCACCGTAGCCGTCATAATGTATATTTGAGGTCACGGCATACTTCTTCAGCCCTTTTTCAAAATAATACGGCGACTCATAGATATCTATCTCGGCACCGTCCGTACCGCCGTTTCCGACGCTCCCCACTCCGGAACAGAACATCCAGAACGCCGACCACATACCGGTACCCTCCGGCAGAATGCAGCGCACCTCAAAATATCCGTATTTCTGCGAATAGCTTTTTGAGGTGTCTATTCCGCAGGTATACCAACCGGGTTTTCCGTTACCGTTTATGCCTTCGGGACAATATTTCGCGGCTATATGCAGGCTGCCGTCCTGTATGCTGCAAAGGGACATATTCCAATAGCTTCCTCTGCGCACAATTGTGTCGGTACCGGAAAAATAGTGTCCGTCCCATTTTCCGGTATCAAGCACGGGAGCATCAAATTCATCCGCCCACACAAGCTCAAATTTACTAATATCAAGCTTTTCTCCGTTCGGTTTCACCGGATAACCTCCTATCGAAGCCAACAATGTAATAAGGGAAAGCAAAAGGCCTAAAAGCGGCTTGATAAACTTGAAATGTGAAACATCCATAAAATATGCCCTCCTTTTCCTTTTTAATTTACTTTTACCATAAGTGCTTGCGATTGTCAAGGCTGTTGCTAAACCTTGCGGGCTGTGTTACAATATATAAAATTCCACACCGGAAAGGATTTACATAAGTATGAAAAAAAGAGTTGTGTATTTTGATATACTTAATATTCTTGCGGCTCTGAGCGTGATTTTTCTTCACTGCAATGGAATTGCCCATTTCTTTTCCGATACCCCTGACTGGCGGCAGGCACTCGGCGTTGAGGTGCTGTGCTTCTGGGCGGTGCCTGTGTTTCTTATGCTCTCCGGTGCCACGCTTATGAGCTATCGCGAAAGCTACTCAACTGCCGAATTCTTTAAAAGAAGGATTCTTCGCACCGTTATCCCCTTCCTTGCGTGGTCGCTGATAATGGCTGCCGTAAAAGACATCAATCCGTTTGAAATAGGCGTGTGCGAGTTCCTGAGCAAACTGTTTTTGTGCAGCATTGAAGGAGTATACTGGTTTTTCATTCCGTTGTTTGCGGTGTATATTTCCATACCTGTGTTGTCCTTGCTTAAAGATAACAAAAAAATTCTTATCTATATGCTTTTCGGCTCGATGATATTCAATTCGCTGCTCCCCGAGATATTCGCCGTTATAAAGGTTTCGTGGAACGGTTCGCTTTCGATGCTCACAATGGGCGGTTACCTCATCTTCCCGGTTCTGGGTTATCTTCTCAACACCACGGATTTTACAAAGGTACAGCGAGGGTTAATATATCTTTCCGGCATTGCAGGAGTCATATTCAGATATGTTACCACGTTCTGCCTGTCCATGCGCGACGCATCAACCAACATAATGTTTTTCAGCTACACCGGCTGGTACTCTGTGTGCCTTGCCGCTGCAGTTTTCGTATTTATAAAATATTTACCCTTGTGCGATAAGCTCGCCGCAAAGGAAAAGGCGGTGAAAATTCTGAAGACTGTCTCCTCATGCAGTTTCGGGGTTTATCTCCTGCACAACTTTGTAAGAATGAAAATCGAAGGCTCGCTTGTGCACGTCGGCTGGGAATGGAGAATTTTCGGTCCGTTTCTCGTCTATGCTCTGTGCCTGGCTGCAACCTTTATAATGAAAAAAATACCGCTTGTTAAACATATTGTGCCGTAAAACGTAATGCAACAAATTGTAGCAGAGCTTTTTTAAAATAAAGCGTGACTTTTTCGCGTATAAATGATTTGATTTACGTGGAGGTGAATGCTGTGGCAAAAATTTCAAAAACTATTAAAAAGCTGCGTAATTCACGCGAACTTACGCAGGACTCTCTCGCCGAACAGCTTTTTGTTTCACGTCAGACTGTTTCAAGCTGGGAAACCGACAGAACACAGCCGGATATCGAAATGCTCAAGAAGCTTTCGGAGGTTCTCGATGTATCAATTGAGGAGCTCATCTACGGCGAAAAGCTCCGAACAGAAGAAAATGCGGCGAACTCCAACTCAAAAAAAGTGCTCATAATCATCTTCTCTGTAATCGCCTCGGTGCTTATCGGCTCCGGTTTGCTGCTGATATTCGTATCGGGCTGGAAAAATTTCCCGATGGCTTTGAAAACCGTGTTTTCTCTCGCACCCATGCTCGTCGGTCAAGCGGCGGCGCTGTATGTTTACCGCAAGCACCGTGAAAGTCCGGCATGGCGTGAGGGAGCGGCGGTGCTGTGGTGTGCCGGAAGCATTGCAACCATAGCCCTGGTAAACTCGATATATGAGCTTAACAACGGCTTTGAAGGCTGTATGCTTATTGACTCATTGCTGATACTGCCTGTAATATATTTGCTTGATGCCGTATCTCCGCTTATTGCATATTATACGGCAGTAATATATTACGGCTTTTATCAGGCGGATATCAGCAATTCTCCCGTATGGCTGCTGCTTGTTGTCGCGATGTTCGCGCTGGGTCTCGCCTATGTCATAAAGAACCGCAAAAACACCGCCGATATACGCCATATATACTCTGTGTGGATATCGGTAATCGCCGCCTCAATCATAGGCATTCTCACGGCAATTGCGCTTGAATCGGGAATTTTCGCCATGCTCACTTCAATATGTATATGCCTGTACGCCCTCGACCGTGACGGCTCATGGAACAGTCCGTATCACACCATAGGACTGCTCGGCGGTGCGCTGCTTTCGGTCAGTGCAAGCTTCGTGTGGATTCCGGGATACCGCTATGTATGGTATGAAAAAATCCCGATTGACCCCGAATATGTTGTTTACGGACTGCTCTGTGCCGCTGTTATTTTGATAGGCGTTTTTATCGGAAGAAGGACGTTTCTGGACAACGCCGGAAAGATTATCTTTTGCACAAGCGCCGCTCTTTGCGCCGCACTCGAGTTTATATCGGAAAACAGTTTTATAATGGGTTCATTTCTTATATACGCGCTCATCTGTATGGCGGCTGTCGCTCAGGCGCTGTCACTCATTGCGGACGGTGCCAAAACCGGACGTTTTCTTCCCTTAAATATCGGGCTGCTCATGATAGCATCACTTATAACGGAAATCATTGTTGCTCAGAATCTCGGTATGCTTGCAACAGGTCTTATGCTCGTAGTGATGGGCATTATTCTCCTTTTCATCAATTACACGCTTGCCAAAAAAAAGAAGCTTAGCGAAAAGGAGGTTGCGGAAGATGAGTAAGAAAAAATGCTTTTTCGGCTTACTTATATTCGTAATGGCACTTCAGCTGTGCGTTCCGGCAGGCATGATAGGCTTCAATCACGCTTACAAGGCATTGGCTGAAAGGTACGGCTCTCTGTGCAAATTCCCCGTCAGCACAGTAGTATATACGGGAGATTACGGCGGGGAGGTCGAGCCCTCACTGTCGTTTGATATTGCGATGCCTGGAAACTCTTCAGACTACGATTTTTTCACTGAAACAGGGGAGCTTGAGTCCGCCAAACCTTATGCAGTTATAAGCACCGGTTCTGACGGATTTGCGGTGATGTCACTTACAGAAGAACGTCCGGATACCGACACCTATGTGAAAAGCATCGAAAACCTGTATTCCTTTGAATTTCCGGCCAACACAATGGAAATTAAGGGGCCGACTTACAAAAACTCGGTTTCATTTGCACAGGGTGACGCAGAATATTCGCGCCGATTCTGGGGGCCCTTGCTGTACCTTTTCGATGAGGCGTATCTTGAAGCCTATGTATACAAAGGCAGAGTATATGTAAAAGAAATATACGTTGACGGCGTTGCAATAGAGAGCAAGCTTGCCGAGGTAATGGAGAAGCCGGAATTTCCCTCGTAATACATAGCGCCCGGTGAGAACACATTCAGACAAATATGAATTTTAATATGGAAAAGAGCTGTGCGTCTCGCACAGCTCTTTTCTCAAAACAACAGGTACGGCAACGCCGTTTCGGATTTGTCTGAAAATCACGTTTCCTCTTCGCGATTTCCGACCTTCCGTATATATATGACAAAAATCGCCATTTACTACACAAAAAATTTTAATTTTTTTGAATTTCAGCGTTTTCCACAAATACTCCTTTGGATTTATGTGCATGATTTACAAATTATTTTTCTGATACGCCTTTAATTACAAAGAATTTGAAAAGTTGTTCTTTCAGAGCGATTTTCACAAATAAAACCGGAAAAACGTCCTTACATGGATGCTTTTCCGGGTCTTTGTAAAACATTTTAATTTTTATTGTTTTTTGAAAAGTTAAATTGTCATTGCACCATGACTAAGTTCCGTCATTTAAAGCGGCTGCTTTTGAAATTGTTGCGAATCCAGCACAGTCTGAACAATACTGCGAAATTGCTTTCCGCGCTCCTTGTCTGTGCCGGTTATCTCCTCGGCATTATTCATTATTTCAGTAAGCACCGACAAGTCCTGCTGAATAAACAGCTCGCATAAAAAACGCTTCATTCTTCCGTCGTTATACCTTTCAAGTGCCTGAGTGAGCAAAGCGGCACGCGCCGAATACTCAGCGTACCATGTATCAAATCCCGATTTTGCAATTGAGGAGCAGGTGCGCTGCTTTACGTTATTTGTGTTCAGGTCACGAAAATCTCCCATTTTACCCAGACGCTCGCACGGAAAATCCGGGCATCTGCCGCAATGCTCAAGTCCTTTATTGCGGCAACAGCTATGCACCTTACACATATCTGTATAATAACCGTCATGCGAGCAATGAACCGCCCCCTGTCAAGTAGACAATTAAAATAAATAAAAAACGGATGGATTATTTTTAG
>LFSB01000004.1 GCA_001513045.1 Clostridiales bacterium DTU089
TAAAAATAATCCATCCGTTTTTTTATTTATTTTAATTGTCTACTTGACAGGGGGCGGTTCAAGTCCGGAACGGCTTCGTTTTTTGTGTCTGTATCGGGTTCGGAGGACTCATGTCACCCTAAGCTCTGATTATTTCCGAGAGTGAAGGTTTCTGCCTCAAGCAGCTGCGCGTCGGCGGTATCATGTGTTACAACGAATGCGGTTTTACCGGAAAGCTCGGATTTAAGCAGTTGTATCATATCGCTCTTGGTCTGAGCGTCCAGACCGGCAAAGGGCTCATCGAGGAAGATAACATCACCCGAATACGCAAGTGCGCGCGCAAGGGCGGCACGGCGCGCCATACCTCCGCTCAGCTGTCCGGGGTATGAGCCTTCCTCTCCGGAAAGACCGACCTTTTTCAGATATTCAAGCGCGCTCTCACGGCTTACGCCCACCGCGCACAGGTTTTGTACAAGTGTCAGCCAAGGCAGGAGCCGGTTTTCCTGAAACACGAAAGAGCAGCGAAGCCCTTCAATGCCCGAAACGGTGCCGGAATCGGGCTTTTCAAGTCCGGAAATTATTCTCATAAGTGTGGTTTTACCGCTTCCGGATACGCCGAGAATACAGACTGTTCCGCCTGTGGAAAAGTCGGCGGATATGTCTTCAAGAACCCTTTTATCGCCGAAGGCTTTTGAAATATTTTCAAGCCTTATCATGTTCCCGACCTCCTCTCGCCGAAATCAATCAGAAGGACGAGCAGCTTTTCAAGCACGATGCTCAGCACCACCACGGCGACAGTCCACGCAAACAGCGACGGGGTATCGAGATACACCTTTGAATTGTATATTCCGCCGCCTATTGAGTTCAACGGGGTGCATATTACCTCCGCGGCTATTCCCGCCTTCCACGCCATACCGATTCCGGTTTTTACCGCCGCGGAAAAGTAGGGTCTTGCCGACGGAATATATATTTTCGTGAGCATTTTGCCGGGCTTCATGCGGAACGCATGCGCCATCTCAAGCAGGGCGGCGTCGGTGCTGGATATACCGGTTGCAACATTTGCCCATACAACGGGAAGAACTATCAGAAATGATGTGAATACCGGAACATTTCCGGACTTCAGCCATACAAGCGCGAGAATTATAAACGATGCCACGGGAGTGGCTTTTATTATTGACATCACCGGAGAGAAAAAGGTGCGCACGGCAGGGAAAAACGAGGTGAGAGCGGCGAGCACAATACCTGCGAGAGTGCCTGCCGAAAAGCCCGCTGTGATGCGGACAAGAGAATACAGCACGCTTTTCCAGAAGCCGGATTTTCCGGCAAGCTCATAAAGTGCGGAAGCGACGCGCGGAACATCCGGCAAGAGGATTTCCTCCTTGACTACCGCTGAAGCGAGCACCTGCCAGATGCCCAGCCAGATTGCCGCGATAAAAATGTATTTAAGCGTTTTTTTCATCTGTACAGCCATAACCTTATCCTCCGGAATCAGCATAGCGAAAGCGACCCTGCTTTTCAGCCGACGTAATAAAAATCATCAGCGGGAAGCTTGCCGCCTATTGATGCCGGATTTGCCTCAAAAAGCACCCCGTAAAATGCTGTAAGTGCGTCCTTCATTTCAGCACCCGATATAAATACGATATTTGCGTTGGGAATGGCTTTTTGTGCGATATCGGCTGAGAGTATGCCGTATTTTTCAATGAGTGCAGAGGCTTCCGACGGATTGCTGTTTGTGTACTCAACCGAGCTTTTGCAGTCCTCGAGAAATTTTCCGGTTGCATCCGGCTGTCCTTCGATAAAATCGGTTCTGACGGCTATTGCCCCCATAGTCATCGGAGAGGAGGAAACCTTTTTCCACTCCTGCTGGAGGTCAATCGCAACAGAGAAGGAGGAATCCACTTGCGAAAGAGAGGTTACAAACGGCTCCGGAAGAAGCACGAGAGGGTCTTTTCCGCTTTTGGCTTCCGCCTTAGCCTGAGCAACTGCCTGTGCGTGCTCGGAGACGTAAGTTACCGTCACATCCTCGCCGACAGTAAGATTGTTTTTGGCAAGAATATAGTTGAGCACGTATTCGGCGGTGCTGCCCTGACCGGCACTGATTATCGTTTTGCCCTTGAGGTCAGAAACGCTTTTAACCGTATCGCCGCTCTGCATGAGGTAAAGCACACCGAGTGTGTTTACCGCGACAATTTTGATTTTTCCTCCGGTTTTGTTATAGAGTGCCGCCGCCGCATTGGCGGGTATTGCCGCTATATTCAGCTCTCCGGATACGAGCTTTGCGGTTACCGCGTCCGGAGCACTCTCTATGGTGAAATTATAGTCATTTTTGCTTTCGGCGTTTGCGTCGCGCTCCATCAGATATGCCATACCCATACCCGTAGGACCCTTGAGAACAGCGGCGTTTACGGTGGCCTTAATCTCCGGAGCAGCAGTTGCGGACGGCTCCGCAGAGGGCTGATTTGAGCAGGCGGAAAGCCCGGTGACCAGCAGCATAAGAGCAAGAAGCAACGAGATTGTCTTTTTCATTTTTATCAAACCTTTCATTTTACAGTCATATTATTGTACGTTGATTTTTTCCGGATTTATTATGAGACACTTGGCGTCTTTTGTAATTATTCCCTGTTCGACAAGCGAGTCAAGCGCACGGTAGAGAGAGGTCCTTCCGATGTCAAGAAGCTTTGCCAGCCGAACCATGCTTATCTGAGGCTGATATTCTCCGTTTTCATATTGTGTACGCAGCCAGCAAAGCACTCTTTCGGCAGCGTCGGCGCTTGTGAACGCATCGATTTTTTTGTTCAGGAAGTGAATCTTTTCAGAGAGAAGCACGATATAATTTTTGGCAACCTCCGGACAGCGTGAAAAGATTTTTTCGAGGGCTTCGTCTGTGAAAAACAGAACCTCGCAATCCGTAAGAGCGGTTATCTGAGTAGGAAATTCAAGCCTTTCGCAAAAAATAGCAGCCATGCCGAATGCGTCTGAGGGACGAAGCCTGCTCATAGGTACGTCTGAGCTGCAGGCTTTGGTTTTGCTCACCGTCGCTTCGCCGCGGAGCACAATTCCCAGCAGACGCTCAAAGCTGCACGGGGAAAATATTACCTCGCCCTTTCCGAAACGTTTTTGCGTTATTCCGTCAAGCGACAGCAGACTGCGCAGGGTGTCCGGGGCGGTTTGGCTGAATATGTTGCAGGAGCAGAGGGCATCAAAGCAAGCTTTTTTCAAATAATCACCCTGATTCTGTTTCGTTTGGTACAAAAATACCACGTTTTTAACCAATTGTCAATAGTTTAACAAACATTTCCGATTATTTATATGCGGGTGCAAAAAGCTGCGGACGAAGGCACAAAAAAGTGAAAGCCCATTTTCTTGCACTTGACTTTTACAGCCGAAAATGATATCTTTTAAATTGATGTAAAATATAAAAAGGGAGGCAAAATCATGAAAGCATTAAGAAAAACGATAGCCGTGCTCTGTGCCGCGGCACTTTTGATTTCAGTCGCTTCGATAGGAGCTTCGGCGGCTGAGGTCGATTATGTCATCAACAATCCTTACGCGGATGTTAACTGGCAGACGTATTCGCAATATAAAGCGGATCTCCACAGCCATACAACGGCGTCCGACGGCAGCGACACTCTCAAGGAAATGACCGAGGCGCACTATGACGCAGGCTTCGACATTGTGGCGGTTACCGACCACGGAGTGGTTGATTACGGCTGGAGTGAGCAGAAGGTTATTCCGGCTCTTAAAGTGTTTGTAACACTTAAAGACAGGGACGGTATCATAGAGGCGCTCGATGAAAACGGCGGAACCACCGCTGCGGGCAAATCCTATTCACTCATCACCGAAAACGGAAGCGATTATTATCAGCAGAGCAATTCCGACGGTAGCGCAGCAGGTCAGCTCATGATGCGTGTGCCCTTCGGCATTGAGAACAACCCCTCGTCGCTGAATAACGCACATGTAAACAGCTGGTTTGCAGATTACGGCCACGCCATAATGGGCGGAACGAGTGATTATATCACGCCTATAAGCAATGTCGATGCTCTCGGCGGACTTTCCGTTATAAACCATCCCGGCGAATACACCAACGCGCGTGATGAAATTTACACGGAAGACGCCTACAATATGGAGGATTCGACCTACGCGTATAAAATCAACAAGTTTGCCGGACTTCTTACCGACTATGACTCATGCATCGGCATAGACATAAACAGCAAGGGTGACTCCAGAACGCGCTTTGACCGCAAGCTTTGGGACATACTTCTTCAGAAGGTTGTTCCCACGGGCAGAAATGTGTTCGCAATCGCAACAAGCGACGCACACAAGACAAGTGTAGTTTATACAGCCGGTTATACTCTTATGTGCATGGAGTCGAATACCGTTGAAAATCTCAGAGCGTGCATGGAGACCGGTGCATTCTTTGCCGGAAGCAAATCACTCGGAAATTATGATGAAATAAAAGAGATTGCCGACATTCTTTCCGTCAGCGGAAACAAGACGGAAAGCGCAATGGGTAACAAGCTCACCGAGCTTTACAAGCAGGTTGAGGTTCAGCATGCGGCAGGCGAGCAGGGCGCAAAATACGAGGCTCCGCTTGACGTTGCGGCTCCCACTGTGAACGGTGTGGCAGTCGATGAAAAAGCGGATACCATAACGCTTTCAACAACAGACGGAATGCTCGTGCGCTGGATTGCCGACGGTAAGCTTATTGCTACCGGCAACAGCATTGACCTTGATGACTACTCGGATAAGATAGGCAGCTATGTCCGCGCAGAGGTTTTCGGAGAGGGCGGAATAGTATATACACAGCCGTTCACGCTCGAATATAAGGGAGCACCCGCAGAGCAGGATAACAGCTATATGGACCTTTGGTTCATTGCGAGCTTTATTCCGGATTCAATTGTAAAATTCCTTGCAGCCTTTGAAATATTTGAAACAATATGGGGCTTCATGAGCTGATTTTCAGTTAAGGACGATGTGAAAATAACATGAAAGGTAAAGATACCGGTACACAGAGCCGTCATGTCCTCGGTGCTTTGTATTAAACCTGTATCGCATGGCGATTAATATGGCAAAATTCAGAAAAATCTTTGCCGTGCTTATAACCCTTACAATGCTGCTTGGCAGCATATCCTCTGCCGCAACTCCTGCTTTTGCGGCAGATATAGGGAGCTTTGAGTTCGGTATAACAGCAGGCAGAATAATTGACGGCGAGGTTACGGTGAGTATATTTGTTCCCGCGTGTAAGCTGTCGTGCCTTGTGCTGCAGCTCGATTTTGACACAGCTGTTGTTGAGCCGGTTTCATCCGGAGTTGACGAGGACGGCAATACAAAGTATGCCGTTGAGCTTTCAAGCGGTATAAACGGAACCGTATCAAGCGGTTTGAATATTGCCGACAGCAGCAGGCTTATGCTCGGCTTTATCGCTTCCTCAAGCGTTTCATTTACCAAGACTACACAGCTGTATACCATCACCTTCAAGGTTGACGATTCCATGACCACGCAGACTCCGCTTACCCTCAGGGTAAACGAGATGGTTACGAGCACGGACGGAACATACACCGAATTTGTGAGCGTGACAGGTGAGGCTTCGGCAAGCTGCACGATAGACCGAATCCCGAAAATCGGAGGGTCGGTTACCATAAGTGATACCACCCCCGCCGTGGGGCAGATATTGACCGCAAATACGAGCAAAATAACCCCCAACGATACTCTTCTTTCATATCAGTGGTACAGAGGCGATTCGCCCATAACCGGAGCCACACAGGAGAGCTATACGGTTTCAGCCGATGACTATAACCAGAAGCTCAAGGTTGTTGTTTCCTCCGCTCAACCGGATTGTGCCGGCTCAAAGGAGAGTGCATTGACCTCGGCGGTTTCGGCGGCGGCTCTCGGAGGAACGGTAACAATATCCGGTGAGCTTGAAAAGGGGAAGACGCTTACCGCACAGACGGACGGCATAACCCCCGCCGGAGTGACTGATTTTACTTATCAATGGTACCGCGGCAGCACAAAAATAAGCGGTGCGACCTCAAAAACCTATGTGCCTGTAAAGGGTGACGTGGGAAAAATACTCAAGGTTACTGTCGGCTCCTCACACAGCTGCTATACGGGTACTGTGACAGGAAAGGCGGGCTCCGCAATACTCGGAGATAAAAAAATCGCATCCACAACGTATACGGTTGCAGACGGCTTGGTAAAGGGCGTGGCTTCGGGAACAACGGTTTCGCAGCTTCTTTCAAGACTTACGCCCGTTTCCGGAATAAAGGTTTACGGCACAAACGGCAAGGAGCTTTCCTCCGGAGACGTTGTAGGAACCGGCTGTACGCTCAAGCTGGTGAGCGGATTGAGTGTTGTGGATACCGCAACGGTTGTTGTCAAGGGCGACCTCGACGGTGACGGTTCGGTTGCGGCATCGGACGCGCGTCTTGCACTCAGGTGTGCGACCTCGCTTGAAAGTCTTTCCGCGGCTCAGCTTGCCGCAGGTGCGATTTCCGGCGGAGCAAAGCCGACGGCATCGGACGCGAGAACAATACTCCGCGTTGCAACAAAGCTCGAAACATTTTAAAGAATCCTGAAAATACAAGTAAAACACCCCAATCATTATTCAGTATACCATACTGTCTAACAATTGGGGTGCATTTCATTTTTACTCAATGCGGCGTTTACGGCGAACTAAAGCCTCCTTTGGCAAAGGAGGTGGCGGGACGCAAGTCCCGACGGAGGATTGTTGTTTGATTGTTTTTTAAGTTTGGTTAATTTTAGGCTTTGCGGTAAAATTTATCTGCTTATCAATCCTCAGTCCGCTTCGCGGACTTTCCCTCAGAAACATGGTCGCCTTGCTCGCTTGGAGCGCTTCGCAATTCTCCCTGTTTCTTCACTCGCACACCTCGCTGCTTCCGCCTCCGGCGGCGCTTCGGTGCGCTCCCCTTTTCTAAGGAGCCTTCAACGGCGGCGCTTACGGCAAACTAAAGCCTCCTTTGGCAAAGGAGGTGGCAGTGCGCAAGCACTGACGGAGGATTGTTGCTTGATTGGTTTTTGAGTTTGGTTAATTTTAGGCTTTGCGGTAAAATTTATCTGCTCGTCAATCCTCAGTCCGCTTCGCGGACAGCTCCTTTTCAAAGGAGCCTTTAAGTGCGGCGCTTCGCAATTCTCCCTGTTTCTTCACTCGCGCACCTCGCTGCTTCCGCCTCCGGCGGCGCTTCGGTGCGCTCCCCCGACGAAATCGTATTTAAAGTATACCCTTTATTTGTGCAAGGGAGCTTACCGTATAATCCGCGGGCACATCAGCTGCGGATTCTCCGCCCCGGTTCAGCCAGCACGTAGTAATTCCGAAAGCATGTCCTCCGATGATGTCTGCGGCAGGTGAGTCGCCTATCAGAATAACCTCCGACCTCGGCGGTGAACCCAGGCGTTCAAAGCATGCGTCAAAGAACTCCTTTGACGGCTTCGGAAAGCCGATGTCACCGGATACAAAAAGTCCGGACATGTATTTGAGCATATCCGCCTTTCCGAGCCGGTTTTTCTGTTGGTCGAGCGAGGCGTTGCTCGCCGCAAACACCTTATATCTTTCCGAAAGATATTCAAGCAGCGAGTGTGCGCCCTCCACGGGAACGCAGCTGTTGAAGAGATATTCCACAAAGCGTTCTTCAAATGCTTCTCCGTCTGCGCGTATTTCAAGCTCATCAAATATCATTTGCCAGCGTATTTTATGAAGCTCGTCACGCGTGAGCTTTCTCGCTTCAATCTGACTCCACAGGAAGTTGTTTACGGCGGTGAAAACCGCAAACACATCCTCGCGCATCGGAAGTCCGAAATCTGCAAAGGCTTTTTCAGCGGACAGTCTTGCGCACTCGTCAAAATCCAGAAGAGTGTTGTCAATGTCAATGAGTACGGTAGTTATCATATTTTTTCACCGCTGTATTTGTACGGCGTACCGATAAAGCCGACCTGTGAAAAATCGTCGGGATTTTTACGTATGAGATAGTCGATATATGATGCGGTCATGCGCGCGGTGAGCAGATAACCCGCCGGATTGAGATGACCGCCGAGATAAAAGCGCGAGCGGAACTGCTCGTCATACTCGGGGGCATACTTGCGAAAATCAAGCACATAGGCATTTTCAAATATTCCGGCAAGCTCATACAAAAGGCTTGCGTGGGCGTCTGCAAGCTCGCCGTCGCCCGTGTGCCTGTCACCTCGCGGCATGGTCATGAAGAAAAATTTCGCATCGGGACTTATTTGCTTATAGCGTTGCACAATCTGAGCGTAATATCCGGCAAAGGTGCCTTCGTTGTTTGAAAAGCACTCAAGGTCAATGTCCTCAACGCTTCCGAGCGGATGACAGTGAATATCGTTGGCTCCGAGTGCAAGTATATATGCCTGACACGCTTTTTCCCTGTCCCAGCAGCCGTTTTCCTCTGCGAACATTTCGCAGTATTCATTGGCGGTCATGCCGCCGCGTGAAAAGTTGTATACCTTGCAGCCTGCCATGCGTGCGAGATATTGCCCCCAGGAGTATTCAAAGCAATCGTGATAGGTTTTGTTTTCCCCGTTTTCGTCGGTTGCCTCGAACTCTCCCGAGGAAAGACTGTCGCCTACACAGGCTATGGTTCTGAAGATTGAGCACAGTCCGCCGTCGGTCACAAGGCGGTCAAGCGGCAGCTCGTTTTCACCGCAGATAAATTCACTCATATCCATAAAAACACCTCCGTAAAAAATCTGATAAAATTATACCTTAATATGCCGGTGAATTCAACAGATATTATCCGTGGTGATTGATATTTGCGAGCGTGTATGATAAGATATTGAATAACAAACGATACGGAGGCCTATGATATGCCCATTAGCTATAATAAAGAAAATCATATTTTCAAGCTTGACACTTCCGACTCAAGCTATGCATTTCAGGTGTATGAGGAAAACTATTTAGTGCATCTCTACTACGGCGCAAAAATTCCGGACGACAACCTTGAGCATCTCATGTTCCGCGGCAGCTTTCCGTCCTTCAGCCCTTATAATGCGAAGGTTTGCAACCCCATGTTCTCGGCGGATATCACACAAAGTGAGTATTCCGGAGAGGGCGCGGGAGATTATCGCTTGTCCGCGCTGGCAATTAAAAATGCAGACGGCAACTGTGTGACGGACGTGCGCTATGTCAGCCACACTGTATATTCCGGAAAGCCGGAGCTTGAGGGGCTGCCGGGGCTGTACCTTAATTCCGAGGATGAGGCGCAGACACTTGAGCTTGTGACGCTCGACGCAGTGACCGGAGCACGTGTAACGCTGTATTATACTGTGTTCGAGTCGCTTCCCGTAATCACACGCAGCGTGAGGGTAGAGAACTCGTCAGACAGACCCATGGATATTGAAAGAGTATACAGCTGCTGTGTTGAGCTTCCGACGGCGGACTATGACCTCATCGGGCTTTACGGCAGATGGTATAAGGAACGCAGTGTTCAGCGAAGGGCGCTTGCTCACGGTATACAGAGCATTGCAAGCAAGCGGGGCTCGTCAAGCCACAATCACAACCCCTTTGCCGCAATAGTTTCCTCGGATGCAAATGAGGATTACGGCGAGGCGTACGGCTTCAACCTCGTTTACAGCGGTAATTTTTCCGCAGAGGCGGAGGTCGATGCTTCGGGCAGCACGCGTTTTATAATGGGCATAAATCCCGAAAGCTTCGGCTGGCGTCTTGAGCCGGGCGAAGGCTTCACCTCTCCGGAGGTCGTAATGGTGTATTCGCATAACGGTATCGGCGAGATGAGCCGGGTCTTCCACAGGCTTTACCGCAAAAATCTCATACGCGGCAAGTGGCGTGACGCGGTGCGTCCGCTGCTTATAAACAGCTGGGAGGCGGCATATTTCGACTTTGATTCCGACAAGCTTGTGTCCTTCGCTTCGCAGGCAAAAAAGCTCGGGATAGATATGCTCGTGATGGATGACGGCTGGTTCGGACACCGTGATAACGACACGTCCTCGCTGGGGGACTGGTATGTCAATGAAAACAAGCTTTCAGGCGGACTCGGCAGCCTTGTTGAGCGTGTTAACGCCCTTGGGATGAAGTTCGGAATATGGTATGAGCCGGAGATGATTTCGCCGGACAGCGACCTGTATCGTGCACACCCGGACTGGTGCCTTCAGGTGCCCGGCAGGGAAAAATCAATTGCGCGCCGGCAGTATGTGCTTGATATGTCACGCAAGGATGTGCGCGACAACATTTTTGAGCAGATGTATTCGGTGCTCTCAAAATACAACATAGAGTACGTAAAGTGGGATTTCAACCGCAATCTTACAGAGGCAGGCAGCGCTTTGCTCCCTGCGGAGAGACAAAAGGAGATTTTCCATCGCTTTGTGCTCGGTACGTATGAGCTTATGAGCAGGCTCACAAAGGCCTTCCCGGACCTGCTTATCGAAAACTGCTCTGGCGGAGGCGGACGCTTTGACCCCGGTATGCTTGCGTTTTCACCCCAGATATGGTGCAGTGACGACACGGACCCGATTGAGCGCCTGAGCATACAGTTCGGCACCTCAATGTGCTATCCTGCCTCAACCATGGGTGCACATGTTTCGGCATGCGGCCGTACGCAAATAGATACCCGCGCAAATGTTGCCATGTGGGGTACCTTCGGCTATGAGCTTGACCCGAACAAGCTTACGGATTCCGAAAAACGCGAGGTTACGCAGCAGGTAGAGGACTATCACAAATATTATTCTCTCATTCACGAGGGCGAGCTTTATCGACTTGTTTCCCCGTTTGAAAACGCCTATCGCTGTGCGTGGGAGTTCGTTTCCGAAGATAAAACCGAGGCTCTTGTAACCTGTGTAACCATGCGCAGAGCCGAGCATCCGATGTTTATTCTCCGGCTTAAAGGGCTTGACCCCGACAAAATGTATGAGGAGGACGAGAGCGGTGAGGTGTACTCCGGCGCGCTGCTGATGAATGCGGGTATAAACCTTACGCAGCGCTCGGACCGTGACGGCGAAAGCCTTACAAGGTATTTCAGACAGGTGTAATTTTGCGCAGCTTCGGGACGCATAAGCTCAATAATAATGCGTAATCGGCATAAGCATAATTTCATATAAAGTAATACCCACCGAAGAGAGCTTCTTTTCGGTGGGTATTTTCATTCACTTGCTTATATGGTCGTAACATTGTGCCGCAACCGTTTTTACGGTTAATAGCTGATTTTAAGTGTTTTGATTTCAAACGGGTTAAAGGTCAGGTCAATGCCCTTCTTATTCGTGATATCCTTTTGCGTTTCCTCGAGCATATTGGTTACTTCAACCTTCTTCGCTGCGTCAAACAGTGCCAGTGGGCAGTTGGTATATGTGCCCTCAGCCTCATAAAGACGTACAATGAAGGCCTTTTCGCAATCCTCGCAGGGCTTGACGGTCTCAACAATTATGTTGTCTGCTCCGGGCACAACAAGCGCGGGTGCGTCATAGCCTGCGTTGCTTTCGAGCACGGGAATGTTAAGCTCGTATGCCGGCTTTATAACGCTCTGCGCGGAGAAGCCGCTGTTGTGAGGCAGGAAGGAATATACGCAGCGGTGAAGCCCGTGGTCGCCGGTGAAATCGGGACGTGTGCCGCCCTTGTGAAGTGACAGACGAAGCTTGCCGCCCTCGGCGGAGATGCCGTATTTGCAGTCGTTGAGGAGCGCGACGCCGTAGCGGTTTTCCGAGAGGTCGGTGTACTTGTGATTGAGAACCTCGAATTTTGCCTTTTCAACGCTGTCGTTGCGGGTGGTCGGGCGTTTGACATAGCCGAACTGTACCTCAAAGCGCGCAAAGTCCTGCATGACGGAGGTGTCGAACGCCGCCTTCATGAAGCGGTGGTCGTCCTGCCAGTCCATAATCGTGTCAAAGCGAACCTCAGCCGTATTTGCAAAGAACATCATATCCTGGGTTACGGTTGACTTTGCGGTCACCTGATACTTGCTTCTGATAACATAGGCGGCGCTGCCGCAGGAGACTACCTCACGGCTGAGAAGCTGTGAGCGGTCGGCGTATTTGCATTCGATGTCGGCATCGACATCCCAGTTATCCCATGCTGAGGGAAGGTCCTCGGCGGTGATAAAGGTGTTGAACGCATAGCCCTCTCCGCAAAGCTGGCGATTTACACAGGTGTCGATAAACGAGGAGATGAAGCCTTTTTTATCGAATTTGACCTTTGCAAACGGTGTTGTAAGCGCATCCTTTGAGGCCTTGAACGCACAGTCCGCAGAGGGCTCTCCGGAAACGAGCCTGAGTGTCACTGAGGAGAAAGCCGGAATTGTTACGCCTGTTATTATGAGCTTTTCCTTGCCGTCAAGGTCGGTGTAGCGCTGCTGCGCATAATCACCCTCGACGATGAGACCCTTTTTGCATTCGATAATCACAGGGTCGCTGCGGTCGAATGAAAGGGTATTTGTCAGCGTTACGCTCTTGGAATTCTTTGCTTTGCCGAGGAGCGCCGAGGAAAGCGCGGCGGACTCGGAGATTATATGCCCGGTTTGCTCCTTGGACTCCTTATGAGCGCGCGGAATGCAGGTTCCGGGAAGAATGTCGTGGAATTGATTTATGAGCATGAGGCGGTAAAGCGGCTCGATTGCCGCGCCGGATGCTGTTTTGCCGTTCTTTACGGCATCGGCAACCGTCAGAAGCTCAAGATTTCTCAGTGAAAGCTCGGCCTTGCGGTTGTTACGTTTAATCTGATGCTGGTTTGTCAGCGTGCCGCGGTGAAGCTCAAGATACAGCTCACCCTTGTAGGTGTTGGGATTTACGGCTGATTTTTCAAGCTTTTTCATGAAGTCGCCCACGAGTGTGTATTCCGCCTTGGGGCAACCGTTGAGATCCTTGGCTCTGCGTGAGGCTTCAATCATTTCAAACTGAGGTCCGCCGCCGCCGTCGCCGTAGCCGTAAGAAATCAGCCTTGTATCGCATACGCTCTTTTCGCGGACATTGTCGCCGTTGGGGTTTTGAACCACTGCCTGATAGATGTCCTCGACATCGGGAACGAGATGGGTGCGGTTAAAGTGTGTGAACACCTTTGTGCCGTCGATTCCCTGCCAGTAGAAGGTGTCATAGGGGAATTTGTTTGTGTCGTTCCAGCCGATTTTGGTTGTCAGGAAGTAATCAACTCCGCAGCCCTTCATAATCTGCGGGATGGCAGCCGAATATCCGAAGGTGTCGGGCAGCCAGAAGCAGTTTGAGGTGAAGTTGAAATATTTTCTTGTAAAGCGCTGTCCCCACAGGAACTGGCGAACCATGGATTCGCCGGAGGTTATGTTGCAGTCGCATTCCACCCATACGCCGCCGTTGGGCTCGTAGCGACCCTCGGCGACAAGCTTCTGGATGCGCTTGAAAAGCTCAGGATAGTGTTCGCGCACCATGTCGGAGTGGCAAGCCGAGCTTTGAACAAATTTGTATTCGGGATACTGCTGCATGAGAGCGGTCTGGTTTGCATAGGTGCGGGCGCATTTTTTGATGGTCTCACCGGTGTGCCAGAGCCATGCGGTGTCCATGTGGGAATGGCCTATGAGTCCCGCAGAGGGCGCTTCGGGTCCGTTTTTGACCGAAAGCTCCTTCCTGAGCAGAGTGTCCGCCTCGTTGAGCGCCGCCATGAAGGTGTTGCGGTCAACGTCATCCGGGGAGTAGTAAAGTATGCTGTGAACCTTATAGAGAGTGTTGATTATTTCGCCGCGTCTGAATGAAAAATCGGGCAACACATCAACAAGCTGGCGCAGTGCCTGAAGGTCGAAAAGTGCCTGTTGAATCTCGTAATTCTTTACGCATACATCTATGCCCTCAAAGGTGAAGTCATATGTAAGCAACGGCTGATTTTCGAGCGGAGCGCAGCCCTTGTAGGAGTGTCCGGCATAGTATTCGATGGCGATGTCGGTTTTCTTGTTTGCCTTGGCATCCTTGATGAACAGGTCACAGTAGTGGTTGCCGTGTCCGGTGAAGACTATCTTTGTGCAGAACGTGCCGAAGGGTACGCCGTCAACCCAGAGCATGGCCTCATAACCGCCGATGTGCGGACGCAGGAAAAGGTCCTTTCCCGCAAGATTGCGAGGTACGGTGTAATCGCATTTAAACCAGCAGTATTCGCTTTCTGAGCCCCATTTATATCCGGACTTTATGCCCTTGAAGTTCTTTGCGTCCGGTATGGAATGGTGCTGCTTTTCGGTGCGGAATGCCGACACATTGTCGAGTTCTCCGACCTTTTCAAAAAGCATTCCGTCAAGAGTTTTTTCAAAGCGCTCGAGCTTTCTTAACATTCTGTCGAGCTGAGTGGCTGTGAGCATAAATATCCTCCTTATATCGTGGCAATATCAGTTACGCTTATGTGACCGGACGGGACAATCTGTGTGCTTTCAAGCAGAGCCTTTGCCGCATCAAGAGAGGTCAGGCATGTGGTGCCCGCCTCAACCGATATGCGGCGAAGCTTGAAGCCGTCGCGGTTTTCAAGTCTGCCGTGCGTGGGAGTGTTGATTATCAGTGAAACTCCGCCCTCGTGGAGCATGTCCATGATGTTGGGGCTTTCGCCCGATATTTTGTTGACCGGTTGAGCGTCTATGCCCGCGCGCAGCAGAGCCTCACGCGTTCCGGGTGTTGCATATATTCTGAATGCGGAGTCGGCAAACGGCTTGAGGATTTCGCACATTTCGGGCTTGTCCTTGTCACAGACGGTAACGATGATTTTGCCGTCCTTGGGCAGCTTTACGCCGTTGCCCTCAAATGCCTTGAGCAGAGCCTCATTGTAGTTTTTCGCAATTCCGAGAACCTCTCCGGTGGATTTCATCTCCGGACCGAGGCTCGTATCCGCGCCCATAATCTTCTCAAACGAGAACACAGGCAGCTTGATTGCGTAGTAACCGCTGTTTCTGTAAAGCCCGGTGCCGAAGCCCATGTCCGCAAGTCTTTCACCGAGCATGGCGCGTGTGGCAAGCGCAATGGCGGGTATGCCCGTTACCTTGCTTATGTAGGGGACGGTGCGTGACGAGCGGGGGTTGACCTCGATAATATATACGGTTTCATGCAGGACTATGAACTGAATATTCATCATGCCGATGACCTGAAGTGCAGAGGCAAGACGGCGCGTGTAGTCAACGATTGTGTCCTGTACACGCTGCGAGAGTGTGACCGCAGGATAGACGGATATGGAGTCGCCCGAGTGGATTCCGGCACGGTCGACATGCTCCATTATGCCCGGGATAAGGATGTCCTCTCCGTCGCATATCGCATCAACCTCAACCTCCTGACCCATGAGGTATTTGTCAACAAGCACGGGGTGCTGTGACAGGTCGGGGATGGTGCGGGTTATTATGTCCATAAACTCGCGTATGTCGTCATCGGACACGGCTATCTGCATACCCTGACCGCCGAGAACATAGCTCGGACGTACAAGCACGGGATAGCCGAGGGACTGAGCCGCAGCGAGAGCTTCATCGGTGGTGAACACCGTCTGACCCTTAGGTCTTGCTATGCCGCAAAGCTCAAGTATCTGGTCAAAGCGCTCTCTGTCCTCGGCGGCATCAACATGGTCGGCATCTGTGCCGAGAATGGCAACGCCGAGGTCGTTGAGGGTTTTTGTGAGCTTTATGGCGGTCTGGCCGCCGAACTGGACTATCGCTCCGTCGGGCTTTTCAAGCTCAACGATATTTGTAACATACTCGCTTGTCAGCGGTTCAAAATACAGCTTATCGGAGACGTCGAAGTCCGTTGAAACGGTTTCGGGGTTGTTGTTGACGATTATTGCCTCGCAGCCGAGCTTTTTAAGCGCCCATACGCTGTGAACCGAGCAATAGTCGAATTCTATACCCTGGCCGATTCTTATCGGACCGGAGCCGAGAACAAGTATTTTGTGCTTTCTCGTTTCGGTGTGTACCTCATTTTCCACGCCGTAGTCCGAATAGTAGTAGGGTGTTTTTGCCTCGAATTCTGCGGCGCAGGTGTCAACAATCGAAAATGAGGGGATAATGCCCCACATCTTGCGCATGTTTTTGACAGCCTCTGGCGTGATGCCGATGTTTTTGGCGATTACCGCGTCGGAGAAGCCGAGCATCTTCGCCTTTTTAATGGTGTCCTTGTCGCATATACCGCTTGAAAGGTGCTTTTCCATCATGACAATGTTGTTTATGCGATTGAGGAACCAGCGGTCTATTTTTGTTATTTCAAATATTTCGTCGATGCCGATTCCGGTGTAAAGCGCGGCGGCAACGGCGTATATTCTTTCGTTGTCGATGTGATGAAGCAGCTCGAGCAGCTCATCACGGCTTTTTTGAATAAGAGCGGGTACAACCATACCGTCACGGTTTTCCTCAAGTGAGTGAATTGCTTTTTGAAGTGCCGCTTCAAAGGAGCGGGAAATTGCCATAACCTCGCCGGTCGCCTTCATCTGTGTGCCGAGGGTGCGCTTGGCGGTGACGAATTTGTCAAACGGCCACTTAGGGAACTTTACCACGCAGTAGTCGAGCGCAGGCTCAAAGCTCGCAAAGGTCTTTCCGGTAACGGCATTGGGTATTTCGTCAAGCCCGAGACCGAGAGCAATTTTCGCGGCAACACGCGCTATCGGATAGCCCGTCGCCTTTGACGCGAGGGCGGATGAGCGCGAAACTCTGGGGTTGACCTCAATTACCGCATAGCGGAATGAGTCCGGATGCAGCGCAAATTGCACATTGCAGCCGCCCTCAATGCCGAGCGCGGAAATTATGTTCAGTGCAGATGAGCGCAGCATCTGATAGTCCTTATCGGTAAGCGTCTGCGAGGGTGCGACGACTATAGAATCACCGGTATGAACTCCCACCGGGTCAAGGTTTTCCATGTTGCACACTGTGATGCAGTTGCCCTTTGAATCGCGCATGACCTCATACTCGATTTCCTTCCAGCCCGCTATGCACTTTTCAATGAGCACCTGACCGACACGCGAAAGGCGTATGCCGTTTGATGCTATATCGTGAAGCTGCTCCGGGTCGTCTGCTATGCCGCCGCCGGTGCCGCCGAGAGTGTATGCGGGACGGACGATTACGGGATAGCCTATTTCTTCGGAAAACTCAAGCGCGTCCTCAACTGTTTCAACAACCTTTGAGTCGATGCACGGCTCGCCTATGCGCTCCATGGTGTCCTTGAATTCCTGGCGGTCCTCCGCCATCTTTATGGCGCGCGCGCAGATTCCGATAAGCCGGACGTTGTTTGCGGCAAGCACACCCTTTTCCTCAAGCTCCATGGCGAGGTTAAGCCCTGTCTGTCCGCCGAGGGTGGGAAGAATTGAGTCCGGTTTTTCGGTCTCGATTATTTTTGTGAGTGTGGGTATGGTCAGCGGCTCAACATATACCTTGTCGGCAATGTCCTTGTCGGTCATTATTGTTGCGGGGTTTGAGTTGACGAGTACAACCTCGACGCCCTCCTCGCGCAGCGAGCGGCATGCCTGTGTTCCGGCATAGTCGAATTCCGCCGCCTGGCCGATGATTATCGGACCGGAGCCTATAACCATAACCTTTTTTATGCTTGTGTCACGCATTTACGACGCCCTCCTTTATCATTTTGATAAAGTCGTCAAACAGGAAGGCGGTGTCGTGCGGTCCGGAATTTGCCTCAGGATGGAATTGCACGGTGAATATTTTTTTGCCGTGGTAGACAATACCCTCAACCGTAGAGTCGTTGACGTTTATGCAGTTAACCTCCGCGTTGGCGGGCAGTCCCTCCGGGCTTACCATATATCCGTGGTTCTGCGAGGAAAGATAGGTTTTGTCGCGGTTGATGAACTTTACCGGGTGGTTGGCTCCGCGATGACCGAACTTCATGCGTTGTGTACTGCCGCCGACAGCGAGCGCCATAAGCTGATGACCGAGGCATATAGCGAAGGTCGGCATATCGTAATCGTAAAGCTTTTTTATCTCTCTTATTGTGCCGGTGCACGCCTCCGGGTCTCCGGGGCCGTTTGAGAGCATAAGCCCGTCCGGCTTTGAGGCAATAATCTCCTCTGCGGTTACGCCGCAGGGGTATTCTGTTACCTCGCATCCTCTGCGGACGAGCGAAGCGGCTATATTCTGCTTTGCGCCGCAGTCTATCAGGGCAATTTTAGGACCGGTATTGCCCGCGCCCAGAACTCGCTTAGTTCCGATGCTGACGGATTCTACCAGTCCGTGATGTTGATATTCTTTTATGAGGGAAACAATACGAGCCATGTTTGAGATATCGGCGGTAATAACGCCTCTCATAGTTCCGCTGTTGCGAAGCTTTTTGACAATGGCACGAGTGTCCGCGCCGTAGAGGCACGGTATGCCGTGTTCTTTAAGCAAGCTGTCGAGCGTCCCCTCACATCTGAAGTTTGAGGGCTGTGAGCAAAGCTCATGAACTATAAATGCTTTCGGTTGAAGCTTTCCGGATTCAAAATCCTCCGCTTCAATGCCGTAGTTGCCAATCATCGGATAGGTCATAACAATACCCTGACCGGCGTAGGAGGGATCTGTAAGAATTTCGACATAGCCTGTCATGGAGGTGTTAAAAACAACCTCGCAGACGGTTTCTGCGAACGCGCCGCCCTCGAACCCCTCGAAAACCGAGCCGTCCTCAAGCACCAGATATGCTCCCATGCACTTCACCACCCTTTTCAAGAAATAGGATAGGAAAATCTATCAAGTAATCATAGCATAAATGGTGAATCAATTCAATATGAAAAAGCGGAAAAGTTCAAATAAATTGCAAAAATAATGTTGCTGTTGCCGCACCGTGCGGCGTGAATAGGGAGGATTGAAATTTATATTGACTTTCTGAGATATTTTGCCGTTATTGTGTCTGCATTTTTCACCATTTCGGCAGGTGTTCCCGCAAAAACCACCTCGCCGCCGAGTGTTCCGCCGTCGGGACCGATATCTATTATATAATCCGCCTGCTTCATAACGTCGGTGTTGTGCTCAATGATTATTACGGTGTTTGAGCGCTCAACGAAGCCGTCAAGCAGAGCCATAATACCGCTTACATCGGAGGCGTGAAGCCCTGTGGTGGGCTCATCAAGAACATAGATATTGCCCTTCTGGTCGAGGTATTTTGCGAGCTTTACGCGCTGCCTTTCTCCGCCGGAAAGAGTGGAGAGCGGCTGGCCGAGAGACAGGTATGACAGACCCACATCCACCATTGCGCGCAGCTGTTTGCTGATTTTCGGGGAGTCGGAAAAGAACTGCAAAGCTTCCTCCGCACTCATTTCCAGAATGTCAACAATATTCTTATCCTTGTATTTGTAGGTGAGAGCCTTTTCGCTGTAACGTTTGCCGTCACACGCTTCGCATACGGTTATAACCGGGTCCATGAAAACAAGCTCCGTCACAATTGCGCCTTTGCCCTTGCATGCGGGGCAGGCGCCCTTGCTGTTAAATGAAAACTCGGAGGCGTTTGCTCCTGTCCGCTCAGCCATAAGCTTGCGTATATCGTCGAAAAAGCCGAGGAAGGTTGCCGGAGTTGAGCGCCCTGTGGCGGTTACGGGTGATTGGTCTACAAGCACCACGCGTTCCTCATATTGTCTTGCAAAAACATCGCGTATAAGAGAGCTTTTTCCGGAGCCGGCAACGCCGGTAACGACGGTAAGTACATTCAGAGGAATATCTGCGGATACATTTTTCAGATTGTGCACCGAGGCGTTGCGTACAGTAAGGAAATCCTTGGGGATACGGAGATTTTCCTTTATGGGGATAACCTGCTTCATCGCCTCTCCGGTGAGCGTGCCGGATTCAAGCAGCTGTGAATAGCTTCCCTGAAACATTATTTCTCCGCCGTGACTTCCCGCGAGAGGTCCGACATCTATAACGGTGTCCGCAATTGAGATTACATCCTTATCGTGCTCCACAACGAGCACGGAGTTCCCCTTGTCACGCAGATTTTTCAACAGCCTTGTCATGCGGTGGACGTCTCTCGGATGCATACCGGTGCTCGGCTCGTCAAATATGTATGTCATGCCCGTGAGAGCGCTTCCCATATAACGGACGAGCTTTAACCTCTGAGCCTCGCCTCCGGACAATGACGCGGATTCTCTGCTCATTGACAGATAGGGCAGACCTATATCTATTATTCTGGTGAGTGAGGTGATAAGAGTCTGAACGATTGTTTCGGAACGCGGGTCATGCACTGTGCCGAGCACCTCGCGAAGACGTGAGAATTCCATATCGCACATTTCGTCAATTGAATATCCGGCAACCTTGCACGAAAGCGCAGCGCTGTTAAGGCGTTTTCCGTGACAGCAGGGGCAGTCGTTTTCATGCACGAGCCTTTGCAGACGAAGAATTGAACGCTCGGTATTCTCATCGATGTTACGCTTGAGAACAAGCCTGTTCATCATGTTGTAAATGCCCTCGACGGCCTTGTGAACCCGCTTGCCGTCCTTTTCATATGAGCCGTAGAGAAGAAGATTCCTTTCGGCTTCGGTGTAGTCGCAGTATTTTTTGTCCGGGTCGAACAGTCCCGATTCGATATATTGCTTCCAGTACCAGTTACCCACATGGAAGGCGGGCAAATCAAGCATGCCTTCATTCCAGCTCTTATCCTCATATATCACGGGGGTTATGTCCAGCTGCATAACCTTACCTATGCCGGAGCATTCGGGACACATTCCGTTGGGGTCGTTGAAGGAGAAATATGATGCGGTACCCACATAAGGGGAGCCTGTCCGGGAAAACAGCAGACGCAGCGCGGCGTACATGTCGCTTATTGTGCCGACCGTAGAGCGGGCGTTTCCGCCGAGCCGTGTCTGGTCAACGATTACAGACGCGGAAAGGTTTTCAATTATGTCAACCTTAGGCTTTTCATACTTCGGAAGCCTTCCGCGTATCCACGCGGTGTAGGTTTCGTTCATCTGGCGCTGACTTTCAGAGGCGATTGTGTCAAAAACGATACTCGATTTTCCGGAGCCGGATACACCGGTAAAAACTACGATTTCACCCTTGGGTATTTCCAGCGATATGTTTTTCAGATTGTTTTGTGTTAGCCCTTTTATGATTATGTGATTGTGGTTTGACATGTTTTTCTCCTTTGTATTTTATCTGTGTAGTCTTCAACAGGGTACATCAAAGCTTCTGTGAATTCTCGACTTTTCTTGCCTTATTAAGCTGTTAGGTACAGCGTATACGAGTATAACAAAGTAAGTTTTAACAGTCAATATTGTTTGCGAAAAAACAAATTATTCATGAAAGCCTTCAATGACACTATTGCTTGCATTTCGTATTCTGATATGGTAAAATGAAAAACATACGATATCAGCCGAAAGGACAATTGTGCAATGAAAACATCAAATTTTATATTTTTCCACGGATACGATGAGCCTCTTTGGGACGGATTTTTAAAGCGGGGCTTGATTGATAAAAATGCAGGAGTGCGTTTTTGCCAGAATATTTTACTTGGCAGCGGTAAAAAGTTCAATGCTTTTGCCGCCAAGGGCGGCAGGCTGTTCAGACTTATTCATGACAATGATATGCCGTGGTATATTGACCGTCTTCAGGGTGGTGTCTACATAGATAATTATAATTACGATATGGCTCTCATTGATTCACTCGGCGGGAAATTCTACGGCTTCCAGATGCATGAGTGGGTGTCGAATATGCGTTCGGATTACAGTAAGCTGTCAGAGCTTCCGGCGTCCGATTGGAATGAGGAGGCAATAAAAGAGGAAATCCTCAAGCGTTATCCGTCCGAAAATCTGTTTCTTGAGGCAGCTACCGCGAAAGAATATGAGAGGTGCTTTTCTGCGCCCGAAACCTTTGAGGAGCTTCTTGAAAATGCACAAAGGCTGTTTGCCATGCGAAATGCTTATACGGGGGAGCGTCTGCTCCCTTGCGACAGCGTCATGATGGCGACAAATCTTGAATTCAAGATGGGCGCACGGCGTGTCATGCCGGAAATAGGCGCGCAGACACCGGGGGCAAATGTGCAGCTTTCTTACGCAAGGGGTATGGCAAAGGCTTATTCGGGAAGCTTCGGCGCATATTATGAGCCGTGGGGCGGTGAGCCGTTTTCCGCATGCAATTATCATTTTGAAGGTAAAAACGAATGGAACATCGTAAAGGGCAGCTTTGTTTTTGATACATGCGGCCCCGAAGGAGGAAGCTCGCGTTCACTGCAAAAAAGACTTTTCCTTTACGCTTACCTTTCGGGAGCAAAATTTATAAGTGAGGAATGGGGAGTCTACAACACCTTTCTTGAATGTGAGGATTTCACACTTTCCGATTACGGAGAGGTCAAACGCGATTTTCTCTCTTTTGTGAAAAAATATCCCGCCGGAGAGTTTTTTGCTCCCATGGCTGTTGTATTGCCGGAGGATATGGATGTGCTTGAGAACGAGGTTTGCTCGGAGTGGTTCGGAGAGATGAAATCTTCCGATGCTTCAAAGGAGAAAAAGAGGAAATGCGTTAAAGAAGGGATAGCCGCGCTCATGCTTGATTCGGAGTCCAAGTACGGCAATGAAACAGGAACTCTTGTAAACAGCTGTGTGCCGGATGCTTTTGATATAATCCACGCCGATTGCGAGGGCGTTTTCGGAAATTATGAGTATCTTGTTGACCTTACCGGAGATTCATCATTTTCCGAAAAGCACCGAAACGCCGTATCTCCTCAACAGGCAAAGCAGCTTATCCTGCAGCTCATGCCCTGCAGGGTGTCGGGAGAAGTGCATTGGTTTGTAAACAAGCTCGATGACGGATTTTATCTTACTCTTTTCAATAACGACGGTGTGGACAAAAGCGTTGCTCACGGAGAGAGATTTTTGCCGGAGGCGACGCGCACGGCAATCATAGAGCTGAATTCCTCCTCCCAGCTTACCCGTCTTGAAGGATGCGCCGATATTACCAAGGGCGGCAATAAATATTTTGTTACAATGAAGGCCGGAGAGGTGTTTTTTGCAAAGGTGTCACGCAACGTAAAATAAATGCAGAGAGAATCGAAAATTTGATTGAATAGAGGAACGAAAAAGCATGACAAATATTGCTTACGGCTACTGCGGAATGCCGTGTGCGCTGTGTACGCGTTACAGAACCGACGGAAAAAGCCGTTGCCCGGGTTTTGATATGATCCCCTTAGAGTAGACAGTGGAAATAAAAAAACACTGCTACGGAAAGGGG
>LFSB01000002.1 GCA_001513045.1 Clostridiales bacterium DTU089
AACCGGTTATATGCCTCTCGATGCTTTGCTCGAAAAGGCGCATGAGAAAAAGGTTACGGTAACAGAGCTGCTCGCGGCGGTGCTGATGGATGTGCATTACCGTAAGCAGAAGGAGGAAAAAAGAGTCCAGAAGCTTGTCAGCGTACAGGTTCCCGTAAATTTGCGGCGCAGCTTCCCGTCGGACACCTTGCGGAATTTTTCGTTGTGCTACAACGTAAAGCTCAATCCGAATCTCGGCGATTACACCTTTGATGAGATACTCCGTCAGGTTTCGCTTTATCTTCGCTATGTCAACAACCCCAAGGAGCTCAATTCCATGATGACAACGAACATGGGGCTTGAAAGAAATCCGATAATGAGGATAATGCCGCTGTTTATAAAAAAAGCAGGTATAGGCATATCCTTCATGCTTACCGGTGAAAAAACGATAAGCGCTATGATATCCAACCTCGGCAAAATCAGCCTTCCCGCTGAGATGGAGCCTTATATTGACAGGTATATACTTATGACAGGCCCCGGAAAGCTCAACGGCGCAAGACTCGCTGCGGTATCATTCGGCAACACCTTTGCGGTGACGTTTGCGAATATATATAAAGAGAGCGATATCGAAAGAGGCTTTTTCACCTCGCTTGTCAAGATGGGAATACCCGTAAAAATAGAAAGCAACAGGGAATGACGGCAAAAGTTTAAAACCCAAGGCTTTCAAACGGCAAATTTGTGCCTCTGCGAAAGGAACGGTCATAAATATGTCTTATTGCGTAAACTGCGGAGTGGAGCTTGACGAAAGCGCGAAAAAATGCGCGCTGTGCTCCACACCGGTGATAAATCTGAATAAGCAATCGGCGGAGAATGAGCAGATACAGCCTCCGTATCCCGACAGAATAGTCATACCCAAGGGCGTAAGAAGACGATATACGGCGGCGCTGATAACTATTATCATGGTGATACCTAATATTATCTGCACTATAGCCAATCTCCTTGTTCCCTCAAGCGGAGTCTGGTCGCTTTATGTTTCCGCGTCAAGCGCGCTTGTATGGGTTTTGTTTATTGTTCCGTTTATGATGAAGAAAATACGGGTGTACCTGATGTGGGCCTTCGACACCTTCGCAGCGGTTGCGTACACCTACGTTTTTTATTCCACTCTCCGCGGCCACGGCTGGTTTTTACGTCTGGCACTGCCGCTGATACTTGTTGTATCTGCCATGGCGCTGCTGATGCTTGTATGGCTGCGCCGCAAGCAGCGTGAAAAGCTCAATATCATTGTGATGCTGCTTGCGCTTGTGTCACTTTTCAGCCTAACGGCGGACGGACTTATACATTATTTTTACACGGAAACGGTTACCTTTACGGTATCTATAATAATTGCGGCGTCATGTGCCGCGCTTATGGGCTTCTTTTTCTTTGCAACGCGGAATACCCGCTTCCATGCGTGGCTTTCGCGGAAATTCTTTGTCTGATATTAAAATAAATATAAATATGGAGGGTTATTTATGGAATGGTGGCAGTGGCTGCTTGCAGCAATCGGAGCGTTTATTTTAATTACGCTCATCAGGGCGGTGTTCTTTACGCCTAAGAAAAAGGAGGCGGCGGCGCTTGAGCCGGAGCAGGTCGATGTCAAGCGCTATGAGGAGCATCTTTCACAGGCAATACAAATCCCCACAATATCCTATCCCGACCCTAAGGATGTGGACTGGACACAATTTGAAAAATTTCATGCTTTTCTTGAGAAATCATATCCTCTCATTCACAGCAAGCTCGAAAAAGAGGTTGTGTCTTACGCTACGCTTATGTTCCGCTGGAAGGGCAAAAATCCCGACCTTGACCCGATAGCTATGCTTGCACATCAGGACGTGGTTCCCGTAACCGAGGGCACCGAGCAGGACTGGGAGCATCCGGCGTTTGAGGGCTATAATGACGGTGAATTCATCTGGGGCAGAGGCGCGCTGGATATAAAGAATCACCTGATAGGCGTCATGGAAAGCGTTGAAACGCTTCTTGAGGAGGGCTTTGAGCCTGAGCGCGACGTATATCTTTGCTTTGCACACGATGAAGAGGTTATGTCCACCGTCGAGTCCGGAGCAAACACAGTTGTGAATATACTCAGTGAGCGCGGCATACATCTCGACAGCGTAATAGATGAGGGCGGTGCCATACTTCCCGTTCAGATAAAGGGTGTAATGAATAAGTACCTTGCGGGTATAGGCGTTGCGGAAAAGGGCTATGCGGACTTTGAGGTTGCCGTTACCGCAAAGGGCGGTCACTCCTCACAGCCCCCCAAGCATACGGCGCTCGGTCAGCTTGCGGATGTTATAAAGAATCTTGAAAATCATCAGTTCAAATCCAAGCTTTCGCCCATGATGATGGATTTGTTTATGAAGATAGGCAGAAATGTAAGCTATCCCGCAAGGATAGTCACCTGCAATCTGCCGATTCTCAAGCCGCTTGTCACATCAATAATGAAGACCATACCTCCCGCCGCGTGCATGATAAGAACCACAACGGCCGTTACGCAGTCACAGGGCAGCCCTGCCGCAAACGTGCTTCCGCAGCGCGCGAGTGTGGTTGTCAACTTCAGAATAATGCCCGGTATGACCATAGCGGATGTTGAAAAGCACATCAAAAAGGTTGCCGGAAACAAGAATGTTGAGGTAAACCTCATAAAGGGCAAGGAGCCTTCAAAATATTCTCCCACAACCGGACGCACCTTCAAGGCGCTGGAGGATATTTGCTACGGCATGAACACCGATAACATCGTAGCGCCTTATCTTGTCATGGGCGGTACGGACGCATGTAAATATGAGCCTGTATGCGAGAATATCTACCGTTATTCTCCGTTCCTTGTGAACACCGGACTTCTGCTTTGTACTCACGGCACGAATGAGCGTATTCCCGTTGCCGGACTTGCGGACGGACTGGCGTTCTTCAAGAGATATATCAAAATGCTTGCAGGAAGCTGATTAAAAACAAAAAGGCGGGTGTGCAAAATGCACACCCGTCGATTTTTTGCTTTCCTTTTAAAGAGCCTCAACAATGGCCTTTGTATCCCTTGCTATGACAAGCTCCTCGTTTGTGGGAATAACAAATACGCGAACCTTCGAGCCGGGAAGCGTAAGCTCGCCCTCCTTGCCCTTGCGAAGCACCGCATTTGCCTCATCATTGAATATGATGCCGAGATAGGACAGCTTGTTGCAGACATCCTTGCGCAAATCCTCGGTGTTCTCGCCGAGTCCGCCGGTGAAGACTATTGCATCAACGCCCTGCATTGCTGCGATGTATGAGCCGATGAACTTGCGTATCTGATACCACTGGATATCTCTTGCAAGCTTTGCTCTTGCATTTCCGGCGTATGCTTCGGCAAGCACGTCACGGTCGTCACTTGAAACACCGGAGATGCCCAGAACGCCGGACTTCTTGTTGAGTATGGTGTCGGTCTCCTGAGGAGTCCAGCCCTCTTTTTCCTGAAGGAAGGTGATAACCGAGGGGTCGATTCCGCCGGAGCGTGTGCCCATGATGAAGCCGTCAAGGGGAGTAAGTCCCATGCTGGTGTCGATTACCTTGCCGTCCTTGATGGCAGTTATGGAGGAGCCGTTGCCGAGATGGCAGGTTACAAGCTTGAGGTCCTTGAGGTCCTTGCCCATAAGCTCTGCGCAGCGCGCGCTGACAAAGCGGTGGGAGGTGCCGTGAGCACCGTAGCGGCGAACCTGATATTTTTCGTAGTACTCATAGGGTACGGGGAAGATGTAAGCTTCGGGGGGCATTGTGCTGTGGAAGGCGTTATCGAAAACAACAACCTCGGGAAGCTCCTTGCCGAACACCTCGCGGCAGGCGTTTATGCCCTGGATGTGCGCGGGGTTGTGGAGGGGTGCGAGGGGGCAAAGGGATTCGATACCCTTTATGACATCCTCAGTGACAAGCTCGCTTTTGTTAAACAGAGCGCCGCCCTGAACTATACGGTGACCGACTGCGGCAATGTCGGAAAGATTGTCAATGACCTTGCATTCACCCTCGGTGAGATTCTTCTTTACCTCAAGAAAAGCCTGAGTGTGGTTGTCCATGTTCACATCGTACTCAAAGCCTCTGCCGTCGGCGGTGCTGCCCTTGATGTGTCCGCCGATTCCTATGCGCTCGCATATTCCTTTTGCAATGGTTTTTTCGCCGTCCATATCGATAAGCTGATACTTCAGCGATGAGCTTCCCGCGTTAATAACAAGAATTTTCACAAAACGACCTCCAAAAATATTGTTTTGTTACATAACAGAAAATAAATTCCGCAACTGTTATGTAAAATGTATTTAACTAATACATGATATACCATAACTCCGGATTTTTCAAGGAAAAATTTAGTCTGCGGACGGAAGGGCGGTGCCGGATGAGGATTTCAGGTGCGGTTGCGGAGTACAATCCGTTTCACGACGGACATAAATATCACATTGAAATGACAAGAAAATCCGGCGCAGATGCCTTCGTTGCGGTCATGAGCGGCAACTTCGTACAGCGCGGGGAGCCGGCAATATACCCCAAGCATTCAAGAGCACGTACAGCCTTGTGCTCCGGCGCCGACCTCATAATCGAGCTGCCGTTGCCGTGGGCAATGTCATCGGCTGAGAGCTTCGCCTTCGGGGGCGTTTATTTGCTCAATGCCCTCGGCTGCGCGGATACACTGAGCTTCGGCAGCGAAGGTGCGGATACGGCAGCTCTTTGCAGCGCTGCCGATGCGGTGTCGGACCCTCGTGTGATTGAGCAGATGAAAAAGAATCTTTCCTCGGGAGTAAGCTTTCCCGCGGCAAGGCAGGCTGCCGTTCGCAGTGTGTACGGTGACGCGGCGGATGTGCTTTCGTCCCCGAACGACACACTTGCGACGGAGTATATAAAAGCGCTTAAAAAGCTCGGCAGCCCTATAAGACCGCTTGCGATAAAACGGGTCGGTGCTCAGCACGATTCGGAATCTGCGCATGACGGCTTTTGCAGCGCGTCCGCGATACGCAGCGAAATACGCCGTTCGGACGGGGATTTTGCCGATATCGGACGCATCGAAACCGCCGTGCTCTCGTCGCTGCGCAGGATGTCCGTTACGCAGCTGTCCGAGCTTCCGGATGTTTCCGAGGGGCTCGACAACCGCATATATTCCGCTGTGCGCGGGTGCCGGACTCTTGAGCAGCTGTTGAGCGAGGTGAAAACCAAGCGTTACACACTTTCGCGTCTGCGCAGAATAGTTATGTCGGCTTACCTGGGCGTGACGCGTGAATATACTCTTGAGCCTCCGCCGTACCTTCGCGTAATCGGCTTTACCTCAACAGGCCGTGAAATTCTCGCCGAGGCGAAGAAGAACGCAAGCTTGCCGATAGTTACACGGTATTCCGAAATAATTGCGCTCGGTGAACGCGCGTCAAGGCTGTTTGAGCTTGAATGCCGCGCATCCGATTTGTATTCGCTGGCATTTTCTCCTGCAAGGCCATGCGGCTCGGAGCTGACGGAAAAAATAATTACTGTTTAAAAAAGTCTGAACAGGCTTTTGCGTTATAAAAAGTATCTGAAAAATCGGAGACATACAAACACATGAAAAAGAAAATTATTGTAATAGGCGCCGGCGCGTCGGGACTTGTCGCTGCCGGAGCCGCCGGAGAGAGCGGTGCCGGCGTTACACTCATTGAGCGCAACGAAAAAGTGGCGCGCAAGGTGATGATAACCGGAAAGGGCAGGTGCAACCTGACAAATGCCTGCACGCAGATAAACGACCTCATTGCAAATGTGCCTGTCAACGGTCGCTTCCTCTACGGCGCGTTTTCAAGATTTATGCCTGCGGACGTTACGGAGCTTGTCGAGGGCTTGGGCGTGCCGCTGAAGGTCGAGCGCGGGAACAGGGTTTTCCCGGTTTCCGACAAGGCTGTGGACATTGTTGATGCACTCAATAAATACGCCCGTATGAACATCGAAAAACGCATAACCGCAAGGGTGAACGGGCTTATTATATCCGACGGCAGAGTTACGGGTGTAAAGACCGAGGGCGGAGCGCAGTATGCCGCTGATGCGGTTGTTGTTGCAACCGGAGGGCTTTCCTATCCCGTAACCGGCTCAACGGGCGACGGATATATTCTTGCGCGAAGCGCAGGTCATACGGTGACACCGCTGAAGCCCTCGCTTGTGCCGCTTGAGGTGCATGAGGGCTGGTGCAGTCAGCTCACCGGACTTTCGCTTCGCAATACGGAAATACGCGTTGTCGATACGGAAAAATGCCGCGAGATATATAAGGATTTCGGCGAGATGCTCTTTACGCATTTCGGGGTTTCGGGTCCGATGATACTTTCCGCAAGCTCACACATGCGGGACATGAAAAGCGGGAAATATGAGATACATATAGACCTCAAGCCCGCACTTACGCATGAGCAGCTTGACAGGCGCGTCCAGCGTGACCTTGCGGAAAATTCAAACAAGAGCTTTTCAAATTCACTTAACGCGCTGCTGCCTAAGTCGCTTGTGCCTGTAATTGTCAAGCTGTGCGGAGTAAACGGAGGGCTTAAATGCAACCAGATAACCAAGGATATGCGTGCCGCACTTGTTGATACACTCAAGGATGTCAAGCTTACGGTTACGGATTTTCGCCCGATAGATGAGGCGGTCATAACCTCCGGCGGAGTCAGCGTATCCGAGATAGACCCGAAAACCATGGAATCCAAGCTTGTCAAGGGGCTGTACTTTGCAGGCGAGGTCATAGATGTTGACGCATATACGGGCGGCTTTAATCTGCAGATAGCCTTCTCCACGGGGCATCTTGCCGGAGTGTCCGCCTCGCGGGACGAATAAATATACGGAGTTGTTGTTATGAGTATAAACATTGCAATCGACGGTCCGGCCGGTGCCGGGAAAAGCACTATAGCCCGCCGCGCGGCAAAGGAACTCGGATTTATTTATGTTGATACCGGGGCACTTTACCGCACTGTCGGAGTGGGGGCAATGAGAAAAAATGCCGATACAAAATCGGCATCGCAGGTCGCGCCGCTGTTGGATGAGATGAAAATCGAGCTGAAATTTGTCGACGGGGAGCAGGTGGTGCTGCTCAACGGTGAGGATGTGCGTGTTGCAATACGCACCCCCGAAGCGTCAATGGCGGCGTCCGATGTTTCGGCAATTCCGGAGGTAAGAGCCTTCCTCTTTGAGCTTCAGCGCAGCATAGCGAGGGAAAACAACTGCATCATGGACGGCCGCGATATCGGCACGGTTGTGCTGCCGGAGGCTCAGATAAAAATATTTCTTACCGCCTCCGCAGAGGAGCGCGCGCGCCGCAGATATAAGGAGCTGTGCGAAAAAGGGATTGAATCGGACTATGAAACGGTTCTGAAGGAAATGATACAGCGCGACTACAATGACTCACACCGCGCCATAGCTCCGTTGAAGGCGGCAGATGACGCGATAATTGTCGATACCAGCGATATAAATCTTGAGCAGTCGATTGAAAAGCTTACCGGAATAATAAAGGAACGCCTATGAAAATTACACTTGCGAAAACCGCCGGCTTCTGCTTCGGAGTTGACCGTGCGATAAATATGATACATTCAATGCTTGACTCCGGCAGCCGCGTTTGCACTCTCGGGCCGATAATCCATAATCCCCAGGTTATTGAGGAGCTTGAGCAAAAGGGCGTGAACGTGGTTTCCTCACCTGAGGAGGTCGAACCGGGACATACTCTCGTAATACGAACCCACGGTGTGCCTAAGGCGCTTATGGAATCGGTTTCGGCGGCGGGAACGGAATATGCTGACGCAACCTGCCCGTTTGTTAAGAAAATCCACAGAATTGTTGCAGAAAACTCAGCGCCGGACATACCTGTGCTCATAGCCGGAAACGCATCACACCCTGAGGTTGAGGGTATTAAGAGCTATGCGGCGGGAGAGGTATTTGTTTTCAACAACGAGAAGGAACTCGAAAGCATAGTTAACAATAATTCCGAATTATCATCAAACAAAGTTATAGTTCTTTCTCAGACAACTTTTGATGTAAAAGAATGGCAAAATTGCGTAAAAAAAGTGAAAATACTATGTACAAATCCTTTAATATTTGATACAATATGCTGTGCAACCGAAGAAAGGCAGCAGAAGGCTGTGTCCCTTGCGCGCGATAATGATGCAATGCTTATCATCGGCGGAAGGACAAGCTCCAATACGGCAAAGCTGAAAAGCGTGTGTGAGCCGTTTTGCCCCACCTTCCTTGTGGAGACAGCGGAAGAGTTAAAAAATATCGATTTTTCCGGTTTCCGTTCTTTAGGCGTTACTGCGGGAGCTTCCACTCCCGCCCGCATTATAAAGGAGGTACTTACAACCATGTCCGACATCGTAAACGAAACCACCCCGATTGAAGAGAAAAATTTTGATGCAGCCGAAGCTCAGACAGCGGCATCCGCAGAGCAGGACTTTTCAGCCATGCTTGAGGAAAGCCTCAGCTCCATGAGCAATGACCAGAAGGTCGTTGGCGTTGTTGTTGCAGTTGCTAACAACGGCGAAATTCAGGTTGACATCGGAAGGAAGCACGCGGGGTATATTCCGCTTGACGAATACAGCAACGACCCCACGGCTGATCCTCTGACCGAAGTTAAGGCCGGAGACAAGCTCAACCTCATCATTATGAAAACGAATGACCAGGAAGGGACCGTCATGCTGTCCAAGCGTCGTTTCGATGCCATCAAGGCATGGGATGACATTGTCGCCGCAAGCGAGAGCGGTGCCATACTCGACGGTGTTGTCGCCGAGGTCATCCGCGGAGGCATACTTGTAGTATGCAACGGAATCCGCGTGTTTGTACCCGCATCTCTCGCAACAGCCAGCAGAAACGACAGCCTTGAGGATATGCTCAAGAAGCCCGTTAAGCTCCGCATAATTGAGGTTACGCCGCAGAGAAAGCGTGCCGTCGGTTCTATCCGTGCGGTTCTCAAGGAGACAAGAAAGGCTGCTGAGGAAGCATTCTGGAATCAGGCTCAGGTCGGTCAGGTGTATACCGGTACCGTCAAGTCGCTCAAGCCCTACGGCGCATTTGTGGATATCGGCGGTGTGGACGGAATGGTTCATGTCTCCGAGATGTCGTGGGAGCGCATAAAGACTCCGGCGGACGTTATGAAGGTCGGCGACACCGTAGAGGTGTTCATTACCGCCCTTAACCGCGAGGAAAACAGAATTTCTCTCGGCTACAGAAAAATCGAAGACAGCCCGTGGGAGAAGCTTAAAAACGAGTATCCCGCAGGAAGCGTTGCAAAGGTTAAGATTGTCGGCTTTACCGCATTCGGTGCGTTTGCCAACATAATCCCCGGCATAGACGGTCTTATTCATATTTCGCAGATAGCTAACCGCCGTATTGACAAGCCCCAGGACGTGCTTGCAATCGGTGACGAGGTCGAGGCGAAGGTTACGGATATCGACTTCGACAAAAAGCGCGTAAGCCTTTCAATCAGAGCGCTGCTCCCCGAGGAGGCGCCCGTTGAGGCAGCACAGGACACTGAGGAAAAGGCAGTACCGATTGAGGAGCTTGCACAGGCTGCTCAGCAGGAAGCCGCGCAGGAGTCTGCGGAATAATCCGGCACAGGTCGGCGAATTGAGAAAAAGGGGATCGGCGCTTTGCAGGCGGCGGTCCCTTGCTTTTTAAAGACAATTGCATAAAATTTTAGACTTTAAACGAGTAAAGTTGTTAACATTTCCATTGTAATCAGTCGATATTTGTGGTAAAATCAAGAGTAATCCGAAAAAGGGGAGGCGTCGCGGTGCTGAAAAAGCTTACAATAGTATGCGGCCATTACGGCTGCGGGAAGACGAATTTTGCGCTTAATCTCGCTGCTGATGCAAAAAAAACCGGTCAGCCGGTCACTCTTGTGGACCTTGATATCGTAAACCCGTATTTCCGCAGTGGGGATTACCGCGAATTTCTCGAGCGCAACGGCATAACCGTTATAACACCGTGGAGCGCCGGAACCACCCTCGACTCGCCGTCGCTTACCGCGCAGATGTTTTCGGTGTTCGACCGGGAGGGCTATGTGATTTTCGATGTCGGCGGTGACGATGTCGGCGCATCGGTTCTCGGCAGGTTTTCCAAGCTTTTTGAAAGTCAGCCCGAGTACAGCATGCTGTTTGTTATAAACAAATACAGGCACCTTATAGCAGCGCCGGAGGACGCGGCACAGCTGCTTGCGGAGGTTGAGGCGGCATCAAAGCTCAGGGCAACCGGACTTATAAACAACTCTCATCTGTGCACACAGACAGTTGCCGAAGATATTCTGGCATCCGTCGATTATGCACTCGGTGTGGCTGAAAAGACAGGGCTTGCGCTTCTGGCGACTACCGCGCCCAAGTCTCTCGCCGATGAGCTGAACGGAAAGATTGAAAACCTCTATCCTGTGGACGTTATTGTTAAACTACTCTGGAATACATGAAAAGGAGAGAAAAGATATGGCAAAGATAACCGTAAATGAGGAACGCTGCAAGGGCTGCGAGCTTTGTGTGGCGGCGTGCCCCAAGCACATAATTGCTCTTACGACGGGTGCTCTCAACTCAAAGGGCTACCATCCCGCAGGTGTTATTGAAATGGACAAATGCACCGGCTGCGCGTCGTGCGCTACGATGTGCCCCGATTGCGCAATTACAGTTGAAAGATAAGTAAAGGGAAGGTGACATGAAATGGCAGAAAAAATATTGATGAAGGGCAACGAGGCTCTTGCCGAGGCGGCAATACAGGCAGGCTGCCTGCGTTTCTTCGGCTATCCGATAACTCCTCAGACGGAGCTTGCCGCATACATGGCAAAGCGTATGCCCAAAATAGGCGGTACATATCTTCAGGCAGAGTCCGAAATATCGGCAATAAATATGGTTCAGGGCGCGGCGGCAGCGGGTGTGCGCGCCATGACCTCATCCTCATCGCCCGGAATAAGCCTTAAAACAGAGGGTATATCCTATATGTGCGGCGCGGACCTTCCGGCACTTATAATAAACGTACAGCGCGGAGGCCCCGGCCTCGGCGGAATTCAGCCCTCGCAGTCCGATTACTGGCAGGCAACAAAGGCTCCCGGACACGGCGACCTTCACATTCTTGTGTTTGCTCCATCTTCGGTTCAGGAGATGGCAGACCTTGTGGGTCACGCGTTCGACACGGCGGACAAATACCGTATGCCGGCAATGATTCTTGCCGACGGTATGCTCGGTCAGATGATGGAGCCCGTAGAGCTCAAGTCCGGCGACAACGCAGCCAAGCAGGATAAGCCCTGGGCGGCATGCGGACACGAAAACAAAAGAGAGCACAATATCGTTAACTCTCTTTACCTTCAGGCAAATGAGCTTGAGGCGAAGATAAAAGAGCGCTTCGAGAGATATAAGATAATCGAGGACAACGAAACCATGTGCGATGAGTACATGATGGAGGATGCCGAATATGTCGTTGTTGCTTACGGCGCTTCCTCAAGAATAGCCAGAGCGGCTGTTCGCGAGGCGAGAAGGAACGGAATAAAGGCAGGTCTTATCAGACCCATCACCCTCTGGCCGTTCCCCAAAAAGGATATTGCAGCGGCTGCGAAGAACGCAAAGGCATTCCTTTGTGTTGAGATGAGCATGGGTCAGATGGTTGACGATGTGCGTCTTGCAATCGAATGCAGCCGTCCGGTCAGCTTCTTCGGACACACAGGCGGAATCATTCCGGATCCCGCGGAAGTGCTTGCGGAAATTGAAAAACTTTCGGGAGGTGCAAAATAATGGCTGTTGTTTTCAAAAGACCTCATGCCTTACTTGATGTGCCCAACACCTATTGCCCCGGTTGTACGCACGGTATAATTCACCGTCTTGTCGCCGAGTGCATTGACGAGCTCGGAATAGAGGGCAGAACCGTAGGTGTTGCGCCTGTAGGCTGTGCAGTTATGGCATATAATTTCTTCGGATGCGATATGATTCAGGCGCCTCACGGCAGAGCTCCGGCTATCGCGACCGGTGTTAAGCGTTCAAAGCCCGACGACATTGTTTTTGCCTATCAGGGCGACGGCGACCTTGCCGCAATCGGCACCGCGGAAACCGTACACGCCGCAACCAGAGGCGAGAATATAACCGTTATATTCGTAAATAATGCAATCTACGGCATGACCGGAGGCCAGATGGCTCCCACCTCATTGCCGGGTCAGGTCACACAGACCACACCCTACGGCAGAGACGTCAGCATTGCCGGATATCCCATAAAGGTCTGCGAGATGCTCTCCACCCTTGAGGGCACCGAATATGCAGAGCGTGTAACCGTTGACTGCGTAAAGAACGTCAACAAGGCCAAGAAGGCAATCAAAAAGGCGTTCCAGAATCAGCTTGACGGCAAGGGCTTCAACATCGTAGAGGTTGTTTCAAGCTGCCCGACAAACTGGGGTCTTGCTCCCAATGACGCACTTGAATGGCTTCGCAACAATATGCTCGCATATTATCCCCTCGGCGTATACAAAGACAAGTCGGCAGAGAAAGGAGCGGAAAAATAATGAAGGACATGAACGCTCTTATAGCAGGCTTCGGCGGACAGGGCAGCCTTTTCATGGGCAAGGTTATCGCCTATGCCGGACTTATTGACGGCAAGGAGGTCTCGTGGCTTCCTTCATACGGTCCCGAGATGCGCGGCGGTACGGCAAACTGCAGCGTGTGCATTTCGGATGAGCCTGTGTGCTCTCCGCTTGTAAACAGCCCCAACCTTCTCATCGCTATGAATCTTCCGTCGTTTGATAAGTTTATCGGCGCGGTGGTTTCCGGCGGAACGGTCATCGTTGACAGCACGCTAGTTGAGAAGAAATCCGACAGAACAGATATCGATGCTTACTACATCCCCGCCACGGCGCTTGCCGAGGAGAACGGCTTAAAGGGCCTTGCAAACATAGTGCTTATAGGCAAGATGCTTGCCGTCAGCGGCTTTTCAACCATCGAGACGCTTGAAAAGGCGCTCGGTAAGGTTGTGCCCCCGAAAAAGCAGCATCTTATAGCTAAGAATATCGATGCTATAAAGCTCGGAATGAAGGCATAAATTAACAGAAAAGAGCCATCCGCGTCGCGGGTGACTCTTTTTGCGACTGAAAGGGGTTTTCAAAATGGGTATAATCAAAACCACCGTATCACTTGCCGCTCTCGGCGCAGGCGCGATGTTTGCGGGCAAGGCAGTGAAAAACAAGAAGTTTTGCCCCGTGTGCATGGCGAAAAAGCTCATGTCTGCCGCAAGTGTTCATGCAAGCTCCGAGGGCACATACGACAATGGTGTTGCCCTTACGCCTCCGATGGGCTGGTCGAGCTGGAACACGCTCCGCCACAACATCAGTGAGGATGTAATCAAGGAAATGGCAACGGCAATGAAGGCGAGCGGTCTGCTTGACGCGGGATACAAATATGTCAATCTTGACGACTGCTGGCAGTCCTCAATGCGCACACCGGACGGAAAGCTTCAGGGTGATTTGCGCACCTTCCCCCACGGTATAAAGGCTCTCGTTGAGGAGATAAACGCCATGGGAATGAAGGTCGGAATATACACCTCGAACGGTACTCTCACCTGCGAAGACCTCCCGGCGAGTCTTTATAACGAGGCTGTTGACGCGGCGACCTTTGCCGAGTGGGGTATAGAGTATTTCAAATATGATTTCTGCCATAATGAGGCGGTGCCCACCAAGGCTCCGCTGGTTGACAGAATAATTATCGGAAATAGTGATTCCGGCTTTGAGCTTACAATGGAGGCGGAAACCGGCGAGCTTTACGGTCAGGCACGTATAGCGCATGACGATAAGGTTCTCAGCGGAAGCTACGTGACCGGACTTTGTGCAAACAACGGTGCGCTTCAGTTCAGCAATGTTGAAATTCCGGAGGACGGGGAATATCTGTTTACCCTCGTTTTCCGCAAGAGCACCGGCGGAGAAAGATTTGCCGTTGTAACTGTTAACGGCGAGGCTGAGTATTCCATTACCACGCCCTCGACAAATGCCATGACTCCCGAGGGAAGGGTGCAGACCGTTGTAAAGCTCAAGGCGGGTGCAAATACAATAAAGATAAGCAATCCCGTGGGCTCAAGGATGGACGGCGCCGCGCGTCAGTACACTAACATGGGTCTTGAGCTGAAAAAGGCCACCAAGGCTTATGCTCTTGCAAACGGTGTGCCCGAGAAGCCAATAGTCTATTCAATATGCGAGTGGGGACTCAACCGCCCGTGGAAATGGGGTGCGCAGGCAGGCAACCTCTGGCGTACCACAATGGATATCAAGGCATTCTGGGGCTCCGTGCTGGGAATATATGAGTTCAATGTAAGGCTTGCGAAATATGCCGGACCCGGCGGCTGGAACGACCCGGATATGCTTGAGGTCGGCAACGGCAGCCTCACCTATGAGGAGAACAAAACTCATTTCACTCTCTGGTGCATGATGGCGGCGCCGCTGATTCTCGGCAACGACCTTCGCACCTTCCTCAAGGCGGACGGCACTGTTGATGCGGATAACCGTATTCTTGACATTCTTACGAATCGCGCTCTCATAGCTGTTGACCAGGACGCGCTCGGCATACAGTGCAGACGCGTCAGAACAAACGGCATATGCGATGTGCTTGTAAAGCCGCTTGAGGACAATACCGCCGCGATTTGCTTCTTCAACAAGAGCGGCTCTGAAAAAACGATGTCCGCAAGCATAGCCTCAGACATCCTCAACGAATCCAGGGTGACCCTGCCTAAGGCGGAGCGCTATACGGTTTCGGAGCTCTGGGATAATGAGGTTAGCGTAACTCCCGACGAAATAAAAGCGGTTGTGCCTTCGCATGGCGTAAAGGTTTATATCGTCAAGGCGTAACTTTTTGCTTGACATTTTCAAAAACTGTGTATATAATATGATACACAAAAGGATATTTTAAAGACTGTGAAGGAAACAAGACGCGCCCCACAGGGCAAAGAGAGTCGGCGGACGGTGCGAGCCGATACCGTGTTGCGCGTGCATAGCTCATTCCGGAGTCGCCTGCCTGAAATCATAGGGTGGGACGGTTGACACCGTTAGCATGTCGGGCCTTGCTGGAGGCTGTTGAGGGCGGAGTAAAATCCCGCCGAATCAGGGTGGTACCGCGAATGTCATTTCGTCCCTGCTGTTGCTTTACGCGACGGCAGGGGCTTTTTATTTTCTCAATCGGAGGGCGGAATCATGAAAATCGGAATCTTCGGCGGAAGCTTTGACCCGGTTCACAACGGGCATGTTGCGCTTGCGGAGCATTTTTATGAGCAGCTCCGGCTTGATAAAATAATTGTCATTCCGGCGCTTGTCGCCCCCCATAAGACTCAGCTGCGCACAGCCGATGCGGCGGACAGGCTCAATATGTGTCGGCTGGCATTCGCAGACGAGCGTTTTGAGATAAGCGATATTGAAATCCTTCGCGGAGGCAAAAGCTATACGGTTGATACGCTCTCGTATCTGCACGAAAAATATCCGGATTCAGAGCTTTATCTCATCATAGGTGCGGATATGCTTCTGTATTTTGACAAATGGTTTCGCTGGAGAGATATTGCCGACATGGCATATATTTGTGCCGCTGTCAGGAATGACAATCCCGATGAATACGAGCTTTTGAGGAAATACTCTTTTTCCGCTCTGGCGGACATAAAAGAAAGAATCATACTTTCCGGAGCTAAGCCTTTTGAGGTCAGCTCCACCGGGATTCGCGAAAAAATCCGTTCGGGAGAGAGCGTTGAACAGCTTGTACCGCCGGAGGTTGCGAAGTATATAAAGGACGGAGGGCTCTATGCCGATGATTGCCCGTGAGGAAGAATTCAAAGAAATACTGCAAAAACGTCTGAGCACACCGAGGTATATTCACTCACTTAATGTTGCCCAAACAGCCCGTGAGCTTGCAATAAAGTACGGTGCGGACCCCGAAAAGGCATATACCGCCGGCCTGCTTCACGACATACTCAAGGATGATGAAAAATCGGCACAGCGTGAATACCTTGAACGCAACGGAGTAATACTTACCGGGAGTGAGCGTCTTGCCCCTAAGCTGTGGCACGCCATGGGCGCGCAGATATATTTAAAGCAGCAGCTCGGAATTGAGGACGCCGAAATCCTTTCGGCAGTGCGTTGGCATACAACCGCAAGGGCGGGCATGAGCGTGCTTGAAAAGGTGCTCTATATAGCGGATTTTATTTCAGCCGACCGGGTTTACGACGGAGTTGAGCGTATGCGCGAAAAAGCGGCGCAGAGCCTTGAAACGGCAATGCTTGAGGGGCTTCAGTTCACAATAATAGAGCTTGCAAACGCAGAGCGGACGATACATCCCGACACGCTTGCGGCATACAACGAAACAGTCTATATAAACGAAACATCGAAAAGGAGTGTCAGACAATGAAAAACGAGCTTGTAAACAAGATAGTTAAGGTGCTTGACGACAAAAAAGCCATCGACATTAAGGTTATTGAAATCACCGAGCTTACCATAGTCGCGGATTATTTTATAATCGCGAGCGCCACCTCGAATACCCATGTAAAGGCTCTTGCAGATGAGGTTGAATATCAGCTCAAGCAGGACGGAATCGCTCCCGAGCATATCGAGGGCAGAGCCACGGGCTGGATATTGCTTGACTACGGAACGGTTGTCGTTCACCTTTTCCTCGGCGAGTCAAGGGAGTTTTACAATCTTGAGCGTCTTTGGGCTGATGCGAAAATTACCGATATTTCGGATATAATTACAGAATAATTTTGAAAGGATGCGCGCTTTGATAGCCGGCGCACGGTGGGTAAAATGAATTACGATTTTAAAACAACAGAAAAAAAGTGGCAGGATAAATGGGAGGAAACCGGAGTTTTCCATGCAAGCACCGACTATACTATGCCGAAGTTTTATTGCCTTGTTGAGTTTCCCTATCCCTCGGGGCAGGGTCTTCACGTGGGTCATCCGCGTTCCTATACGGCACTTGATATCGTTGCGCGTAAAAAGCGTCTTCAGGGCTATAATGTTCTGTACCCCATGGGCTGGGACGCCTTCGGTCTGCCGACGGAAAACTTTGCGATAAAAAATCATATTCATCCCGAAATAGTTACAAAGAACAATATTGCTCATTTTACACAGCAGCTTAAATCTCTCGGCTTTTCGTTCGACTGGAGCCGTGAGGTCAACACCACCGACCCGGAGTATTTCAAATGGACACAGTGGATATTTATTCAGCTGTTCAAAAAGGGTCTTGCATATAAGACGGAAATGCCGGTCAACTGGTGCACCTCCTGCAAGTGCGTGCTTGCAAACGAGGAGGTTGTAGGCGGCGTGTGCGAGCGTTGCGGCAGCGAGGTTGTAAGAAAGGTAAAAAGCCAGTGGATGCTCAAAATTACAGAGTATGCCGAGCGTCTGATAAATGACCTTGACGACCTTGATTACATAGAGCGTGTGAAGATTCAGCAGAAGAACTGGATAGGCCGCTCAACCGGAGCCGAGGTTGATTTTACAGCCACAACCGGTGACACACTTACCGTATATACCACGCGTCCGGATACGCTTTTCGGTGCAACGTATATGGTTATGTCTCCTGAGCATCCGCTTATTGAAAAGTGGGCGGACAAACTTGAAAACATAGACGCAATCAAGGCCTACCGTGATGAGGCGGCAAGAAAAAGCGATTTTGAGCGCACCGAGGTCAACAAGGATAAAACAGGTGTCCGTCTTCAGGGCGTAAGTGCGATAAATCCCGTAAACGGCACAGAGATTCCGATATTTATTTCCGATTACGTCCTTGTGTCCTACGGCACGGGAGCGATAATGGCGGTTCCGGGTCACGACACAAGAGACTGGGAATTTGCAAAGAAATTTGAACTGCCGATAATTGAGGTTGTCAAGGGCGGAGATGTCGAAAAAGAGGCATTTACCGACTGTGCAACAGGCGTAATGGTGAATTCCGGCTTCCTTACCGGTATGTCTGTGGAGGATGCCAAAAAAGCTATAACCGAGTGGCTTCAAAAGGAAAACAAGGGTCATTCAAAGGTCAATTACAAGCTGCGTGACTGGGTGTTCTCGCGTCAAAGATACTGGGGCGAGCCGATTCCGATAGTCAAGTGCGAAAAGTGCGGCTATGTTCCGCTGCCGGAGAGTGAGCTTCCGCTCAGGCTGCCGATGGTTGAATCCTATGAGCCGACAGAAAACGGCGAATCACCCCTCGCTCCGCTTACCGACTGGGTGAATACAACCTGCCCGGTCTGCGGTGGAAAAGCCACACGCGAGACAGATACCATGCCGCAGTGGGCGGGTTCATCGTGGTATTTCCTGCGCTACTGCGACCCGCACAATTCCGATGCTCTTGCATCCGAGGAAGCGCTCAATTACTGGCTGCCGGTCGATTGGTATAACGGCGGAATGGAGCACACAACGCTTCACCTGCTTTACAGCCGCTTCTGGCACAAATTCCTCTATGACATAGGTGCTGTTCCTACCAGGGAGCCTTATGCGAAGCGTACGAGCCACGGCATGATACTCGGAGAAAACGGCGAAAAAATGAGCAAATCCAGAGGCAATGTTGTCAATCCGGACGATATAGTCAATGAATACGGAGCAGACACAATGCGTCTTTATGAGATGTTCATAGGCGATTTTGAGAAGGCGGCGCCGTGGAACTCGGCTTCAATAAAGGGCTGCAAGCGTTTTGTTGACCGCTTCTGGGCTCTTCAGGACATCGTTTGTGACGGTGAGGGCTATACTCCGGCGCTTGAGAGTGCCTTCCACAAGACGATAAAAAAGGTCACACAGGATATAGATTCTCTCAAAGCCAACACCGCAATAGCCGCAATGATGTCGCTGCTCAACGGAATTTACGAGCAGGGAAGGGTTACGGCGGATGAGCTGAAAACTCTCACAATACTTCTCAATCCCTTTGCTCCTCATGTTACCGAGGAGCTGTGGAGTGTCATGAATTTCGGCGGCACTGTTACGGAGCAGAGCTGGCCGGAGTATGACGAAGAAAAGTGCAAGGAGGACACCGTTGAAATAGCTGTCCAGATAAACGGAAAAATCCGTCAGCGCATCAATGTTGCCGCCGATATATCTCAGCAGGACGCTCTTGCACTTGTCAAGGCTGATGAGAAGATTGCGGCAGAGCTTGAGGGCAAAACCGTAATTAAGGAGCTTTATGTCAAGGGCAAGCTTGTAAATATAGTAGTAAAATAACTTTGCAAATGCAATTTTGAGGTGATATACATGGAGTTTTTAGAGCGTACATTAGGGGAGCAGCTTTCATATCTTGCAAAAAAATACCCCGACGATAACATGATAAACTATACCGACCGCGACTATAAACGCACCTTCAGCGAGTTCAATGAGGAGTGTGAAACAATTGCGCGCGGATTCATGGCGCTGGGGCTTGAAAAAGGCTCGCACATTTCAATATGGGCGACAAATGTCCCCGCGTGGCTGCTGACATTCTTCGGCAGCGCAAAGATGGGCGGAGTGCTTATTACCGTCAATACGAGCTATAAGCGCTTTGAGCTTGAATATCAGCTGCGCCAGTCGGATTCCGACGCCATTGTGCTTATTGACGGCTTCAAGGGCACAAGCTACATAGACATAATAAATGAGCTTTGCCCGACGCTTAAAGATTCACAGCCCGGAAAGCTCAATGATGCAAAGCTGCCTCATCTCAAGAGTGTCATATATGCCGGAGATGCCGAATGTCCGGCGGGCATGGTCGCGTGGAAGGATTTATATACTCTTGCTGAAAAGATACCCTATGATGAGTATTGTGTCGTGCGCGACAGCTGCGATTGCAAGGAGGTAGTTAATATTCAGTACACCTCCGGCACCACAGGCTTCCCCAAGGGCGTAATGCTCACACATTACAACATTCTCAACAACGGTCAGACAATAGGCGACGGTATGGCGTTCACGCATGACGACAAGCTTTGCATAGTTGTTCCGTTCTACCATTGCTTCGGCATGGTGCTTGCGCTTATGTCATGTATCACCCACGCAACCCCGTTTGTTCCGGTTGACATCTATTCCCCGAAAAAGGTTATGGATGCGCTTGTGGGCGAGGGCTGCACGGCGGTTCACGGTGTGCCGACTATGTTTATAGGTATGCTTGAGCATCCGGATTTTGAGAAGTATGATTTCAGCCGTATGCGCACCGGAATAATGGCAGGCTCACCCTGCCCGATAAAGACCATGCATGATGTTCAGGAAAAGATGAACATGACGGATATAGTCATAGTCTTCGGTCAGACAGAGGCGGCTCCCGGCTGCACAATGACCACCACGGACGATTCCGTAGAGCGCCGCTGTTCAACCGTGGGCAAGGCGTTCCCCGGAGTGGAGTGTAAAATAGTGGACCCCGAAAGCGGCGCAACCCTTCCGGCAGGCAAGATTGGCGAGTTTTGCGCGAGGGGATACAACATAATGAAGGGCTATTACAAGATGCCCGAGGCGACCGCACAGGCAATAGATAAGGACGGTTGGCTGCATTTCGGAGACCTTGCGGTGTGCGACGAGCACGGCTACTACAAGGTTGAGGGCAGACTCAAGGATATGATAATCCGCGGAGGCGAGAATATTTATCCCAAGGAGCTTGAGGAGTGCCTTTACAGACACGAGAAGGTCAAGGATGTTCAGGTTATCGGTGTGCCCAGCAAGAAGTACGGTGAGGAGATATGCGCGTGCGTCATCGTCCGTGAGGGCGAAACGCTCACCGAGGACGATATAAAAGCGTACTACAAGGAAAATGTTGCCTTCTTTAAAATCCCGAGCTATGTATGGATAATGGACGAATTCCCCATGACCTCAAGCGGAAAAATTCAAAAGGTTGTTCTGCGTGAACAGGCTGTTGAAAAATACGCATTGCATGCGGCAAGCTCAATTGAGACAGCATAAAAAGACAAGTAAAAAAATCCGCAATATCCGAAAGGATATTGCGGATTTTTATTCGGTTGATTTTATTTGTCTTCTTCTGCAGCCGTGGCTTCTTCAGCGGAAGCAGTGTCTTCGGCGGAAGCGGGGTCTTCGGCGGAAGCGGGGTCTGCGGTTTTGTTTTCTTCAAGCTCGGTAAGGATTTCCTCTTTAAGCTCGTCGAGTGATTTGTCTTCCTTTGCACCCTTCTTCTTCATGCTGAGAACAACGACTGCCGCGATAACAACAACAAGAATGATAAAGGCGATAAGGATTGTGGAATTGTCGCCTTCCTTGATTTCTGTCTCGGTACCGTCGGCAGCGCGGACGAAGAAGGTCTTGGTGTTGGCGATTGTGTAGGTTCTGGTGTAATCGTTTTCACTGTCGCCGACGAAGGCTATCTTCTTGTGGCAGTTGTTAAATGCATTGCTTTCAAACATTTTGACTGTTCCGGGTACATAAACCTTCTTGAGGTTCTTACAGCCGTCAAACATGGATGCCGCAACAACGGTAAGTCCCTTGGGAAGCTCGATTTCGGTGAAGGCCTTGCAGCCCGCGAAGGCTTCCTGACCGATTTCGGTTACAGATGCGGGTATTTTTACGTTTTCAAGGCTGCTGCAGTTTTTGAATGCCGCAACGCCTATGCGGATGAGCGACTCGGGAAGTGTGACCTTCTTGAGCTTGTCGCAACCGTCAAACGCGTTTGCTGCGATTATCTTAGTGCCTTCCTTGACGGTTATCTCGGTTGCATAATCGGTAGTTTTATCATCAACCTTGGTGGTTTTGAATTTGTAGAGCGTGGAGCCTATGTAGAGCTCGCCGTCGGGCTGAGCGTCATACCATTTTGTACCGTCTGCAAAGTCAACGTCGGGATACAGCGCGGTGTCGGCGGAAACGGTAATGGTTCCGAGTGCCGAGCAATCCTTGAAAGCATACGCGCCGAGGAAGGTGACTGATGCGGGAACAATAACGGAGGTTATTGCGGAGCACTCTCTGAATGCCGAGGAGCCGATTGTTTCAACTGTTTCGGGGATAACAACGGACGCGAGCTTTACGCAGCCTCTGAACGCGGAATCGCCGATAGAGGTTATTTTTGCACCGCCGAAATCAACGGAAGCAAGGTTCGGGCAACCGGAGAAAGTACCGTTGCTGATTGCGGTGAGCGCCGCGGGAAGCACTGCGGCGGTAAGCGCTGTGCACTTTGAAAACGCGTATTCGCCGATTTCCTTAACTGTTGAGGGTATCGAAACAGCGGATATGCTGTTGCAGTCATAGAAAGTATATGCAGAGATTTTCTCGAGCCCTTCGGGGAGGGTTGCTGTAAGAAGACCGGTGCACTCGTAGAAAGCATATTCACCGATTTCCTTTACGGTTGAGGGGATGGTCATTGAGGTCAGAGAAGCTGCTGCGGTGAAAGCTCCGTCTGCTATCTTGGTTACGCTTGCGGGTATGGCATAGGTGGTTTCCGCCTTAGTTGCGGGATAGAGGTAAAGAACCGTCATATCCTTGTTGTAAAGTACGCCGTCCACACTTGCGTAAGCGGTATTTGCAGCGTCAACATTGACAGCCTTGAGAGCGTCTATTTCAAAGAATGCAAGCTCCTCAATGGTTTTCACACTTGCGGAAATGTTGACGGTTTCTATTTTTGAGCAATCCCAGAAGGCGTTGGCGGAGATTGTCTCAACACCGTCACCTATTGTAAGAGCTGTTGCCTCGGAGCAGGCGGCAAATGCTGATTTGCCGATGCTCTTTACGGAGCCGGGAATATTTATTTCGGTCAGAGCCTTGCAGCCGTAGAAAGCATACTGAGCAATTTCCTTAGTGCCGCCGAAGTCGATGGTTGCAAGCTTGGTGCAGTTCTGGAAGGCGTTGTCGCCTATGTATATCATTGAGGCGGGAAGCTTGATGGAGGTAAGGTTTTCATAGCCGTTGAAGGCGTTGGTGCTTATGGCAGTGGTGCCTTCCTTGATTTCTATGCTGCCCTTATCCTCAGCAATCTTGCCCTTGTATTTGTACGCTATTGTGCCGATGTATGTGACAGAATTGTCATCCTGCTGAGTGAACCAGCCTGTATCCGCAAACGCGTCATTACCGAGCTTGGTTATGTTCTGTCCGAGCTTGATGTCAAAGTATGCGGAGCATTCAGCAAAGGCTCTTTCGCCGATTTCAACAGCGGAGGTTCCGTAGTTTACTTCATAAAGAGCGCCGCACTTTGAGAACGCCTCTTTTCCGATTGACTCAAGAGCATCGGAAAATGTTATGGTGGAGAAGGAGGAGCAGCCCGTAAATGCGTTGGCTTCAATTACCTTTACGCCGCTCATAACGCCGGTAGGCTTCTCGGAGGTTCCGAATTCAGAGAGAGCGGAGCATCCGTTAAAAGCATTTTTGCCTATTGTTTCAACGCTTTGGGTGAATAGCATCTGCTCAAGGCTTGTGCAGCCCGCGAAAGCGCTTTCGGGGATAAGCTTTACGCCTTCGGGGAAGGAAATCTTCGCAAGAGCGTTGCACTTTGCAAATGCAAATTTACCTATGGATTCAAGAGAGGAGGGCATGTTTACCTTTTCGAGCAGCGAGCATCCGTAGAAAGCGCGCTCGCCGATAACCTTTACGGTGTCGGGGAGGGTGATTTTCTGGAGTCCGGTGCAGGAGTTGAAGGCGTCATCGCCGATTTCGGTGACATTTTTGCCGCCAACCTGAGCGGGTACTTCATAGGAGCCGGAAAGTGAAAGGCTAAAATTAGAAAGAGTAACGCCGTCGGCATTGTCCGCGACATCATATTCTTTATCCTCCGCAAAGGAGATAACTCCGAACGCGGGAATAAGCAGCGACATCACCATTGCCGCGCAGAGCAGCAGGGAAACCGACTTTCCGAGCCTTGATTTAACTGAGGGTTGCAGTACCATTAACAGTTCCTCCTTAAAAGGTGTTTGTGTTTTACGGGTGCCTGAAAAACGCGGAAAAACGTAAAATTACAAAATTTTACACATTGAACATATTTTACGCTATCGCAGTATGAATGTCAAGACTTATTGTGCATTTTGTACACGGTTTATATGCGGTTTTACCAGGTGATATAGAAGTCGTTTCCGGTGCGCCTGAAGGTGTAGGGAGTGATGATAGCATTCTTTAAGCCCTTGTGCAAGCCTATCTCAAAAGCGTCCGCAAGAGCTGTATCGTCCCAGCTGATTACGCACTTGAGCTGAAGCTCAAGCGGAATGGCAACATTGAGAAGCTTGAAGCCGGTCAGCCACCAGTGCTTTTCGGGGCCTCTGCTGAAGTAGAACTTTCCGTCCTTGTAAACATCCATCTTCATCATGACGAGGTCTTCATCACCGACGCAGTCATAATGGGCAATTTTACGACTTTCGGGCTTATAGTACATGCCTATTTCCGCTCCGACGGTTATGCCGTATTGCCCCTTCCAGAGCTGGCACATCCAGTTCTTCCCGCCGTAATCGAAATATATTCTTTCGGTGCTGTATATCATTCCGGTTCTCGGAGCGGCTATATCATAAATTATGTTGAAGCCGAAATGGCGCTGCAGCGGATAGAGTACTGAATAGAAAAGGTCATTTTCCGCATCGTATGCGAAGCCTGCGAGATTGAGCACCTTTTCGGCCGCGCTGCGGTCATTGTATGCATCGCCTCCGGCACTTGTTGTGGGTACGGTGGTTGTGCGCGAGGCAGCGGTGGTTGCGGTGGAGTCCGATACAGGCTTGTTCGAGGGCGGGGTGTTTGAATCGCCGGACGGCTGCCTTGAGGCGGCTGTACTGTCATCTGAAGGCTGTTGAGCCGTTGTGGGCTCATCGGGCACGGTTGTTACAGGTGCTGTTGTTCCGGCAACTTCAACCGGAGCCTTGGTTGAACCGTCAGTCGTCTTGTCGGTTGTACCTGAAACATCGTTCTTGCCGCAGGCGCAGAAAAGCGAGACTAAAGCAAGAACCAGTGCTGTGAGTCTGAAAAGCTTTTTCATATTCGTCCTCCTGTTTCGCTGTACACTTTATATATACCTTATATAGTGTTTTTGTTATTGTATCACAGATTTGAAGATTATGTTATCGGCAAAATCAACAATTAACGGACTGCGTTTTTGGTTAATTCGTACATAAGAAAAGTCGGCTGCGGATTTTTTTAATTATTCTTGAACTTTTCCGGTAAAAATGTATAATGATTATAGCAATAAGCGTTATTTTAGTTGCCCTTGCTCTTTTTTCTGAAAATGATAACCTTGCTGAAGATATAATTTAGTATTACGACCACTACGCTTATAACCATTTTTGCAATAAAGCCGTCAACACCGAACAGGGATTGGTTGAGTCCCGCGCTTACAAGCAGAGGAAGCCCGATTATTTCAACAGCGCCGGAAAATGCTCTGGCACCTACAAACAACGCAAATTCCTTTGCAAATCCGGCAGGGTCTGTTACCTTGCTTTCAAAAACCCATTTGCGGTTTGTGAAATATGCAAAAAGCACACCGGCAACCCATGCGATTACGTTGCTGGTGTTCATGCCGAGCCCGGCAAATTTTTCAAGCACACCGTAGGTTGACCAGTTTAGCAGTGTGGTGAGTCCGCCGAAAATGAGATATAAAAGTATCTCACGGTATTTTATAATAAGCTTTTTTACGTTTTCAATCATTATAAATTCCTCTGTTCTGCAATAGTTATAAAATTATATATCATTGGTTTGTTTCTGTCAAATATTCCCATAAATTTTACGGAGGTGTATCATGAATTTTCAATCGGCGGTCGAGACTTATCGGAAAAATCCCGTAAACGAATGCCTCTGCGAGGTTACGGACGCATTACTCGGAGAGCTGACGCTCGACGAAAAGCTCAGACTTCTTCACGGGCGTGCCATGGGTAAAACCGTGCGCGGTGTGCTTACAGCGGGGCGGGTCTATAATCAGAAGCCGTACCCTGCGGGAGGCTGCAAGCGGCTGGGAATACCCGCCGTGTGCTTCGCGGACGGTCCCAGGGGCGTTGTGCTTGACCACGGAACCTGCTTTCCGGTGTCGATGCTCCGCGGTGCAACCTTCGATGATGAGCTTGAATACAGGGTGGGAGAGGTTTTTGCCAAGGAGTGTATTGCCGGGGGAGCAAACTATTTTGCCGGAATATGTATAAATCTTCTGCGTCATCCCGCATGGGGGCGCGCACAGGAGACCTACGGAGAGGACCCGTATCTTCTCGGAAGAATGGGGGTTGCGCTTACAAAGGCGGTGCAATCCTACGGAGTAATAGCGTGCCCCAAGCATTTCGCTTTAAACAGCATAGAGGATTTACGCTTCTCTGTTGATGCAAGGGTCGATGAGCGAACCCTGCGCGAGGTGTATCTTCCGCATTTCAAGGCGTGTGTTGACGCGGGAGCGATGTCGATAATGGGCGCTTACAACAGGGTTAACGGCACATACTGCTGCGAAAATTCCGTGCTGCTCAACGATATTCTGCGCGGAGAGTGGGGCTTTGACGGCTTTACGATATCCGACTTTTTCTTCGGAGTTTACGATGCCGCGCGCTCGCTCAGGGCGGGGCTTGATATAGAAATGCCGTACTTTTTCAGATATACCATGCTCAAGGCATACCTGAAAAAAGGGAAGATAAGCGAGTCGGACATCAACACTGCGGTGCGTAGAATACTCGGAGTTTTAATCCGCACGACACCCCTTGTTGTGCCGCAGAGTAAGAGCGTGGTTGCCTGTAAGGAGCATACGGCTCTTGCCCGCGAGGTTGCCGACAAGGGCACGGTGCTGCTGAAAAACAACGGTATTCTTCCGCTTGCAAAGGATAAAAAAATAGGGGTTGTGGGCAGATACGCTGAAAAAGCCAACACCGGCGACCACGGTAGCAGCAATGTGTTCAGCCCCTATGTTGTGACGCCGTATGAGGGCCTCTCCAAGGCGTTCGGGAAAACAAGCGTCAGGCACTATAACGGGTGTGACACGGAAAAAGCGAGGGCTGCGGTTCGCACAGTGGATACGGTTATAGTTTGCGTCGGAAGCGACCATAAGCAGGAGGGCGAATTCCTCGTAAATGTGGGCAAGGTAAACTCCAAGGCGAAAAATGTCGGCGGCGACAGGCAGAGCCTGAGGATACCCGAGGAGGACGTTGCGCTGATAAAGGCGATGGCGGATTCCGGAAAACGGGTTATAGTCAACATAATGGGCGGAAGTGCTTACATTATAGACGATTGGTCGGATTATGCCGATGCCGTGCTCATGTCGTTTTACAGCGGACTTGAGGGCGGTAACGCTCTTGCGGATGTTGTCACCGGAGCGGTGTGCCCGTCGGGCAGACTTCCGTTTACAATAGCCAAGCGCGAGGAGGATTATCCGCCGTTTGTCAGAATAGGCGACAGAAAATATGATATAGAATACGGCTATTACCACGGCTATACGCTGTTTGAAAAGGAGAAGCTAACACCGGCGTATGCGTTCGGCTTCGGCCTTTCCTATACCTCCTTTGAGCTGTCGGGCTTCAAGGCTAAGCGCACACAGGACGGAATAGCTGTTACGGTAAAGGTGAAAAACACCGGGAAACGCGCGGGCGCTCAGGTGGTTCAGGTATACGCCGGCTCGGCCGACGGCAGAGCCGACCGTCCGGTAAAGCTGCTCAAGGGCTTCAAACGAATAGAGCTTGAGGCGGGGGAGAGTGCCGCAGCGGAGCTTCTTATCAATACGGATGAGCTGAAATTCTACAATCCCGAAACCAAAGCATGGGAGCTTGACACGGCATACAACATCTTTGCCGGAAGCGACTGCGAGGAGGCAAATTCCCGCTGTGTAAAGGTTAAGATGCCTTAAAATCAGGCAATAGGAAGTATATAAAAAAGCAGGAACGGCCGTGTGTCGCTCCTGCTTTCGTTTTCGGTTGTTGTCAGAAAATCAGTACGCCTATGACGGCGGAGACCGCAATATATGCGACGGGATGAATTTTCTTGGTATACTTGAACTGAGTGAAAAATACGAGCACTGCAAGCAGCAGCACCGCGCGCCAGTCGAAGGCTGCAAACGGCGCGGAAAGGCTGAACGGTACGTCCGTTATCATTACCGACACCTTCAGCACCGAGTATCCGGCGGCGGCAATAAGACCCGTGACCGCGGGACGCAGACCCGAAAATACGCCGTTGACGTATTTGTTGCTGATGTATTTTTCAAGTATTCCGGCAACAATAACAACGATTATTATTGACGGAAGTATCATGGAGAAGGTGGCGAGTATCGCGCCGAAAATTCCGGATACCGTATAGCCGACGTAGGTTGCCATGTTTATGGCGATAGGTCCGGGTGTGGACTCGGACACGGCAATCATGTCCGCAAGCATTTCCTGAGTGAACCAGTCGGGGTGAGCGTCCGACATTCTCGAAAGGAAGGGGAGTGCGGCGAGTCCTCCGCCAACAGCAAACAGTCCCGTTTTGAAAAATTCCCAACAAAGAACAAGAAGTTCAGGCATCGGCTTTAACCCTCCCCGCTGTGAAGAGTCCGAAAAGCGCTGCGCCGAGAACTACAAATATGGGATTCTGACCGAGCACCGCAACAATTATAAAGGAGAGCACCGCAAGGACTATCTGAACGGCGCTTCGCACATTGGCTTTTATAAGCTTTATCAGGGATGATATTATAAGCGCGCACGCAGCTATGCGTATTCCCGCAAATGCACTTTTTACCGCGGGCAGATGTGCGAAATTTCCGAGCAGGGCTGCAATTATCGTTATAATTATCAGAGACGGCAGCACTATTCCGAGAGCCGACATCAGCGCACCGGGGATTTTCTTTTTTCGGTATCCGACGAATATTGCCGTATTCACCGCTATCGCGCCGGGAGCACACTGGCTTACGGCGAAATAATCGAGTATTTCACCCTCTGTTGCCCAGCCGCGCTTTTCAACTATTTCTTTTTGAAGCATCGGCAGCATTGAATAGCCTCCGCCGAAGGTGAAAAGCCCTATTTTAAAAAATGAAATAAGCAGAGAAAAAAGTTCCTTCATACAACGCCTCTCCTTGAATTTCATATATTCTATCATTAAAGGCAGGAAATGTCGAGAAAATTTCGGTATTTTTGCGTTTATCCATAAACAATACACAGGTAGTGTGATAAAATACATCGAAAATAAACCCGAGAAAAGAGAAAATATATGCTTACCGATATTGAAATAGCACAAAACACAAGACCGCGCCCGATTTCCGAAATTGCGGCGAGGGCGGGAATAGACGAAAAGTACATTGAGCCTTACGGCAAGTACAAGGCCAAAGTGGATTCCGCCTGCTTTGACGAAGGGCGTCCGGACGGAAAGCTCATTCTTGTTACGGCAATAACTCCGACAGCCGCCGGAGAGGGAAAGACCACAATCTCAATAGGCCTTGCCGACGCACTGCGTTGCATAGGCAAATCAAGCGCCGCCGCACTCCGCGAGCCCTCGCTCGGACCCGTGTTCGGAATAAAGGGCGGAGCTGCCGGCGGAGGCTATGCGCAAGTCATCCCGATGGAGGACATAAATCTTCATTTCACCGGCGATATTCATGCGATAACCGCTGCAAACAATCTGCTTGCCGCCATGCTTGACAATCACATATATCAGGGCAATGCCCTCGGAATAGATGAGAGCCGTGTTACGTGGAAGCGCTGTATGGATATGAATGACCGTCAGCTGCGCTATGTAAGGGACGGTCTGGGCGGAGATGTCAACGGAGTTCCGCGGGATGACGGCTTTGACATTACAGCCGCAAGCGAGGTTATGGCAATACTGTGTCTGGCATCCTCTTTTGAGGATTTGAAGCGCAGACTTGCAAGCATAGTTGTGGGTGAAAACAAGGACGGGAAACCGGTAACCGCAGGTCAGCTCAATGCCCACGGGGCAATGGCGGCACTGCTGCGCGATGCCATGAAGCCGAATCTTGTCCAAACACTTGAAGGGACGCCTGTGTTTGTGCACGGCGGACCGTTTGCCAATATTGCGCACGGCTGCAACTCGGTAGTTGCAACAAGGACAGCCCTAAAGGCGGCGGATTACGTCGTTACGGAGGCGGGCTTCGGTTCCGACCTCGGAGCTGAGAAGTTTATTGATATAAAATGCCGTACTGCCGGGCTCAAGCCCTCCTGCTGTGTGCTTGTTGCCACCGTTAAGGCGCTGAAGCTTCAGGGTGGGGCGGATGCCAAGCGGCTGAAGGTCGAGGACAGGGAAGCACTCAAAAGAGGACTTCCCAATCTTGAAAGACATATTATGAATATAAAAAATGTCTACCGCTTGCCGTTGATTGTGGCACTCAACAGGAACGCCTCCGATACGGACGCTGAAATTTCCGATGTGAGGGAAAAATGCATTTCTCTCGGAGCGGAGTTTTCCGCGGCTTCGGTTTTTGCCGAGGGCGGAAAGGGCGGAGCCGAGCTTGCCGAAAAGGTGGTTGAAATGTGTCAAGCCCCGTGTGAGTTTTCGTATGTCTATGATACCGATGCACCGATAAAGGATAAGACTGATTGTGTGGTGCGTAAAATATACGCGGGAAATGAAGCCGTTCTCAGCGAGGAGGCACAGGCTCAGGCGAAAATGCTTGAAGAACAGGGCTTCGGCTCTCTGCCTGTGTGCATAGCAAAGACGCAGTACAGCTTCACCGATGACAAGAGCGTTCCCGGAGCGCCCTCGGATTTCAATATAACAATACGTGAGCTGAAGGTTTCCGCGGGCGCCGGATTTATAGTGGCAAAGGCAGGAAAGATAATGACAATGCCCGGCTTGCCGAGGGTTCCCGCCGCGGAGGGGATAGACGTTTCATCCGACGGAGTGATAAACGGATTGTTTTAACAGAAAAGCAGAACCGCCGGAAAGGAAGGGGTAACCTTTCGGCGGTTCTGCTTTTTGAAACAGTCTATATATAATAAACCCTAAAAAAGGAGGTTGGAGGGTTAAGAGCCCCGCGGCTTCTTTTTGCCGCTTACCGGGCTTGCATCAATATTTCATTGATGCGAGTATCTGGCTGAGCTCTGCGATTTTGACAAGCTTCTTGAATGAAAAGCCTTTGGTTTCCTCAATTTCCTTCATAAGCTGTCTCTCAAGGTTAATGTAGAAGTCTCTCATCATTTTGTGTTCTCCTCTCTTTCATTTGATGGCTCAATTATAGCACTGTTTTCAAAAAAGTCAAGGCAAGTTGCACAAACATGCAATGCAAAATTTGTGCAAAATGACGAAAGAATTTTTTAATTTTCTCCTTGAGGGTTGAATATTTTCGTGCGTAAACCTTGGTTTATTTTGTGCAATATACACAAGAATGAGCTGTTTTTCAATTGTAACAAACGAGGGTGAGGGGGAATTCACCCTTCATTGCCTGAAAAAGTTTGTGAAACTTTTTTGAAGATTTTTCTTGAAATATCGGCGATTTTTCAAGATTTAAAGGTCGAAGGAGTATAAAAAGACTGCTTGTGCACAGGAAACGTACACAAGCAGTTCTTTGTTTATTTTGCTATTTGTCCTCACTGAGCGATGCGTTCAGCGATATGCACAGCGCATGGATAGCTTCTGTGCAGGCGTGGTATTCACCGAGTACCCGGTCGAGCTCTTTGTCACAGGCGGCGTCAAATCTTTCGGCGTTGAGGCAGTTGTAATATGCAAAAACCCTGTCGGCGAACAGGCTGTCCTCCGGGTCGACGGAAATACCTATGCCTTTTTCGTCGACAAGCCTCCCCATATAAGAGCCGTGGGTGCAAAGCTGGGGAAGCCGGAAAATCAACGCATCATAATATTTGTTGGATACCGCCCGGCTCATGACCGCGTCGTTGTCATACATATTATGGACTATATCGGTTTTTGAGGCGAAGCCGGAACGCTCTTCCGGAGAGTACTCGCCGTGGAAGAATACATTTTTCAGCTTATTGTAAATGCAGTAGGTTTTCAGCTGCATGGCGGTTTTTTGCTTACTGCCGTAGTAGTGAAGCTCAAAGCGCGGGTCATTGCCGAGGTGCTCCATTATTTTCAGATTCACCTTAGGGTTTCTGATATATCCCCAAAAGCCGATGCGTACCGGTGTGTGAACGGTTTCCATGCGAACCGGACGCGCGGTATATTCTTCCGGCGATATGTTGTGAGAGGTGAGTATTTTATCGCTCTGCGGCAGAAGTGTCCGGAAAGCATCCGAGCTTACAAGTGTGAGAGCGGACAGGTTGACCATTGAGGCGATAAGCCGCCTGTACGGTAAAAAGCTCTCGTAGGTCACGTCACGGTAATCGAGAATATACCTTCCGGCATACTTTTTCAGCCTGTCGAAAACCACGGCACCGGTGAGTGAATGCAGAATTACCACAAGGTCAAAATTGCCGGAGTCAAGCAGACGGCATGCAAACCTTCTGTATTCCCTGAAGCTGCCGATTTTTTTTACCGGATGCTCCTCGTCATTCTGCGAGCGTGAAAACTCATGCAGAATTACCTGCTGAGCCGGCTTCTGCTCGGGCTGCAGGTCCCTGTTCCAGAATGCCAGATGGACCTCATTCCCGGGCACACAAAGCTGCTCAAGATAAAACCGCGCGTAGGGCATGTATTTTATTTTTGTCAGACCAAGTAAAAGTATTTTCATTTTTTCTTACCGAGCTCGTCAAATATATTCATAAACTTTCTTGTGTTGACTGTGCTGGAAAGTTCGCGCCGTGCGTATTCGTTGGCGCGGCGGGTAAGCTCCGATATCTTTTCGGGGTTCCGGTAAAGCTCAAGTATTGATTCCGCCATGGCTCTGTAATCGTTTGAGTCATGCGCTATGCCGATGCCGCTTTCGTTGAGAAGCCTGTAATAGTGCGAATCCTTTTCAACAAGAGCTATTATCGGGCGGTTACACGCCATAAGCAGCGGGGATTTACTCGGCACTCCGTTGCCGATAACACCTTTGTTGAGCGGTATTACGCATACGCTGCCGGCACTGTAAACATCCGGAATCATATCCATGGGCTGCCACGGATAAAGTCTGACGTTTTCAAGACCGGACTGTTCAAGCTCGCCTTCAAGCTTCTTTCTTGCTCCGCCGTCACCGATTATCTGAAAAACTATGTCCTTTTCGTTCTTGAGCAGCTGTGCCGCCTCAAGGATGGACTGCCTGTCGAGCACTACACCTATTGAGCCTGCGAACTGAACATAAAATTTGCCGGGTTCAATGCCGTATTCTCTTATAAAACGGTTTTCATCGCGCGGGATTTCGCGGACTGTTTCAACGTCATACCACGGGAAGACGATGCGTATCTTTTCGGGCTTTACTCCCTGAGAAGCCAGCTTTTGCTTCATGTCCTCGGAGAGCACAACCGTCACATCGCTCAGCGCGTAGGCGAGCTTCTGGAGCAGCGCAAAGCATTTGTAAATAAATGAGCTTTTTATCATTCCGACATCCTTGCCGTGACCGGGAAAGACATCATATACATTATAGACTATGGGCTTGCGGTAAATAAGCTTCAGCAGCACAAGCTGCCATACCACTGTCGGGCACGATTGCACGAACACAACGTCGGCATCGCGTACTTTTCTCCAGCGCCGGAAGCCTTGGAAGGCATATTTGACCTCATCGAGATATCGCACTATGAGGTGGGATTTGTCAATGTCCTTGCGGTCGATTATGTCGCAGGTGAAGCCCTTGCGCCCTTCAAGGCGCTGCGGAATCTGCGGATATTCCTTTTTTCGTCTGCTCTGTATGAGGTGAACGTCATACCCGCCGGAGAGGAAATCGCTTATCATGACCATAGCCATCTGATTATTCGGTCCTGCAGTGTCGAAGCCTTCGGGAGTGATGAATAAAATCTTCATGCGTCTTTCCTTTCCGTATTCTTTATATTATTCTATCATGGTTAACCGGAAAAATCAATCATAGGGTAAATATAAATAAGTAATACTTGTTTTTGGGCGCAAGTGAGGTTATAATCATAATAATTTATTTTTTGCGGAGGAATGGCTATGAACGGAAGAGCTGAAAAGGGTATTGCGAGAGCGTTGTTTTATTTTTGGCAGTTTACATGGGCGCTGCCTGTAAACATATTCGGGCTTATAGGATATTTAATACTCAGCCGCAAGCTTCGCCATATGCGTTTTCACAACGCCTTTATAACCTTTGTTCCCGGAAACTGGGGCGGGGTGTCTGTCGGAATATTTATCTTTATTGCCGAGGGGCGCGACCCCGAATGGGAGCGCAACACGCGCATACATGAATACGGACATACAATACAGGCGTTGCTGCTCGGAGCGTTTTACTGGCTTGTAATCGGTATACCCTCGTTTGTGTGGTGCAATTTCCCGCCGCTTGTAAAATATCGCAAGAAAAACAACGTTTCCTATTATAAGCTCTACTGCGAAGCCTGGGCAAACGCGTGGGGTCAAAAATGGAGCGGAGAAAAACAGGACTTAAAGGATTAAACGGAGAGGTAATATATGAAATTTTCGGTATGTATAGAAATGCTGTTTCGGGAAAAGCCCTTTTGTGAGCGTATTGAGGCTGTTAAAAGATGCTCAATGGATGCCGTGGAGTTCTGGGGCTTTGCATCAAAAAATCTTGATGAGGTGAAAGCAGCCTCAAAGGAATGCGGAGTTACCGTAACCTCAATGTGCGTCGATTCCTCGGACGAATCGCTCGCATCAAAATACAGAAGTCACGGCTTGCTGTTTGAGGACAGCGGCGAACGTCTGAGGCATGTCTCCTTTGAATCCGTGGAAAGAGCGAGGGAGCTGGGAGTAAAGAACCTGATTGTAACGGCAGGACAGGCTCGCGATGACATCAGCAGAGAGGAGCAGCACGCCAATATAGTTAATGCGCTTCGCTGTGCCGTACCGATATTCGAGCGCGCCGGTGTCAATCTCATTCTTGAGCCGCTGAATACGATTACAAACCACAGAGGGCATTATCTTTCGTCCTCTTATGAGGGCTTCGGTATTATACGCGAGGTCGGCAGTGATAATGTAAAGCTGCTGTATGACATATACCATCAACAGATAACCGAGGGAAATTTGATACCGAACATAACAAAAAATATTGGTTTTATCGGTCATTTCCACGCGGCAGACAATCCCGGACGAAATGAACCGGGCACCGGAGAGATAAATTACCGCAATGTGTTTGCGGCGATAAACGCAAGCGGATATAACGGATATATAGGGCTTGAGTATGAGCCTACACAGGACTCGGCACAAAGCCTGAAGGATTTTTCCGAAGCATTCAGGTGTTGAAAAAGCGTGATACATAGGTTATAATTTAATCAGCAAGGATAAAAACACGTCCCGGTAGGTAGTCCGGGAGCGGCAATGCCGTCAGTAACCTGCCTCCTTTGGTTGTCCGTTCCTTGCCGCAAAAACAAAAAAGGAGGAGTTTTTACGGATGGTTCATCTAACCCTGTTGTGATATCCCGGTTTACCGTTTTGTTTGAGGAGCCTTTCTGGGTGGGCATTTATGAACGGGAGTTCAAAGGGCGCTGTGAGGTCTGCAAGATAACCTTCGGTGCCGAGCCCAAGGATTATGAGGTTTATGATTTTCTGTTGAAAAACTGGCACCGGCTGAGATTCAGCCCGTCTGTTGAGACAGAAATAATTCCGGACAGGCATGTAAACCCCAAACGTATGCAGCGTATTATCACAAAACAGCTCAATACCGGGATAGGCACGAAGGCTCAACAGGCTCTCAAGCTGCAACAGCAAGAGGGGAAGCAGGCGCGCAAAATCCGCTCACGCGAACAGCGTGAGGAGGAAAAGGAAAGGCTGCGCCGGCTGCATCGTCAGAAAAACAAGGAAAAGCACAGGGGGCATTAGCCTTCTGTGCTTTTCTTCGTCATTACATAACTCTTGACAAGGATGAAAACCGACGCTATAATAAATGTAGCAAACGAATGTTCTGCAACAAGAGGACGGATTTATCCGTTCTTTTATTTTGCCTTCGTTTGCGGGAGGGAATACTACGGAAAGGAAAAAGATATGCTGACAAGAAATTATTACAATTGTCTGTGCTATTCTGCAATGATGCAAAGTGCCGGAACCGTAAATAACGGGGATGACCCGTTCGCAGGAGGAAATCTTTATTGTAAGGGTATGACCGGCGGCATGGCATTGCCGAACGTCACCAAAATTTACATGCCTGTATCCGACCGCACATATCCCGAAACATCATATATGGATGGTTACGGACTCTGGCCCTGCGGTTCAGCGGACAACACACTTGAGTGTGCCGAGGTAACCTTTGATACCTATGCCGCTTCAACGCCGATGCTCAATCCAACTCAGATTCAGGCATCGAACCACATTGTTTCGGATGCGGTGTTTGACAGCGTGACAAACAAATGGAGCAGAAAAATAAAGCGCTCCTTTAAAAACATAAGCGGCGGAGTGCTTTATATTTATGAGCAGACCTGGTCCTGCTTTAAGGCTCAGAGTGCCGCTGCGGATGCCATAGTGCTGTTTGATTTGACCAAGCTTGCAACGCCTTTGGCAGTGAATGCGGATGAGTTTTTTACACTTGAGATGAATCTTGAGTGCGCGTATCCCGAACCCGCATAACCAGCTATCCGTTCGCTTACAAAAATCCCCCGGCAAAGCTTTCTGCTTGCCGGGGGATTGGTTTGTCATTTGTCCAGCTTTAATATTACTGCGCTTGCGATGGCGTTTTTGCCGCTTCGGCTTACAACCTTTGCAATGAGCCTGGAACGGTAAACCTTTCCGTCCTTTGTAAGCTTTCTGCATACTATGTCGATGGGCGAGGAGTTTTCAAGTAGATTTTTCAATGCACCGTCAACAAGGGAGAGGTCATCGGGATGTATGCTTTTCATCGGCTAGTTTGAATACAGCTCGGCGTATTCCTCTCTTGTACAACCTGCAATTTCCGCCGCGGTGTCGTTAAAATAAATTGCGCGCACCTTGTCCGGAGATATCTCATATAAAACTATTCCTCCCGGAACCGCAGACATGATAGATTCAAGATAGGCTCTGTAATCGTCCTCCTTGCTTTTAAGCAAAAAGCGCTCCGTAATATCATTAAAGGATATGCAAATCAAAGGACATTCATCTGTGCCGCCGAGATAGTTGTAAACGCAGTCAAGATACACAAGGTTTCCGTTGTGATGATAATGCCTTACGGTAATCCTCTGGGACTTTCCGGTGGCGATTACAGCGCGGCAGGCATTTATGGATTTTTCTACATCGTCTTCAAATACCAGCTTATGAACATTTGAGGAATAGGAGTCCACGCTGTCGGTATCAAAGCCGAGAATGTCGTAATATGTGGAGTTGGTTTTGATAAGCTCAAGCGAGGAGCCCATAAATTCATACAGACCCAGTCCCCCTGCAAGGGAGTTGAGAAGACGGTTCGTTGCGGCGTTTCCGCTGAATATTTCGTCGAAATCTATCGGGTGAAGCACAATATCCGAATCGGAGGGCTTCCTGAGCTCCTCTCCGGACAATGCTCCGTAGCCCTTGGCTTCAAACTCGTCAAGAGGCAGAGGCTTGGAGAAATAATAGCTCTGGATTCTGTCGCAGCCCACACTGCGCAGAAAATCAATCTGCTGTGCTGTTTCGACGCCCTCTGCGATAACCGCCATGTCAAGCCATTTTGCCATGCGTATTATTGAGGTGACTATATTTCCTGTGCGCTTCGAGGTTTCAAAGTCCTCGAGGAATTTCATGTCTATTTTCAGCACGTCAACCGGGAGGTCCTTGAGTGTGTTGAGTGATGAATAACCGCTGCCGAAGTCATCCATAAGCACGGTAAAGCCGGCGCTCTGAAGCTCGGCGGTTGTTTTAATGAGCTTGGCGGGGGTGTCCGTGTAGGCGCTTTCGGTTATCTCAAGCTTCAAAAGAGAGGGGTCAACGCCGTATTTGTCGCACAAATCGCAGATTTTACGGCAGATGTTCAGGCTGTAAATACTGCGGCGTGAAGCGTTGACGGATATCGATATCGGCGGGAGACCTCTGTCGGCGCGCTGCTTGATGTAGCGGCACACCTCTTCCCAGACATAATAATCAAGCTTGGTTATAAAGCCGTTGCGCTCAAACAAGGGAATGAACAGACCCGGGGATATGAGTCCCTTGGTCGGGTGACGCCAGCGTACGAGAGCCTCGGCGCTTACAGCATCCTGCTTTGCAAGGCTGATTACGGGTTGAAGGAAAATAACAAACTGATGCTGCTCAACCGCAAGTGACATTTCACCGATTATCTCCTGCTCGCGCAGAAGAGTTTCACGGATTTTATCATCATAATAGGCGTAATTTGAGCTGATATCCTCGGTTACGTTTTGCAGCGCAAGCGAAGCGCGGTCAAACATATTCGCCGCCGGCATTGTCGGGTCATCTATGACGTATATTCCGGCCTCCACCACTATGTGAACATCACCGCATATTTCGCTGAGCTTTGCGTCAATTTCAGTGACTACAGCATCAATATTGAAGTCACCCCTGCGTACACAGGCTGCGAAGTGGTCACCTGCAATTCTGCCGTAAGACGCATGCTTGTCGAAAAGAACCTGATCCATGTATTTGGCGAGAGCGATGAGTATGCTGTCGCCGGTGCCTACGCCGTATATTTCGTTGATAAGCTTGAATTTGCGGACGTTGAACTTCAAAAACACATAGGTGGATTCGGGGTCCTCGCGCAGAAGCTCCTCTGTTTTGCGGAAAAACTTCTCGCGGTTATAGATGCCTGTAAGCTGGTCATGGTCGGCACGGTAGCGAAGCTCTTTATTGGCAAGCTCAATTTTCTGTTCGTTGAGCTTTTGCTCCGTAATATTTTCCATTATAGCCATGATGACGTGGTTCTTTGATTCCTCGTAGCTTATCTCGACCCCCTGAATGTGTATCCACTGAACCTCTGAGTTGCCGTCAAACATGCGGATTTGCCGTGAAAATGAGGTGTGGTTTTCTATTGCGTCAAGAATGGCGGTATGTATTTGTTCTCTGTCCTGTGGGTAGACATCGAGAAATATATTGGGGTTATGAGCAGCATAGCCTTCGGGTGTGTAGCCGAACAACTCGTAAAAGCCCCTGTTGCGGTAAAGAAGATAGCCGGATGAATCATCGGCTATATCTATGAAGACGATTCCGCCTATCATGTTGTCCATTATTGCCTGAAGATGAAGCTGGTCCTGCGTCTGCTTTTTCAGCTTTGCGTTTTCAACCTTTACCTCGGCAAGCTCCGCCTTGAGGACAATATTTTTAACGCGCTGACGTATGATGCGCGGGTCGAAGGGCTTTGTTATCATATCGTCGGCACCGTGATTGAGAGCCTTCAGCTCGCTGTCGGTGTCATCGGAGGAGGACAGAACAATAACGGGAGTCTCCTCAAGCGCCTTGGTCGAACGCATAACAGTGAGCAGCTCATAGCCGTCCATTACCGGCATTATGAGGTCAAGCACTACTATTGAAAACGATTTTTCGTCGGAAAGCAGTGTGTCCAGGGCTTCTTTGCCGTCGGATGCCTGAAAAACATCGTATTCGCCCTTGAAGATTTCAACAAGAAGCGAGCGGTTTATTTTACTGTCATCGACGACAAGCATTCGTTTTTTCATAAATCGGATTCCTCCGTTGCCGCAGATATTGTGCGGACAGTCTCGGTGTATATTTTATAAACGGTGTCAAAATGGACTTTTAAATCGGAATAGTCTTCTGCTCTGAGCTTTTCGGTCAGTTCGCAGCACGCACGATAAAGGGGGGTAAGGCTCAGATTGCCGGTTACTCCCTTCATTGTGTGTATAAGCTCGAACAGATTCCGGGTGTCTCCGGCTTCAACAGCAGCCTTCGCTTTGTCGAAATCATTTTCCTCGCAAAAGGATTTCAGGAGAGATTCATAAAGCTCGGAGTTTCCTACGAAACGCCCGATACCCTCCTCGTAATCTATGCCGCCCGTTTTGAGCAGAGAAATATTCATCAGATAAAGTCATCTCCCGTAAACTTTAGTTTACCGTATAAAATTATGCATATAAAATCGTAATCGCAAATATACAGGTTAATTGTATCATTTGTTTTTACAAAAATCAACACAAAAATGCCTGAAAGCGATAAAAATTTATAAAAAAACCATAAAATGACAACAACTAATGGGTGAAAGTATACAAAAAGCGCTCCCTTTCCGCAATTTCGGGAAGGGAGCGCTTTTTCATTTTAAAATCAGAGTGAGCGAGAGCTAATCTCATTGAGAATATCCGAGAGGAATTTGTCGACGTTTGTAGAGCCGATATCACCCTTGCTGCGGCTTCTGACTGATACGGTTCCGCTTTCGGCTTCCTTGTCACCGACGATAAGCATATAAGGAATTTTTCTGAGCTGAGCCTCACGGATTTTATAACCGATTTTTTCGCTTCTGGTGTCAAGCTCAACGCGTATACCGGCATCATACAGCGTCTTGCGGATTGTTTCGGCAAAATCAAGATGCTTTTCGGATATCGGAAGTATTCTTACCTGCTCAGGAGCGAGCCAGGTCGGGAACGCGCCCGCAAAATGCTCTGTAATAACACCGACAAAGCGCTCTATCGAACCGAAGACAACCCTGTGAATCATTACGGGACGGTGCTTTTCGCCGTCGGCTCCGGTGTATTCAAGCTCAAAGCGCTCAGGCATCTGGAAGTCGAGCTGAATGGTTCCGCACTGCCAGGTTCTGCCTATGCTGTCCTCAAGATGGAAGTCGAGCTTCGGGCCGTAGAAGGCGCCGTCACCCTCGTTTATTTCATATTCCTTGCCGAGGGATTCCATGGCGTTTTTCAATGCGTTTGTAGCAAGCTCCCAATCCTCAAGAGAGCCCATGTGGTCATCGGGCATTGTGGAGAGCTCGATTTTGTATTTGAGTCCGAACAGTGAGTAAACCTCATCAAAAAGGCGGGTAACGCCTATGATTTCTTCCTTTATCTGGTCGCGGGTCATGAAGATATGCGCATCGTCCTGCGTGAAGCAGCGAACCCTGAAAAGGCCGTGAAGCGCGCCCGAAAGCTCATGACGGTGAACAAGACCGAGCTCGCCGCAGCGCAGGGGAAGGTCGCGGTAGGAGTGCGGCTCGGATTTGAAGACGAGCATTCCGCCGGGGCAGTTCATGGGCTTTACCGCATAATCCTCTTCATCTATGACGGTGGTGTACATGTTATCCTTGTAATGGTCCCAGTGGCCGCTTCTGTGCCAAAGCTCCTGATTGAGGATTATGGGAGTGGAAATTTCAACATAACCGTAACGCTTGTGAACCTCTCTCCAGTACTCGATGAGAGTGTTCTTGAGAATCATACCGTTGGGCAGGAAGAAGGGGAAGCCGGGTCCCTCCTCGGTGAGCATGAAAAGTCCGAGCTCCTTGCCGATTTTTCTGTGGTCGCGCTTCTTGGCCTCCTCCATGCGCTCGATATAAGCGTCAAGTTCCTCTTTCTTAGGGAAGGCTATGCCGTATATTCTCTGGAGCATTTTGTTTTTCTGGTCCGCACGCCAGTAGGCGCCGGTGCACGCGGTGAGCTTGAACGCCTTTATTCTGCCGGTTGAGGGGATATGAGGACCTGCGCACACATCGACGTACTCACCCTGCTTATAGAAGCTGATGGGTTCGTTTTTGCCGGCGTGCTCCTCGATAAGCTCGACCTTGTAAGGCTCGCCCTTTTCCTGCATGAATTCTATTGCCTTTGCCGGCTCAAGCTCGAAGCGCTCAAGATATAAATCCTCCTTAACGACCTTCTTCATCTCTGCCTCGATTTTTTCAAGAACCTCGGGAGTGAAGGGGGTGTCACAGTCGAAATCATAATAAAAGCCGTTTTCGATAGCGGGACCTATGGCGAGCTTTGCATCGGGATAAAGACGCTTGACCGCCTGCGCGAGAATATGCGAGGAGGTGTGCCAGAATGCGTGCTTACCTTCCGCACTTTCAAAGTTGAGCAGCTCAAGCGAGCAGTCCTTTTCGAGCGGAGTGCGGATATCGGCGGACTCGCCGTCGATAAGGCAGGCGCAGAGGTTTTTATAAAGCCCCATGCTTATTTGCTTTGCTATGTCCTCCGGCGTTGTGCCGTTCTCAAACTCCCTGACATCGTCCCTGAGTTTTACTTTAATCATTTTTCAAATCCTCCTAAAAATAAAAAGCCTCATCCCGAAAAGGGATGAAGCATATTGTGCTCCACGGTTCCACCCGTATTGCGGGAAAAATCCCGCCGCTTTTTGTGCCTTAACGCGGCAACGTGACGGCGCACCTTATCTTTCGCTTCGGTGCGCTGCTCGGAAGCGGTTTTCGCGGCTCCTGCCCGTAAGCCCCTTTCAGCTGCGGAGGCTCTCTCTGGAACGGACTGCGGTGTCGTTACTGTCTTCGTCACAGCAGTTGGAATATGTTGCTTTGACCGTAATTATACATCGCGCAATTCTGAAAGTCAATAGAAAAATATTTCGCGAATCGGAGTAAAAATCGGCTGTAAATTCTTTACATCTCGTTTATAATGATATATAATACAAGAGTATATGTATTACCCAAAAAAGAACGGAGGATTCGAGAAATGAAAAAGGGAAAATTCATCACCAAGCTTTCGGCGGTAATGCTTGCCGTTGTAATGCTCATCACGGCCATGCCGTCTGCGGTGTTTGCGTTAGGTGATTCAGACCTGCGCTTTGCCGTTATTTCGGATGTTCACTATTTCAATGAAGCGGACATGGGCAACAAGACCGCCGATTTTGAGGAGTGGGCAATGCAGGGCAACAAGCAGTACATGTTCCAGGAGGGGCTTATAGAGTCTGCTCTTGCGGCGTTTGCGGCACATGCCGAGGAAAACGGCCTCAAGTATGTGCTTATGCCCGGAGACCTTACGATGAACGGCGAATATTCCGGACATTCGGCTCTTGCTGCAAGGCTTGAGAGGTTTGAAGCGGAAACCGGGCTTGAGGTCATCGTTGCCAACGGCAACCACGACATCAACAACAGCAAGGCATCAACCTTCAAAAACGATGTTGCGGAATACTCAAGAGCTACAACTCCGGAGGAGTTCAAGGAAATATATAAAAATCTCGGCTACGATATAGCCTATCACACCTTTGCCCCGTCATCGGGCAAGGCGGGCATGCTTTCCTATTCGGTGCAGCTTGAGGGCGGCTATCGCCTTATAATGATGGACGGCGGAAAGTATTCCTCCGACAACACCGAGAGCGGTGAGGACGAGCACGAAACCGGCGGCAATTATACCGCACAGCTTATGCAGTGGATACTCTCCGAAATAGCCGATGCAAAGGCGCACGGAGAAACCCCGATAGGTCTTACCCACTGGAGCATATATCCTCATTATGACGCGCAGGAGGATATTCTCAACGGCTTCGTTATCGACAATTTCCGTGAGGTTTCGGAAACGCTGGCGGATGCGGGAATGCATTATGTTTTCACCGGTCACTCCCACGCCAACGACATCTCCTCGCATGTGTCCGACAACGGCGAGATAATCTATGATTGCCAGACAAATGCCTTTATAGAGTTCCCCAACTATTTCAGAGAGGTCACCTTCTCAAAGGACGCAGAGAAAATAACAGCCGATTATGAGCTGTTTGATGTTGATTGCGTTCTTCCCGTCACCGCGAACGGTGTGACCTATGAGCAGCCCTACAGAGTTACGCAATCCTTCAACTACACCTACAAGGGCGGAGATGTCGGAGCCTACCTTTCGGGCATGGCGTGTCCGTGGCTGGAATATCTGTTCGAGGATATAACCGAGCAGGGCGGACTCGTAAAATATCTTGCGAGCTCCGGAATAGACATAGAGGGCATTCTCAAGCAGTATATCGGTGACGGCATTTTCCTCGGAGATAAGGATATCGTTACCCCGAACAACCTCATGGCGTTTGTCAACGACCTCGGCAGCCAGATAGACAAGCGCTACATAGAAAATCCCGAATACACACTCGGTATAGTCAGAAACGCCATACAGACACTTTGTGACTATCCGGTTTCGGAATATCCGTGCACCTTCTTCCTTGAGGAATACGGCGTCGGCGACCCGGCTAAGCCCGGCACCTTCGGCGATGCGGTGCTTATAGCAATGTATTCAATGTGGAGCGGCGATGAAGACATCGAGGACGATGTCTTCATGCAGGATGTGCTTTATCAGTTTGAATACGGCGATCTTGTATATAAAATACTCGACCTTTTAATTGAGCTGCTCGTAAACGATGTTGTTCAGGACGAAATTCTTTCCAATCTGTATGTTAACGTGGATACCTTCTTCAACAACACCCCCTATGAGCAGGCAGGCTCCTTCGTGCAGATTGCGCTTGACCTCATAACCTCGCTGTTCGGAACAGATAAGGCGTCGGCTGAGGATGCTCTCAAGGCAATTATCGGCGACGGCAGCCAGACGGCAGCAGAGGGCTATCAGGGCAGAACGACATACCTCCAGCTTGTCAACCTCGTTCTCAAGGTGCTCGATAAAACCGGAACACTTGAGGGCGGCAGCGTAAACGGAGTTCTTGACGTTCTTATGGAGGAATATCTTACCGACAGCCAGATGGAGGCGGTAGGCTATCTCTTCGCGAGAGTCATAGAGGATTTTGCTACCGATAACGACCCCGGTGCTCAGATGGACGGCTTTGCATCCTTGAGCTATGAGGGCAAGCTTCCGGTGGTTCCCACCGCGGATGATTTCAGACTTCCCTCCACGGTGAGCGTTACTCTCGGAAACGATGCGTCAACCTCAAGAAGCATCAGCTGGTACACCAAGTACTCCGTAACCGGAACCGATATTGAAATCGTACCCTACGCGGAGCTTCCCGTATTTACGGGAATCCCGTCAACAGGCAAAAACATCAAAGCTTCGGTTGAGCTTGTTACGCGCACATATCCCGGTGTGGACCTCGGTGCTCTCGGAATAATGTCCAACGATATGAAGCTCAATCACCACACGATAAGCATTACCGGTCTTGAGCCGGGCACAAAATATTCTTACAGAATAGGCGATGCCGAAAAGGGCTGGTGGAGCGCTCCGGCGGTCATAGAAACAGCCGACAATTCCGACGCCTTTACCTTCCTCTATATGACTGATCTTCAGGGGCAGAACCCGGTGCAGTATACGCAGGTCAAGCAGGTGATAGACAAGGCGTTTGAGATGTATCCCGAGGCAAAGTTCATAGCCTCAACCGGAGACCAGGTTGATAAGGGCGACAATCTCAAGCACTGGAAGATGCTTTTCAATATCTCCTCAGACAAGCTTATGAGTGTTCCCTTCATGCCTACTGCGGGCAACCATGAGGAGAAGGGCGAATATGCACTTGAACAGAATTTTGTGCTTCCGAACGTGCCGTCTCAGGACACAATAACGGGAACTTACTATTCGTTTGATTACAACAACGCCCACTTTACAGTGCTCAACACCAACGATTTGTCGGATGATAACGCACTGTCAGATGCACAGACCGAGTGGCTCAAGGCGGACGTTGAGGGCAGCGATGCAGACTGGAACATCGTCATGCTTCATAAGGCTGTCTATTCCAACGGTTCTCATTATGACGACAAGGATGTCAAGGCTCTGCGCGAGCAGCTTTCCGTTCTCATGCCGCAGCTCGGTATAGACGTGGTCCTTCAGGGACACGACCATGTATATCTCAGAACCGACGTTATGGCGAACAACGAGGTTGTTTCCGGAGAGACAAAGACCGTTACCTTCAACGGAAACGACTATGTCTCCACACTCGACCCGTCAGGCTCGTTCTATGTAATAGGTGCAACGGGCGGTGTTAAAAACTATGTCGCCAAGGACGCGAGCGAGACCGATGAGCTGTTCCCGAGAGCACAGGCGATAGTTGACACCTCGTTGTCGGTCTTCTCGGCAATAACCATTGACGGAAGAAACCTTTACTTCGACGCCTACACTGTCGACACCGAAAATGATACCACGCAGAGGATAGACAGCTTTGCAATAGAAAAATCCCCGGCTCCGGTAGGCATACTTCTCGGTGATGTCGATTTTGACGGTCTTGTAACGGCAGCGGATGCGCGTATTATTCTTCGCTGCGCAACCGGTCTTGAATCTCTCTCGGAGGACGCGTTCGTAGCGGCAGACGTTGACTTTAAGGACGGAATAACCGCAGCGGATGCCAGAGCGGTGCTGCGCGTGGCTGCTAAGCTGGAAAGTTTTGAAAACGAATACGTTTATTATTGAAAAATTTTATCGGAGGGGTCTGTATGAAGCATCTGGCAAAATGGCTTGATGATGCGCTGTTTTACGAAATTTATCCTCAGAGCTATCTTGATACGAATTCGGACGGAATCGGCGACCTCAACGGAGTGATTGAAAAGCTCGACTACATAAACGGACTCGGCTTTAATGCCATATGGCTCAATCCGTGCTTTGATTCTCCGTTCTGCGATGCGGGATATGATGTTCGGGACTATAAAAAAATTGCTCCGCGCTACGGAACAATGGAGGATATGCAGCGTCTTATAGATGAAATGCATTCAAGAGGTATGCATCTGTTCCTCGACCTTGTGGCGGGTCACACCTCGGAGGAGCATGAGTGGTTCAAGGCATCGAAAAGCAGTGCTGATAACGAGTTTTCAGACCGCTATATCTGGGCGGGTGAGGACGATGTGTTCAAAAACGCCGGAATAGGCGGCATGGCAAAAAACACCGAGGGACGAAAAGGGAAGTATCACTACAATTTCTTCACCGTTCAGCCCTCTCTGAACTTCGGCTTTGCCGAGGTTACGGCACCCTGGCAGACTCCCGCCGGCTCTCCGGCGGCAAAAAGGACCACCGAAGCGATAAAGGACATCATACGCTTTTGGTGCCTCAAGGGTGTTGACGGCTTCCGCGTGGATATGGCATATTCGCTTGTCAAGGCGGAAAAAGAGGGCAGAGCGGGCACAATAGCCGTCTGGCAGGACATTTTTGCCATGATGGACGAGGAGTTTCCGGAGTGCGCAATGGTTTCCGAATGGGGCAATGCGCGCGAATCCTCACTGGCAGGCTTCCCCATGGATTTTTATATGCAAATGAACTCCCTGGGCTTCGGGGATATGTTTGACTACGGCGACCCGGAGGATGTTGACGGTACACCGTTTTTCTCGGAGAAGGGTGAGGGCAACGCGGCGGTGTTTGCAAAGGACATCACAAGACTGCTTTCGGAGAACGCAGGCAGAGGTTATCTCTCATTCATAACCGGAAATCACGATATTCACCGCAGACCTCGCTGTCTGCCTGATGCACAGTTTAAAATAACCTACGGCTTTATTTACACAATGCCGGGCGTCCCGTTTATGTATTACGGTGACGAAATCGGTATGCGCGAGGTGCTTGACCTTGACCCGGTGGAGGGCAGCATGTACCGCACGGGAGCGAGAACTCCCATGCAGTGGAGCAGCGCTGAAAACGCAGGCTTTTCGCAGGCGGATGAGGACGAGCTGTATATTCCTCTCGATTCCGATAAAAACCGTCCTACGGTTGAACAGCAGCTTGCCGACAGCGACTCAATACTCAATTTCGTAAAATCCATACTGGCGTTCAGAAAGGCCAATCCGGCACTCAAGGCGTCCGCGGGAACAGAGTTCCTTTTCGCTCAGGAGGATACATATCCGCTTGTATACAGACGCTTTTGTGCTGAGCAATCACTTATTGTTGCGGTGAATCCCGCAGACCGTGCCGTGAGTGCGGATATATCACGCGAGCTTCGGCTCAAGCCGGTATTCGTGTTCGGCGGCGGTGCGCAGGTCAACGCAAGCAAGATAGAAATGCAGCCGCAGAGCTTCGCAATATTTGAAGAAATCCGATAATAATGGAGGAATGAAAATGTCACAGCAAAAGGTTCGTTACGGCATTATAGGCATCGGCAACATGGGCTCAGGGCATCTGAGATATTTCAAGCAGGGCAAGCTTCCCGAAATGGAGCTTGTAGCCGTTGCCGACATCAACCCCGAAAGACTTGAATGGGCGGCTGAGCAGCTGCCTGAGCTCAAGCTGTTCAACACCTCGGACGCTCTGATAGAGTCCGGACTGGTTGATGCCGTAGTCATAGCAACTCCGCACTATTTCCACCCGCCCATAGCCATAAAGGCATTTGAAGCGGGGCTTCATGTTCTCACCGAAAAGCCTGCCGGAGTGTATACCAAGCAGGTGCGCGAGATGAATGAGGCTGCGAAAAAAAGCGGCAAGACCTTCGGTATAGTTTACAATCAGAGAACAAACTGTGTTTACCGTGCCATGCATGATATAGTCAAAAGCGGTAAATACGGCGAAATAAGACGTGTCAACTGGGTGATTACCGACTGGTTCCGTACGCAGGCGTATTATAATTCCGGCGGATGGCGCGCAACATGGGAAGGCGAAGGCGGCGGAGTGCTGCTCAACCAATGTCCCCACAATCTTGATTTGTGGCAGTGGATATGCGGTATGCCTTCAAAGATAAGAGCGGTCTGCCGCGAGGGAAAGTGGCATGATATAGAGGTCGAGGACGATGTTATGATATATGCCGAATATCCCAACGGCGCCAGCGGAGTATTCATAACCACCACAGGCGACTGCCCCGGCACGAACCGTCTTGAGATAACTCTTGACCGCGCAAAGCTGGTCAGTGAGGACGGCAAGGTTATGCTCTGGGAGCTCAGCGAGGGCACAGATGAATTCTGCCGCAACGCCACAGAGGGCTTTGCAAAAATCGATACAGAGGAAATCGAGGTTGAGCTTGACGGTAAGAATCCTCAGCATATCGGAATCCTTAACGCCTTTGCAGCGCATATACTCAGAGGAGAGCCTCTTGTCGCAAACGGCGAGGAGGGCATAAACGGCCTTACTATTTCAAACGCGGCATTCCTTTCCTCGTGGCTTGGCAAGGAGATAGTTCTTCCTATAGATGAGGAGCTGTATTATTCCGAGCTTCAGAAGAAGATATCCGCATCGCAGGGTAAAAAAGAAGTAAAAGAATCAGTTCAGTCAGATATGGGCTCAACCTTCGGTTCATAAGGGAGAACAGAGATAAATGAAGAGAGTTATAAAAGCGTTTTGGGCTCTTACGGTATGTTTGATGCTTTTTACAGCGACTGTTGTTCCGGCATTTGCTGCCGGTGAATATGCAGTGTCGGTAAACGGCGGAAACGTATTTGAGGGTTCAAGTGTATCCGAAGCGGTTTCGCTTGCGGGCTTTTCGGGAAACACGGGTGAGATAACCTCACTTTCGGTTAACGGAAACATATCGGGTCAGAGCGGTTATATAAAGGGTTTGTCTAACCTTTCGTCACTCACTGTTTCCGGTTCGGCAATAATACCGAATGCTGCGTTTTCCGGTATGACCTCACTTACCTCGGTAAGTCTTTCGTCTGTTCAGTCGGTGGGTGCGGCGGCATTCAGCGGCTGCAGCTCGCTGAGCAGAGTTTCGCTCGGAGGCGTAAGAACGATATATCGTAATGCGTTCTCAGGAACCGCAATTTCCTCGCTTACGCTCGGCAGTACCCCGCCGTCACTGCCCAACGGAAATCCGTTTCCCGCTTCACTCAAGCAGATTACGGTTCCGTCATCGTCTGAGTACAGGGCTGTAAATGATGGAAACACAAGTGATAATCTGTGGTACGGCATGGCGATATACGCACCGTCTGAGGTCACAGCCCCGCCGCCTCCGCCCGCTACGGAGAATTCACAGGGCGGAGAAGACCCGCAACCGTCGGGAGAGCAGCCTCCGGTGGAGCAGCCGTCGTCACAGCAGGATGTTTCCCAGACGCGTGAACCCACCACACACCGGACTACCACCGGTATCAACGGCGAGACGCAGGGTGTGTTCACCGTAACAATAAACACAAACGGCGGAACACATTTCGATTCAATACAGATTCCCGCGGGAGAGCTCATACCCCCTTCGGCAAATGAGCCGCAGAGAGAGGGCTTCACCTTCAACGGGTGGTATAAGGACCCCGAGCTTACAATGCTGTGGGATTTCGCAACCGAGACAGTAGCTGCAGACATGACCCTTTACGCGGGCTGGACTGCGCTTGAAGGAGTGACGGTATATAAAATCACGGTTGCCGAGATACAGGGCGGAAAGCTGGTGCCCAGCCCGGCAGAGGCTATACCGGGAGAGACGATAATCGTTTCGGTGGTACCGGAGAGCGGTAAAAGACTGAAGGCGGGAAGCGTAACCTGCGACGGAACGGCACTCGGCGGATATACCTTTAAAATGCCGGAGCATGATGTAATTATAAGTGCCGAATTTGAAGATATTCCGAAAACACAGGAGGGCTTTTTACACAGCAGACTTTTTAAGCTTCTTGCAGTGCTTGCGGCGATAGTCATACTTGTCACCATCATCGTTATGCTTGCCATGCATGAAAGGATAAAGAAGCTCAACAGCGATTATTAAACACGGCAAATAAAAAAGAACGCTTTAAATAGCGTTCTTTTTTTATCTTTGATTTTTAGCTATCTCCTCAAGCTTTGCGAGCCGTCTGTTGACGCTTGAGCGCGACATGGGAGGAGACATCATTCTGCCGAGCTCTGTAAGGCTGAGCTCCGGATTATCCAGCCGCAGCTGAGCTATACGTCTGAGCTGTTCGGGGAGGGTGTCGAGCCCGCGGGTGTTGGCAATACTCATAATAGCGTCGGTCTGTACCATGGCGGCGTTAAAGGTGCGGTCAAGATTTGCGCTCTCAAAATTAGTTTTACGGTTGACTGTGTTGCGGACATCCTTATATATCTTTATGCTCATAAGCTCAAGCACCGAGTTGTTGGCTCCCATTGCTCCGAGCAGGTCCTCGATTTCCTCGCTGTCCTTGAAATATACAGCACAGTTGTTCGAGCGCGATACGCTTTTCGGCATCAGACCCGATTCGGCAATCAGGGTTTGCAAATCACGGCACAGCTTGATTCGCGATACTGTAAATTCGAGATGATATTCACGCTGAGGCGATGTTACGCAGCCGCACGAGAGAAAGGCTCCGCGAAGGAAGGCGGAGCTGCAGCATTCATCGGCAAGATTGGCACGGTTTATGCGCAGAGCCACCTCGTTTCCCGAATAGCCGAACTCCGAAAGCACTTTTTTGCGCTGCTGAGCACCTTCAACGGACAAGGTATATTTACCCGAGCCGGAAAGCTTTATTGACGGAGTTATACCGGTGGCGGCGGACACGCTGTCACGGTATTTTTCAGCCACGCATTCAAGGTCCGTCAGCATGCTTATACGGGAAGCGGAGAATTCCCTCCCGAACAGGAGCATCCCGAAGGCCTCAGCCTTCAGGCAGCAGGGCTTGGATTCAACAGAGCACAGCTCCTCTTTTATTTGTGATGAAAAAGACATATATTATCTCCACACTTAATTTTGATTTGCGAGCGCCCTGCGCCCCTCGTCGGTTACGGGTTGTATCCATTTGCGCGACCTGAAGCGCCTGATACACAGCAGAGCCTTGAGTGAATCCTCTGCCAGCAGCATAACCGCGAACACGGCTACAAACGGCAGCTTCAGCACAAATGCGCTTAAAGCGGTGAGCGGCAGGGAGATAAGCCATACACATAGTATGTCATATCTCATGCCGGAATATATATCTCCGCCGGAACGGAATATTCCTACAATCTGTATATAAGGTATGTTTCTGAAGAACAGCTCCGCGCCGTAGACGAAAAGTATACCGTAAACAGCATTTCTCGTAAGCTCGGATATGGTTCCGGACATGTCAAACAGACCTATTATCGGCGCTCTCAGCAGTATAACCGTAACACCCACAAGCAGTGACAGCAGCGGAACAATAAACGCGAAGCGTCTTGCGTTTGTGACCGCCTCATCAATGCGTCCGGCACCTATTGATTTTCCGACAAGTATGCAGCAGGCGTTGCACAGTCCTACAAAAAAGACGAAGCTGATGCCCTCTATTGTGCGGTACATGGTGACGGCGGCGTAATATTCATAGCCGAGTCTGCCGAAAATCACATTGTAAAGAAGTGTGCCGAGTCCCCACATGCCTTCATTCAATGTTACGGGAGTGCATTTGCGTATATATTCGGAAAACAGCTCGCGATTAAATGAAAACGCCTCGCGTATCGGTATGCGGAGCATGTTTTTAGAAAGTAATGAAATCAGCAATATGGCTACCGGCGAAAACCATGCCGATATGCACGTTGCCAGAGCGGCTCCCGCAACTCCCATTTCCGGCATACCGAATTTTCCGAAAATCAATCCGTAGTTGAGAACAGCGTTGAGTATTGTCGCGAACAGCGTGACGTACATCGGCAGCTTGACGTTTTCCGTAGAGCGCAGCAGTGTGCTGAACGCCTGTGTGAGTGCCGTCGCGGGGTAGGCAAAGCAGGCGACGAGCAAATATTTCATGCCTTCGCTTGTTACTGTAGTATCGTCTGAAAACATACCGAGTACGGCTCCGGGAGCGAAACGGGCGATGCAGAAAAATATTGCGGATATGCCGAGAGTGAACGAGGTGAGCAGACCGAAGACCCGGTTTATGTTTTTAATATCCTTTATTCCCCAGTATTGAGAGATGAATATCGACGAGCCGGAGCAAAAGCCGAACAGCAGCATGGACATCAGCCAGTTGACCTGCCCCGCCATACCGACGGCGGCAAGCGGGATGTCGCCGAGCCGGCTTACCATCAGGGTGTCAACAAGTGCGAACGAGCTCATGAGAAGATTCTGAAACGCGATAGGCAGAGCAAGTCTGCCTGTTAAGCCCCAGAAGCGGCGGTCGCCGAAATATTTTTTAAATAATGTTGAATTCACTTGAGCGCATCCTTTGTTTGACGTTATTTTTCACTGTGTTGCACTTGGCTTGACAATCTGACGAGGCTTTAGCTCGCCGTAAGCGCTACGGACTAACCTCGGCATCGGCTTCATAAAAAACCGGCACGGCATCATGCTTTTCAGCAAAGCCGTGCCCGCAAATTAACAAAAATAAAAAGGGACTGCTTTCACAGCCCCTTGAATGGGCTTACATCTGTATTTCAGCTTTCTTCGGGATTTTCCTTGTCGCTGTCCGCGTCTTTATCTGAAGGGGCTACGAAAGCCTCGGTGCTCTCCTCGGATTTGAACAGCACCATTATAGTGCGGAACATAAGCGAAATATCGCTTAAAAGGCTGTATTTTTCAATGTATGTCAGGTCGAGAATAAGCTTGTCCTTGGGGGACGTGTTATATTTTCCGGCGATTTGCGCAAGACCTGTAAGTCCCGCCTTTGCGCGCAGACGGTATCTGAATTCCGGAAGCTCTTCCGTGTATTTGTCGATATTTTCAATCATTTCCGGACGCGGTCCGACTATGCTCATGTCTCCGTTGAGGATGTTGAACACCTGAGGTATCTCATCAAGACGGAATTTGCGAAGCACTGCTCCGATTTTTGTAATCCGGTCATCGTCCTTTGTGACCGATTTATTGACCTGATTGTCCTCACGCATGGTGCGGAACTTGTAGACCTCGAAAATTTTGCCGCCCTTGGTGGCGCGTTTCTGGCGGAAGAACACCTTTCCGCCGTCATCAAGCTTTATTGCAATGGCAATCGCCGCCATCACAGGACCCGAAACAATGAGCGCAATCAGTGATATGAATACGTCCATCGTGCGTTTTACAAGGCGCTGCTCAAAGGTCAGCTCCTTTACATAGAAGGACATCAGGGATTTGTCATCAAGAACGGTGCGCTTAGCGCTCAGCGCAACAATATCACACATTTCAAGGGTGTAGTATATGTTTTTGTTTTGCTCGTAGCAATATTCAATAAGCAGCGTGCGAGATTCAATGGGAACCTCGTGGAAAAATATGGTGTCGTTTGCGGCAATGGCATCATACACGTTTCGGTCTGTATCCTTTACCACGCAGGTTATGTTGTATTGCTTCTTATATCGCTCTATCTTCTTGATAAGGTCAGCGGGGTCGTAGTTCTCTGCGGTAATAACACAGCATTTCGCGGGCTTGTTGATTTTAAAATAAAGGAAGTTGCCGAAATAGGTGAAGATTATAATCAGCGCGCATTGAAGCGAAAACACGGCAAACAGCAGCCACGGGGAGGCATATACAAATTTTTCACCGTTTATATTGGCAAGCATTATACAAAGCTGGACATGGGTTATGAAGTCGGTCAGGAAAACCGCGGTAACCAGCGAATAGATGATGGCCTTGCTTTTTTGAACACCTATTGCATAGCCGCCGTAAACCCGCGTAAATAAAAAGATGAGAACCGAAAAGCTGAGCATTGTGACACCGGTAGTTCTTGACAGCTCAAGCACCCACGGATAATCTATGCTGAAAATTACGAAGAATGAAATAAACAAAGAGGCGAAGACAACAAGCTTGAGCAAAAACAGAAGGCTTTTTTGAAAACGGCGAAGAAAATTCATTTTTATCCACCTTTATTATATATAAAAATTGAATTATGCATAGTTTAACGACATTCTACAACAAAATACGTATAATGTCAATCTCGTTAATACTTTGTTCACAATACATCTTCAAAAAACGGGTTTGGATTTAATCAAAAAAATAAATCGGAAAAAATTGAATTTTGCTATTGGCAGAGGTTGCTTTTTGCATTATAATATCCTTGATTGTGCCGGACGGCTTGTTCGGCTTTCGGAAGGAGGCTGCGCATGAGTAAATACACTGTTGCGCTTTCCAAAATAATCAAGGACCAGTCACTTGAGGTTTTATATCTGCCCGATGGTGCGGACGGGCTTCTTATTGTATCGCAGGACGTGAATCGTCCGGGGCTTATGCTTGCGGGATATGATGACTATTTTGACCGCGAGCGCGTTCAGTTCCTCGGGCTTGCCGAGATGGGCTATCTCAACAGCCTTGATGAGGATACAAAGCTTGAACGCATGGAAAAGTTCATCGGCACACAGCCCTCGGCGGTTATTATAACGCGCGGACTTGAGTGTCCGGAGAACCTCATGGCTATTGTGGCGAAGTACGAGGTTCCGCTGCTGAGAACCGAGGAATCAACCTCAAGCTTTATGGCAACGCTTATAAGCTACCTCGGCGTTGAGCTTGCCCCGAGAATAACGCGTCACGGGGTGCTTGTAGAGGTTTCCGGAGAGGGTGTGCTCATTCTCGGAGACAGCGGAGTGGGTAAAAGCGAAACTGCTGTCGAGCTTATAAAGAGAGGACACAGGCTGATAGCCGATGACGCAGTTGAGATACGCAGAGTGTCCTCAAGGACTCTTGTAGGCTCTGCCCCCGATAACATCAGGCATTTCATTGAGCTTAGGGGCATAGGCGTTGTCAATGCAAGAAACATCTTCGGTATGGGCGCTGTAAAGCTGACGGAGAAAATCGACATGGTTATACAGCTTGAACCGTGGGACAGCTCAAAGGCTTATGACAGGTTGGGTATAGACGAGGAATACATGACAATACTCGATATACGGGTTCCGGTGACAACGGTTCCGGTAAAGCCGGGAAGAAACCTTGCTATTATAATAGAAATAGCGGCAATGAACAACAGGCAGAAAAAGCTCGGCTATAACGCCGCGCACGAGCTTATGCAGCAGCTCGGTATGGATGAGGGAGAGCCGAAATCCAGAGAAATTGAAGTCTGGCACTGAAAAAAGATATAAAAATCAAGGAGGATATATATAATGTACAGAGTAGGCGTGGATTTGGGCGGCACAAACATAGCTGTCGGGGTAGTTGACGAAAACAACAAAATCATAGGCAGAGGCAAGGTGAAAACTGCGCTTCCGCGTCCCGCCGCGGCGATATTCGATGATATCAAGCTTGCGGTGGACCAGGCAATAGAGGATGCGAAAATTTCTATGGACGAGGTTGTTTCCGTCGGCGTGGGAACTCCCGGCTCCGTGAATAAGAACAACGGCTACATAGAGTTTGCCAACAATCTCGAGTTTGAAAACGTTCCCGCAAAGGAAATGCTTGAGCAGAGAATAGGCAAGACCGTTTATCTTGATAACGATGCAAACTGCGCCGCTCTGGGAGAGGCTGTCGGCGGCTGCGGAAACGGCGTAAAGAATTTTGTCGCCATAACTCTCGGCACGGGCGTGGGCAGCGGAATAATAGTTGACGGCAAGCTTGTAAACGGCGTCAACTTTGCAGCCGGTGAAATGGGTCACATGGTAATTTGTGTTGACGGCGAGCAGTGCAACTGCGGCAGACGAGGCTGTTGGGAGCGCTATGCCTCCGCGACCGCGCTTATAGCTCAAACCAAGGATGCCATGCGTCATGACCATGACAGCAAGATGTGGGAGCTTGTTCACGACAATATTGACAGTGTGTCCGGCAGAACCGCGTTTGACGCTATGCGTTTGGGAGACGCTACCGGTAAGGCTGTTGTTGACAGGTATATTTATTATGTCGCGTGCGGTATCATAAACATAATCAATGCGCTTCAGCCGGATATTATTTGTGTCGGCGGCGGCGTCGGTCACGAGGGAGAGACGATACTCGCTCCCCTTCGCCGTCATGTTGAGCGCGAGCGTTACAGCATATATGCGAAAAACCAGACTAAGCTTTGCAGCGCACAGCTCGGAAACGATGCCGGAATAATCGGCGCGGCATTGCTCGATTTTTAAGTCAGAGGAGCGGTTCAATGATTTCAGAAGGTGCTTATGAGCGTGTATTTTCCGGACTTGACTGTGATATCGCGGAAAATGCTCCGATGTCGCAGTACACAAGCTTCCGTACCGGAGGTGCGGCGGATGTGCTTGTTACGCCGCACAGCACGGACGCGCTTCGTGAGAGCCTTTGCGTCTGTGCCGAAAAAGGCATAGCGGCTGCCGTCATAGGCAACGGCAGCAATTTGCTCGTATCGGATGACGGAGTCCGCGGGGCGGTTATACGCACGGCATCCGGGCTTTGCGATATCCGAATGGCGGATGAAACGGTGATTTTTTGCGAAGCCGGCGTTCCGCTTTCAAGGCTTTGTATGTTTGCATTGGAAAATTCGCTTACAGGGCTTGAGTTCGCATACGGAATACCCGGTACCGCCGGAGGGGCAGCCTTTATGAATGCCGGTGCGTACGGCGGAGAGATGAAGGATGTGCTTCTCGGCTGCTCTCATATAACTCCCTCGTTTGAAAAGGGCAGTCTTGAGGGCGAGGAGATGCGGCTCGGTTATCGCACAAGCGCATACTCCTCAAACGGCTGCGTAATAACGGATATGCTTGTTTCGCTTGAGAGGGCGGACCGGCACGATATACGCGGAAAAATGGATGAATTGCTTGCGCGTCGGAAGGAAAAACAGCCGCTTGAATATCCGAGCGCCGGCAGCACTTTTAAGCGTCCTCAGGGCAATTACGCAGGAGCGCTCATAGAACAGTGCGGACTGAAGGGCTTTTCGATAGGCGGAGCGCAGGTCAGCGAAAAGCACGCCGGTTTTGTAATAAATCGCGGCGGTGCGACCTCGGCGGACATAATCATGCTTATGCAGCACATTAAAAAAACGGTTTTCGAGCAAACGGGAGTTGTGCTTGAGCCGGAGGTAAGGATGCTGTAACTTAAAAACAAGAATTAAAACAGGAGCTGTCGTGCTCGGAACAGAACAAAAAATTCTGTATTCGTGTGTGGCAGCTCCTTCGTTTTTGGTGCGTTTCAATATTTTCAACATAATTACTTTACTTTTCAAAAAAAATATGTTAACATTTTATAAATACATCATCGTGGTTCAGAATGTGTGCTTGGGGGGAGCGCATGTTCTTTGCTTTTCGATGAAAGGAAAGGGTGTATGCGATGGCAAACTGTCCTAAGTGCGATTACAAGCTGAAGCTTACCGACTGGCGGCAAAAATGTCCCAAGTGCGGGGCGAACCTGGTGCTTTACGATTTGCAGGAGCGGCTCATGAAGGAGGCGGATGTCGCAGAGGTTCAGCAGTATCACTTTCAGAAGAAGGTTGACAGGCTGAAGGCTGCGTTTGTAGGCTCAAAATATGCGATAATCCGGATTGTCACGAGTCTGCTGCCGGTTTTGGGTATTCTGATTCCCTTTGTCAAGGTGAGCACCGACGCTCCGCTTTCAAAGTTCAGCGGAACCCTCGGAGCCATACAGCTTTACATGGGAATCGACAAAAAGACCATTGATATCGATGCTCTTTTAAGCTCGATAACCGCGGACGCCACAAAGGCGGTAATGCTTCCGGTGGCTGTTGCGGCGGTATTACTGGTTCTTTCTCTTGTTTTTACTCTACTGCACTTTGTATTTCTGACACTTGCCTCTTCCCCTAAGGGTAAGCTCCGGAATTATATTTTTGACGCACTTATCGCAGCGTCAACACTCGGCTCATGTATCGCATTTTTATGTGTGCCGGACAGTGAGTTTTTTAAAGGCTCGCTCTTTATAGGGGCCTTCACGCAAATACTGCTTGTTGCGGCATGCATTGTGTTTGACGTGCTTGCCTTCAAGAATGCACCGCCTATCAAGCATAAGCAGTGCTATGTCGGCGGCATTCCTATTGAGGAGTATTTTAAAATGGTTGAGGACGGTGTCCCCGCCAAGGAGCTCAGAGCCGAAATGTACAGGAGGCTCAACGCTATTCAGGCTGAAAAGGATGCGGAAATTGCAGCCGCCGAAGCCAAAAAAGCATCTGAGGATGCCGAGAAAGCAGAGAAGGAGGCTGTGGCAAAATGAGTGAGCTTATGAATGAAGCCGCAAGTGCAGTCGAAGAGCTTGCAAAAAACGAAGCGCTCGATAATGACGGCATAGATTACACTATCGGCAAGGCTCCGGCTTACATGAACCGAACCTTTTGCTCAACCCGCGAGAGAGTGGCGTATATTCTCAAAACGAGCGTCGGCACTCTGGGTCTCGGCAAATACGATGTAAGCTCGGATTACTATCTTTACAAAATACTCGGTTTACAGCCTACGGCTCTGGCAAAGGCAAAAATAGGTCTCGGCATATATGATATGGTCAACGACCCTCTGTCCGCGGCAATCATTGACAACATGCGCTCTCGCTGGGGAAAATTCAAGCCGTTTCAGTATTTGAGTCTTATACCCAGCTTCGCAGTGGGCCTGATAACCTGTCTGCTTCCCATGATTTTTGCCTCGGGCGGCTTCGGTGATACAAAAAAGCTGTGGGTTTATATGGCACTGTCATATTTGGGCGAAACGATAGGCGCATTCTTCGGCGGAGGCGGATACATAGACAACGTCTTTACCCCTAACCCGAATGAAAGAACGGCATTGCTTACGGTTTCAAAATTCTTTTCCGGTTCAAAATTTCCGGAGCAGGTTGCAGGAATCATAATCGACCTTGTCGATAACGGTAAGCTCGATTTGAGCATTGTCAAAGCCTATGTAATAATGAAAACCGCATGGTGGCTTATATCGGTTCTGCCGAATATTTATTGGACGATTGTCAGCAGAGAACGTGTTCCCCAGTCGGAGAAGCCGCCAAATCCCATTCACGGAATCCTGTCTGTGTTTAAAAACATACCCTTGCTTGTCTATACGCTCTCCGGAGCTGTTGACGGAATAGATATAGGAACAAGTGAGACACTCTATTATTCCGAGGTTCTTCACTTTACGATGCTTCCCACGATAGCGGGAATACCCGGTTCGCCGATTTCATACGCCAGCTATGCTGTAGCCCCCAAGCTGAGAAGACGTTTTTCAACAAAGCGTCTGTGGATGATGCAGCGCGGTTCGATAGTTGCATCGGAGGGTGCGTTCTTCCTCGTCGGCTGCATAGGCGGCAAGGAGCACGGACTTTATAAGCGCGTCGCACCCATGCTTATAACCTTCATGCTCGGTAACTGTCTCGAAATGTTCTTCTATGCCACTAAAAAAATAGTCGGCGCGGAAATCAATTACGAGGTGCTCGATTACTGCGAGTGGAAGAACGGTTACCGTGTTGAAGCGACGATAAACCTGCTCACGGGATATTTCGGAAAAGTCCGCGGAATTTTCCTGAATTTAATCAATGCCTGGCTGCTTGAGAAATGGGCGGGCTTTGAAACGGGAATCGGAATTGAGCAGACTCCCGAGGCAAAGTGGAAGATGTTCCTCGCCGCGCACGGTCCGCATCTTTTGTTCGATGTCATCAGTCTTCTGCCGATGCTTCTTTACAACATTGATAAGCATACGCGTGATAAGATGTATGCAGATCTCGAAAGAACGCGTGCGGAAACCGCAATTAAGGCGACAGTATCAAAAGCACCAAGTGATGCCCCTTCGGATGAACAACCGTAACAAGCACAATAACAAACGGCACGGAGCTTTCAGCTTCCGTGCCGTTAAATTTTATTTGCCGGATATCAGAAGCTCCTGAGCCCTATCTTATCGTAAATCATCACGGTCTCGAGAAGAATGTTAAGCCCTTCGGAGATGCATTCCGGGTTTGTCGTGTTCCACGAGTCAAAATGAGTGTGGTAATATTTTTGCGGAGGCTTTTTTGCCGCCGAGAGCGCTGTTGCTTCAAATCCGGCAGCGGAGAATGCCGCCGAATCGGACGCACCGCAGTACATCGGACGCTTATCAATGTCGCGGCCGAGGTTTTCCGCCGCAGTAACAAGCAGCTCTGTGGCGCGTTCACCGCTCTTGGTGATTTTTGCGGAATCGCTTGTACAGGCGGTAAGCTCATCAATGTCAAAGAGTGCCTCGGCGGATATAAATACGGTTTCAATCTTTTTCATCTCAGCGGAATGCTTTTTCGCAAAAGCCGCTGCTCCGCGAAGCCCGGCTTCGTTTGAGCCGGTTATAAGACAGCATACCTGAGTGTGCTCAAAGCGCAGCTCTCTTTCTGCAAGAAGCTTCATAAGCGCAATTGCCGTAAAGCAGCCGGAAAGGTCGTCGTTTGCACCGTCAGACACTTTTTTGCGTGAACCTGAAAACATAAGAGCGGCATAGCAGGGCAGAAAGCAGAGCATGAGTATTGCTCCCGCAAGCCATATACCGGATACGCTTTTTGCGTCTGTAAAGGTGTATGCGAAGCAGATGAGCACGGATATTACGGAGCCTGCCGGAGCGAGCACGCGCGAGGCGAACTCTGCGGCACGGTTTTCAGCAGCATACCAGCGGTTTTCCTCTGCCGCGTCGGCATGAGCGCAGATAACTATCCGTCTTGACGTTTCACCGGAGGAGTTCCTCACTGCGAATACATTTCGCGAGACAGCCTTTTTAAAGAGGAAATCAATAAATTGACGCCTGAACAGCTGCTCGTATACGTATATCAGCAGTGCCGCAAAGGCAAACAGCGTCGCCGCGGCGGGATAAATAATGTCGGCCTTGCCGGATGTCCATTTGTTGAGTATAAAGATTAACGCGGAGAATGTCATGAGCAGCCCTATGAGCACAGCCGAACCCGATTTTGCTCTCGGATGCACCGTGAATTCCTCGGTTTTAACCTCATCCGCAAAGCCTCCGAGCTCATCGGAAAAATATTTTTGCGCATCAGTCTCGCCCTGAGAGCCTGAGGTTCTCGGTTCTATAGAGTCACATACGTGTCGGATACCGTCGGACATGTATTTTATTGTGCTTTCGTCCGGAGCCTCGGAAATACGCATATCAGCACCGCCTTTAAAGATTAATGGTATTTCGGCAGCCAGCTTCCGTGTGCTTCTATGAGGTCATCGCACATGTGAATAATGTCATCGATTGAAAGCTCGCTTGAGCAATGCGGGTCAAGCATTGCCGCCTGATAGATGTGTTCCTTCTTGCCTGTTACGGCAGCCTCAATTGTGAGCAGATGGACGTTTATCATGGTTCTGTTCATTGCTGCAAGCTGTACGGGCAGCGGACCGGATACGCAGGGCTGTACGCCGTATTTGTTTACAAGACAGGCAACCTCGACGCATGCCTCGCGGGGAAGATTGTCGATAAGTCCGTTATTGAGGACATTGCCTCCGATTTTATACGGAACGTCAGTCACCATGGATTCCATTATATAAGAGGCGTATTCTTTTGTGCGCGAATGCTTGACATCATCCTTGAGATAATGCTCCTTCGCCTCGTTCCAGCGCGCTATCTGGCTTATGCAGCGCCGGGGATATTCATCAAGCGGAATGTTATATCTTTCGATTAGCTCGGGATATTTTGCTTTGATGAACATGTTGTTGTATTCGGCGTTGTGCTCGCTTGATTCTGTGCAGTAGTAGCCGAAGCGGCGGATGTACTCGTATCTTACGAGGTCGTGATGGTCGGTAACTCCGCTTTCGAGCACCTCGCACGCCCTTTTGCGGATTTCCGGATAGAGGTCACGCCCGTCCTTGTCGTATATTTCGAGAAGCCAGCCCATGTGGTTTATGCCCGAAATTTTTTCCCTTATGGGCATTTCGTAGTCGATATCAAGGTTGTCAAGCAGGCCTCTTGAGCACACCTGAACACTGTGGCAAAGACCGACAGTTTTAACCCCTGTGTAGCGCTGCATAAAGCCGGCGAGCATGGACATGGGGTTGGTGTAATTGAGGAACCACGCGTCGGGGCATACCTGCTGCATGTCCTCCGCAAAATCGCGAAGCACCGGTATGGTGCGCAGAGCGCGGAAGATACCGCCTATTCCGCAGGTGTCCGCAATAGTCTGGCGCAGACCGTATTTTTTCGGTATTTCAAAATCGGTTATCGTGCAGGGGTCATAAAGTCCGACCTGAATGGCGTTCACAACAAAATCCGCGCCGCGCAGAGCATCCTTGCGGTTCTCAACACCGAGAAATTTTCCGATTTTTGCACGGTTTTCGTTGATGTTCCGGTTGAGAGCCGTAACCATTATGTAGGACTCATCAAGCCTTTGGGGGTCTATGTCGTAGAGTGCTATTTCGCATTCGCGCAGAGCCTCGGTCAGCATTACATCACCGAGCACGTTTTTGGCGAACACGGTGCTTCCTGCGCCCATAAATGTTATCTTCATAAATTTTTCCTCCGTTTATAAAATGGTATTTAAAACAATTTAACACATTGGCTCAAACAAGTAAACACTTTCGATTAAAAAAAATAAAAATATTCAAAAACGGTTGCATTTTGTGAAAGATGTGCTATAATTTAAATGCTATTATTATGGAATCATTGTACTCGGAGTTTTTTGATAATTTCGGGTCAGACAAAAAATCAAGGGGGAGAATATTGTGAACAATATTTCCAAAAAGTTATTCAGCGTTCTTATGGCGGTTGTAATGCTTGCAACTCTGGCGCTTATGCCTGTTGCAGCGTCCGAGCCGTGCGGATGCGGTGAAGCCCCGCTTGTCTGTGTAACGGGCTTTTCGGCTGCTACGCTTTACCAAAACTACGGTACCGACCAGGAGCAGGCGATTTTCCCGCCCTCACAGGAGAGCATAGAGGGTCTTGCGAGCGATATCGGAGTATCGCTTATTCAGGGCTTTATAAACTACGGAATAAACAATAAGGATTCCTCAATTCTCGCAGCGGCAATTCTCAAGCCCGTCGCGGAGAGATTTGAGCCTATTGCCTACAATGCCGACGGTACCCCCAAGTACGACGACCTGAGCTACACCTGCTTCTCCGAGTCTCTCGACAGCTATGAGAGAGAAGTTCGTGAGGCATATGCGAGCGCATACGCACTCAAGACCGGCAAGCAGATAGGCTGGGACCATGTCTATATCTTCATGTATGATTGGCGTGAGTCTCCGGTTGACATTGCCGCGGATCTTGATGCGTTCATAGAGAACGTCAAGGACGAAACCGGTCACGACAAGGTCAATCTTGCAGCAGAGAGCATGGGCGCAGCTGTTACGGCGGCGTATCTCTCCATTTATGAAAATTATGACTCGATAAAGAACATCGTGTTCATTTCTCCCGCCTTCCAGGGCACCTCTATAGCAGGTGATGTCTTCACCGGCAAAATAAATATCGACGTATACGGAGTATATGAATATCTTCAGGAGCTCTCCAATGACAGCGAGCAGGTCGGCTGGATGACAGCTCTGCTTCTTGCCTTCCTCAGATATCAGGGTCTCCTTGAGGAGTTTGTGCCCGATATAAACAGGTTCGTAAACGACAATAAGGAAACCATTCGCACCGAGCTTACTCTTCCGATATTTGCAGGTATGCCCGGCCTTTGGAGCATGATACCCGCATCGCAGTACGAGGCGGCGAAGTCTTACCTGTATCCCGAGGGAGTTGACCCGGAGCTTGAGGCGAAAATTGATGAGTATTACAACATTCAGATAAACCTCGAAACCGTTCTTAACGACGCTATGGATGCCGGCGTGAACGTTGCGATAATCTCCAACTATCACACCCACTTCATTCCCGTAATAGAGTCCGATTTCACCATGAGTGACGGCGTTATCGACACAGTGTATTCAAGCGCCGGAGCAACATGTGCCCGTCACGGTCATGTGCTCAGAGAGCACTATCAGCAGGCTAACACCGATTGCGGTCACTATCATCTTTCCACCGACGGTATAGTTGACGCTTCCACCTGCCTGTTCCCGGAGCAGACCTGGCTTATAAAGAACCTCGGCCATGTTGAGTATGCAGAGGATGAGGACCCCGTTAAGCTTGTTATGTGGCTTCTCGGTATGGATGAGCAGTATACCGTATGGACCGACACCCAGAATTTCCCGCAGTTCCTGTATTATGTAACATGGTCCGGCGAGATGGTGCCGCTTGCACTTACAGAAGCTGCTCTCGGCGACATTGATAACGACGGCGTTGCTTCCTCAACAGATGCAAGACTTGCACTTCGCATTGCAACCGGTCTTGAAACCACGGATGCTCGCGGCAATTTCCTCGGAGATGTCGATTTCGACGGCAACATAACCGCTGCCGATGCAAGAAGAATTCTCCGTGTTGCAACCAAGCTTGAGTCCTTTGAGGAGATACCCGGCGAATCCGAAACTCCCGAGGCATAAAATCAATATACATTCAGGGGCGGGAAATTTTCCCGCCCTTGTTTTTTATTTTTTTTGCCCGTCTGTATTGAAAAAAACGTCGTATGATGTATAATATTGACATACTGTAAATCAAGGAGAAAGAGAGAATGAAAAAAGCATATTTCAAAACCCATTCCAAGGCGATGTATCGCATTCTTACACTGGCGCTTATTGCGGCACTCTGCTTCTCGTCGGTTCTGCTTACGGGCTGCGACAACGAAACGCCGGCAGAAGTTACCACAACCGCGGCACCCGGAGCTACCACAACCGCGGCGCCTGTTGACGGTGTATTGCGCAATCCCCTCACCGGTGAGGCGGGATATTCTGCTGAGCTTGCAAACAGCCGCTATGTGGGCGTTATGATAAACAACGTGCCTCAGGCGCGTCCGCAATGGGGTCTTTGCACACCCGATATAATATTCGAGTGTGAGACCGAGGGCGGCATAACCAGAATGCTGTGGCTGTATGCCAATCCTCAGGAGCTTCCGTCAAAATTCGGTTCAATCCGCAGTGCGAGAAACTTTTTCGTTGACATTGCCAACGGCTATAACGCAATATTCGTTCACTGGGGCGGAAGCGACCCCGCATATCAGCTGATAAACAATCTCGGGCTCAAAACCATCGACGGTAAGACTATCGGAGAGCCGTATTTCTTTAAGGTTCCGGCAAGCGAAAGAGATGTTGCAACCGAGCACAGAGGCTGTTCAACAGGCGACTACATTCGCTCATACATAGAGAAAAATAAGATTGATACGGTTCGCTCCTCCACGGAAGCACCCTTTGCGTTCTATACCTCCGGAGCTGTTAAGCCCGCCGGCGGAGCATGTACCACAATAACCGCGTCACATTCCTCAAGCTATAATCACACCTTTAAATATAATGCGGAGGACGGTTTGTATTACAACTATCTCAACAGCAATAAGATGGTTGACAGCGAGGGCAAGCAGATGGCTGTTACGAATGTAATCGTACTCTATACAGATATTTCCGTTATGGATGCAGCCGGCAGAGTGAACGTCAATCTCACAAGCGGCAAGGGCGTTATGGCTACCGCGGGCGGATATGAAAATATCACCTGGAAGAAGGGCGCAAGCGGCGAGATGCTGAAAATATTCGGTGCTGACGGAAACCCCGTAAAGCTCAACACCGGAAAGAGCTGGATAGGTGTGGTTTCTTCCGCACGTGAAAGTCTTACTGAAATTGCATAAAATTTTTCGATTTTTATTGACAAAGCCCGCATAGGGTGCTATAATTCTACCAATCTGCAATGGCGCAGGATTCTGTACGGCTAATGCCGTCCGGAATCCTGTGTTTTTATTTTGCATAATTTTCAAAGGTGGAGGAGTATTTATGGATTATATTGATGAAGTGCTGGCGGAGCTCAAGGAAAAGTATGCCGACCAGACAGAATTTTTGCAGGCTACCCAGGAGGTGCTCGAATCCCTCAGAGGCGTTATAGCCGAGAAAGAGGATGTTTACAGACACGAGGCGCTTCTTGAAAGACTTGTGGAGCCGGACAGACAGATTCTTTTCCGTATTCCGTGGGTTGATGACAAGGGCAACGCGAAGGTCAACAGAGGCTACCGTGTTCAGTTCAACAACGCCATAGGCCCCTACAAGGGCGGACTCAGGCTTCACCCCTCGGTAAACCTCAGTATAATTAAATTTCTCGGTTTTGAGCAGATATTCAAGAACTCCCTCACCGGTCTGCCGATAGGCGGCGGCAAGGGCGGCTCGGATTTCGACCCCAAGGGCAAGTCCGACCGTGAAATACTCGCATTTTGCCAGAGCTTTATGACAGAGCTTTATAAGCACATCGGTGCGGATACAGACGTTCCTGCCGGTGATATAGGTACCGGCGCAAGAGAGATAGGCTATCTTTTCGGACAGTATAAGAGAATAAGAAACATTTATGAGGGCGTGCTCACCGGAAAGGGTGTTACTTACGGCGGTTCGCTTGCGAGAACCGAGGCCACCGGCTACGGCTTGCTTTATCTTACCCAGGAGATGCTCCGTTGCAACGGTTATGCGCTTGAGGGCAAAACCGTATGCGTGTCCGGCTCCGGTAACGTTGCGACCTATGCTATACAGAAGGCACAGCAGCTCGGCGCAAAGGTGGTTACAGCCAGTGACTCCACCGGTTGGGTTTACGACAGTGAGGGAATAGATATTGACCTGCTTAAACAGATAAAAGAGGTAAAAAGAGCGAGAATATCCGAATACGCCAAGGCGCGTCCCTCTGCGGAGTACCATGAGGGCAGAGGCGTATGGCAGATAAAATGTGACGTTGCACTTCCGTGTGCAACACAGAACGAGCTTTGCATAGAGGATGCTCAGCTTCTTGTAAAGAACGGCTGTATAGCGGTTGCAGAGGGTGCTAACATGCCCACAACGCTTGAGGCAACAAAGTATCTTCAGCAGAACGGTATTCTTTTTGCTCCCGGCAAGGCTGCGAACGCAGGCGGAGTTGCAACCTCGGCTCTTGAGATGTCACAGAACAGTGAAAGACTCAACTGGAGCTTTGACGAGGTTGATAACAAGCTCAAGGGAATAATGATAAGCATTTTCCACAATATGGAGAGTGCGGCAAAGCGCTACGGTCAGGAAAAGAACTATGTAGCGGGTGCCAATATAGCCGGCTTTGATAAGGTTGCAAATGCCATGCTCGCACAGGGTATAGTATAATTTTTAATCATTAAAGATTTGCCCGTCGGCGAGCTTTGTTCTCGCGGACGGGCATTTTTTACAAAAAAATTTGTATTGCTTGATAATTTCGGAGAAATGCATTATTATGGTAATGTAAACCGAGATTGCAAAAAAACTCTTTGAGGTGTTGTGAAATGTTATTTACAAGACAGGATGTTATGGACTTTATACAGCAGGAGGATGTCAGCTTTGTAAGGCTTGCTTTCTGCGACGTGTTCGGAGAACAGAAAAACGTATCGGTTATGGCGTCCGAGCTTGAACGTGCATTTGAATACGGTGTGTCGTTAGACGCTTCAGCGGTTGCCGGCTTCGGCGATGAGCAGAAAAGCGACCTGTTTCTCTTTCCGGACTCCTCAACCCTTGCGGTGCTGCCGTGGCGCCCCACTCACGGGCGGGTAATCAGGCTTTACTGCGATATAAAATATCCGGACGGTACGCCCTTTGAGCTGGATTGCCGCAACATACTCAGGAATGCCGTAAAGGCTGCCGCGGCAGAGGGCATAAACTGCAACATCGGCACGGAGTATGAATTTTATCTTTTTAAAACAGACGAAAACGGCGAGCCGACACGGATTCCGCACGACAACGGAAAATACATGGATATAGCACCGTCCGACAAGGGCGTCAATGTGCGTCGCGAAATCTGTCTCGCGCTTGCGGAAATGGGGATAATTCCGGAGAACTCGCATCACGAAAGCGGCCCCGGTCAGCATGAAATAGATTTTAAATACAGCGGAGCCTTTACGGCGGCGGATGATGCCACCACCTTCAAGTCGGTTGTCGGAAGCATGGCGGACCAGAACGGGCTTTACGCGTCATTTTCTCCGAAGCCCGTGGAGGGGGAGAGCGGCAACGGTCTTCATATAAATATTTCGCCCTCATGCACGGACGGAAGCGATATATACGAATGCTTTATGGCGGGAATACTTGAGCACATCAAGGAGATTACGGTTTTCCTCAATCCGGTTGAGGAGTCATATAAGCGCTTCGGCTCGCACAGAGCGCCGAAATATGTTACATGGTCGAACGAAAACCGTTCGCAGCTGATAAGGATTCCTGCCTCCCGCGGGGACGACAGACGCATAGAGCTGCGCTCTCCCGACCCGACGGCGGACCCCTATATTGCCTGTGCGCTGCTTATTTATGCCGGGCTTGACGGGGTAAAAAGAGGGCTTGTACCTCCGGCGCCGATGGATATAAATCTTTACAAGGCGTCACCTGAGCAGCTCGCTTCGCTCGAACAGCTTCCGCAGTCGCTTTCCGAGGCTGCAAGGCTTGCTTCGGAGAGTGAATTTGTAAAAAGGGCGCTTCCTTCAAGGCTCACTGATATTTATACCGGCAAAGTCTGAGAAAGGTGAAAACGATGCTGACTGAAAAGCCGCTTTACAGCGTTTTGGTCGTTTCGTCCTCGGCAAAAAGCCGCGAATCGGTTTTATCCATGCTTCCGGCATCTATGTATAAGCCGGTTGTCTGCGCATCAAGTGCCGGAGAGGCAAAAAGGATGATGCTCAGCGCCTGTTATGACATAGTCGTCGTTGATGCACCGTTGCCGGACCAGTTCGGTTACGAGCTTGCATGCGACACGGCGCAGGATACGCAGGCAGGGATAATGCTGCTGGTGAGAAACGATATTTTTGAACATGCCGCCCAGAAGGTCGAACGCTTCGGCGTCCTGACTGTGGCGAAGCCTGTCACAAAGCAGCTTTTTTATCAGATGGTAAAGCTTCTTACAGCCACCCGCGCGCGACTTGAAAAGCTTGAAAAAAAGAATATGAGTCTTAGGGATACGGTCGAGGAAATCCGCATGGTGAACCGTGCTAAGTGGGCGCTTATAGAGCGTATGGATATGACGGAGGCTCAGGCGCACAGATATATAGAAAAGCAGGCGATGGACAGGCGTATATCACGCCGTGAGCTTGCGCAGGAGATAATAAACCTGCACGAGAGCTAATGAATGCTCCGAATATAATAAGAGCCGGCGCTTCAGTTCATGTGAACCGCCCCCTGTCAAGTAGACAATTAAAATAAATAAAAAACGGATGGATTATTTTT
>LFSB01000023.1:0-50714 GCA_001513045.1 Clostridiales bacterium DTU089
CCGGAATATGGCAGACGGTGTGGCTTGAGGCGGTTAGCACAAGCCGTATCGACAGCATAAGGCTTTTGCCCGACATTGACGCGGGCACCGTAAAAATCACTTCCTCACTCATAGATGCGGACGGCTGCACACTTACTGCATTCGTTTTTGACGGCGAAAAGCAGGTCGTGCGCGAAGAAATCGGCTGTGATGCCGAAATCAAGCTTGACAATTTCAGGCTCTGGTCGCCAGAGGAGCCGAATCTCTATGACTTGAAGCTTGAGCTTTCAAAGGACGGCGAGGTGCTCGACTCCGTCATGAGCTACTTCGGCATGAGAAAGTTCAGTATAGAAAAGACCTCCGACGGTTATCCGCGCCTTTTCCTGAACAACAAGGTGTATTTCCAGAACGGCCTTCTCGACCAGGGCTATTGGTGCGACGGCGTACTTACTCCGCCCACGGACGAGGCAATGATATACGACATCAGGAAGATGAAGGAGCTCGGCTTTAATTTGCTGCGCAAGCACATAAAGGTTGAGCCGGCGCGCTGGTATTACCACTGCGACCGCATAGGAATGCTCGTCTGGCAGGACATGGTCAGCGGCGGTCAATACATCGGTACGCTTCTTGCTGGCGCGCTTCCGAACATCGGAATAAATGTAAAGGACAACAAATATAACGCCTTCAAGCGCGGCAACCCCAAGTGGAGAGCGGATTTCAGACGTGAGCTTTCAGAGGTTCTCGCACAGCTTTATAACAGCGTTTCAATATGCTGCTGGGTGCCCTTCAACGAGGGCTGGGGTCAGTTTGACGCAAAGGAAATCGCAGACGAGGTAAAGGCGTTTGACCCGAGCCGTTATGTCGACCATGCAAGCGGCTGGCATGACCAGAAGGGCGGAGATTTTAAAAGCATACACCGTTATATTGTGCCTGTTACACGTCCGCGTCCGGAGAGCCGTCCGTTTGTACTCAGTGAATACGGCGGATACAGCCGCGTGATAGACAACCACGTCTGGAACAAGGCAAAGAGCTTCGGATATAAGATGTATGCCTCGCAGGAGAGCCTTACCAAGGCGTACAGAGCGCTGTTTGAAAAGCAGATTTTCCCGCTTATCCCCAAGGGGCTTTGCGCTCTTGTTTACACTCAGGTCAGCGATGTCGAGTTTGAGGTCAACGGCCTTCTCACCTATGACCGCGAGCTTGTCAAGCTTGATGAGGCAACCGTGAAGGAGCTTAACGCCGAGGCAATGCGTCTGGGCTGCGCTGAATAAAATTTACAATACAACTAAAAATAAAAAGGACGGCGTATTCACATGAAAAAGGAACTCAGCTATTACGATATTTTTCCGAAGGTTATTCCTGTCGGTAAGCAGGTCACTCTTACGGTGCGTCCTCTCGGCGCACATGCGGCGTTTGAACAGGGCAGGGAATATGATTTGAGAATACACGGTCTCGATGACGGCGAGCTGCGAAACTATCCGGACAGGAACAACGCCTTCTGCTTTGCGGTTACGCCCGATGCGGACGGCTGCCTTCGCGTGAGCTTCACCTTCGGCAGCGAGCAGGAATATTATGTCAGGCTTTACAACGAGGAGGGCAGGAAATCACTCCAGCTTTCCGTTTACGCGGTGAACTCCGACCTTGTGGGGCGCTATCCCTTCCTCGGCGACCTGCACATGCACACCTGCCGCTCGGACGGAAGCGAGGCACCCGCGGTGGTTGCGGCAAATTACCGCCGTATGGGCTATGATTTCACCGTAATATCCGACCATCAGCGCTATTATCCGTCGCTTGAGGCGATAGCTGCCTATAAGGATGTGAGTACCGATTTCGCAATAATCCCCGGAGAAGAAATTCACCTTCCCGACAATGACGTTCATATTGTCAACTTCGGCGGCGAGTACAGCGTCAACGGCCTTGTCGATTGTACCTCACAAATAGCTGAACGCGGTACGGACAAAAAATTCCGCAGCATAAACGAGTCGGCATGCCCCGAAACCATGAGCAAGGAAGCCTTCATTGCCGAGGTCGAGGCGCTCATACCCGGGCTGAACATTCCCGACGGAATAGAAAAATACACCTATGCCGCATGCGTGTGGATATTCAACCACATCAAAAAGGGCAACGGCCTCGGAATTTTCTGCCATCCCTACTGGATTTCAAACGTATTTCAGGTTCCCGTGAGCTTTACCGAATACATGCTTGAGCAGAAGCCGTTTGACGCGTTTGAGGTTTTCGGCGGCGAATCATACTATCAGCAGAACGGATTCCAGGGTCTTGCGTATTATGAAATGCGCGCAAAGGGCTGTGATTTCCCGGTTGTCGGCAGCTCGGATTCGCACGGCTCGGTCAACAATCCGAACGCATGCGTGGCAAAAACCATCGTATTTTCCCCCGAAAATGAGAGGACGAAGCTTATATCCTCAATAAAGGCAAAATATTCGGTGGCGCTTGATTATATGAGCAAGGAATATCGCCTTGCCGGTGATTTCAGGCTTGCGCGCTATGCCTCGTTCCTGCTTGAAAATTACTTTGAGCTTCATGACGAGCTTTGCTACGAGGAGGGCAGACTCATGAAGGAGTACTGCACACTCGGCAGCGAGGAGAGCCGCGCGGGACTCGAAGCGGCACACGGCAGAACAGACGCCATGCGCAAAAAATACTTTGCATTTTGAAAGAAGCAAATTCTATGGTAATTGATTTTCATACGCATGTCTTTCCGGACGCACTTGCTCCGAAAGCAAAAAAAGCCCTCACCGAGAGCATAAACAATCTTTACAAGCCCGTTACCGACCTCACAGTCGGCGGGCTTGTTGAGCGCATGGACGAGTGGGGAATAGATATTTCCGTTACGCAACCGGTGGTGACGAAGCCTTCACAGCTGAAAACCACAAACGAATGGGCAGCGTCAACCGCAAGCGACAGAATAATACCCTTCGGCGGAATATATCCGAATACGGACGACTGGAAGCGCGACATTGATTTTGTGTTGTCTTTAGGCTTTAAGGGGCTGAAGCTTCATCCTGAATATCAGGGCTTTGTTGTCGATGCGCCGGAGCAGCTCCGGCTTTATGATTATGCCCTGAGCCGCGGTCTTATTCTTCTTTTTCATGCCGGAGCCGACCCCGCCTTCAAGCCGCCGTTCCGCTCAAGTCCGCGTCAGTTCGCTCACATACTCGATGAAATGCGTGGCGGAGTGATAGTTGCGGCGCATTTCGGCGGTCACGCACAATGGGATGAGGTGCTTGAGGTGCTTGCCGGACGTGATATTTACCTCGATACATCAATGGGGTTTGAATATTTCACACAGAAGCAATTTCTTGATATACTCAACGCACACGGAAGCAAAAGGATACTTTTCGCGTCCGATTCCCCGTGGAGCAACACCGGCAGAGAGCTTGAGCATCTCCGCGCCATGCCGATAACGGAGGCTCAAAAAGAGGATATTCTCTCGCGTAATGCCTGCAGAATACTCGGATTGCGTTAAGCTTCGGGGATTCCGTGTAGCTGTTGGATGTTAGCTCGCAGCGCTTACGGCTATCGAAAGCCTCCTTTGGCAAAGGAGGTGGCAGGACGTAAGTCCTGACGGAGGATTGCCTGTAGCTTGTAGCTGTTAGCCTGTAGCCTGTGGTGCTTTTGGCTATCGAAAGCCTCCCTTATATAAGGGAGGGGGACCGACGCGAATGCGGCGGTGGAGGGATTCCGTGCGGCTGTTGGTTCGTAGCTTGCAGCGGCGAGCTAAAGCCTCCTTTGGCAAAGGAGGTGGCAGGACGTAAGTCCCGACGGAGGATTGATGCTTGATTGGTTTTTGGGTTTGGTTAATTTTAGGCTTTGCGGTAAGATTTATCTGCTTATCAATCCTCAGTCCGCTTCGCGGACAGCTCCTTTTCAAAGGAGCCTTTAAGTGCGGCGCTTCGCGGATTTTCCCTCAGAAACATGGTCGCCTTGCTCGCTTGGAGCGCTTCGCAATTCTCCCTGTTTCTTCACTCGCGCACCTCGCTGCTTCCGCCTCCGGCGGCGCTTCGGTGTGCTCCCCTTTTCAAAGGAGCCTTTATAGGCGGCGCTTGCGGCTTTAGCTGCAAGCTAAACTTTTTTTACGGAAATCACCATCTTCAGCACATTTTTCGCCGTGCGCTGCAGCTCTGCACGCGTGATGCCTCCGTCCTTGCCGAGTGAGGCAAGCAGTGTGCCGTCCGGCTTGCGCTTGCCGGTGCGTTTTCCTCCCGGCATGAGCACGTCAACCTGTGCGCGTACACGGTAGGCGTTGTCGCACAGCCTCGGAAATTCAGGACTTTTTGAGCTTCTCATCCACCAGTCCGTCATCACGCAGCCGTCATAGCCCCACTCGTTGCGCAGGATATCCGTGCAAAGCTCGTAGTTATAATGTCCCCATACACCGTTTATCTTGTTATATGATGTCATAAGATTTTTCGGTGCGGCCTCTTTTACACATATCTCAAAGCCCTTGAGATATATTTCCCGCAGTGCGCGCTCGGAAACTCTTGAGTCGTTGTAGTTGCGGTTTGTCTCCTGATTGTTACAGGCGAAGTGCTTAGGACATGCCGAAAGTCCGGAGTCCTGCACACCACGGACAAAAGCCGAGGCTGTCTTTCCGGTTATCAGCGGGTCCTCGGAAAAGTATTCAAAATTTCGTCCGCACAGAGGGCTGCGATGAATATTCATACCGGGGCCGAGCAGAATGTCCGAGCCCTTTTCGCGCATCTCCGCTCCGAGTGCCGAATACAGTCTTTCAACAAGGGCGGTATTCCATGTGCACGCGAGCGCCGTTCCTACGGGCAGCAGGGAGCAGCACGCTTTCAGGCGGATTCCGGACGGTCCGTCGGTGGTTATAACCGGCGGGATTCCCTTGTCCCTCAGTGATTGTGTAACTCCGCCTATTGCGCCGGCGTTTCCCTTTGCACCGAGAGAGCTGTCCATGGTGTAATCCCCGCGGCTGATAGCCTCAAGCTCATCATTGTCAAGCTGAGCAATGAAGTCCGAAACGGAGATTTTCCCGCTTGTGACATCCGAAAGCTTAAAGCCTTTATTTCCCGTATACGGTATTTCCTCCGGCAGATTCCGGAGGATTTTTTCTTTCAGTGATACGGTGCGCGCAGGTACGGCTTCGTATGCCGTTGCGCCGTCGGAATTTACAAGTCTTTCAAATCCGGCGGAGGGAGCGGATACCTCCGTGTGCTTTTTCATCACCCGTGTATTTTCAATATTGAACTCCCATACCTTCCCGGCACTGCGAACGTCCTTGCCGACATATATTCCGTAGCTGCCGCTCTCAAGCACATAGCAGGACTTGTTGCCCGTCTTTCCGGCGTCATCGTATGAGGAAATAAGATAGAGCGGAAAGCGCAGGGTCAGCTGCTCGCTTTCTCCGGCTTCCAGAGTGCGGGTCTTGGCAAACGCGGCGAGAACTCTCGAGGGCTTGCCGAGAAGCCCCTGCGGTGCCTCGCAGTATACCTGCACAACCTCACTGCCCCTGCACTTCCCGGTGTTGGACACAGTGACGTTAATTTCCGCCTCATCGGAGGCGAGCGTTGCTCCGTTGAAGGATATTTCGGTCTGAGCGTATCCGAGGCCGAAGCCGAAGGGGTAAAGCACCTTGTCCCTTGCGAAGGTTTCAAAGTAACGGTAGCCTACATATATGTCCTCACGATACTGATTATATTTTCTGTCTCCGAAGTCTGCCGAGCAGGGGTAGTCCGAATATTTTTCCGCAATCGTGTCGGTGAGCCTGCCAGAGGGCTCACGGCTTCCCGAAAGCACGTCCGCGAGAGCGTTGCCGCTCTCCATTCCGCCCTGCCACGGAACAAGCAGTGCGCCTATTGCATCGCCGTACTCGCGCAGCCAGGACATGTCAATCACGTTTCCGGTGTTCAGCACCGCGGTAACACTTTTGAATGCAGAGGTGACTGTTCGCAGCATCTGTCTTTCGGTATCGGTGAGATAGTAGCTGCCGCTTTCGAGGGCGTTTTCTCTGTCCTCACCGGCGGACCTTCCGATTATCACCACCGCACAGTCGGATACACTCGCCGCCCTTTCGGCAACCTCTCTTGTCAGAGGCATCTCCTCGTGAAATCTCGGCCAGTGTCCCCAGAAGCCGTGGTCGGCGGGGTGCTCGCGGCACCAGTCCTCATATATACAGGCAAGCTCCTCATTGAGGACAAGCTGTCCGTTTTCCCTGAGCGCCTCAATAAGATTTCGCTTGTACGGCGCGTTTATATCTCCGCCCGAGCCGTAGCCGACGCAAAACCAGTCAAGCTGAACCCTGCCGAATACAGACACCCGTGTGCCCTCCGGATAGGGGAGTATACCGTCATTTTTCAGCAGCACCGTGCCCTCGGCGCCCGCCTGCCGGATAAGCTCCGGCATACCGGGTGTTATAACGGTTTCGCCTACATCCTTGCCGCCCTCGTTCTGGGCGAGAGAGTTTACGATTTTGCCTATTGCATTGTATGCCGCGCGTTTTATTTTTTCGGTTTGCTTCATGCTTATCGCCGTCCCTTTGAGATTTTTTTATAACTCTGCAAAAAATTTTATCATATCGAACGGGCAAAAGCAAGTTTAGTGATTGATTAGTCTTTTTTGCTGCCCTTCGGCATACAAATATACCGTGTCCTATGATATTTTATGCCCGAAAGGAATGGTAAGATGTTTGTGCTTTCCGTGAAATCATCAAAAATAAAGGTGTGGGCGATAGGCGTGGCGGCAATCGCCTGCATATGCGGCGTAACGCTTCTGGCAATCAATCACAGAGCGGATACCGTCTCGAAAAATGAGGGACTTGTTGTCAGAGGCGCAACGTCTCAGGAGCGCGAGGCTTTTCTTGCGCAGTTCGGCTGGACGGTCAATCCGGAGCCGCTTGAGGTGACGGAAATAATGATTCCGGCAGAATTTGACGAGGTGTATAACGAGTACAATAAAATTCAGCTTGCACAGCAGTTTGACCTTTCAAAGTATTGCTCAAAACGTGTCAAACGCTGGACCTACGAGATAACCAACTATCCGGGCTATACCGCCGGAAGCGGCTGTATACGTGCGAATCTGCTTGTTTTTGACGGGCAGATAATCGGCGGGGACGTGTGCTCGGTTGAATTGAACGGCTTCATGCACGGGTTTGAGAAGCTGCAGTGAATGCCCGGTTGGAAGTTGTGACAGGCAACCCGGACAGCGAGTTGATGATTAAAAATTCAAACAAATTCGGGCACCCGTACGGATGCCCGAATTTGTTGTTTTATCATTTATCCGATGTGCTGATTTTACCGTGTTCTTTTTCAAAATCAGCTACACATTGACGCAATAGAAAAAGTATCTGCGCATTTACGGAACGTCCTTCGTAAGCGCAAACGTAATGAACCTTGGTAAGCAATGTATCATCAATGCGAAGCCCGAAATGCTTTTCACTTTCCAAAAAAATCCTCCCCTTGGCATTGTTTTGACTTTATTTTAACTCCGTTATGTGTTATTATGTGAAAACGGAGTTATTTTAGAGTTGAAACAACTCCGAATATTTTTTGAAGGTGCGAAATTTGAAAATTGCCATAATAGGGTCGAGGAATTTGACTGTTAATAATTTTGAGGATTATTTGCCGGATGGTGTTACGGAAATTGTGTCGGGAGGAGCCGGGGGAATAGATAGCTGTGCAAGAGAATATGCACTTTCCAACGGAATAAAACTCACTGAATTTTTGCCGCAATATAATAAATATGGCAGAAGCGCTCCGCTAAAGCGCAATTTATTGATTATTGATTATGCAGATGAGGTGTTAGCGTTTTGGGATGGTAAATCGCGCGGAACAGAATATGTTATTAATAATTGCAGAAAGGCCGGTAAGAAAGTGTCAGTGTTCAATCCGGAGGTGTATTTAAATAAAGCACCTTCAGTTGCGACTCGGCTTGATTTTTTCAACCGTATATGTTAAAGTACGGACATACTTTATGAAAAGGATGTGCCGTATGCCGCTTGAGCGTATTGATAAAATAATTGCATCGCAGGGTGAGCTTTCGCGCAGCGATGCAAAGAAGCTGCTCTCCGACGGCGCTGTTGCTGTCAACGGGAAGCAGGTGCGGGATTGCTCGTTCAAGGCGGACATAGATGCGGATATCGTATGTATTCACGGTAAGCCGCTCAGGAGCGGGAAATACATATATATTATGCTCAACAAGCCCACCGGAGTGGTTAGCGCGTCACGCTCATCCGGGAAGGGCGAGAAAACGGTGGTTGAGCTTGTGCCCCGCAGCATGAAGCGTTCGGGGCTGTTTCCGGCAGGAAGGCTCGATTCCGACAGCACGGGCTTTGTGCTCATCACCGATGACGGGGAGTTTGCACACAGGATTTTATCTCCGTCAAACCATGTGGAAAAGACCTACGAGGTTACGCTCTCGCATCAGGCGGATATCGAACGCTATACAGAGGCGTTTTCCAAGGGGCTTGTACTTTCCGACGGAACGCGTTTGCTCTCGGCGGATGTCCGTATGCTTTCGGACGGCGAACGACCGGTGCTTGAGGTTGTGCTGCGTGAGGGGAGATATCATCAGATAAAGCGTATGTTTGCGGCTCTCGGGAATCACGTTGAAGCACTGAGGAGAACAAAAATAGGCGGACTTGAGCTTGATGCAGCTTTGCCGGAGGGCGAATGCAGAGAGCTTACAGCCGAAGAGGTTAGTGAAATTACACAAAAACCGAATTGGTAAAAATGCACAATAAAAAGCCGCCCGTTTTGGGCGGCTTTTTCAACAAAAAAGGCTTTTTTGACGAAATGTTTAAAATTTTCAAACATTTTTGTGCATTTTGCTTGCAAAATTCTTTGAAATTGTGTAATATGTACAAGTAGCGATATGGTCATTATGTATAAAGCTTCCGCAAGAAAGGAAGGCAACTTATGTCAAACAGACTTTTTCAAGGCGTAATCCACCAGATGAGAGATGTCGTCGATCGTACGATAGGCGTCATAGACGAAACGGGAACCGTTATCTCATGCAGCGAGCTTGGTAAAATAGGCGAGGTTCAGAGCTCGGCAGTCATAAAGGTCTTTTCCTCTATGGCGGCAGAGGCTATCGAGGGCTATACCTATCAGCCCTTCGGAACCCACATGCATCCTGAGTACGCGGTTTTTGTCGAGGGCGACGATGATATCGCCGCGAGATACATAGGTATACTCTGTGTGTCACTCGGCAGCATAAAGCAGTATTACGACGAGAAGTATGACAGGGGCAACTTTATAAAGAATGTCATACTCGACAATATTCTTCCGGGCGACATATACCTCAAGGCGAGGGAGCTGCATTTCAATAACGAGTCAGCCCGCGCGGTGCTCCTCATAAGAATACCGGAGCGCAACGATGTTTCTGTTTTCGATGTCATACACAACCTCTTTCCCGATAAGGCGAAGGATTTTGTCATAAACATAAACGAGAGCGACATCGCGCTCGTCAAAGAGGTAAAACCCGATATCGAAACGAGGGACCTTGAGAAGCTTGCAAGGTCGGTTGCGGATGCACTGTCCACCGAATTTTACACGCATTGCCTTGTGGGTATCGGCTCCACCGTTGTCGGAGTTCGTGACCTTGCCCGTTCGTTTAAAGAGGCTCAGGTATCTCTTGAGGTCGGCAAGGTGTTCGATATCGAAAAAACCATAGTCAGCTATGACCATCTCGGCATAGCGAGGCTTATCTATCAGCTTCCCACCACATTGTGCGACATGTTCCTGCGCGAGATATTCAAAAGAGGCTCAATTGAAACGCTTGACCAGGAGACGCTCTTTACCATTCAGAAATTCTTTGAGAACAACCTGAATGTGTCCGAAACCTCCCGTAAGCTGTTCGTTCACAGAAACACGCTTGTATATCGTCTCGAAAAAATCAAAAAGCTTACGGGTCTTGACCTGCGCGAATTTGATGACGCTATTGTGTTCAAGGTTGCGCTTATGGTCAAGAAGTATCTCGATGCAAATCCTGTAAAATATTAACTGTTAACAAATTGTTACAATTTGATTACAAGGGGTTACAATTTGTAACCAACTGTGGTATAATCACATCATAAAAGGCGGCGGAAGGGCTTCGGTACGTAATACCGAAACATGCCTTTCGCCTTCTTTTTTGTGGACAAACACGGAAATAAAGGCGTGAAATCGGAAAGGGAAGAAAAGAATTGCTTATCGAGTTTAATGATGTGTCAAAGACCTATGACAACGGTACAAAGGCACTCAAAAACGTGAATATGAAAATCGAAAAAGGCGAGTTCGTATTCGTGGTCGGCTCCTCCGGCGCGGGTAAGAGTACCTTTTTAAAGCTTATGATGCGTGAGGAGGTTCCGAACTCCGGAAGCGTTACGATTAACGGGGTGTCCCTGAACAACATGAAAAAGCGCGATATACCGCGCTTTCGCCGTACTCTCGGCATTGTTTTTCAGGATTTCAGGCTTATCCCGAACATGAACGCTTACGACAACGTCGCTTTTGCAATGCGCGTTATCGGTGCGCGTGAGTCGGAGATACGCAAGAGGGTTCCCTATGTTCTCGGGCTTGTCGGACTCGCTTCAAAAGCGAGAAACATGCCGAATGAGCTTTCGGGAGGCGAGCAGCAGAGGGTTGCGCTCGCAAGAGCACTCGTCAACAATGCGGGAATAATTATCGCGGACGAGCCTACCGGTAACATAGACCCCGAAATGTCATACGAAATAGTGGATTTGCTCAATCACATAAATGCAAACGGCACTACCATAATCATGGTCACGCATGAGCATAATCTTGTCCGTCAGTTCAATCATCGCGTGGTTGTAATGGAGCACGGCTGTGTTGCGTCGGATACGTCGGATGCAACAGGAATAAAGCCCATCGGGGCTGCTGCGCAGCAGGTAACAATTCCCTCCAAGGGCTCTTATTATCCGGCTCCCAATGAGGACCCGGAGCTTGAACGCTTTATGCAGACCTACGGAACAGATGAAAACGAGGCTGATCCCGATTACAGCTCATACCTCGAAAGCATAACACCGCCCGTGCTCCCGACTCCGGAGCTTGAGCCGGCTCAGGCGCCGGTCGTTCAGACCGCCTCCGAAGCGGAAGCGCCGCAGTCAGCTGAAGCGGAGCCCGCTCAGACAACCGATACGGAGGTGGATGCGAAATGAAAAGAGGAAGCTTGCATTATCTTACCCGCGAAGGCGTAAGAAGTATATGGGTAAACCGGCTGATGTCGGTTGCATCAATAACGGTGCTTATGGCGTGCCTTGTTATAATCGGCAGCGGAGTGCTGCTTTACTACAACATTTCTGCCATGCTCGACCATGTCGAAAGCCAGAACGTTGTCATGGTGTATGTCCGCAAGGGCACGCAGGACACCGACCGTTCCATGCTGGGCGTTGCCATAAAAAGCATGGACAACGTAAAGGATTGCGAATTTATCCCCAAAGAGGACGCATTCAACGAGCAGCTTAAAAATCTCGGAGACGATGCCGCACTGCTCACCGGACTTGACGCGAGCATACTTCCCGACGCATACCGCGTGACTCTTGACGATATGACGAAATTCGACTTCACCGTCACGGAGCTTCGTGCGCTTGAGCACGTTGAAAAGGTCAGGGAAAATTCGGACCTCGCCGGAAAGCTTACAAAAATCAGGAGTGCCGTCACCTACATAAGCATAGGTATGGTCATTATGCTTTTCCTTGTAGCGGTGTTTATAATAGCGAATACCGTTCGCATAACAATGTTCAGCCGCAGGCTGGAAATAAGCATAATGAAGGCGGTGGGAGCCACAAACAGCTTTATCCGCTGGCCGTTCCTTATAGAGGGCGTTCTTCTCGGAATTATATCCGGAATAGTGTCGCTCGGCGTGGTATACGGCTTGTATACTCTTGCTACGGTTTCATTTGCTGAAATACTTTCCGTGGTGGGCTCATCTCCCGTGGCGTTCGGCAATTATGCCCTGCGTCTTCTCGGGCTGTTCCTCATCATCGGTGTGGTGACAGGCGGCTTCGGCAGCTCGGTGTCTCTCGGTAAATATCTGAAAGAACAGGGGAGTGTTGTAAGTGATGACTAAACGCAAACCGGTAAGAGCGCTTCTTGCTCTGCTTGTTGTATTTGCACTTCTTGCCTCAGGCTCCGTGTTCCCGTCGGTTTACGCAACCAACGAGGAGGAAGCGGCAAAAATCGAGCAGGAAATAAAAGCACTCAATGAACAGATTGCTGCTCGCGATGCGAAAATAAATTCTCTGAAAAACGACATGAGCAAGCAGCAGGAGTACATAGAGGAGGTTCAGGACCAGATTTCCGCCGTGCAGGAAAAGGTTGACGCTCTGCAGGGGAAGGTCGATATTCTGAAAAGAGAGATTGCAGGACTCGATGCCCAAATAGCCTCGCTCGATGCGGAAATAGCCGCCATGAATGCCGAAATAGAGGGCATAAACCTTAAAATAGCCGAGCAGGAAAAGGAAATTGCCGATGCCTATGTGCTTCTCGGAGAGCGGCTTTGTGCGCTGTATATGGCGGGTGAAAACTCAGACCTGGAGCTTCTTCTGTCCTCGGGCAGCCTTGAAAGCTTTCTCACGCGCGCCGAGCTTTTCAGCGACGTTGCCGAGCATGACAATCAGCTCGTTGCGGATATCCGCACGCAGATAGATAATCTCAACAAAAGCATAGAGGAGTTAAATGTCAAAAAGAACACGGTTGAGCTGAAAAAAATTGAGATAGAGGCCGCCAAGCTTGAGGTGCAGGAGAAGAAGTCCGTTCAGGACACTGCACTTGCGGAGGTTAAGAGTGAGGAAGCGGTAATCCAGAGGGATTTGGACAAGCTTCTCGGTTATATGTCCTCATTAAAGAGCACAAGCGAGCAATATCGCCGTCTTAACGACAAGGCGGAGGCAGCCATAAACGCCAAGGAAAAAGAGATTGCGGAGCTGTTGAAAAAGGAATCAAGCTCCGGCGGAGGTAATGTTGAGGGCGGACTCAAATGGCCCGTGCCCTACAACAGATGCTATATTTCATCTCCCTACGGAACGCGTACATTCAACGGCGTAACAAAGATGCATTACGGCATTGACATCTGCGTCTCCGGCGGAACTTTAGGCAAGCGTATAATCGCCCCCGCGGACGGCGTTGTCATAACTGCCATCACAGGCGGCTACAACGGCGGAGCGGGAACCTATACGGTAATCGACCACGGTGACGGACTTCTCACATATTACTACCATTGCAACGCTTTGAACGTGAGCAAGGGTCAGAAAGTAAGTCAGGGCGATACAATAGCTTATATAGGCAGCACGGGCTATTCCACGGGTCCGCATCTTCACTTTGCAATAACCGTAAACGGCTCGTATGTCAATCCGCTTTCAAAGGTAAGTAAGCCGTCCGACTGTGTGATATATTAAAGAGTTAGAGCTATGAATAAAAAAATTTCTCTCGGCGTTGCCTTGTCCCTCATATTTGTTGCAATAGCAGCATCGGTATCTGTTACGATGTCGGTGTTTATGAAGGTGTACAACGGCATAATCAAGGACCTTCCCGGAAGAGAAAAGCTTTACAGCACGGTTTCCGAGATAGATGAGCTTATCAGAACCGAGTATTACGGCGAGATAGATTCCGCATATCTCAATGACAATGTTTCCGCGGGCTATATAAACGGTCTGGGCGGCAAGGGCTGCCGGTATATGAATGCGGCACAATATGCGGAATACAAAAGCCGTGTTGAGGGAAGAATGTCCGGCGTGGGCATAACCGCCGCGTGGGATTCGCAAAGAGGCGGATTATATGTTTCAGCCGTGTTTGAGGGCTCGCCCGCGGAGTCCGCAGGTCTTCTTGAGGGTGACGTTATAACGTCCGTGGACGAAACAGCGGTTACGCAGGATAACGCCGCGCAGTTGTTGGAAAAGCTTGCCGGTGAGAAATTGACCACTGTCAACATCTCCTATACGCGCCTGGAGCAGCTCACCACAGTGAGCGTCGCAAAGGGCTACTATACACAGGCGGTGCATTCCGAGGCGATAGGCGAAACGGGATATATCAAAATATACAATTTCTACGGCGGAACACTTAATCAGTTTAAAAATGCCGTTTCGGATCTTCAGGGCGAGGGCGTAACGTCACTTATTATCGACCTTCGTGATGTAAGCGAGGGCGAGGCTAAGTACGCCTGCGAGGTTGCCGATGTCATTGTTCCTCTCGCGAGCGGCGCAAACGGCGCAATAGCAAAAGCGGTGAATCGCGGGGGCGAAACGGTCGAGGTTTTTTCCTCGGATGCAAACGAGCTGAACATGCCCATGGCAGTGCTTATAAATTCAGGAACCTCGGGCTGCGGCGAGCTTTTCGCCTGTGCAATGAGGGACTTTTCAAAGGCACAGCTTATCGGTACAACCACACAGGGAAACTGTATGCTCCAGAAAACCTTTGAGCTTTCCGACGGCGGAGCGGTTACTCTTTCGGTAGCGCAGCTTGTGCCCTATAAGAGCGAGACGTATCAGGGAACCGGAATCGTACCCGATACCCAGGTTGTGCTTGCCCCTGAGCTTGAAAGCAGAAGGGATTCGCTGACAATGGATGAGGACCCGCAGATTCAGACGGCATTTTCTCTGTTTTCCTAATAAAACAAACGCCTTCCGCATATAATTTGCGGGAGGCGTTTTTATGCTAACTGTATTTACCGTGCGTGAGACGGGGAACGGTTTTCGCTCGCGTATAAAGGAGCATTTCAATCCGTCTGCGGCGCAGGTGTGTAAGATATCCGTGCCGGGAGGCGTACCCTTTGTCGCTCTGAGCGCAGTGAAACGCAGAGGAGAGATTGATTGGGAGGATGCTTCCGCGGCAATCGGCGGCAAAAGCACGTATACTCTGTTTGCGGACGGTATATCACCTGTGGCGGATACACCGTTTCGCCGGTTTGTTCCGCAGCAGCTGCCGAAAATTATGCTGTTCAATACCGCGAAGGAAATAATACGCCGGTGCTGCGAGCCGCTCTCATGCAGTGTGTGCGTTGTCGACGGCGACGGAGTGCTCGCGCCCTATGCACATACCCTGTGCCCTCTTACAAGGGAGGTTCGCGTGCTCACCGGCAGCGGATATTATGAGCGATGCGCCCGTAAGGCTCTTGAGGAGTACGGCGCAGCGCTTGTGATTGCCGGCAGGGATTGTGCACAGATAAAGGGTACATGCATCATTTCCGTGTGCAACAACGGCTCCAGAGAGCAGTCAAACACGCTTTTGCTCAACGGCGAAAATGCACGATTTGTAATAAAGGGCGCGGATTTCACGGTTCCGGATGAATATGCGTCGCTGTGTCCCGACGGAATAAATCCCAAGCTCTTTGCCGAAGCGCTCTACGAGTGCTGCGCGGCACCGGGACTCGCAAACCTTATTTTCAGTGATGTAAGCGTAAACGGCAAGGTGCTTGCGTTGGATTCAGCAACGCTTTACATCAATAAAATCCTTGACAATGTTGGTAATATTTAATATAATACCTTTTATTGACAGGTAATGTCAGTATTTTTTTAGAAGAGAGGAAGTTTTCTATATGCCGCAAGATATTTTATTGACCTCTGCGGGACTTCACGAGCTCCAGGAGGAGCTTGAACATCTCAAATCAGTCGGACGCAAGGAGACAGCCGAAAAAATCAAAATCGCGCTTTCCTTCGGCGACCTTTCCGAAAACAGCGAATATGATGAGGCTAAGTCCGAGCAGGGCAAGCTTGAGGCGCGTATCAACGAGATTGAAACGATGCTTCAGAATGCGAAGGTACTCGACGAAGATGCCATAAGCACCGATATTGTCCATATCGGCTCCATCGTCAAGCTCAAGGACATCGAGATGAAGGATACCATTGAGTTCCAGATAGTCGGCTTTGCCCAGGCGAATCCCGACGAGGATAAAATATCAGACGAATCGCCGCTCGGCAAGGCGCTTCTCGGCCACAAGAAGGGTGAGAAAATCACCGTCGAGGCACCTATAGGAAACATTTCATATAAGATATTGGAGATATCCAAATAAGGAGCAGCAAATGGCAGACGAAAATACAGTTGTCACCCCGCAGGAGGAAGCTCCCGAGGCTGAACAGCAGAACACAAACGAATTAAGGCGCATAAGGCTTGAAAAGCTTCAGGCGCTTCAGGCGGCAGGAAAGGACCCGTTTGAAATAACTCTTGCCGACCAGGAAATAACCGCAGCGCAGATAACAGAGCGCTTTGACGAGCTTGAGGGCAAGGATGTGTCCTTCTGCGGCAGAATAAAAACATGGCGCGACATGGGCAAGGCAAACTTCATCGACATTTATGACCGTTCAGGCAGAATGCAGGTGTATGTCCGCCTTGACGATGTAGGCGAGGAAGCCTATGCCGAGTTCAAAAAATGGGATATCGGAGATATAGTCGAAATCAAGGGCTTCGTATTCCGTACCCGCAGGGGAGAAATTTCCGTTCACGCCAAGCAGCTTCGTCTGCTCTCAAAATCCCTGCTTCCGCTTCCCGAAAAATATCACGGTCTTAAAGATACCGATACGCGTTACCGCCAGAGGTATCTTGACCTTATCATGACCCCCGAGGTCAAGGACACCTTCTTCAAGCGTTCGCAGATAATCCGCGAAATCCGCAATTATCTTGATTCGCTCGATTTTGTGGAGGTTGAAACGCCCATTCTTGTCCAGAATGCCGGCGGTGCGGCGGCGCGTCCGTTCAGAACGCATCACAACACGCTTGATGAGGATTTGAATCTGCGCATTTCGCTTGAGCTTTATCTCAAGCGCCTTATAGTCGGCGGTATGGAGCGAGTTTATGAAATCGGCAGAGTTTTCCGCAATGAGGGCATAGATGTGCGCCACAATCCCGAATTCACTCTCATGGAGCTCTATCAGGCTTACACCGATTATCACGGCATGATGGACCTTGTTGAAAACCTTATCAGAACCGTTGCGCAGAAGGTTCTCGGCACTACACAGATAGTTTACGGCGATGTCGAAATTGATTTGTCCAAGCCCTTTGAGCGTCTTTCCATGCTCGACGCTGTAAAGAAATACGCCGGTGTGGATTTTGAGGAGCTTACCTTTGAACAGGCGAAGGCTCTTGCCAAGGAACGCGGAATAGAGGTCGAGCAAAGGCATAAGAAGGGCGATATACTCAATCTTTTCTTTGAGGAGTATGTTGAGGAGCATCTTGACCAGCCCACCTTCATAATCGACCATCCCGTAGAAATATCCCCCCTTACGAAAAGAAAGCCCGGCAATCCCGATTATACCGAGCGCTTTGAGCTTTATATAACCAACCGTGAGATGGCGAACGCTTACTCCGAGCTTAACGACCCCATCGACCAGCGCGGACGTTTTGAAGCGCAGGAGGCTCTGCTTGCGGCAGGTGATGAGGAAGCCAACCATACGGATGAGGATTTCCTCACCGCGCTCGAATACGGTATGCCTCCCACAGGCGGTATAGGCGTGGGCATAGACCGTCTCGTAATGCTACTGACCAACAGCCAGTCCATAAGAGACGTTTTGCTCTTCCCGACAATGAAGTCCTTACCGAACGACAAATAAGAAAAACCCAGTGTTTATGCGGGTTTCGGGACTTTCCAAACCGAATAAATTTACCTCTTTACACCAAATTTACACCAATCGGTGCTAAAAACGGTGCAGAGACTAAAAAATCGCATAATTTACGGAATGAATGGGCAGTCCCATAGTGGGATTGCCCATTTCTAATAAAGGATACATTCGTATCTGAGTGCAAAAGGAATGTTTATTATGGAATTAAGTGAAAAATTACAAGAGTTGAGGAAAGAAAAAGGACTCACGCAGGAAGAACTTGCGGAAGCGTTATTTGTGTCTCGCACTGCAATTTCTAAGTGGGAATCCGGCAGAGGAGTTCCCAATATCGAGTCATTAAAAGCAATTTCAAAGTTTTTTTCAGTGTCAATAGATGAGTTATTGTCCGGTGAAGAAATACTTAAAATTGCTGACGAGGATAATAAGCAAAAGGAAAAACATACAAGAGACTTAGTGTTTGGTTTACTCGATTGCAGTTTGATTATGTTTCTGTTTCTGCCTTTCTTTGGACAAAAGGGTGATGAGATTATAAAAGAGGTATCTTTACTTTCGCTGACAGGTACCCCGCAGTATATCAAAATACCGTATTTAATTATTGTATTTGGAATTGTACTTACAGGTGTTTTGCTTCTCGCTCTACAAAATTATGAAGCAGTGTTTTGGTTGAAACACAAACATCAAATATCCATTGTGTTAAGCACAGTTGCTACAATAGAATTTATGATAACACTTCAACCTTATGCAGCCTTTTTCACTTTTGTTTTCTTGGCGATAAAGTCTCTGATGCTGATAAAATGGCGATGATACGAAGCGTGTCGCCAATGTGACGGTGAAATTCTTTTCATTTTTATTCATTCCGCCTATATTGTAAACAGGCGAAAGCCAAATAATTATGGCAAAGGATTGATAAAAATGAAAAAAGAAAAAAGTCAAAAAGTATTGCTTTCAGGAATAGCAATGGTAGTGTTATTTATTTTGTGGACAGTGGCAATAAGCCTTATTGATGTTCAGCCCATCGGGCCACAAAACTCTTCTGTTGGATTTGCAACCTTGAACGGCTTTATCCACAGCCTGACAGGTGTGCATATGGCAATATATACCGTTACGGACTGGTTAGGACTGATACCGCTTTGCTTTATTTTGGGATTTGCGTTGCTTGGACTTATACAGCTTATTAAAAGAAAAAGCTTATTCAAGGTCGATTCCAGTATTTTGGTGTTGGGAGCATTCTATATTGTTGTAATGGCGGCATATTTGTTTTTTGAATTTTATGTTGTCAATTACCGCCCGGTATTGATTAACGGTTTTCTTGAAGCTTCGTATCCATCATCGACAACCTTGCTTGTTATGTGTGTTATGCCGACAGCTGTTATGCAGCTAAACAGTAGAATTAGAAATACAAAAATGAAAAGAGCATTTGCCTTTGCTTTAATTGCATTTACTGCTTTTATGGTAATTGGCAGGTTGATATCCGGTGTTCATTGGATTACTGATATTATTGGCGGGGCAATTTTAAGTGCGGGTTTAGTGATGATTTATTATAGTGTAACCACTCTTATTGCCCGACAGGAAAGATAAAATTCTAACTGAGGAATCACTTATTGACCTTGAGAGATATTTTCTCCCAAGGTCTTTCTTATTATTCGCAAACTACACCAATCCCGATTTTCTCAATATAATTGGGATAATCACAAAGGAAGGGGTGGTTGTACTATGACGGGCAGTTTAGCAAGCGTTCATCCGGAGCTTATTCCTGAATGGTCAGAGAAGAACTTACCGCTAACGCCGGATAAGATAACCTTCGGTTCAAATAAAAGAGTGTGGTGGAAAGGTGCTTGCGGACACGAGTGGGAAACGAGTGTCAAAGCTCGTTCAAAGGGCGAGAAATGCCCGATATGCTCAGGAGCGAGAGTAATAGAGGGTATCAATGATTTAGCCACATTGAAGCCCCTGTTGGCTCAGGAGTGGTCTAAAAAGAACAAATTAAAGCCTACCGAGGTATCTGTCGCTTCTCATAAGAAGATTATTTGGAAATGTAAACACGGACACGAATGGGAAGCAAGCGTTAAAAGCAGAACGGTAAACGGCACAGGCTGTCCATACTGCTCACATAATAAAGTCCTTGCCGGATTCAATGACCTTGCTTCACAGTATCCCGATATTGCTGCTGAATGGTCTGACAGAAATCTTCCGTTGCTGCCTACAATGGTAACAGCCTTTGCAAACAGTAAGGCTTGGTGGAAATGCAAAGATTGCGGAAACGAGTGGTACACTCTTATTTCAACCCGTTCCGGTGGGAGCAGATGTCCGTATTGTAGCGGATATACATTGCTCAAAGGATTTAATGACTTGGCGACTACGCACCCTGACCTTGCGGCTGAGTGGTCAGAAAGAAATTATCCCCTAATGCCTGATGAGGTAAACGCAAAATCAAGACACAATGTTTGGTGGAAGTGTAAGACCTGTGGCAATGAGTGGAAGTCCGTTATCAATGCTCGTGTAAAAGGAACAGTATGCCCGGTTTGTGCGGACAGGGCGGTTCTTGCAGGATACAATGATTTAGCCACAACGGACAGGAAACTGCTTGCTGAATGGGATTACGAAAAAAACTCTCTGCTCCCGACACAAGTGTCAAGAAAGTCAATGAAAAGTGTGTGGTGGAAATGTTCACTTGGACACTCTTGGAAAGCAAAAATCAGCGACAGAACAATTATCGGAGAAAAATGCACTGTGTGCGAAAACGAATATCGCTCCGTGTTCCCCGGCTTGGCTGTCGCCTATTACGCCAATCAAAAAGGACTAAAGGTACAGCTCGGTTCGGATAAACTATTGGGAATACCTCTTGAAACATACATTCCGTCAGAAAAGCTGGCGATAGAATTTACGAACGGCTCAGAACATATGGAGGTTCTCAAAAGCCACTTATGCAAGCAACGAAATATAAAACTCGTAAAACTCCCTTTTAAGACAACCGAAACGGAAGCGGAGTATGCCGACAGAGTAAAAGCAGTTTTCAAAAGCGTACATATCTTTATTTATTCTGATGTCGAAGCAGATGTTTCGGTAATCAGAGCAAAATTCAATGAATGGAGGAAGCGACTGTGAGAGAAGAAAAGTTCCATATCTATCTTAATGATGACGAATATAGCAGAGTAATACAAACACTTATCCGCTTAAAGAACAGTCTGATTTCACAAGGCAGATACACCGACGGAGTTGACGATGTTCTCTGCAAGGTGCTTTCAACCAAGAAAAGAAAGCTCAAAATCAAATATATCTGAACACGAAAAGAGACCGCCTACACGATGTAAGCGGTCTTTGATTATTTAAAGTGAGTTCGACAAACTGAAATTTCTATTTGTGTTGCCATGTCATTACATAATCTTTTTCTCCGGTAGCCTCATCTAAGCCACTATGCTGAATCTCAAATCCTTCTCTCTTATAAAAAGATATTGCCCGTGCGTTCTTTTGGTATACGTTCAAGTGCAACTTATTCCTTTTATCCTTTGCATAATTCAGCAGAATTTTACCTATACCCTGAGATTGCTTTTCACCAGAAACAAAAATGCCCTCAACATATTCATCATTTAACCCTATAAAACCCTGTATTTCTCTATCATACTCATACACATAAACCTCTGCTATTAACAACGCTTCTTTTACTGATTTGAAATTGCTTTTCCAGTATTCGGCGGGGATAAAATTATGTGCCTTTATATTTGTATCCAACCATATATCTGCAACTTTATTTATATCATCTCTTTGAAATTCTCTAATCATAACAGTGACTCTCCATAAACTTGAATATAAATTATAACGGTCTTTGCAAATACACCATATCTACCAACTGTATTCCACTCTCATAGATTGGGTGGTCATAATTATCTATAAAGAAATTTGATATGATATGCGAACGGACAAAACCACACTTTTCATAAAATGGTATTGTCAGTGGGCTATCGCCTGTTCCCACTTGCAGAATGGCATATTGCTCTCTGTAATTATTAACAATAAACTCAATTAAGGCTCTTGCATAACCTTTCCCTTGATATTCTGGAACTGTCGCAATGTTCTTGATTTCAAGTATGTCATTTTCTTTATCGGTTATGACACACTCACACTTGACCCCATTATCATCAAGTACATACATCTTGCCGTTATCAAGATAACGGTCAACCATATCTTCCTGCTCATCTGCTAATAGGAGCAAATCAAGATATTGTTTTTTATTTTCTTTAACTTCAATAATTTTCATCAATCGCACCTACAAATTCCAATTTTTCTTTTGATTAACTCTTATTATACACCAAAATTATGAATATTTCTACCCGCCGTCTATTGACCTCAATTACGAGGGAAATAGGCGGCTTTTTTGTTTCTAAAAAAATTTTTTCAAGAAATTTTTGAAAAAGGGGTGATTTTGGGTGTGCATTTTGACCCCCTTTGTCCAAATGAGTGAAGGGGTTAATTCCGAGCCACGAAAAGGTCAGCCCTTTCACTTGTATTTTGACAACTGAATAAACCATTCACTAAGACTTTAATTCTGATGATTTTAGCCACCTTATCGGGTACGCCGTGACTTCTGCATTGCAGAACAGCGAGAACTCCCGGTATAAGTAATAGGTTGCCCCTGTTACGGCGATGACAGTCAGAAGGATAATGATACTTCTCTACGGAGCTGGCGGAGTACCCGGCAGAGGTGAAATTCCTATGATACAGATTAGCAGTCTGTTCCTTAGTGACTTCCCGTGAGCTTTTTGCTCGGCAAGGGGTGTTGAGAACAAATATTGCCCGACCGGTTAGGAAATGAGCTGGTCAAGTACATAGCCATACTGCGATGGCTATGAATTTTACGAAAGGAGGACGCACAAAGTGTCGAACTGCAAAACGATTGCTATATGCAATCAAAAAGGCGGAGTTGGAAAGACGACCACTACGGTAAATCTTGGTGTCGGTCTTGCAATGCAGGGAAAGAAAGTGTTGCTCATAGACGCAGACCCGCAGGGCGACTTAACCACTTGTCTCGGTTGGAAGGATACGGATAACTTGGGTATAACGCTTGCAACGAAACTCACAGATGTCATAAACGAAACGATGAATGACCCTACGGTCGGTATTCTACACCACGACGAAGGTGTTGACCTTGTTCCGGCAAACCTTGAGCTTTCTGCAATGGAATTTAACCTTGTCAACGCAATGAGCAGAGAAACAGCCTTGAGAAACTATCTCAGCGAAGTGAAGGACAAATACGATTATGTACTTATTGATTGTATGCCTTCCCTCGGAATGGTAACAATCAATGCTCTATCTGCGGCAGACAGCGTTATTATTCCTGTTCAGGCTCAGTATTTACCGGCAAAAGGAATGACGCAGCTTGTTCAGACCATTTCAAGAGTTAAGAAGCGTATCAATCCGGGCTTAAAGATTGACGGTATGCTTCTCACTTTGGTGGATAGCCGTACCAACCTCGCCAAAAGCACTGTAGAAGCTCTGAAAGAAAACTTCGGTAGTCAAATCAAGATGTATCGAACATATATCCCGATTGCCGTAAAAGCCGCAGAGACTTCTTCCAAAGGCAAGAGCATTTTTGCCTACGAACCGGGCAGTACGGTGTCAAAAGCGTACACCGAATTTACAAAGGAGGTGTTAGCCGATGGCAGGAAGAAAGAGCGACTTCACTCTCACGAAGCTCGATGACTTATTCTCAACGCAGGAACAGAGAGATGAAGAAAAGCTTTCCAAAATCCGAGATATTCCCTTGACTGAGATTGACGATTTCCCCGACCACCCTTTTAAGGTGCGTGATGACGAGGATATGGCACAGCTCATTGAGAGTATTAAGGAACGAGGGGTTATTACTCCGGCGACGGTAAGGCAGAAAGAGGACGGCAGATACGAACTCATTTCAGGACACAGACGAAAGCGAGCCTGTGAGCTTGCCGGGTTTGATACGCTCCGTTGTGAAGTTGTTGAGCTGAACCGAGACGAAGCCACGATTTTAATGGTTGAGAGCAACTATCAAAGGTCGCAGATACTTCCCTCTGAAAAAGCATTCGCATATAAAATGAGAAGCGAAGCAATGAAAAGACAGGCAGGCAGACCAAGCAAAGATAATTCATCCCCAGTGGGGATTGATTTACGAGGAAAGCAAAGTCTTGACTTAATGAGCGAAGAATGTGGCGACAGCAGAAATCAGATTCACAGGTATATTCGCCTTACCAACCTTGTTCCTGAACTTTTGGAATATGTTGACGAGGGACGAATTAAAATGCGACCGGCGGTTGAATTGTCTTTTCTCGATGAGGACAGTCAGCGTGATGTGGTTGATGAAATCGACCTGAACGACGCAACCCCGTCCCACGACCAAACAATCCGTATGCGAAAGTTCTTTGAGGAGGGCAAGCTCACAACCGAAGCAATCCAAGCGATTATGTCGGAGGAAAAACCAAACCAAAGGGAGAAAATTGTTTTAAGGGGCGACAGGGTTCGACAGCTTATCCCGAAGAACATTCCCATAAGCCAAACGGAGGATTTTGTGTGCAAGGCATTGGAGCATTACAACAAGTTTCTGCGAAGCAGAGCCGACCGTGACAGCCGATAGCCTTCCCCCTTTCTCACACTCTAACCCCTATATATACCGGCTATTAACCTGCTGAAAAAAATATACTCTATCTCCCTTGAGTATATCTATCTCAAATAACATATAGCTGTCTATTAAAGGGTTCGCAAATTTGGAGCAAAAGCAAAATGTCTGCTACGATAAAAAGTTCAGCCAATCGCACCTTTGATGTTTTGAACGGTTTTGATTACGATTAAGGCAGAAAGGAGCGATGGATATGAAAAACAGGCTGATACCTTGTGTACTTGCCTGCCTGATGATTTTCCTCGTAGGTTGTACCGGTAACACAGCAAAAGAAGCTGCACAGGAGATTACGAAAACAGAGACTTCTTTTCCGGCTGGTAATACCGAAACGCAATCTCAGGAAGAAACGGCTGAAGAACCGGAAAACCCAGCAATGGAGGAAACAGCACCGATTACGGCTGAAGAAAGCCAATCAACCGCTGAGAGTCAGACAGTTGCAACTGTTCAGACAAAACCGGCGGAAGATAAAACGGCTGAAACTCCTGTAACTGAAAAGCCAAATGCAGAGCCACCGAAGCAGACAACCACGCAGGCTGAACCCGAAAAACAACCGGAACAGCCAAAAGAACAGACAACTGCCGAACCAAAGCCGGTTGAAAAGCCGACAGAGAAGCCGGCAGAACCGAAACCGACAGAGCCGCCCAAGCAGACATTTGATGTCAGCCCTTATGTAAGTTACGCAAAAGAGTATGCGTTGAGCATAGGGCTTTCTCTTGACAGCACGGCGACAGAATGTTGGGACAATCCCATATCCGCAAATCCTAACCGAAGCGGTATCAAGTCTGATATTGAAAGCAGATTGAACCGATACAAAAACAGCGAAGGTTTTACCGCTGTGTGGATATGGACAGAAAAGCTATCCGATACGGAGTACAACATCTATATCGGCTACTGCTAAAACAAAATAAATTTTAAGCGGACGCACTGAGTAAAATCGGTGCGTTTTTGCATTTCAAGGAGGAAAACGCAATGGTTAAAACAAAATTCAAGAAAGCCGTCTCGCTTGTGTTGGCGGCGGTTATGAGCCTTACTGCTTTTATGGGCATTGGGGCAACGACAGCCTTTGCAGCCGTAGGAGAAAAAGCTGATGTGTACCTCGTCGATTATCCCCGAAGCGGAGATACCAATAACAACGGCGAATGGGGACACGGCAATCTCAACTATATGAACGGTTGGAAAGGCTTGTCCACAAAATATACAGGACTTCGTGCAATGGGTTCGTATTCGGGCAATATTGCCTACTGTATTGAACCGGGTACAGGTCAGCGGACTGGAGATACTCTCACCGAAAAGGACGAGAACTTCTTCAACAACATCAGCCCGAACGGAACGATTTCCGGCGATGATATTCGACTGCTTATCGGTCGTATCTTGCAGTACGGCTATCGTGGAGGTATTTCGACAAGCTGGAAGTCGCAGAATGAAAGCGACGCCAACTGTATCGCACACGCTTATGCCACTCAGATTTTGATTTGGGAAACGATTGTCGGCGAAAGAGACGCAGGCTTTAATCACGTTTCTACCGGCGGGTACAATGCCGTGCTTGAATGTGTAAGCTCTGCACACCCACTCCGCAGTAAAATCTTGTCGTACTACAACAGTATGGTAACAAGCGTTCAGAACCATACGAAAGTTCCGAGCTTCTGCACAAGGTCAAGCGGTTCTGCAAAAGTGAATGAGCTTGAATGGAACGGAAGCAAGTATGTTGCTACCCTTACCGACTCAAACGGAGTGCTTGGCAATTACAATTTCTCGGCAAACATTGACGGCGTTTCGTTCTCTGTCAGCGGAAACAAATTGACTGTATCAATGGACACCGCTCCGAGCAAGGAATTTACCATCACAGCCGCAAAAAAGAACGGTGTCCGCAGAGGTGTTGTCGTATGGTCTGACGGTATCCATCAGAACGGCAACGGTATTCAGGACGTGGTTACTTATGCTCAGGAGGTCAGCGACCCTGTCAGCGGCTTTGTCAAAATGAAGGTAAGCTACGGCTCTTGTCAGATTGTAAAGACAAGTGAGGACGGAAAGGTTGACGGCATTCAGTTTACCATCAGCGGTAACGGAGTCAATCAGACTGTAACTACCGCAAACGGCGGTAAATTCCAGCTTGATAACCTTATGCCCGGTGTTTACACGGTAACAGAACAATCTATCGACAAATATGTTCCGCAGGAGGTTCACAGAGTAACTGTTGTTGCCGGTCAGGTGTCAAAGGTCAACTTCAATAATGTTCTTAAAAGAGGTAATCTTCAGGTTATCAAATCTTCGGAGGATAATCTGGTCGAGGGTGTAACTTTCCACCTTTACGGAACTTCGCTTTCCGGTATTGCTGTCGATGAGTATGCCGTGACAGATAAGAACGGTGTTGCTTCTTTTGATGATGTGCTTATCAGCGGCACTACCCCATACACCATTGAGGAAGTGGATACCGCAATCCGTTATGTTGTGCCTGCAAATCAGACCGCACCGATTAACTGGAAAGAAGTAACCACAAGAAACTTCACGAACATTCTCAAAAAGTTCAGCGTAACCGTAACAAAGAGCGACCGAGAGGAAGGCACACCGCAGGGCGACGCTACCCTTGCCGGAGCAGTTTACGGTATCTATAAAGGCGAAACCCTTGTGGATAAGTATGTTACGGATAAGAACGGGCAGTTTACCACAAAGGAATATGTCTGTGATAATGACTGGACAATCCGTGAAATCACGCCGTCCGAGGGTTATCTGCTCGACGGTACAATCCATAAGGTCGGTGCTGAACCGCAGCTATATACTGTGGAACACAATCAGACCGCAAATGATGTAACCGAACAGGTTATGAAAGGCAATATCGCCATTATCAAGCACACCGATGACGGCGAAACAAAGATTGAAACACCGGAAAACGGTGCAACCTTTGAAATCTATCTCAAATCTTCCGGCAGTTTTGACGCAGAAGAAGATGAAAGAGATGTGATTGTTTGTGATGAAAACGGCTTCGGTCAGACAAAGGATATGCCTTACGGCGTATATACCGTTCATCAGACCTCCGGTTGGGAGGGGCGTGAGTTAATGGACGACTTCGATGTGTTCATTTCTCAGAACGGACAGACCTACCGCTATCTCATCAACAACGCAAACTTTGAAAGCTATATCAAGGTGGTTAAGGTGGACGCAGAAAGCGGTAAAAACATTCCGTATGCCGGTGCTGGGTTCAAAATCTTTGACCCTGACGGCAATCAGGTAACAATGACCTTCACTTATCCTACTCCGACAACGATTGATACTTTCTACACCGACGCAAACGGACAGCTTGTGACACCGGAAAAACTGGAATACGGCAAGGGATATTCTCTTGTAGAAGTTCAGGCTCCTTACGGATATGTGCTTGACAGCACACCGGTGTACTTTGATGTGGCTGAGGAAAATTCTTCCGATGAGGGTGGTATTACCGTGATTAAGGTCGATAAGCCTAATATGGCACAGAAAGGTACTGTCAGCATTGAAAAGACCGGCGAGGTGTTCTCAGGGGTAAATATCTCCGGAGAGGAAAACGCCGATGTGATTTATCAGCCTGTCTATGAATTGAAAGGTCTTGCAGGTGCGGTTTATGAGATTACCGCAGCAGAAGATATTATCACTCCCGACGGTACACTCCGTTATGCAAAGGGCGAGGTCGTAGATACTGTTACCACAGATGAAAACGGACTTGCCAAGAGTAAGGAGCTTTACCTCGGCAGATATACGGTAGTTGAAATTACCGCACCGGAGGGTATGGTTATCAACAAGGAAGCACACGAGGTCGAGCTAACCTACGCAGGTCAGGAAGTGTCTGTAACCGAAACCGCCACAAGCTTTGTAAATGACAGGCAGAAAGTAACGGTAAGTCTTGAAAAGACTATTGAAAAGAACGACATCTTCAACATCGGTAACGGCGATGAAATGAAGAATATCAGCTTCGGACTTTTCGCCGCAGAGGAACTTGTATCTGCAAGCGGTACTTCTATTCCGGCAGACGGTCTGATTGAGATTATCTCCCTGTCTGAAAACGGTAAGGCAACGCTGAAAACCGACCTACCTTTTGGAAGCTACTATGTAAAGGAACTTGCAACCGATGAGCATTATATCCTTTCCGACAGCAAGTATCCGTTTGCTTTCAGCTATGCGGGACAGGATACCGAAACAGTTGAGCTTGCAGTCAATGACGGCAAGCCGATTGAAAACAAGCTCATTTACGGTTCTGTTTCCGGTAAGAAGATTACCGAGAACGGCGAAGAACTCGGCGGTGCGGTTATCGGTCTGTTTAAGGCTGATGAAACCGAATTTACAAAAGAAAATGCTTTGATGACTGCTACCTCTGAAAATGACGGTAGCTTTTCTTTTGACAAAGTACCGTATGGAAACTGGATTGTAAGAGAAATCGAACAGCCTGCCGGTTTCGTGCTTGACGATACTTCCTATGAGGTTATCGTGTCCGAGGACGGTCAGGTTATCGAGGTTGAAATTGTTAACGAGTATGTTCACGGCAACATCAGACTCACAAAGGTCGATGAAGATTACCCGGACAACAAACTGACGGGTGCAACCTTTGAGGTTTACAAAGATGTAAACGGAGACGGCAAATTGGACGACGGCGACGAGCTTATCGGAACGCTCTCCGAAACCTCTACCGGTATTTACGAGATGAAGGAGCTTCTCTACGGAAAATACCTTGTAAGAGAAACCAAAGCACCGGATGGCTTTGAGCTTGATAAGGGCGTGTACTCCGTATTCATTGAGGAAGATGAAATGACCTATGAGGTTGAAAACAAAGCGGGTGTCGGATTTATTAACACGGCAATGAAAGGAAACCTGAAAATCGTTAAGACTTCCTCTGACGGTAAGGTTGAAGGCTTCACTTTCAGAGTTACGGGAGTAAACGGTTACGACCGAAGCTTCACGACCGATAAGAACGGCGAAATCATTATCGAGGGACTTCGTATCGGCGATTACACCATTTCCGAGGTTCAGGATAGTGTTTCTGCTTCCTATGTGCTTCCTGCGGATAAGATTGCAACCGTAAAGGTCGGCTCTACTACCGTTGTTGAGATGCACAATGAACTGAGAGACACACCAAAGACCGGAGATAACAGCAATGTTGGCTTGTGGACTGCACTTGCGGGACTTTCTGCCCTCGGTATTGCAGGCACAGCCATTGTTGCGTACAGAAAAAAGAAGAAGGAGGACAATGAGTAATGGACGCTAAGACAATCGTAGCAGTTGTATTAGTCGCCTTTATTATCGGCGGCTTTATCTTCTTGCAGATTAAGAACAGAAAGAAATAAGGAACACGAAAGTGGGCGGAGTGAAAACTTCGCCCACTGTTCTTTTACGGAGGTGCATTATGAATAAGCAAAAGACGGTTGACAGCAAGGTGCTTGCAATACTCAGAGAATGCCCCGAAACGAGGTATGACGATATGCAGCTTATCCTTTGCTATTACAACCGATACAGCTATATGAGAGTCGGAGATTTACCGCTTGAGGATATAGTCAACAACTATAAAGGGTACGGCTTGCCGTGCTTTGAGACTATCCGCAGAGCAAGACAGAGAGTGCAATCCCTATTTCCCGAACTGTCAAGGCAGTGCAGTGGCTGCGACTGCGGAAACATCAGAATTGTGATTGAAGTAAGCTGAGGTGTGGATATGAACGAGGGAAAAAGAAGAATCGGTGAATACACTGTTCTTTGCTCGGTCAATGTGGGCGAAAAGGAAGTTTTCTTGGCTTCCAATGAGCAAAGCACAAACGGCGATAAATTTATGTGCGGCTTTGCAGAGCGAAATGACCTGTTTGAACTGTGTTCGGAATGTATGGTAAGCGATGACTATATTGAAATCGTACACCTTTTCGGAAGCCGTGTGGCAAATGAAGCGGAGCTTTTCAAGGAACAGGTCGAAAAACTGGATATTCCAATCACGCTCATAACGGAAGCCGATTGTATCCCCGACCACTATTCCAAAGACATCAACGGCAAAATCATAGCTATTGACCCCAAGGTATTAAAGCCCGAATTTCAGAGAGCCGACAGACAGCTCTACTATGTTACGGGAGGTTTCGGTGCGTCGGCAAACAGCCGTGGAAGCGCCGTGTTCTGTACCAATCTTCACACCGGCAAATCAACCCGATATGAAAGAATGGATGTTATGGGCGAAGTAAAGCCTGAGCGTCTGCCTGAGTGGGCAAAGGAAAAGGCACAAGAGCTTTTACACAAGAAGCGAAACAAAGACAAAGAACGATAAGGAGGACAAAGCAATGAAGGAAAAATTCACTTTTCAGCAGAAAACAAAGCTTCTGACGAAACTGTTTGACGCAGGCTGCAATACAGAAAAGAAATTGCAGCAGCTCGATATGGAGAGCATTTTGAAAATTCCGGGTATCACTATTCCGGATATGAGCCTGATTATCGAGCTTCAGAAGCAGACCAAAGCCAATAAGCTGTTCTCTTATTTGGGAGGTGGCACTGATGAGCAGGCAGGAACAGAATGACCGTCATATCATTTGGAGCGACATTAGCCTTGACCTTGATGATTGGCGAGAGTCTTTGGAGGAACTGTATCCCGGATATTCCGATGATGAGCTTTACGACATTATGGTAAAATCAAATGCCGAAAACCTATATGATGAACGAGTAAATCTTAACATTCAGCTTTCACAGCCGATTATCGTAATCGGCGACCTCGGCAGATGGAACGGCAGAGTGTCGGGCTACAAGATGATTGATTCCGGCAACATCAAGGATTGCCTTTATTCCGATACCGATTACACCGAATGGTATGTGGATAAGTACGGCGACCTTCGAGCCGATGCCGTTCATCACGACGGAACAAACCATTATCTATACCGTGTATTCAAAGACGGTGTTACCGATACGCAGATTGAAAATCTGCAAGATAAAATCTACAACGGAAAAGCCACAAGAGCCGACATCACACGAGTTACCAAAAGGCTCGGCGATGACATTGCCGGAGTTTATGGTTTTCCTATTCCAAAGCAAAGACAAACAAACGAACAAGCGAGGTGATGAAAATGGATTACAGAGTATTGACCGAAGCAGAGCGTAAATACACCTTCAGCCAAAGTCAGCAGCTCTCTATGCAGACCGGTCTTATCGGATATTTGAGAGCCGACTTCGGTTCTAACGGGAACGAGTTTTGGACGACTTGGAACGATTTCAGAAAAGACTTGAAAACCGATGAATTTAAGGCTGAATTTGATGATGTGATAAACGGATTGCGTGACGGCGATGTTTTGTCCTGCAGAAATGATATGTCCTCTTACTGTTATTCCACTCCCGACAGTTCCTTTAATGATGACCGCAACCACTACGGCATTCGTCTTGATACGGAAAAGTACAGTTATCTTATGAGGTTTAACCCCAACCGTGGAGAGTACAATCTGTACTGCTATTGCTATCAGAAAGAGTGGCTGAACAGCCACTTGAAAAATGCCGAGCGTGGTATCCGATTTATCGACCCGCACTATCAGGAGCAGTTTCGCATTGCGGACGGAGAGAAAATTTCAATTAAGCTCGGCGACGGAAAAACAATGGAGAGGACTTGCAGATATATTGATGACTACCATTTGGAGGTCGGTACAAATCTCTACCACATCTGCGAATTTGCCGAGCTTTGCGAGAGAAACGGTCATACCGTAGAACCAGCCGCAAAAGAAAACACGAAGCCTGCAAAGGACAAAGAAAAATCACGATAAGGAGGTGCAGACGAGGTGGCAAGGAAATTTGACCTGATTTCAGAGCTGTATGAAAGAACCTGTTTTGCGGTTACAGACAATCCGGTAAACTGGCAATCGTTTCTGAAAACAGCAGGCAGAAATTTCAGGCTCCGATTTGATGAACAGCTTCTTATTTATGCCCAAAGACCAGACGCAACAGCCGTGCTTGAAATCGAACGATGGAACGGCACTTTCGGTCGCTGGGTAAACCGAGGAGCAAAAGGTATTGCCGTATTTGAGGACGCAGACAGAAGCCGTCAAAGGCTGATTCATTACTTTGATATATCGGACACCCACGAGAGCCGATATTCCCGCCCTGTTCCGATTTGGGAGATGAGACCCGAATATGAAGCAGAGGTTATTGAAACGCTTGAAAACACTTTCGGTGCAGTAAACGATACAACGAGTATTGAAAATGTCGTTAAAGAGAGCATTGCCAATGCCGTCGAGGACAACATCGCAGACTATATCTCCGACTTTATGAGCTTGGGTGCAGGAAGCGATATTGAGTATTTGTCTGCCGACGAAGCAAACACCTTGTATTTGGAGCTTGTCAGAAACAGCGTGTCATATATGGTTATGGCTCGATTGGGACTGAACGCAGACAAGGTCTATTCTCCCGATGACTTTGCCGGTATTTCAAGCTTCAATTCACAGGAAGTTCTCAATGCGGTGGGCATTGCTACAAGCGACATTGCTGAAATGGCGTTGCTCCCTGTCAGCAGAACAATCAGCACGCTCAGCAAGGAAAATCGCATAATTGATGAACAGGGGCAATCCGAATACAATAAAGACATCAAAGACGAAAGGAGTCAAAGCGATGAGCGAAATCACATACACGATGGTGGGAGATTACAATCTTCCGAACCTGAAGCTGCCGGAGCAGACGGAAGTGACTCTCGGCAGATGGTCGCAGATGAGGAGAACTTATCTGAAGGAACATCACAAAATCCTGTACTACAATCTTCTGACGAAAGGGATTCTGAACAGTCACTTGGCGGAGGTTCAGCAGAGAGCGAGCGAACTGGAGGAAACTCTCGTGAAGCAGATGGCACAGAAAGCCGGGCTGACGGAGCAGATGAAAGCGGAAGATATGATGAAATGGGTTCGATTGATGAACAACATCAGGAACTCGGCACAGGAAATCGTGAAGAATCAGGTAATATTCGCTTAGAGTATTACGACAGAAACCACGAGGACAAGAGCCTGCCGTTTTTCGGTGGTGACGATACTATCCGAGAAATACTCGGCACTACCCCGCATTTGTCCGCTTCAAAGGAAGAAATCAAAGACTTCTATGAGAGAAATACGGACAATGCGACCCGTACCGAATATATCAAGGGTATTTTCAACAACGATTACACACAGCTACCTTTAAGCAACGGCAGGCTTGTCGGCTACAAAACATTTCAGAATGTCCTCCACTTGTGGGAGGGCGAATACGAAAACAGAACCGCTCAGAGCTTCTACGACTGGGGCGTTATCGCACAGCATTTTGAAGCAATGAGACTTTTAGGGATAAAGGATAAAACCGAAAGGAGTTTTGCACGATGAAACTAAAAGAAATCAGAGAAATGTACCCGGAGGGTACGCAGATTGTACTCACTGAAATGGCTGGCGAAAGTCAAATGCCCTATGGGCTAAAAGGAACAGTTAAGTTCGTTGACGACGCCGGACAGATTCATATGAGTTGGGAAAACGGCAGCTCTCTTGCTTTGAATATTCACGAGGATACCTTTGAAAAGGTCGAAGCACCGGAGAAGATTTCCGTCATTCTTGTTGAGCCGGGCAGGTATCCGAAACTTATTGAAATCGAGGATACCCTTGAAGCAATGCAGTCTCTTGTGGAGGGAGATATTGAAGAATATATGCCCTTTGAGGACGAGGTTGCCATCATCTGCAACGAGGAAGGAAAGATGAACGGTATGCCTCTGAACAGGGCTGTTTATTCCGAGCCTGAAAATGTTGAGATGAGTTATCCGCAGTTGAAAGCTCATTTCCGGCAGGCAGAAAAAGAAAGAACACACACGACCGGATATATTGTTTTTACGGCTGACAGCTTTGACAAGCCTTACACAGAGGAACAAAGAACCTATGTTGTCAGCAGTAACAACAAGGCTTTCATTGAGGGTATGGGCGGATATTCTATCTATGCTTCTTCCCTCGACGGCTCGGATAAATGTGTGCGACTGGAAGCGTATATGGCTGATGAACACGGCGGCAAGGACGGTTGGAAGATTGAAAAATGTTATGTGAAAGACGACAGCAACCGTGAAATGCTCGACATTATTGCCGGCAAGTTTTTCATTGCATACGCACCGATTGAGTCGGAAAAGTTTCTCAGTATGCCGAAAGAACTGGCTCGTAAGTACGAGGAAAAGTTCAAATACCCGGAGAGATTTTACAAGTCTATGGACGGTATTGAAGCAAAGCCGTATAAGCCAGTCTCAAAGGATATGGAGAGATAAGAGTCAATCTATGGGGCAACCCTGAGTGTCTGCATAATCTTAGCGAGCAGACCATTTATGGACAGGAATGTCCAAAACGGTACACTCGTTAGGGGTTGCCCCTAATACCCCAAGCAAGAAAGGAGTAAAGCAATGCGGGAGATAGTATTGGTTGCCGCCGGGTTAATCATCGGCGGCTTTTTCGGAGTAACAACAATGTGCCTGTTTCAGATAAACCGGGACAGGCACTATATTAACAGAAAGGACAGCGATAAAAATGAGCAAGAGAAACATTGAAAAGCACATTCTGATGAACAAGGCAGAAGCTCAGGATTTGCAGAAAAAAGCAAAGCGGGCGTGTCTTTCCGAAGGCGGTCTTATCCGTTTGCTTCTCAAAGGATACGAGCCGAGAGAAAAGCCCGACGAAAGATTTTACGATGTTATGCGTGAGTTATCTGCTATCGGGAACAACATCAATCAGCTTGCGGTAAAAGCAAATTCCCTCGGATTTGTTGACGCACCGCAGCTCAAAAAGGAAGCCGAGCGTTGGCACAAGTTTCAGGCTGATGTGGAGCGTACTTTTTTAAGACCCGATAAGAGCGATATGAAATGGCAGTAAGTAAATTGTGGTCGGTCACATCAAGGCTCGGTCAGGTAATCGACTATGCCGCCAATCCCGAAAAGACTGCGACAGACATTTACACCGAGGAACAGTATCAGGCTCTCCGTGATGTTCTCAGCTATGCAAAGGACGAAGAAAAAACTGAGCGTGAGTTTTTCGTTGAGGGTATCAACTGCAATCCGGCGACCGCAAGAGACCAGTTTGTGTCTGTGAAAAAAGCATACGGCAAAGACGATGGCATTCAAGCCTATCACGGATACCTGAGCTTTAAGGAACAGGATATTTCCCCGGAGCTTGCACAGAAAATCGGAATGGAATTTGCAAACGAAGTGTGGGGCAAAAGATTTCAGGTGGTGGTTACTACTCATCTGAACACAAAGCACCTGCACTGCCACTATGTAATCAATTCCGTTTCCTTTGTGGACGGTAAGCGATTATGGGGAGACGAAAAAGCGTGGTTCAAGTTCCGCTTGGTTGCCGACCGTCTCTGTGAAAAGTACGGACTGTATTACAATCCGAACCCGAACCGCAGTAAGCAATCCTCATATTACTACAAGCAGGAACAAGCCGGTATGCCGAGCCGATACTCCATTACCCGTGACGCCATTGATGAAGCGATTGCACACAGCACTAACTTAAAGACCTTTGATTATATCCTGACGCAGATGGGCTATGAGCATTGTCTCAGCGACAGCCGAAAGTATTGGACGATTGTTCCGAAAGGATACAAGAAGCCGATACGACTTAAATCCCTCGGAGAGAATTATACCGAGGACGCAATCAAGCGTAGGCTGACGGAAAATCAAAAGGTTCTCATCGTTCCTTTTGTAAAGGAAACGGTAAGAGTCACACAGTACCGATTGCCCACAAGAGAACACAAAATCAAAAAGGTCGGCGGACTGTATGGGCTGTATCTGCATTACTGCTATAAACTCGGTTATCTGCCGAAATATAAAAAACAGAATACCGCAAGGCTTCACTATCTTTTGAAAGAAGATTTACTGAAGCTGGACAAAATCACTCAGGAGACAAGGCTGCTTGGACGGGAGAACATTTCTACCGACGAGCAGCTTTTCTCATATAAAGAGTCCGTATTGTCGCAAATCAAATCCCTGACTGACGATAGAACGCACCTGCGAAAACAGTTAAGAAGAAATTTGAGTGACGATGAGCTATCAAATGTCAAAGAGCAGATTACGGCAATCACGAGCAAGCTGTGGACTCTCCGAAAAGAGGTCGGTCTTTGTGATGACATAGCCGAAAGGTCAAAGGTCATTGAAGCCAACCTTGAAACGGTAAGAGCTTACGAAGAAAAACAAGAACGAAAGGAGCAGAACCGTAATGACAAACGGAGGTGATGCGGCAGAACAGGTCGTCAGGCTATCGCTTGAGGGCTTTGAAGTAGCCGCAAAATTAAGCGGAGCGGCAGCAAAGAATATTGCCGTTCTTTTAGTCTCTGTTCTCAAACAGGAACAAAAAACAAAAGGCAAGGCTCGACTTACCAATATGATTAAATCGGGCAAGGAGCTGAAAGTGTTTTCTATCCCCAACAAGGACTTGAAGAAGTTTACCGAGCAGGCAAAACGCTACGGCGTTCTCTACTGCGTACTCAGGGATAAAAACACAAAGGGCGATAATGTACCGATTGATATTATCGCCCGTGCTGAGGACGCTTCCAAAATTCAGAGAATCGTTGAGAGATTTGAACTCGGCAAGGTTGATAAGGCTGCTATTGTTACCGAGTCTCAGAAGGCTGTCGAAAAGCGTGATGCTTTGGAAAAAGACAAGCCGACAAAATCCAAGAACGAAATCATCACAGAGGAAGCAGTCAGAAAGCCTATTCAGAAAGAGGGGTACTCCCAGTCAAACCCCACAGTCGCCAAAACGGACAAAAACCCTCCGTCAAGGCAAAACTCAGAGCCGGTAGATATGCAAACTGATAAGGGTACTGTCAGCGACAGACAGAGAAAGCCGTCGGTGAAAGCAAAGCTCGACCGATATAAGGCACAGTCCAAGCAGCAGAAAGAAGCAGAACGCAAAGAGCCGGAGGTATCAAAGCCGGAGGTTAAGAACGCCCCGGCACAGACCGTACACCAGCAGCCGAAACCCAAAAGCAAAAATGTGAAAGAGAGGTAATCACAATGACAAACAATTTTACCCCTGCTAAGGCAGGACAGCAGAGAAACAGACTTTCCAAAGAGGAATACGCCGATAAGATGAAGGCAGAAAAGGAAGCCGTATATCAGATGGCGGACGAAACCGCAAAGGCTATCGTTTCCGACCCGGAGAAGTTCAAAGCGTTCCTTGATACGCAGAGCCGTCTTGACCGATATTCTGCGGTCAACGCACTTCTGATTTTCAAGCAGCTTCCCGAAGCAAGCCAGCTCAAAAACTTTGACGACTGGAGCAAAGACAATGTGAAAATTCAGAAAGGTGCGAAAAGCATTTCCATTCTTGAACCTGTCGAGTATGCCAAGAGAGACGGTACGACCGGCATTTCCTACAATGTGAAAAAGGTCTTTGATGTTTCGCAGACCAATGGCAAGAGACCGCCTGCACCTACTGTAAACCGTGACCCGAAAGCTCTCATTACCGTTATGCTGGATTCTTCCCCGGTTGAAGTGGAAGCCACAAATGAACTTCCGTATCCCAATATGGCGGCGTTTTACAACAACGAGGAGCAGACCTTGTATGTGAAGCGTGATGTGGGAGACAGCGTTGCGGTCGCTCAGTGCGTAGCACAGGAACTTGGCCACGCACAGCTCTCCATCAACAGCGACAGTTACAGCAGAGCGGATATGGGCTTTCAAGCGGTATGTATCGGTTATATGCTTTGCAAGAAGTACGGCGTCGATACACAGAATTTTGCTATCAACCGTATTCCTGAGAAGCTTGCCGGCAAAGAGCCGAAGGACATTCGCTATGAGCTTTCCAAAACGAGAAATGCGATGGCGGATATTCACTCCCGTGTTTCCGATGAGCTTTACAAGAAAAAGCAGGAACGAAGCAAAGACTACGAAAGATAAGGTGAGACTATGGCGAAGGAAGAAATGTATCATATCGCATTGGACGATTATGAACACGGCATTATAATCCGTTCTCTCAACGATGAGAAAACAGATTTGATGAACGAAGGGAAATCTACCGATGCGGTGGACGACCTTATCATCAAGGTCGGAACTGCCCCAAAGAAAAAGTTCAGAGTTATCGAAAAGGAACGCTCCTGTGAATCGAGATAACGAAAGGCAGTCTGCTATTATTCTTTCCGTCATCGGTATTATCCCGGTCGTATGGCTGGCACTTCTGATTGCACCTTCTGTAAAAGGAGGATTGCCGGAAATACTGCCAAGCCTATTAACAGCGTTCAACAACCCATTTCATATTGAGCTATGCGAGGACAGCCTAAAAACTGTCCTCGTTTTGCTTCTCTGCTATGCAATGGGTATCGGGATTTACTTCTCGACACAGAAGAATTATCGAAGGCGTGAAGAACACGGCTCTGCGAAATGGGGCAACGCAAGAGCCGTAAATAAAAAATACAGACAGTCTCCGGCTTCAGAGAATAAGCTGATGACGCAAAATGTCTGTATCGGACTCAATGCGAAGAAGCACCGAAGAAACTTAAACACTCTTGTGTGCGGCGGTTCGGGAGCCGGTAAGACAAGGTTTTACTGCAAGCCGAATCTTATGCAGTGCAACACATCATTTGTCATTCTTGACCCAAAGGGCGAAATACTCAGAGACACCGGAAAGCTGCTTGAAAGCAAAGGCTATGAAGTTCGTGTTCTCGATTTGATTTCAATGGAGAAAAGCCATTGCTATAACCCGTTTGTCTATTTGCAGAATGACAACGATGTGCAAAAGCTCGTGACGAACCTTTTTAAGAGTACCACTCCGAAAGGCAGTCAGGCACAAGACCCTTTTTGGGACACCTCGGCTTCAATGCTTCTGCTTGCACTTGTATTTTATCTTCATTACGAAGCACCCGAAGATGAACAGAACTTTGCAATGGTAATGGAAATGCTCAGAGCCGGTTCGATTGAGGACGAGGAGGACACAAGACCTTCTCCTCTTGATGAACTGTTTGCGGAACTGGAAATGTCAAATCCCGACCACATCGCTTTGAAGTATTACCGTTCCTATCATTCGGGTGCGGCGAAAACCTTAAAGTCCATACAGATAACCCTTGCGGCAAGACTGGAAAAGTTCAACCTTGAAAGTCTTGCTTCTTTAACCACCACAGACGAGCTTGACCTCCCATCACTCGGAGAGAAAAAGGTCGCTCTGTTCGCTTTGATACCGGATAACGATTCCAGCTTTAACTTCTTGGTATCTATCCTTTACACACAGCTTTTTCAGCAGTTGTTTTATGCTGCCGACCATATTCACGGTGGCTCGCTTCCCGTTCCCGTCCATTTCCTGATGGACGAGTTTGCAAATGTGAGCCTGCCCGATGACTTTGACAAGATACTGTCGGTTATGCGTTCCCGTGGAGTGTCGGTAAGTATTATCTTGCAGAACTTGGCTCAGTTAAAAGCCTTGTTTGAAAAGCAATGGGAAAGTATTGTCGGCAACTGCGACGAGTTTTTATATCTCGGCGGTAACGAGCAAAGCACTCACAAATATGTGTCCGAGCTTCTCGGCAAGGAAACCATTGATACCAACACTTTCGGAAAAAGTACCGGGCGAAGCGGTAACTACTCCACCAATTATCAGATTAGCGGTCGAGAGCTTCTTACCCCCGATGAAGTTCGTATGCTTGATAACCAATATGCAATTCTGTTTATTCGTGGAGAACGCCCCGTTATGGATTTCAAGTATGACATCTTGAAGCACCCGAATGTGGCACTTACAACCGATGGAAAGGCTTCTGCCTATAAGCACGGCGAAGTTACCATCAAACACTCATCAATTTCCGTTCTTTCTATTGACCCGGAAGAACTTCCGGAGGAAAGCTACGGAGAAACCAATTACGAGCTTCTGTCCGATGAGGATTTTGAAGTAAATAAAAACTTATTTTAACGGAGGAAAACACAATGACTATTTTTAAGAAGAACAACGAAAAGAAAACTACTCAGAAGCTGCCTATGACCGGAAAGGTTAAGAAAGGCTTCCGTGCTTACTGCGCCGTAATCGCAGCAGCAACTCTTGTCTGCGGCATGAGCGTTACCGCTTTTGCCGCAAGCGACCCGATTACCGTAGTCAACAATCTGTCCGATTTCATCTTCGGACTTATCCGTGCCATCGGTCTTATCCTGCTTGGCTTCGGTATCGTTCAGGTCGGTCTCTCTTTGAAGTCTCACGACCCGTCTCAGAGAGCCAACGGCTTCCTGACCCTTGCGGGAGGTATCATCATCACCTTTGCCAAGGAAATCCTGACCCTTATTACCGGCTAAAAGAACACAGTTATCAAACGGGGCATACCTGGCGTTTCAGGTATGCCCCTAATCTTAAAGGAGGTGCAAACAGATGAGTGATAACTGGGTGGTTCAGAACCTCGAAAATGCCCTTGAAACTTGGAACAGCAAGCTATCGGAAATATGGCAGTTACTAACCACTTCACCGCAGCAGTTCAAAGGCGGCAGTATTTGGTCGGTAATGGTGAATATCAACGGTGCAGTTCAGGCTATCGGTCTTGCCCTGCTTGTTCTGTTTTTTGTTGTCGGTGTGGTTCGCACCTGCGGCAGTTTTACCGATGTAAAGAAACCGGAACACGCATTAAAGCTGTTCATTCGATTTGCCATTGCCAAAGGTGTGATTACCTACGGGCTGGAGCTTATGCTTGCCCTGTTCGACATCGTACAAGGTACGATTTCAACCATAATGACATCTGCGGGATTCGGTACGCCCAATCAAACAACCTTGCCTGCTGAAATGGTAACAACCATTGAAAGCTGCGGATTTTTTGAGAGTATCCCATTGTGGGCGGTTACTCTTATCGGCGGACTGTTTATCACGGTCTTGTCGTTCATTATGATAATGACGGTGTACGGACGATTTTTCAAGCTGTATATGTACACGGCTCTCGCTCCGATACCGCTTTCCACTTTTGCCGGAGAGCCGTCGCAGAATGTGGGTAAGAGCTTTATAAAGAGCTATTGTGCCGTTTTGCTTGAGGGAGCAGTAATTGTACTTGCTTGTATCATCTTCTCCCTATTTGCTTCTACGCCGCCGGTAGTAAACCCTGACGCAGCAGCCGTTACTCAGGTATGGGCATATATCGGCGAACTGGTATTCAATATGCTTGTGCTTGTCGGTGCAGTAAAGATGAGCGACCGAATTATCCGTGAAATGATGGGCTTATAACGGGAGGTTCTCTGATGAAGAAAAACAAGAAAAATAACGATAGATGGCAGGGCTATACGCCTGCCGACTGCGACTGCAAATATTGTGTGTACTACGGAGGAAAGAAAAACGGCAATGTAATTTGCCTTGCGGACGCCTGCGTCTGCTCTGATGAAATCCGTCACGCAAAACAGGCATATCGCAGAGAAAGGAGCTTTTGATGGAAGTCAAAATTAACCGAGAGATACGAAACTATACAGAGTCAATGTTTTTTGGACTGTCGCTCAGACAGTTCATTTTTTCTGTTCTCGCCTGTGCGGTAGCGGTAGGACTTTACTTTCTCTTAAAACCGTACCTTGGAACAGAAACCGTATCGTGGGTGTGCATTTTGGGAGCTGCCCCTTTTGCGGCTCTAGGCTTTGTGAAATACAACGGAATGACAGCTGAGAAATTTATATGGGCGTGGATTAAGTCCGAGTTCCTTATGCCGAAAAAGCTGGTTTTTCATTCCACCAACACCTATTACGAATTGATGAAATCGACAATCGAACAAAAACAAAAAATCAAAAAGGAAAATTGAACAGTTTTTCGGGATTGACAAGTAAGCATTGTTTAATTATAATAATATGATTTAGCATTAGCTGAATGGACGGCTTGGGAAGAAAGGAGTTTTACTATGTACGAGTATGTAAATGACAAACAATTTCTGAGCCGTATGCGTTCTCTTTGTGGAGATATAATGCAAGACCTTTGTCACACATTGAAAGAAGAATATGACATTGGTGCTTCATTCTACCTTGTGGGGAGCGGTGCAAAAAATCTAATAATGCAAAATGCCAACAGACCTATTGACTTGGACTATAACCTTGAAATCACGAGAATAGATGACTGGGAGGATTGTAGAAACATCAAGGAGTGTGTCAGAAAGGCTTTTAATACGGTTCTTCGGAAACACGGATGGAATGACTGTGAAGATTCAACATCATCACTAACTACGGAGAAGCGCTGTTTCACTCAGGGCAATGATACAGATTTTTCAATAGATGTCTGTATTGTCTGTGAGGATGTTGACGGCAATTATCACCGCTTAATTCACGAAAAAACAGGCTTTTCTTATTATGATAAGTATTTTTGGAATCAAGCACCTAATTCAAGGCGACTCAAAGAAAAGGCTGATTATATTAAAAGCAAAGGCAAATGGGCATTAGTCAGAGAACAGTACAAAAGAATAAAAAACAAGTATTTGACCTCAAATGACTATAACCATTCTTCGTTTATTTGTTATATTGAAGCTGTAAACAATGTTTATAACTCAAGAAAGCACTGGGATTAAAACTTAACAACACTAATTTTTATCGTCACTTAATTAAGTGGCGATTTTTTTATGCAAAAGGAGGCATACAAGAACAATGATTAAAACCCTTACGAACCTGTTAAAGCAGGACAAAGAAAAGTTTGTAGTACCAAAGGGCGTACAGGATTGTATTCCCATTACCGCAATTTATGACGACGGCATTTTCCGTGTAGGCAAGGACAAGTATTCCAAGAGCTTTAAGTTCACGGATATTAACTTTGCCGTAGCAAGCCGTGAGGATAAGGAAGCGATGTTCCTTGAATATTCCGAGCTTCTCAACTCTCTTGACAGCGGAGCTACTACAAAGCTGACTATCAACAACAGACGGCTTAACCGTCTTGACTTTGAGAAAACCATTCTTATCCCCGAAACCGGCGATGAGCTTGATGTTTACCGAGAGGAATATAACAAAATGCTTCTCGACAAGGCAACCGGTGCAAATGCAATCGTTCAGGATAAGTATGTTACTATCTCTATCAACAAAAAGAGCGTAGAGGACGCAAGAACCTATTTTGCCCGTGTCGGCGCTGACCTTATTGCCCACTTTGCAAGACTCGGAAGCAAATGTGTGGAGCTTGAAACCGATGAGAGACTGAGAATTGTCCACGATTTCTTCCGTGTCGGTGAGGAAACCGCCTACCACTTCAATATTAAGGAAACGAGAAAAAAGGGACACGATTTCAAAGATTATGTTTGCCCGGATACAATGGAATTTGAAAAGGACTACTTCAAAATGGGAAACCGTTACGGGAGAGTCCTTTTTCTTCGTGAGTACGCTTCCTATATCAAGGACAGTATGGTAGCCGAGCTTACCGACCTGAACCGCAACCTTATGATGTCCATTGACATTGTACCCGTTCCGACCGATGAAGCCGTGCGAGAAGCAGAGAGCAGACTGCTCGGTGTTGAGACGAACATTACCAACTGGCAGAGAAAACAGAATCAGAACAACAACTTTTCCGCCACCGTTCCTTATGATATGGAACAGCAGAAAAAGGAAATGAAAGAGTTCCTTGATGACCTCACCACTCGTGATCAGCGAATGATGTTCGCTGTACTCACTATGGTTCATACTGCGGACTCCAAAGAACAGCTTGATAACGACACCGAAGCTCTGCTTACGACTGCAAGAAAGCATTTGTGCCAGTTTGCCGTTCTCAAATATCAGCAGATGGACGGACTGAATACGGCTATGCCGTTCGGAACTCGCAAGATTGACGCATTCAGAACCCTTACCACAGAAAGCCTTGCAGTATTTATCCCGTTCAGGGTTCAGGATATTTACCACGAAAACGGCATTTACTACGGTCAGAATGTCATCAGCAAAAATATGATTATCGCCGACCGCAGACAGCTACTCAACGGTAACTCTTTTATCCTCGGTGTATCCGGCGGCGGTAAATCCTTTGCGGCTAAGGGAGAGATTGAAAACATCATTCTTTCCTCCAACGCAGATGTTATTATCATCGACCCTGAGCGAGAGTATTCGCAACTTGTAAAGGCTCTCGGTGGTGAAATCATCAATATTTCCGCAACTTCTCCGAGTCATATCAATGCAATGGATATGAACAAAGAATACGGCGACGGTGCAAACCCGGTTATTTTGAAATCCGAGTTTATAATGTCCCTCTGCGAACAGCTTATCGGCGGCACAAACCTCGGAGCAAAGCAGAAATCTATCATCGACCGTTGTACGGCGAGCGTTTACAGAGACTATCAGCAGAGAGGATATACCGGTACTGTTCCTACCTTGCAGGATTTTCGTGCGGAGCTTTTGAAACAGGACGAGCCGGAAGCAAAGGAAATCGCCCTTGCTATTGAGTTGTTTACTCACGGTTCTTTGAATACCTTTGCAAAGCCGACCAATGTGGATACAGATAACCGCCTTATCTGCTATGACATTCTTGACCTCGGCAAACAGCTTATGCCTATCGGTATGCTTGTCGTCCTCGACTCTATTCTGAACCGTATTACACAGAACCGTGCTAAAGGTAAGCAGACATTCATCTTTATTGATGAAATCTATCTCCTTTTCCAGCACGAATACTCCGCAAACTTCCTGTTTACTCTTTGGAAGCGTGTAAGAAAGTACGGTGCTTATGCTACTGGCATTACGCAGAATGTGGACGACCTTTTGCAGAGCCATACGGCGAGAACTATGCTTGCAAACAGCGAGTTTTTGATTATGCTCAATCAGGCGTCAACCGACAGAATTGAGCTTGCAAAGCTCCTTAACATTTCTGACCTTCAGCTTTCGTATATCACGAATGTTGACGCAGGACACGGACTGATTAAGGTCGGCAGTTCGCTTGTACCGTTTGCAAATAAGTTCCCGAAGAATACGAAGCTGTATAAGCTGATGACAACCAAACCGGGCGAGGGTGCATAACCCTTGCCCTATTCTGTAAATGAGAAAGGAAACACCTATGAAAAACAAAATCTATATTGCCATAATCTGTGCTTTCAGCATTGTATTTGCCGTCAGTTCAGGTTTTCTCATCAAGCACTATTATGACTCTGCAAAGCAGGCGGAAATGTACGACAATCTGATTGAGGTTGTGGAGACCGAGCCTGAAGATACCCAAGAGCCGATGAACTACTCCAAAGAAAAGACCTTTATCCCAGAGTATCAGGAGCTTTATTTACAAAACAACGATATGGTCGGCTGGATAAAGATTGAGGACACAAAAATCAATTATCCCGTTATGCAGTCAAAGGACAACCCGAACTTCTATCTGAAGCACGGCTTTGATAAAGCGTACACCGACTACGGCTGTCCCTATGTTCAGGAAAACTGCGATATGGAGCTGCCAAGCGACAATATCATTATCTACGGTCATCATATGAACGATGGCTCGATGTTCGCCGGTCTTATGAAATTCAAGGACAAGAACTTTTGGGAAAAGCACAAAACGGTGTCCTTTGATACGTTGACTGACAGACAGACCTACGAAGTGATTGCCGTGTTCAAAACCGTAGTATATACGGACAGCCCCGACAGCTTCAAATACTATCATTTTATCAATGCGGAGACCGATGAGGATTTCACAGCCTATGTTGAGAAGTGCAAGGAACTGTCACTTTACGATACGGGTGTAACCGCTAAATACGGCGACAAGCTCCTGACCCTTTCCACCTGTGAGTATTCCCGGACAAACGGCAGACTTGTTGTAGTGGCAAAGCTCATTAACGAATAACGCAACAGGTGGTTCAGCCTGCATAGGAAGGAGGGATTGTATGGCTGATATTAAAACGAAAGACAATGCAAAAGGTACGATACGAACCATAGATAAGGCTGCCGTTGCAACCCAACGAATGAAGCAGGCGTATATCGCAACAAAAGAAAAGGCGGAGCGGTCGGTAAATGCCAACAGCAGCTCTGCCGAGGAATATGCTTCCGATAAACTGGAAAGCGGCATTGACGAGGTGGTTCACGATGGTGCTTATGCGTTTGACAAAGCGGGACGAAAAGGACTTGAAACCACAAAAGAGAATATCCGCACTGCAAAAGACGGTATTCAGCGTTTTAAGCAACAGCGAGCCGAGCAGTTGTTGAGAAAACAGGCTTCGCAGAATACAAGCTCTGCAATTAAGACTGTCGATAAGGCTGAAAAGACCATTAAGCAGTCGGCTACTTCCTCCGGAAAGAAAACCATTAAGTTTGCCGGGAAAGAAGCAACGAAAACTGCACAGAAATCAGTTAAGACGGCTGAACAGACTGCAAAGACAGCGATAAAAACCAGTCAGCAAGCGGCAAAAGCGGCACAGAAAACAGCTCAGGCGACAGTTAAGGCTTCGCAGAAAGCGGCACAGGCGGCAAAAGCCACCGCCAAAGCAACAGCCGCTACGATTAAAGCCGCAGCCAAAGCCACCGTTGCCGCAGTCAAAGCAATCATAGCGGCGGTAAAAGGTATTATTGCCGCTATCGCTGCCGGCGGTTGGGTTGCGGTGGTTGTTATTATTGTTCTATGCCTTGTTGCTCTGATTGCGGGTTCAGTGTTTGGTATCTTCTTTTCAGGAGAGGATTCCGGCACGGGAATGTCAATGCAGACAGTCGTTCAGGAAATCAATCAGGAATATGATGACCGGTTGGAGCAGGAAAAGAACTCCGTAAGCTATGATGTCCTTGAAATGAGCGGCAGCCGAGCTGTGTGGAAAGAGGTTCTTGCGGTCTATTCTGTTAAAGTGAATACCGACCCCGACAATCCGATGGAAGTTGCTACGGTTGATGAAACCAAGAAGCAGCTACTGTCGGATATTTTTTGGGAAATGAACGACATTTCTTCCCGAACGGAAACGAAAACCCATACCGAAATCGAAGAAAGCGACGACGGACACGGCAATATCGTACAGACCGAAACCACAGTAACCGAAACATTTCTGTATATCACGGTAACGCACAAGACTGTTGATGAAATGGCGGCTATGTATGGCTTTAATCAAGAGCAGAAAGATTATCTTGCCGAGCTATTGCAGGACGAAAACAATCAGCTATGGTCACAGGTGCTTTACGGTATCGGATACAGCGACGACCAAATCGTAACGGTTGCCTTGTCTCAGGTAGGTAATGTAGGCGGTCAGCCTTACTGGTCTTGGTACGGATTTGACTCCCGTGTAGAATGGTGTGCCTGCTTCGTTTCTTGGTGTGCCAACGAGTGCGGATATATCGACGCCGGTATTATCCCGAAGTATGCCGGTTGTGTAAACGGCGTACAATGGTTCAGAGACCGAGGACAATGGGCAGACGGTTCGTATGAGCCTTCGCCTGGTACAATCATCTTCTTTGATTGGGAGGGCGACGGTGTAACAGACCACACCGGTATTGTTCAGAAATGCGAGAACGGTACAGTCTATACCGTTGAGGGCAACTCAGGCGATACTTGCAGAACCAAAACATACCCGGTTGGAAGTTCTGTTATCTACGGATACGGTATTCCGGCATATTAAAAAAAGATGGCTGCTCGTTCGAGTAGCCATCAAGTACATTATTCAAAATCTGTTATTTCTCTATCTTTCAGATAGACATTGTGCGTGTGATAAGTAAAACACATCAACAAATCGCTGTCTCTATTATCTTTCGCTTCGAACACAGAAAAGTCATCGGACAAGATAAAAATAAGTCCAAGCAGTTTCTTTATATATCCGTTATATGAAGCATAGTTCATATAGAGAGATGCGGTATATCCGTCATCGTCCTCTATCAAATCTGCGTCAATTTCATAGGTTTCCGATAACTCACTGACTGCCCATATAAATTTATCTTTATTAGCTATACGCTTTTCATTGGGGACAGTCCTTCTGTTCTTCCGCATAAAATCAAGAAATTCTTCCGCTGTCATCGAGTTTTCGTTATCGTCATAATTCTCGTTTTTCATTTCTTCTCAATGTAATAACTGCATGGCATATCAAGCCAAATACAAGAGAAAAACAGCCACCGCCAAATAGTGATGCTCCGGTATCACATAGTTAAAGATATTGGTGTCATTTAATCAATTTTGCCGATAAAGCGGTAGAAGATTTCTACCTCCTGTTCCCGGCTTCCGTCCTCACCTTTGACCGCTTCATGGACAACGATTTTTTCAATCAGCGTATTCAAAAGTTCGGCGGTCAGTTCTGTTGGATTGACGCACTCTTTCATCAAGGCAATCCATTTTTCTGCGTCTGCGGCGTTCTGGCTTTCAGTGGCGATAGCGGATTGAAGCTGTTCAATCTTTGTGTCCAGTTCAGCCTGTTCGCTCTGGTACTTCCCGGACAGCATAGAGAAGTTGTATTCTGTGATACGCCCCGCCGCCCAGTCCTCATACATCCGGGCAAACAGGGTATCGACTTCGGCTTTCCGCTTCTCCGCTTTGTTCAACTCTGCGGCTTGCTTCTTTCTTGCGGCGGCCTGTCCCTTGTCATTGGCATTTAACAGCCGCTTCAAAAGCCGTTCTTCATCATGCTGTACCAGCCTCGACCAGTATTGCAGACGGGAGAGGACATAGGCGTAAAGCACATCATAGCGGATATAATGCATGGAGCATTGGCGTGTGCCCTGTCCGTACTTGCTACAATGATAATGGCCGTAAGGCTTGCTGTTCTGCCTGTTCTCCCCATAGGACAGCGACCAGCCGCAATCCGCACATTTTACCAATCCGGAAAAAATCTGCGTCGTACCATCCTTGCACTTTCTGCGGCGGTTTGCTATCTGCTCCTGTACCTGCCGGAAAACCTGTTCGCTGATAATCGGCTCCTGCGTGTTCTCTACCCGCACCCATTCACTTTGGGGCTTGCGTATCCTCCGCTTGTTCTTAAAGGAAATGTTTGTTTCCCGGTAGTGGATGGTATGGCCGATATAGGTTTCGTCTTTCATAATGCTCTTGACCTGGGCTATCGTCCATGCGTAGCTTTTTTCCTCTGGCGCACCCGCATAGATGTTTGCAAAAGTCCCGTCACGCTGGAAATTGATAAATCCCGGTGTGGGAACCTTTTCCATAATCAGTATTCTTGTGATACTGGCCGCCCCTCTGCCATGAATGGCAAGGTCAAAAATCTTCTCCACTATCCAGCGGGTTTCCTCGTCGATTATCAGCTTGTTTTTGATTTCCGGGTGTTTCCTATACCCGATGGGAGCATAGGCACCGATACGCTGTCCTGTGGCAAACTTCGCTTTGAAAGCGGCCTTTACCTTGCGGCTCGTATCTTTCGCAAACCATTCATTAAACAGGTTTTTGAACGGGACAAAATCGGAAAGCCCTTTCTCTGTGTCCTCATTCTCCGCAACGGCGATGTAGCGCACCCGTTTTTCCGGGAACAGAAATTCCAGATAGTAGTCCATCATCACATGTTCCCGCCCGAAACGGGAAAGGTCTTTCGTGACAATGCAGTTTACTTTTCCGGCTTCCACATCGTCCATCATGCGCTGAAAATCCGGGCGTTCAAAGTTCGTCCCCGACCAGCCATCGTCCACATACTCACCGACTACATGAAGTCCCTGTTCCTTTGCGTACTGTTGCAGGATTGTCCGCTGTGTTTCAATGCTTACGCTGTCACCATAGTTTTCATCGTCCCGGCTTAATCTCATATAAAGCGCCGTGTTGTAAATCGTAGTATTGTAAGGTTGTTTCACCGTTAAAAATCCTCCTTCTTAAAGAAACAACCCACGCTTACAATACTTTTGCTCTATGGCAATTATATCATAAGCGTGGGCGTGTTATCAATGATGGGCTATCAGGTTGAAGCGGCTTTTTCTGCGGTATGCCGCACCACATCTACAATCAGATCACCGAGGGGCTTCCCGCCTGCGGCGAAGTGTTCGGAGATTTTTATACGGTTGTTCCCACATACAAAATACTGCGTGCCGTTCTCTGTTTGTATGACCTGCCCTGTCCGGGGCGTAAAAATATCGCTTTCGCTTTTTGCCATCCAGTGTCCTCCATATTCAGTTTTCAAGGTACAATGCCGCACAGGGGCGGCGAAAATTTCTGCTTATATCTATCACCTTTCCTTTACTGTGTGCCGCTGCTGCCGTTTCACCTGCGCCAGCACTTCCGGCGGGATACGGTCAACGAAATTGCGGAGATTGTGTAATTCGCTTTCCAGCGTTGCCCGTTCCATGCGGTCTTTCATCTTGCCTTGCTCACTGGCCTTTGCCCTTGCTTCCAGCTTTTTGTTTTCTTCCAGCAGGTCATTGATTGTGACCTTGTACTTTTTCAACTGCCCGGAGAAGTTCTCCATCTGCGGGAACCACTTTTTCAGCATGGAGAGGGCTTCCTCTTTTTTCTTTCCGGCGTTCAGCGGGTTAATGCCGTCAAGGGCGGCTTCAATGGCTCTGGCCTGTTTGGAGAGGGAAACCGCCTGTTTGAAAAGCCGGGTGGGGATATGCTTCCGGCCTGTCTTGCTGGCACTCTCCCCACGCTCCAAGTCGGGATATTTCTCCACCATATAGGCGTGAAAATCGTCCTGCCACTTCGTCAGGTTTGCCCGGTTGCCGATAATCTCCTTAGCGCACAGGCGGTTGTCCTTTGTCAGCGGAACAAAGGTCAAATGCAGGTGGGGCGTTTTCTCGTCCATGTGTACCACCGCCGACACGATATTTTCCCGTCCTACCCGGCCAATGAGGAA
>LFSB01000023.1:50804-57509 GCA_001513045.1 Clostridiales bacterium DTU089
TTGCTCCGGCTTGTGTCAATGTCGGGGTTGCTGGCGTATTGTTCTTTCTGTCTTTCGTGATGGGCTTCCAGCGGCCTTGCCGGGTTGCCCTTATGCTTCTCAAACCGCAAAATTGCGTGTTGTGCCATTCTGCTCCTTTCCCCATTCCTTTCCTATCCGGGGTTTTCCACAGGGAAAATCCCGCCGGAATTATCTCTGATACGATAGGAATGGAATGGATATAAATAAATCATTTTAATCTTTGTATTTCTATATACCGTCTGGTTTTCGTACTTCTCAAGATTGATTTCCGCACTTCATAAGTACGGTTTTCAGTCCTCCGGCGTACCAGAACGGGATTTCTTGAAGTCGGTGTTTGGAACCACTTCATAGGATTTTGGGAAAATGCGGTTGGGCTTTCCACAGCCCTGCTTCTGGATTTCCACCAGTCCGGCGTATTGCAGTTCCCGCAGGGTGTTCACCGCTTTCTGCCGCCCACAGTGGAGCAGGTCAACCACTTCACAGATGGGGTAATACAGGAAAATCCGTCCGCAGTCATCCGCCCACCCATTCTTGCGGGATAACTCTGTCCGGCGCAGGATAAAGGCGTACAGAACCTTTGCCTCGTTGGACAGGGGCTTGAATGTAGGGGCTTCAAAGAGGAAATTGGGGAGCCGGGTGAAGCTGAACGCCTTTTCCGGCTGATGGATATAGATGGTATTTGTCATAGTGCGTTTTGTGGACGGTTAAAAGCCCGTTTTCCGGGGCGGACGATACTTTATACCACCTGCCCCGGTTTGGGGCTTGCGGAGCCTGATAAATCAAGGCTTTTTTCGCTCCTAACTGTCCACAGCAGACCTCCTTTTCCGTTCACTTTCTGTTTTCTGCCGCCTGTGAACTCTGACGGCACAGCCGGGGCAGTATTTTGCCCGGTTGGATTTGGGGACGAACACGCCGCCGCAGACCGCACAGCATTTCAAGTCCTTATCTCGGAAAATCTCCGCTTCCAGCGTTCCGTCCAGCGGCAAGACCGCCCAGCGGAACCACTTACAGCAGACCGAGAAAGAAACCGTCTGCGGGCAGGTGCAGGTGTCCCCATCGTCAAGGACAATGCAGTTGCCGTCCTCACAGCAACAGCACTCCCGGCGTATCAGGCTGGCCGCCTGTTTCCTCTGCGCCGGTGTCATGCGGTAAAGGGAACCGTCCGGCCTGCGCTCCAGTGGCGGCAAGTCTTTATAGGGGTTATCTCTCATGCGTTCCCTCCATTTTGCTTTCCGTTGCCGTTCTCCCCGAAAAGGTTTCCTGCCCCATTCCTGCGGCGTATTCCGGCGTTGGCACGCTCCCCGCAACTTCGGGACAACTTGTCCCGAAGTGACCTCTGGACAAAGTGTCCAGAAGCTGGCTCCTTGCAGTGCTTCCCCAGCCGGGGTATTCCTTTTCGGACGGTCATTCTGTTTTCAAGGTGCCGTTCATCGATGAACTAAAATAAGTCTACACCTAAATGACCGTCCGTCCCGTATATCCATAAAGTCGGAGATCCGCCCGGAAAACTGCCTATTTCCACGCTCTCGGAATTGTGGTAAAATAAACATAAAAATTGGCTTTCAAGCCATAGGAGGACAATAATCTATGAAAATCGGAATTTTATGTGCGGGTGACGAAGAACTCGCCCCATTTTTGCCCTTGATAAGCAACTGTAAGATAACGGAAAAAGCTATGCTGAAATTCCATGCTGGACAGATTGATAGTGTAGAAGTTGTCGCCCTGTTTTCCGGCGTGTGCAAAGTAAATGCCGCCATAGCCGCTCAGCTTTTGATAGATGTATTTTGCGTGGATATAATTATCAATTCAGGGACAGCGGGCGGTATGGAGCCAGAACTTGAAATATTCGATACAGTTATCTCCACAGAAGTTTGTTACCACGATGTAGCGCCAGACATTTTAACGGAATTTCATCCGTGGATGAATTCTGTGTTTTTTGTGGCAGACCCAAAGCTGATAGATATGTCAAAGTCTGCTGTTGACAAGCTTTCAACTTCTGGAAAGGTAGTTTGGGGCCGTATGGTAACGGGAGAATCGTTTATAACCGATGAGAGCCGGCAAAAAATAAACGATGAATTTGCTCCCTTGACGGTTGACATGGAAACTGCCAGTATCGCTCATGTCTGCTATGCAAATGACATACCGTTTATCGCCATTCGGTGTGTGACCGATACTGAAAAACACAGCGGAGTTGATAATTTTGACAAAAACTGTGCAAAAGCATCAAGTATTGCCAAAGATATTACGGTTGCTTTATTAAGAGAAATCAAAAAGTCGTGGTAAGATTGGATGATATTTTAGAACAGAGGACAGAGGGAGGGAGAGTATGGCCCTAACTATTCAAGAACGACTAAAAGACCTGCGTGTGGAGCGCGGCTTGACGCTGGAACAGCTTGCGGAGCAGACCCACCTCTCCAAGTCTGCTTTAGGCAGTTATGAGGGGGACAACTTCAAGGACATCAGCCACTATGCCCTTATCAAGCTGGCAAAGTTTTACGGCGTGACCGCCGACTATCTGCTGGGCCGTTCTCAAACAAGAAATCACCCAAACGCCGATCTTGCAGACCTGCATTTGAGTGATGATATGATTGAACTATTGAAAAGCGGGCTGGTGGACAATTCTCTTTTGTGTGAACTGGCGACCCACCCGGATTTTCCCCGGCTCATGGCCGACCTTGAAATCTATGTGAACGGCGTAGCGGGAAAGCAGATGCAGAACGCAAACGCCATTGTGGACGCTGTGAGTGCAACGATTATGAAACAGCACAATCCCGGCTTGACTGACCCGCAGTTAAGGCAGCTTATCGCCGCCCATATTGACGACGACAGCTTTTGCCGCTATGTGATACAGCAGGATATAAACAAGATAGCCCTCGACCTGCGGGAAGCCCATAAGGACGATTTTTTCAGTGTCCCGGAGGACAACCCACTGGAAGATTTCTTGCAGACCGCAGAGGAAACCACCAGCCCGGACAGCGACCCGGAGCAGGCGGCTATGATGTTTATCTGCAAGCGGCTCAAACTGAATTATAAGAAGCTGTCCGAGGAAGAAAAGAAGTGGCTGAAAAAGATTGCACAGAAGTCGGACTTGCTGAAAAATCCAAAGCCACAGCGAGGACGGAAGTAAGAGAATAATAAATCAGATTATATGGAGGTATTGGTTATGAAAAAATGGTTACTGATAATTTCAGCGACTGTTATTTGCGTTGCTGCCGCTTTTTTATATTTCTTTAGTTTAACTCCCAAAGGAGATACCATTACCAGCAGAGAAAGCATACTGAACACCGCAATTTCAAAGGGGAATGAATGGACTATTGCAAAAGAACTGGAACTTGGCGGTTATATCGTGAGTGGAGCATATAGTGCAGATAATAAATCTACACTTGCCATCTTTGAACCAACAGGAAATGGAGATTACAAATTTAGTACATCAACAAACCGAAATAGTGATGAGATTATTGTTGGTGGCGTTGCAATAAACGGAGAATGGTATGATTTAATTTGGTTTAATGGTGCTAAAACAGAGTATGCCGAAATCACTTATACAATAAATGGACAAGTGCAAGATACATTGAGATACAGCACAGATGATATGGATATTATCTCAATTAAAAACCCAGAAAAAGAGTATTCCATTCATGTGGTTTACTATGACAATGATGGAAATAAGTACGAATAAATTGTTTTTCATCGAGAAAATAGCAAAGCCAGCCGAGCCAGTCAACGGTCAAGATGAACGGCGCATTTCATGCGCCGCCGTTGACAGTCCCGCCCGTCTTTGCTAAAGGGTAATCAAGGCGGGAAAGCCCTAAAATGGTTTCACACCTATTTCAATAATTGGAGGAGATAAAAATGAGATCAGAAAAGGAAGTTTATGATATTGTTTTGAATTTTGCAAAAACAGACAAACGCATTCGCATGGTTACTTTGGAAGGATCTAGAACAAATACAAATATTCCGCCTGATGATTTTCAGGATTTTGATATTACTTTTTTTGTTACGGATATGGATAGCTTCACAAGTGATGATAAATGGCTAGATATATTTGGTGAAAGGTTGATTCTGCAAAAGCCGGAAGATATGGAATTATTTCCAGCTGTAGAAAAGGGATTTTCATATTTAATGCTGTTTACTGATGATGTTAAGATAGATTTAACTTTGCTGCCGCTGGAACTGATAGACGAGTATTTTACATGGGATAAACTGGTAAAGTTACTGTTGGATAAAGACAACCGTATCGTAAAGCCGCCAATACCAACGGATATAGACTACCACTTGCAGAAGCCTACTCAAAGAATGTTTGACGATTGCTGTAATGAATTTTGGAATACTACAACATATGTAGTAAAGGGCTTATGCCGCAAAGAAATTCTTTTTGCTATTGACCATATGAATGATATAGTACGAAAAGAATTGCTTCGCATGATTTCCTGGCTGATTGGTATCAAACAGGGATTTCATTTCAGTTTGGGAAAAAACTATAAATTTATGAAGCAATATGTCCCAGAGGAATTGTGGGAACGACTTATGTCCACTTATAATATGGATTCCTATCCCCATATGTGGGAATCCTTTGAACAATGTATGGCATTGTTCCGGGAGGTTTCGTCAGAAGTGGCATGCCAGTTGGATTACCAGTATCCACTATATGATGAAAAAATCAGTAATTATGTGATTCGGCAAAAGAAAAAATATGGCATTGAAGATGATAACAAATAAAATTTTTTCAATCGAAAAAATTTATTTTGATTATTCAATTTTGAAAAACTGAATACCTCAAAATCAGAAAGAGCGCGGACAAGCACTTTGAGGGATTGGCCGCCTTGTCCACCCATTCAGTGGGACGGCGGGTGGCGGTCAAGGCCGGGTGTAAACCCGTTCATTTCAGCCTTGACGGTTACCCGCTGTCCTGTTACTTTTCCGGGAGTGTAGCCACAACTTCGGGACACTTTGTCCACAAGTCGGAGCGTAGGACGATGAACGGGGGCTTTCATATACGCCCTGTCTGCTGTTGAAACCAGACCTGCGCTTACGGCTCCACGCCACACAAGCACAGCCCTGTTTTCCTGCCGCTTCAAATGCCCTTGCCCTCCCCGGCGGCAACGGCATTTTCACGGCAACGCCGACAGAGCGTATAACACACTACACTTTGCTTCGCAAAGTCGTGTGCCAAATGGGGCGTTGCCCCCTTTGGAAACCCCCACAAGAAAAGGCGGTACGCTACCCCTCCACGGGGCGCATACCGCCTTTTCTTGTTATCCAGCCCTCCGGCTGTATCGGTTGAGCAAAAGTCAGCGTGGGAATGGTGTGGTATCTTTATCTAAGTGAAACCCCCCACCCTGCACCTGACATTGTCATAAAACCGCCAACAAAGAAAATACCAATGCCAAGAAATATACCAACACCATAAAAAAGTCCAATTGCCATATCGTACTTATTAAATTGTCGTTTCTCCTTTTTTTCATATGTTTCCATCTTTGTTATTACCTCCTTCGCAAAATCGTCCATGTTGACTCCAAAAAGAAAGCAAATTTTTTTCAACATATTTAAATCGGGTTCATTAACATCTCTCTCCCAATTCGATAGTGCCTGCCGGGTAACATTCAATTCCCCGGCTAGTTCTTCCTGTGTCATTCCCAATTGTGTTCGCAGATGACGTATTTGCTTTCCTGTTGTAATATTCGTCTGTTCCTGGTTCAAAATAGTTTCTCCTCTCTGATACTGATTTTATCAATGATATTTCGCAATAGCCAGCAATGAACGCTTGCATTGCGCAAGACGTTACATTATCTACTGAAACATATAGCGCACCTTGTCCAGGCGGCTGTTTGGACGGCGGGGCTGGATGACTGGCTTGCCGACAGCGGCCTGATACCCTTTCAGTTCTGTAAGGCATACGCTCTGCCCGTTGGTGTAAAAGGCCAGATCAGTACGGTATGCCTGTATACAGCGGGCGGGAATCTCGCCAGTAAAGACAACTTCATCCTTTTTTACCTGGACCGTTTCGATGGTGGCACAGTATTTCGGTGCATCATGATAAGCCCTGGAAAGATATTCCCGGGGCGCATAGAGGGTGAAGGAGAGATAAGGTTCCAGCAGTTGCGTCCCTGATTCCTTCAATGCCTGTTCCAATACAATCGGGGCCAATGAGCGGAAGTCCGCCGGCGTGCTGACCGGACTGTAATAAAGCCCGTATTCAAAGCAAATCTTACAGTCCGTTACGTTCCAGCCGAACAAGCCCTGCTCCAGCCCGTAACGGATACCATCCCTGACAGCGTTTTGAAAACTCTGGTTCAAGTATCCCAGCGAAACCCGGCTCTCGTATTGTACACCGGAGCCAAGCGGGAGTGGTGTAACAGACAGTCCGATGGATGCCCAAAACGGGTTGGGCGGCACCTCGATATGGATGGTGTGGCTGGCTGCTTTGAGCGGCCGCTCCATATAAATGACGGTGGGTTCCTTTACCACTGTTTCAAGCTTGTATTTTTCCGACAGCAAAGCGGAAACAACCTCCAACTGCACCCGGCCCAAAAAAGAAAGAATGATCTCATGGGTGATGGAATCCACCTCGCAGCGCAAAAGCGGGTCAGTATCCGCAAGTTGCGTAAGAGCGTCCAGCAGCCGTTCTCTTTGCGCTGCCGTTTTCGGCGCAATCGACGTCCGCAGCATGGGGAGGGGGTCCTC
>LFSB01000023.1:57591-57974 GCA_001513045.1 Clostridiales bacterium DTU089
TTTCAGCTTTTCTCTCCCGGCCAGGGCCACCGTATCCCGCAGGCGCAGCGTTCCGCTGTATAGCCGTAGATAGACACGCCGCTGGCCGCAATCTGTATACTCCACCTTGAAAACGCTGCCGCATAGGGCGGCGCTCCCCTGTTCCCCAATCGGTTGGAACAGCCCTGTCACCGCATCCATCAACGGTTGAATGCCAAGGCCCTTTTTGGCGCTGCCATAATAGACCGGGAACAGGGAGGCGTCTTGAACCCGCCGCTGTTCCTCCCGCACAAGTTTTTCCCGGCTGATTGGTTCTCCTGCGATATACTTTTCCAATAATTTATCGTTATTTTCGATGACCGCATCCCATGCTTCTATGTCGGTATTTTCCTCCAGGACTATTT
>LFSB01000003.1 GCA_001513045.1 Clostridiales bacterium DTU089
GGTTTTTCCTATTCGCTACTCTTTTTTTAATTTTTGTAACACATCTATTGTAATCCTACACTCGGGCGGAGGATATCCGCCCTTATTTTGATTGACTTACCACGTGTCGGAGTGTATAATAAAATTGTTGAACTTTGATAAAAATTTATCAGAAAGAAGGTATCGTGCATGAAGACAGACAAAAAAGTAGTTGAACTGTCGGAAAGCTTCGGCAATTGGTTTAACAACGCCGAAAAGCTTGAAGACGGCAAAATGACGCAAAATCTGTATCCGTACACGGAAATGTTTTCGCCCATAAAAATCAATCGCATGACGGTCAAAAACCGCCTTGTGATGGCTCCCATGGGCAATATCAGCATGGCGGAGGAGACCGGCAGACCCAATGACAAAATGCTCCAGTATTTCTTTGAGCGCGCAAAGGGCGGCGTCGGCCTTATCACAACCGGACTTGTTCCGATAAGCCACGGGATAGACAGCTCAATAACCGAGCTGGGCAAGCTTTCATACTTCCCCAGAATCGACCGCAGCCGCACAGTGCTTTCCGGCTGGCGCGACCTTGCCGAGGGAGTACATGCTTACGGCGCAAAGATATTTGTGCAGCTCACTCCCGGCCTCGGCAGAGTCGGAAATCCGCAGTGCCTGATAACACAGACGAAATTCCCGAAATCCGCTTCGATGAATCCGAACTTCTATATGCCGCAGGTGCCGTGTATGCCGCTTTCGGACAGGGCACTTACGAAAATCATCAAGAATGTCGGTCAGGCATCTGCCGATGCGATGGCATCGGGACTCGACGGAGTATATCTTCACGGTCATGAGGGCTATCTGCTTGAGCAGGTTACGAATCCCGCATTCAACCGCCGTAAATTCGGCAAGTACGCCGATTGGCAGCGCTTCGGAATCGACATGATAAAAGAGATACGCCGCCGCACCAACGGCGCGTACCCGATAATGTACCGCATCGACCTCTCGCTTGCTCTCAACGAGACCTACGGCGAGGAAGGCATGAAATGCAAGTCGCTGAAGAAATTCAGAAACGGGCGCACAATAGAAATGACGCTCGAATACATGAAAAATCTTGTTGCGGCAGGCGTTGACATGTTCGATGTCGACCTCGGCTGCTACGACAACTGGTGGCTTCCTCATCCGCCCGGATCCATGCCGCCCGGATGCTTTATTGACATTTCAAAGCTGGCAAAGGATTATTTCAAAAACAATAAGATTCTTTCAAACGCCGGCGTGGAGGTTCCCGTGGTTGCCGTCGGTAAGCTCGGCTATCCCGACCTTGCCGAGAAGGCGCTTCGTGATGAGAAGTGTGACATGGTAATGCTCGGACGTCCTCTGCTTGCCGACCCGTATTGGCCGCAGAAGGCTTACGCGGGCAAGGTTTCCGATATCCGTCCGTGCATCGGCTGCCAGGAGGGCTGCATAAATGAGTTCGTTGACGGCGGACATCCTCAGTGCGCGGTAAATCCGAGAACCGCGTTTGAGCATCTTATGCCCGCTCAGCCGCCCAAGGCAGAGGTGAAAAAGCATGTTGCGGTAATCGGTGCCGGACCTGCCGGTGTGGTAACCGCAGTCACTCTTGCAAGAAGAGGTCACGAGGTTGACCTTATCGAAAAGAGCGGCAAAATCGGCGGAAGAATAATCGCCGGAAGTGTTCCGAAAATCAAATTTGACCTTGATAACTATCGCATTTATCTTGAAAAGCTTGTAAAGGATACCTGCGAGCAGTATTCGCTTCACTTTATAACCGGTGTTACGGCTGATGCAAAATGGCTCAAGGACCAGTCCTACGACGCGGCGGTGTTTGCCGTCGGCTCGGCACAGAGCGTGCTCAAGCTTCCCGGATACGATAAAGCTAATATTGTTCAGGCAACAGAGCTTCTTCTCAAGCCGGAGCTTCTCGGCAATGCCAAAAAGGCTGTTGTAATCGGCGGCGGTGTTGTCGGCTGCGAGACTGCGTATTGGCTTAAATATGAGAAGAATGTTGACGTTAAGGTAGTTGAGATGGCGGAGTACATAATGAATCACGTCTGCACTGCCAACAGAGGCCATCTTATTCACTATTTGCAGAAGGCGGGCGTTGAGCTTCTCAATTGCACCAAGCTTGCCTCTTATGAAAACGACGGTGTAAAGGTTCTGCGCAATGTTTCAAAGAGCGTACCCAACCCGTATATTACATGGCATCCCATTCTTCCCGAAAATGTGGAAAATCCGCTTGCTCCCAAGCTTAAAATCGAGGAGCGTGAGGAGAAAATACCCGCAGACATCATCGTTATTGCCGCCGGCGGAAGACCCGACGACGCGCTGTTCCTCGATTGTCAGAAGCAGCATGCGGCGGATGAGCTTTATAACATCGGCGACAGCTTTTCGGTAGGCAGAGTGCTTGAGGCGGTACGTGCCGCTTATGCACTTGCAACATCAATATAATAAGGGGGCAAAATCATGCGTTTAACAGAAGAAGAACAAAGTATACTTGACGGCAGACAGGGCGAAACCATGGCGAAGGTCATGAAGACCCTTGTGCTTTACGGTGATGCCTTCGGTGCGGAGCGATTCGTCCCCGTAACCGGCGCAGGCCATCTTGTAACAAGCTTCGGCATTTCGGTGCTCAAGCCGGTTTTCTCAATTGTTCAGGAGCTTATTGATGCCGGGCTCAAGGTTGACGAGGGCTTTACCGCCGACCCCAGACCGATAGATTACGCCAATGTAAAGTGCAGCGCAATCGAAAAGCTTGTGTTCAACAAAATAATATACGGTATGCAGGACTCATATGAGAACCAGCTTGACAAGCTCGGGCTCAAGAGCCGCAAATCCTTCAGCTGCACCTGCTACCTTGATGAGGTCGGAAACCTTCCCAAGAAGGGTGACATTCTTTCATGGGCGGAATCCTCCGCCGTTGTTTATGCGAACTCCGTGCTCGGAGCGCGCTGCAACCGCAACTCCGGTATAATCGAGATGTTCGGTTCAATACTCGGCAAGGTTCCCGAGTTTGATTTGCTTACGGATGAGGGCAGAAAGGCCAAGTGGATAGTTGAGGTTAAAACCACTTCAAAGCCCGAGGCTCAGGTTCTCGGCTCGGCAATCGGAATGAAGGTAATGGAGGATGTTCCTTTCATAAAGGGACTCGATGCCTACATCGGCACGCAGCTTGATGACAGCACCAAGGCGTATCTTAAAGATATGGGTGCCGCTACGGCATCAAACGGCGCGGTAGGACTGTATCACGTTGAGAATCTTACACCTGAGGCTGTGGAGCTCGGCTCTGCAATTATCCGCGAGGATGCCAAGACCTATGTGATTGACGATGCCGAATTGAAGAGAGTAAAGGACAGCTACCCCTGCATCTGGAAGGACAAGAACGCTCAGCCGGACCGCTGCTTCATCGGCTGCCCGCATCTGACCTTTGCACAGCTCGGCGAATGGGCGGATCGCTTCGAGGCGGAGCTTAAAAAGCAGGGCAAGAGCAAGGTCGGTCTGCTCACGATAATGACCTCTGCTCCCGAGGTACTTGAAAGGTTCAAGGCGGAAAACAAGGCAGCTTACGACAGGCTTATCGGCTTCGGCATAAAGCTTACGAGCATTTGCCCGCTGATGTATATGAACAATCCGCTGTGCGGAAAGAAGCCGGTAATAACCAACTCCAACAAACTCCGTACATATACCACGGCGCGTTATTTCACCGATGCCGAGATAACCGCAATCGCAGTAAAGGGAGGGTTTTGAGCATGAGTAAGGAATTTAAAGGACGCCCCGTAATCGCCGGAAGCATTTCCGGTGAGGCGGTTGTTTCCGAACAGGGCGTAAACACGCTTGCAACTTTTCAGAAGAGTGCGCTTATGCACAAAAAGCAGGTTATAGGCTCCGACCAGAACAATCCCGGAGTATATAACAAGCTCATCTCCGGAAAAATCCTCTGCCTTCCGCAGACAATCGGTTCAACCACCGGCGGAATGGTGCTTTACACCGTAACCGCCCTGAACATGGCACCCGGTGCGATGCTGTTTTCGGAGTCGATAGACTCACTTGCGGCTGCGGGCGTAATCCTCGCAGATGTGTGGACAAACGGAACAATAGTTACAGTTGACCGCCTCGGCAAGGAGTTCCTCGAGTATGTCAAGGACGGCATGAAAATAACCGTCAAGGAAGACGGAACGGTAATTGTAGATTAAAAATACACTTTTATCCGACACGCGCAATACGGATGACTTTTTGGCTTGCAATCCGCCGCATTTCCTCTCACGAGGGGTAATACGGCGGATTTTTTCGTTTTGCGGACCGGAATTTGAAACAGAAGCAAAGGCGCAGGCGAAATATATACGTGATGCTGTAATGTGAGGATGCGAACACAGCACAGATGCAGGAGACGGTCACAGAGCCGTCGCCTGTTTTTTTAATCCTGAAACGTCATATTTTGTTGCCGTTTTGCACAACAGGCGAAGCGGAAAATTATGCAAAACGCTGAAATTTTAAAAAATCAAAAGTTTTTATGTAGTAAATGGCGTTTTTTGTCATACATATGCAGGAAACCGAGTTCAAAATTCCTTGACAATAAAATATAAAAATGGTAATGTTTATATTGGGAAAAATCAAAATGGGGGGAGAAAAATGAAAAAAGTATTAAAATCGGGTACAAAAATTGTTTCGGTATTTCTTGCGGCACTGTTTGTTGTGCAGATATTGCCGATGTCGGTGTTTGCTGAAGATTTCACACAGGGCGGCGCTGAGGCGGTTCAGGGCGCAGAGTCCGTGGGTGTGCAGTCACAGCAGAGCGAAGGTCAGGCGATTGTGCTTGCGGAGGACACCTCGAAGCGCGAGGAATATGTCAAACACTTCAGAATGAGTGACGGCTCGGTAAAGGCCGTGGAGTATGACGTGCCGGTTCATTTCGAGCAGAACGGAGAATGGACGGATTACGACAACACTCTTACGGAGACAGACGCCGAGGCCGATGAAAACGAGGGCAAGCTCGCCAAAAACAAGGATCTTGTCAATCAGTCTGCGGATTACAGCGTGCGGCTTTCAAAGAAGACAAACGGAAAGAAGTTTGTCAGGCTTGAAAAGGACGGCTGTAAAATTTCATGGTACTATCTCAATGCGGAAAAGGTTGAAGCCTCCGTGGCGGACGCTGCGGACGACGGCGATGAAACCACGCTTGAGAAGGTAAGCTCTGTTGTGAGGTACAGCGGGGTATATAAATCGACTGATTTTGAATATATTCTCGGCTCGCAGGGGCTTAAAGAAAATATTATACTTCTTGACGCAAAGGCTCCGCGGGAGTTTACGGCGGAATACAAGACCCAGGGACTGACACCTGTATCGCTTGACGATAAAACCGTTGAGCTGCGCAATGCCGCGGGAGAGACGGTATATGTCATATCCGCGCCGTATATGGTTGACGCAAACGGCGAATCAGCATGGGGGATAACGCTATCAATTATATCTGTAAAGAACGATACGTTTCAATTGAAGCTCAGCCTGGATTCCGCATGGCTTGACAGCGCAGACAGAGCATATCCGGTAACTGCCGACCCATACTTGCAGACAGAGCAGGGATGGAACGAATTGACAAACTGTCACAGTGCGTACATAGCCTCTGCAACGCCAAATGCCCGTTACGGTCGCGGAGGCTCGAACTATGAAGGGAGCTTGTATGTCGGAAAGACAAACGGCAGAGGTGTGACCCGTTCGCTGATAAAAACCTCGAATTTGCCTGCACTCGGTGTCGCGGACAAGGTTATTCATGCCGAATACGCTTTTTATGTCAATGCGTGTTATCCGGAGATGCGTATGGATATGCACCGGATTACCTCGGCATGGGAGCAGAGCACGGTGTGCTGGAACAGCAATGTAACCTATGACAATAAGATTATTGATTACCAGATTGTTCAGTATATGGAAACGAGCAACACCACGGCGGAGCGCTGGCAGCGATTCGAGCTGACGGATTTGGTTCGCGGCTGGTACAGCGGAGAGATTCCGAATAACGGTGTGCTTCTTCGTTCGGATTATGAAACTTCCTCCTCTCAAAAGCGGGTGTGGATGCTTTCGAGCGGCTATACAACATATTCCGGAGTGCGTCCGCTTCTGATAATACACTATCGCAATATGTCCGGATATGAGGATTATTGGTCATATACGAGTGTTTCAGCCGGACGAAACGGCGTTGCAAGCGTAAACAACTACAACGGAAATCTGATTTTCTCACAACCCGTCACACAGGATGACGGAGGCAACCTGATGCCGGTTGCATTGTCTGTTATTTACAACCAAAACGCAAACAATGCCCCTTACACACAAGTGGGCTACAATGTGCAGACAAACTACCATCTTTATGTGCGTCCGGAGAGTGCGGCGGTTTCGGAGAGAGGGTATAAATATTATTTTAACGATGCCGACGGTACACATCACAGCTTCTATTTTGAAAATGGGAACACAACGCACGGCACAGATGAGGACGGGCTCGGATACTCGCTTGATGTTGTGCAGGGCGGCTACTGTATAACCGACAAAAGCGGCACAACGATGAATTTTAACTCCGCGGGCAATCTTACAATGATAACGAACGCCTCCGGAGTAAGCTCCACAGTGGAATATGAAACTGCTGAAGAAATCTTGCGCATAAAAAACATAAAAGACGGCGCCGGCAGAGCCTACACCTTTTATTATGAGGCACAATATCCGGGGCTTTGCGCAAAAATAGTAGCACCTTCCGGGAAAGAGACAAGGTTCGGCTATGATTTCGGCTGCTTGAGGTGGATAACCTTTGCGGACGAAAAAATCTGCGAGCTTATATATGATTCCTCGCGCTATGTGATGACCGGGATAAAAAGCATAGACGCAATGCTCGTGAATTTTGTTACGGATTCTACAAATCAAAAGCGCGTCACTCAGATAAGCTGTGGCACCTCAGAGACAGTGCTTTCCGAAAAATACACCCTTGACTATAAGCAGAATGCCACAAGCGTAACGGATATAAAGCAGCGCACTTATACCTATCAGTTCAACGATTTCGCGCAGACCACGGGAACGGTTTCATCCGCGGACGGCTCAGCGCAGTTCTTCAAGCTCGGTGCAAGCGGCTCAGGTAATATGACAAACAAGCTGCTTTCGGAATCCCGTGTGCTTCGCAGTGCGGAAAACTTTATTGTAAACCCGGGCTTTACACATGCGGACTATACCGGCTACGGAACATATACAGAGCCTGCTTCGGGCACTTCTGTAAGCATTGATTCAAGCAAAAAGAATTTCACCGCAAATTCGTTGAAAATATACAAGGCCTCTTCGGCGTCGGGAAGCGTGCTCTCGTTACAGGACGTGACCTCGGCTCCGGTGGGAACATATACCCTTTCGGCGTACATCAACACAAATAACGCGACGCTTGCGGGCGACGGTGCACATCTCGGAGTGGAGCTGCGCAATTCGTCCGGAGTGATTGAAGAAATCGCTTATATTGAAAAAACCGTCAAAACCAACGGGTGGGAAAGACGCTGTGTGACCTTCACTCTTCAGCAGGGATATTCTCTGCGCGTGGTTGCGGGCTTTTCGGGAGCCTCAAGCGGCTCTGTGTGGTTTGACGATTTACAGCTTGAGAGAGGCGCGGGTGAAAGCTCCTTCAACCTTGTTGAAAACCCCGCGTTCACCAACGGCGTCAACAACTGGGTGAGCGAACCGGGGGTTGCGCCCACGCTTGCCTCGTCGGGCAATCTCACGGGTTACAGCTATTGCGGCAAAATACCCGGTACGGTTGAAGGCGGCAATAAAAATCTTATTCAGTCTATTCCGGTTTCGGGCAGTGCGGGCGATGTGTTTGCGTTCGGCATGTGGACGAAGGCTTTCTCGGCACCCGTCAAGAACGGCACAAAGAACGTGGACGCGTACCAGCCGAGCTATGAAATTGCGCTTCACTACTACGGCACAAACGGAGTGTGGGCGGGCTATGCTCATCTTGACTGCAACGCGGATTTAAGGGACACCTGGCAGTTCACAACCGAGGAGCTTATCATACCGATTGCGTACAGCCGCATTGCAATTGAGATAATATACAACTACAATGTAAATGACGCGTATATGACCGGCGCGTTCTGCTACAAAGAGCAATACGGTCAAACCTACACCTATGACGCGGACGGAAACGCCGTGTCGGTAGCAGACCTTGCCAAGACCGAGTCGGAGTTTGCCTACTACGGCAATCAGATGACTAAGCTGCTCAATCCCACGGGCAGCAAGTATTTTTACACCTACAACAACAGCAACAAGCAGCTGAATTACGCCTTGTCAACGGACGGTCAGGAATACGGCTTCACCTATGACAACAAGGGCAACGCCACGAAGGCGGAGATATCCGCCAGAGAGCCGGCGGCTGCGCTTGAGACGGGCAAGGAATATATTATAGTCAATGCGTTCTCCGGACAGGCTCTTGACAGCTTCTGGGCGGGAAATCCGGGTGACAAAACAACAACCTACCTGTATGTTCCGACCGAATCCGAGCAGCACTGGCGTCTTGAGGCGGTGGCGGGTGAGCCGGATGTATACCGCATACGCTCAATGCTGGCAGGCAGCAGCAACATGTATCTGGATGTTGAGGGGTCATCAGGCGAAAACGGGGCAATGTTCCAGATATATACCGGAAACAACAGCGTTGCACAGAAGTTCAAAATCATCAAAAAGCAGGATAACAGCTTTGTCATACTCAGCGCGTGTTCAAATTACACGAAGTGTGCGGACGCGCAGTATGAGCAGGGCAGCAAGATTGTGCTTTCGCAGAAGGTCAGGCAGAATACCTATGATGCAACCAATCCCGCGGGACGGGTGTGTTGGTATTTTATTCCCGTTGAAAAGACCGAGGCAAAAACCATTGTCACCGAGGCAACCTATACAGACAATCAGAATTTTCTTTCCACGCTCAAGGACCAGCGCGGCAACACAACCTCCTATACTTATGACCAGATAAGGGGAACCCTTACTTCTGTTACGGACGCGCGCGGCAAAATCACGTCATACACCTATGATAAAAAAATAAATGTGATTACGGGAGTTTCGTCCGGCTCAATGGCGGTAAGCTATGCCTACGAAAATGACAGGCTTAAAACCATAAACGTAAACGACTCCGTAAAATACTCCTTCGGCTATGACGGCTTCGGCCGCACAACCTCAACGAAGGTGGGCAACGGCAGCTCATGGCGGTCACTTTCAGCCGTTCAATACAACACGCAGGGGCTTGTGTTGAAGCAGACCTACGGTAACGGCAGCTATGTGTCCTATGCGTATGACAGCTTTGACAGGCCGGTTTCAAAGAAGTACAACGGCAGCACGCAGGGAATCAGCTACGGCTACAACAATCTCGGATGGCTCTCGTCGGTGAACGACAGCGTCAATGACACACGCACGAGCTACACCTATGACCTTGCGGGTCGAGTGGCGGGCAGTGATACGGTTCAGGGCACGGCGGGCGGATATATGAGAACCTACAGCCGGTATGTCTATGAGGACAAAACGAACCGGCTGAGCGAATATAACGTGCGTATGCCTAAGAGCGGCACGACGACACAGACGCG
>LFSB01000046.1 GCA_001513045.1 Clostridiales bacterium DTU089
AGCAAAACAAGCAAAAGGCCCAGAAACACTTTCTTTTTTCTACTCAAATCCGCTTCCTCCTTGATTTTATTTTTTATAAAGGCAAGGGCTGATTATGTGTTTTTTCGTTAGAAGTTACCCCGCTGTATTTTCTCATTTTTCACATTACCATGTTTGAATTTTTTGTCAAGGAAATTTAAACTTGGCTTCCTGTATATGTATGACAAAAAACGCCATTTACTACATAAAAACTTTTGATTTTTTAAAATTTCAGCGTTTTGCACAAACTATTGCCGAGTTTATTGTGTAAAACAACAACTCAATATGATAATCTATAATTAAAATAGCAAAAATCAAACTTATTACGCTTTCTCCATTACTTCTTGCTCGGTTTGAATCCCTCCACCGCCCTTACTAAAGGAGGCTTTAGCTCGCCGTAAGCGCTACGAGCCAACAGCTACAAGCTAAACAACTGCCGCCCTCGCTCATTTGAAGCGGGGGCGGCAGTTTGTTTGATGTTATTTACTGCAGCTTATAATCCGAACCGCCGGAGATTGCCATTTCAAGCATTGCTGCATCTATGGCGTCAATCGTTCCGTCGGAATTCAAATCCGCAAGTGCAAGCCCTGCGGCATCACTGTCGATTCCGCCGTCCGAATAACCGATTCCCACCGAGGCCTTCAGCAGGCGTGTAAGGTCATCGTAATCCACCTTCATGTCGTTATTTATATCGCCGTAAAGCTTGTTCGTGTTGTAGTAGGGTGTATCGCCGCACTCGACCCTGCGGACGGCATACCGTGCATCGGAGGTAAGTATCGGCGTTGCTTCACCGAGCTTCACCTGACCCCACGTCTGAACGGTTTTGTCCGTCTGTGCATCCTGAAGCAGCCACGCAACCTCGCCGGAGGCGAACTGAGCGGAGGTTTTGAAGGTTGTGCCGTCAATACTGTCGGTTTCGGAATCGGCAAGGTAATAGCAGTTCGATATTTCACAGGAATCTATAGTTCCGCATATGCCGCCGATGCTAACGCCCTCACCGACACCCGAAACAGTGCCGATATTGTAGCAATTCGATATTTTACCGTATGTGCCATCTCCATCTCCGCACACACCGCCGACAGTAGCGCCGTCATCGTAGCCCGAAACAGTGCCGATGTTATAACAATCGGTCAAGTCAGCGAAATATATACATCCGCACACGCCGCCGACATAAGTATAGTAGCCGTAACCTATAACAGTGCCGATGTTATAACAGCCTGAAATACTGTTACCTTCACTTTTGCCGGCAACGCCGCCGACGTAATTATTGCCGCTGATATAACCGGCGTTATAACAGCCTTTAACAGTTCCGCTATTAAGTCCGACAACGCCGCCGATAAACACCAAAT
>LFSB01000036.1 GCA_001513045.1 Clostridiales bacterium DTU089
CTAAAAATAATCCATCCGTTTTTTATTTATTTTAATTGTCTACTTGACAGGGGGCGGTTCATCACAGCGGCGGCTTTTGCTTTAAATTGCTTATACCTTGCTTTTCTTTGCCTTGCGGGATTTCCTGCCCTTTTCGCTGTCATCAACCTCAAACACCTGAGAAATGTTTTCCTGAAGCGCGAGGTCGCGAAGAACAATAAGAAAATGGACACTTCGGGGAATCCTCACTGTGTAACGGAAGTAAAATATGTTCTGCGAGGGGTTTTCATCGTCACCGAGGTCGCCGATGAAGTCGAAATTAAGTATATCTATCTTGCGGCTTGAGAAGTAGCCCTCTATAAATTCCACTGTACGCCGCTTTTCGGTTGTAGCTATTTCTATTGTTTTGACATTTGAACGAACCGGAACCTTTTTTTCCAGATATTTAAGAGCAGTGTTGGCAATAAAAACAGCGACGAGCGAAACGATGCTCATCTTGAAATAGCCCATACCGACTGAAAGACCTATACAGGCAGTCACCCAAAGCGTGGCGGCTGTTGTAAGACCCGTAACTACCACACCGTCGTTGGATTTCATTATTGCGCCCGCACCGAGGAAGCCGACACCCTGAACAACTCCCGCTGCGATTCTTGAAAGGTCGGCACTGGCTCCGGGCAGAATCTGCATGGCGGTAAATGTCATTTCGGACGCGGTAAGTGATGCGAGTGCGGCGCCGAGACAAACAAGGACATGCGTCTTCATCCCGGCGGGATGGTTTGACATCGTGCGTTCGAGACCGATTATTATTCCGGCTACTACGGACGCTCCTATTCTGAGAATTACATCGCCCCACGAAATTGTCTCAAAAAAAAGACCGGAAAACATAGAGAAAACATCCTCTCAAAAACAATATACACCATTATATGCAAAACCTACAAAAAAAGCAATAGTAACGGTGTATTTTTGTTAAATTTTTTAAGTTTTAAACTTTTTTGCCGGTTGAAGCATCAATTATATTCTTAAAAACACCTATATATGCAGTGGATATGTATTTGTCGATATGCATGCTGCCGAAAAACCAACGCGAAAATTCGCAGGATTGCGAAAGGTCCTCAAAATATGAGTTCAGAGCGGTAACGCTTACGCTGTCATTTTCGGAGAGCCGTAAGAAGCCTTTTATTTTGGCGGGAGGCTCATGCGTGAGAATTATATCAACCTTATTGGAGCTGTTTTCGATGTTATCTGCACCCTCAAGCAGCTCGGATTGTGTGGGAATTTCATCGCGTGACCAGTTGGAAATATCAAAGCGTACATCTATATCGGGGCTTTCTCCGCCGCCCATAGTAAAGAATTTCAAGCCCTCAATTTCAAATATCTGACCTCTCATAAGGTGGAAAATGTTATCACATATTTTATGAACCTTACCGCCGTTCCATTCGGAAACCGGATAGGCGTTGAGAAGCTCGAAGTTTTCATGAGTGCCGTCAATAAAACAAATAGTGTATTTTCGCTTTGCCAGCTTTTCAATAAGCTTTTTCTCTTTTTTTTCACCGCTCCAGATAAAACCGAAATCTCCGCAGATTATGAGAGTGTCGCCGGGTTGAAGCATCTTCAATGCGGATTTTGAAAGTCTGTCAATGTCGCCGTGCGTGTCTCCTGTGACGTATACCAAATCAGTTCACCTTCCGGAAATATAATAAAAAGTTGATGATACAAAACATTGATTAAATGCAACTTTAGTGTTACAATATATCTTATATAATACAACTTTTTGGCGGTGGTGTCTATGAAAAAAACCATAATTTTTATTTTTTGCTTACTTATTCTTCTGCCCTCCTTTGCGGTGAGCGGAGTTGATGCGGCATATAACTATGCGCTTGAGGAAAACTACTGTGAAATATCACTGCTTGCGAGCGTTGATACCGGAGCTGTGATATTTGACAAAAACTCTCATATGAGGGCGGCACCAGCCTCGTTAACCAAGATAGTAACCGCGTCGCTCGCGCTTGAAAAATGTCCGAATCTCGATACTCCGGTGGTTGTTCCGGCAAGTGCGATAACCGCCCTTAACGGTACGGGCAGCTCCATGGCGGGACTCAAGGCGGAGGAAACCGTTCCCATGCGCGAATTGCTTTATTGTCTGTTGGTAAAGAGTGCTAATGAGGCGGCGAATGTTATTGCAGATTATATCGGTGGAGGCAGCATTGACGCGTTTGTTGCAATGATGAATGAATACGCCGTTGCCACCGGTTGCACAGAGACTCATTTTGTGAACGCACACGGACTTGATGACCCCGACCATTACACAACAGCCTATGATATGTTTTTGCTTGCGAAGCGGGCAATAGAGAACGCTACCTTTTGTGAGATAGTTGCAAAATACGGTCACACCATGCCGGCGACGGACAAAAGCGACGTCCGGTATTTATATAACACAAACGGCATGCTCAACTCCTATTCGGAATATTATTACGAGTATGCAAAGGGTATAAAAACCGGCACCACACCGGAGGCGGGCTCCTGCCTTCTGTCCCTTGCGAGAAAGGACGGCTATTCATATATCGCCGTTGCAATGAAGGGAACGAATACGGATACCGACGGTGACGGTCAGCTTGAAAATGTTGCAATGCTTGCGTGCCGGGATATGTTCAAATGGGCATTCGCAAACCTGAAGCTGAAAACAGTCACACAGACAACGGACCCTGTGGCTGTGGTAAACGTTGAGCTTGCCAAGGACGTGGACCATGTGAGAATTGTTCCCGCGCAGGAGATAGTTGCTCTTGTCCCGAAATCCACAGAGCGGGGGGGACTTCTTATTGAGGTTATTCCCGAGCAGACTGTGCTGAGCGTTGAAGCGCCGGTAACAAAAGGTCAGGTTCTCGGCAAGGCGAGGGTGCTGTACGCGGGCGAGGAGCTTGCCACGGTTGACCTGATTTCAGCGGAGGATATTCAACGCAATCCTGTTGCGGCTGCTCTTGCCGGAATAAAAAAGGTGCTGACCTCAACGGCATTTAAGATAATAGCTGCAATTTTCGTGCTTGCGCTTGCTGCGTTTGTTGTTATTTGGTACCTGACGTATCAGAAAATGAAGAAAAAGCGTAATAAGATACACGTGGTTAAGAATTACAGGGACATTAACAAATGACAGCCTTGATAATAAGCCCGCAGTCTCATTTTTGAGATTGCGGGCTTTGATTTTTATATTTGGTATCTCGGTGCGATTTCAGTCTTACCTGTCCGGACTCCGGAACGCTTTGTCTTAATAGCCGAAGAAGGAGTTGAACGGGTCAATCGCCGTGGTGGTTTGTGTTTCCGAGGTACCCTTGTCTTCAACAAGCTTGACCCTTACATCAAATGTCTTGTCAATTTTATAGTTGTTTCCGATACGGCAGACCGTCAGTGTTATAGTATCTCCCACCTTGGCACTTTCAACAAGCTCCGCAAGGTCGGTGGTCTTTTCAAGCTCCTTGCCGTTTGCTGCAATTATAAGGTCACCCGTTTGTACCGAGGTGTTTTTAAGGTCGCTGTCGGAATTTATGGTGTCAATGTATATGGTGCCTGCGGGCAGGTCGTTAAACTGAACCACCATGCTGTAAGTGCGGCTGTTTGAGGCTGCATAGTAAAGTATTCCGAGCTTGGGACGATTTGATACATAGCCGTTTTTAACAAGCTCATCAAATACGGTTTTTACAGTCGAGGAGGGGACTGCGAAGCCCATGCCCTCATAGTCTGTATCGGCTATTTTTGAGGAGTTTATACCGATTACCTGACCCTTGTCATTTACAAGCGCGCCGCCCGAGTTGCCGGGGTTTATAGCCGCATTGTGCTGAATGCAGGTCATTGAATAACCGATGGTGCTGTCAATAGGTCTGTCTATGGCGGATATCATGCCGCTAGTGAAGGAGCCGAAAAATTCGGTTCCGCCGGGATTACCGATGGCGTACACGGTTTGGCCTACAACAAGCGAGGAGGTGTCGGCAAAGGCTGCGGAGGTCAAACCGGTTTTCTCAATTTTGAGAACGCCTATATCTGTTCTGCTGTCGTAGCCTACAATTGTTGCGGGGCACACAGTGCCGTCGCTGAGCTGAACCCTTACATCCGAGCCGCCTGAGCTTATGACGTGTGCACAGGTAATAATATAGGTGTATTTGCCCGTTGAATCGACAGTAGCAACTATTCCGGAGCCTTCGTTCTGGATGACGTCATTGCTGTAAATAAGCACTCCGACGTTTATGTCCTTTACCGCGTTATATACTCCCGCTGATGTCAGAGTGCCGGAAGGGGAAACGGTTCCCTGCTCACCCTGAGAGTCTGAAATAATAAGCGACGGCGCGTTAGGGTCGGTGGTGGATGAAATACCGTTCGAATTAGTAGTAGTGACTTCGGGATTCGTTATGCCCTTTGAGGTTTGTACTCCGAGGACAACTCCCGCAATCACAAGAATAACGCATACACAGGCGATAAGCGCCTTGGCGCCTGCTTTCTGAGATTTCTTTTTCGGAGGAACAGGTCCGTTATTAAATTGATTATAGGGCTGATTATAAGAATTGTTGTACGGAGGCTGGGCTCCGGGAGCACCGTAATAGGGCTGATTGCCGTTATACGGTGGATTCTGCCTGTACTGCGGGGGATACTGAGGAGGATAGTTGGGATGCGGATTGTTATAATATCCCGCGTCGTGCGGAGTGTATGACGGCGGACAGGCAGGGGTGTCCTGCTCACGGGGAGCTTCTTCGGACGCATCCGGTTCCTGAGGAGCGGCAGCCTGAGAAGCGCTCTGCTGGTCGTCGTTGAGCGGTGCGGTATTCTGAGGATTTTCGTCCTGAACGGAGTTTTCGCTGTTATCATCAAATATACTCATAAGGTAACCTCCAAAACTAATGTGATTGTAATTATAATAGGCTGTTTATATTAACTCAATAATAACAAAATTTAAATAATTATAAACTTTTCATCCCCGGTGCGGCGGGAATTGTAAACTTGAATTCGGTGTACTCATTGACGACGCTTGAAACCGATATATCACCGTGATGCATTTCAATAACACTTTTTACTATATACAGACCGAGTCCTGCGCTTTTTGCATCGAGGCTGCGTGATTTATCAACCTTATAGAAACGCTCAAACACTCTCGGAAGCTCCTCTGAGGGGATTCCGGCACCGGTGTTGCGTATTGCAACGCAAACGTATTCGGAATTATGTGTAATATTAAAAGTGATGCTTCCGTTAGGATTTGTAAATTTAACCGCATTATCAACAAGATTATAAATGACCTGGTTGATAAGGTCCTCATCCGCAGTTACCGTGATACCCTCGGTATCATCAAGACCGAAAATTTCAATATTTTTATTTTCTATAAGCTGCTCAAAGCCTAAAAGTATCCTGACAATCTGGTTGCCGATGTCATAGCTTGAGGGCTTGAGCTGGAGATTGCCGGCTTCTATTTTCGACATGTTGAGCATTGTTGTAATCAGGCGCGAAAGCCGCTTGACTTCATCGGAGACTATTTTCAAATAGTGTTCCCTTTTTTCCTCCGGAATTGTGCCGTCAAGAACCCCGTCAATGAAGCCTCCGATGGTGGTTACCGGAGTTTTCAGCTCGTGTGATACATTTGCAACGAAGCTTCGTCTTGCGGATTCTGTAATTGAAAGCGCGGAGGCCATGGCGTTGAAGTCACGGCACAGGTCGGACAGCTCATCATTTCCGTTTATGGGAACGCGATAGCTGAAATCTCCGCTTGAATACAGCTTGGTCGCATTTGCCATTTCCCGCAGCGGTTTTGTAAACCTGTACGCGAGGATATAAATAAGTATAAACGCAAACATCATTGAGAACAGTGCTGCAAAGAAGAACATTTTCGCAATATTCATGACAAAGGGTGTAAGCTCGCCGAGAATCGGCTGAATCACAAAGACGACACCTTTTATCTGACCGCCGACGGAAATCGGCTCAGCGGCAACGATGTTCAGCTCTCCGAGGCTTCCGTTGAAATCGTTGAAATCAATATAGCTTCCGGCATAAGCCCGCTTGAGGATGTCCTCGGGAACATGTATTTTTGAATGCTGAGGGCACTCTGTAAGCGCTTCATCGGAGAAGCTCGGTGAGAACATATCCTTGCAGATGAAATTGTCGTTTATATCAATTATAAACGCATCCGCACCGATTGCCGACGAGGTCTGCTTGAGGATGTTTGTTATCATGTTCCACATCGCGGAATCATCGTTTTTGCGCGAACGGTTAAATGAAAGAATATCAGCGGTTGAGACCGCTACATTCTTTGCATTTTCCTGAAGCAGGTCAACCTTTTCGTTTCTCCAATAGCTTGCCACGAATACAAGAAGACTGCAGCCTATAATGGCAAAGCTCAAGAGAATTACGAGAGAAAAGACCAGAAAATACTTCATGAACAGAGTGAATTTTCTTTTCCGTACCCGTCGTTTCATTTTAATTATTCTTTCGTATCAAATTTGTAGCCTACGCCCCACACGGTTTTCAGCTCCCATCTGGGGGACACGCCTTCAAGCTTTTCGCGGAGCCTCTTGACATGGACATCTACGGTTCTGGAATCTCCGTAATAATCGAAGCCCCAAACCTCATCAAGAAGCTGGTCGCGGGTGTAAACCTTGTTGGGGTTGCTTGCGAGCTTGAAAATAAGCTCAAGCTCTTTGGGCGGAGTGTCTACCGCAACACCGTTGACCTTCATTTCATAGTTGGTAAGGTTTATGGAAAGTCTGTCATAGTTGACCTCTTTAGACTCGTCCGACACAGCGGGGGAGGAGCGTCGAAGAACAGCCTTTATTCTTGCTATAATCTCCTTGGTTTCAAACGGCTTTACAACATAGTCATCGGCTCCGAGCTCAAGCCCAAGAACCTTATCAAAGGTCTCGCCCTTGGCGGTGAGCATTATTATCGGCTTGTCGGAGAATCTGCGCACATCGCGGCAAACCTGCCAGCCGTCAAGTCCGGGGAGCATTATGTCAAGAAGCATAAGATCCGGAGTCTCGCTTTGGAACATTTTCACCGCATCGTTTCCGTTATTTGCTATGACAACGGAAAAGCCCTCCTTTTCAAGATAGAGGCGGAGAAGCTCGCATATATTCTGGTCGTCATCAACCACAAGTATTTTTTCGGTTTGCATAATGTTTTACCTCCTGCTTTCTTTTATTTAGATTATATAACATTTTTCGGGAATTGTATGAACTAATTTTTAAGTTTTATAGACGAAAATAAAAACAAACGGGCGGAAAGCGTCGGAAAACGCTGCCGCCCGTTTAATATCAGTAGTTTTTCTTTCGTTTCTTTGCCAGCTTTTTACGGGAAACGGGAGCATTGCTCTTTCGTGAGAAAACTATCGCCGCGATTATAAGCGCAAGCAAAAGAATTCCGCCTATGACAAGAGGCATACGTTCCTTTATGTCCTCAAACGTTATCTTTGTGCCTTCCTCTTCGCCGGGAGCTTTGGTGTAGCTGAAGCCCGCAATCGGATTTATATCAAACTGTCCGTCCTTGTTCCAGGCGTTCGCCTGTCCGTCGATTGTGGATGCATCGCTTCCTGTAAGATAGCCGAAATCACTTGGGCTGACGGTGGTCATGATGATGGGATTTCCGTTTTCATCAACATAGTCACCGGAGGAATTGGTGGGAGCAGTTTCGCCGTTGGTGAGAGTCGGTACAAGGACAGGAGTGTCACCCTCGGTTGCCACACTTGAGCCTTGAATAACTTTTACATTATATTTTTGTCTTGTGGTTTTCAGTCCGGATTCGGTGGAGTGGACTGCAACAACCTCGAGCACAACCGTCTGAGATGCCTGGGCGGTATTCATTTTTACCTCTGCGTAATAGCCCTCGCGTGCCTGAACGCCGTCAACATACACCTTTACACTTTCACCGAGCTTGTCATCCGGGGAGAAAAGAAGTGACGGCGAAAACCATACCGAGCTCCTTATGTTTTTGAGTCTGGCTTCGTAGTTATATACATCAGCATAAAATTCATCGGCAAGAATGAAGCGGGTGGTCTGTTTTGCAACGGTATTGAATGCTTCGTCATAGGTGAATTTTGTTTTGTTGATGTTTATACCCTTATCGGTTTTAGCCATAAGCTGGAGCAGATAAAACGCTTCAGTGTCTGCGGAAATTTCATCCTGAAGTCTGTACGGCTCAATATTGAGGGTGTATTTCTTGCCGAGCATGGCGGCAATATATTTTGTGCGAAGCTCGTTAATGTCGGTGGTGTTCGGGTCAACAGAAATTCCCTGTTGTTCAATCGCCATTATTGCCATGAGACGGTAAACTTCCTCGTCAGATGCCGTCATCGCCTTTGTGTATCCGTTTGTAAAGAGCGTAAAGCGGCAGGTTGCAAGTATATATTGGTCAAGAGTCGCTATTCCGCCGGGTGCAAATTTCTTCAGCACGTTTAAATCCTGTGACGAGAGTGCGGCGAGATAAATCATCAGCGCTTCCTCGACTGTGGAGCCTTCGGGAATGTCTATAGAGTCTCTGCCGGCATCGCCCTTGGTAACATAAACAAGGTCGTTCCTCATAAGAGAATACAGCGCACCGACATACATCATTTCCGTGGCGTCGGAATACACGTCATCAGAAACAACAATTCCCTTGTCGCGAAGGTATTTGACCTTGTCCTCATTTGTTACGCCGGGCTCGGACATTACCGTAAGCGAGTCTAACTGCTTAAAGATGAATATGTACGCCGCCTTGCGGGAATCGTCGTCAAGATAGTAATAATCGACCAGATAGTTAACCTCGTCATAAAAGCTTTTGGCGGTGTGGGAGTAGGGGTAATCCGGCTTTACGACAAGCTCGACCTCCTGTGTCATTCCGGCAATTGACATGTCCTCTTTTACAACGAGTTTTCTTATCCACGCCTTGTTGACCTCCGGATATGAAAACTGAGTGCTGAGCATAAGTGAATCAACCGAGGTTCCGAAATCGGAGATTGACGGACTTGAAAAATCAATCGCGGCGGCGCCGGCCGATGAGCCGAAAATCAGCACAGCAGCAAATATCAGAGAAATTAAGGACAGCGCAAGCCTTTTTAATGTCATATAATACCCCTTCATATCGAAAGCAATATTCTGTATCTCATATAATATCACTGTTGAGAACAGGTGTCAATTGAGATACGGAAAATTTACAAACCTTTAATATATATGTAAATTAAAGGACGTTTTTATTTAACAGTCCTCCGGAGCGTATGATTTGCTCAATAAAATCCGGGAAGGGAAGAGCGGAAAGCACCTCTTCCGTGCCTTGTATTGTGATTTTCCCCGAATCGGTTTCGATTTTGAGCATGTCTGCGTTTTGTATCTTGAAGCAGTCCGGGCATTCAAGAATGGGCAGCCCTATATTTATGCAGTTGCGGTAAAAAATTCTTGCGAAGCTTTCGGCGATTACACACGAAATTCCGGAGGCCTTTATTGCGAGGGGAGCATGCTCCCTTGAGGAGCCGCAGCCGAAGTTTTTGCCGGCAACAATAATATCTCCGGGCTTTACGCGAGCGGAAAAATCCGCGTCAATATCCTCCATGCAGTGAGCTGCAAGCTCTTTTTCCTCGGAGGTGTTCAGGTAACGCGCCGGTATGATAACGTCGGTGTTTACATTATCACCATACTTATGTACGCTTCCGTTAAATATCATTTCAATCACCATGCGATACGGTATTCACACAAAGAGCAGCGAAAAGCAACTCTTTGTGAGCGGTATCTTTACCTTTCATAGTAGTTTTCTATCTGCTTTACCTCAAGTCTTCGGGAGAACAGAGCCTTCCGGCTATTGCACTCGCGGCTGCGACGGCAGGCGAGGCGAGATAGACCTCGCTTTCGCGGTGTCCCATTCTTCCGATAAAATTACGGTTTGTTGTTGATACCGCTCGTTCTCCCGCGGCAAGTACTCCCATGTGACCGCCGAGACACGGTCCGCAGGTGGGCAGAGAGAAAACGGCGCCGGCATTTATAAATATTTCGGTAAGTCCCTGTTTAACTGACTCGAGAAACACCTCTTGTGTTGCAGGGATTATTATGGTTCTTGTATTTTTATTTACTTTTTTGCCTCGCAGAATTTCTGCTGCCGCTTTCATGTCCTCAAGACGGCCGTTGGTGCAGGAACCGATTATAACCTGATTAATCTGGATATCATCGTCTATTTCATCAAAGGTTCTCGTGTTTGAGGGCAGATGGGGGAAGGCCACTGTCGGCTTGAGTGCGGAAAGGTCTATGGTTATTTCGGAGTCGTATTCGGCGTTGCAGTCCGCTTCAAAGACTTTGCAGTCCTTGCCGGGTGCGTGCTCCGAAATATACTCAAGCGTTTTGTTGTCCACAGGGAAAATTCCGTTTTTCGCTCCGCATTCAACTGCCATATTTGCTATGGTAAAGCGGTCGTCCATGCTCAGAGAGGAAACTCCGTCTCCCGAAAACTCAAGAGATTTGTATGTTGCGCCCTCAACCCCGAGAATACCTATAAGATGCAGTATTACGTCCTTGCCGCAGACATATTTTGACAGCCTGCCGGTGAGAATGACCTTTATTGCGGAGGGAACCTTGAACCAGAGTTTTCCCGTAGCCATGGAAAAGGCAAGGTCCGTTGAACCAACTCCTGTGGAAAACGCACCGAGAGCGCCGTAGGTGCAGGTGTGTGAATCGGCGCCTATAACGGCGTCTCCGGCGGTGACAAGTCCTTTTTCGGGCAGCAGAGCGTGCTCAATACCGGCTGTGCCCACGTCGAAGAAATTATCTATTTTCTGTTCCGCGGAGAATCTTCTGATTTGCGCGGCGTTTTCCGCTGATTTTATGTCCTTGTTTGGCACAAAGTGGTCCATGACAAAAACCGTTTTATCCGGAATGGAAACCTTTTCAAAGCCCGCCTTGTGAAATTCGTTTACAGCGAGGGGCGCGGTTATATCGTTGCCCATAACAAGGTCAAGCGGGATTTCAATCAGCTGACCGGGCACGGTGTATTCAAGCCCCGCCTTAAAAGCGAGAATTTTCTGTGTAATTGTCATGGAATGCATATGTAAGCCTCATTTCTTTATAAGGATGTGTTCTATTGAATCCGTAAGAGCTGTGAAGCTGGCCTCTATAATATCCTGAGACAGCCCGACTGTGGTCCATACCTCCGAGCCGTCGGTTGAGGTTATAAGAACGCGTACCTGCGCGGCGGTGGCGTCCTTGGGTTCGATGACGCGTACCTTATAGTCGATAAGGTGAACCTTTGTGAGCTTCGGGTAAAAATCCGAAAGAGCCTCACGCAGAGCCTTATCAAGAGCATTTACGGGACCCTCGCCGTCGGATGCGGCAATTTTCAGTACTCCGTTTACGGTAAGCTTTATTGTTGCGGTGGCACTGTGATTGTTGTCATAAGGCAGCTCGTCAAGCACCTTGTAGCTGATAAGGTCGAAGAAGGAGGGGACTCCCTCCACCACCTTGCGGATGGTTAATTCAAGGCTTGCATCGGCTCCCTCATATTGGTATCCGTTATGCTCCTTGTCTTTGATTATTCCCACGATTTTTTCAACAGCGGGCGAATCCTTGTCGATATCCGGATAATATTTGTTGATTTTTCGCAAAATTGCCGCCTTGCCGGACATTTCCGAGACGAGGAAGCGTCGCTTGTTGCCTATGAGGTCGGGATTTATATGCTCAAAGGAGCCGGCGGATTTCAAAACTGCATCCGCATGCATTCCCGCCTTGTGCGCAAACGCACTGCGCCCGACAAAGGGAAGATTTTTACGCAAGGATATGTTTGCGGTTTCGGCGATGCTTATTGCCGCAGAGACAAGATTCTGCATATTTTCGGGCGGAATACATTCAAAGCCCAGCTTTAATTGGAGGTTGGGTATTACAGACGTGAGAGCCGTGTTTCCGGTTCTTTCACCGAAGCCGAGAAAGGTACCCTGAACCTGAGTTGCTCCGGCACGTACTCCCGAAACGGCATTTGCGGTTGCCATATCGCCGTCATTGTGAGCGTGAATGCCTATGGAAAGGTCTTTGAATTCCGCAGAGATTTTTCCGGTGATTTCAAAAATCTCAGACGGGAAAGCGCCTCCGTTGGTGTCGCACAGACAAAGGCAAAAGGCTCCGCCCCGTGCGGCGGCACGCAGGGCATCAACCGCGTATACCGGGTCGGATTTATATCCGTCATAAAAGTGCTCGGCATCGAAGATGACTTTTTTCCCGTTATCTGTAAGAAAACGGCAGGTGTCCTCTATCATTGCGAGGTTTTCCTCTTGCGTAACCCCGAGAATGTCTCTTACCTGTCCGGTGTGGCACTTTCCGACTACCGATACATAAAGCGTTCCCGCATCAAGCAGGGAGAGACACGAGGTGTCCTCCCGAGGGGAAACTCCCTTGCGACGGGTGTTTCCGAAGGCGACAAGCTTTGTGCTTTTCAGCTTCAGGTTTTTTGCATGCTCGAAAAACTCCGCTTCTTTCGGATTCGAGGCGGGATTACCCGCTTCAACGAAGTCGATTCCGAGTTCGTCGAGAGCAGTCAGAATGTCCAGCCTGTCCTGTGTGGAAAACGATATTCCCTCAGCCTGAGCGCCGTCACGCAGAGTGGTATCGAAAATATATACTTTCTTATTCATAGCGTTCTTCCTTTTCAGAAGGTTTCACCCTTTATGTTCACATCGCCGCTCTCAAGCGCGGCAATTCCGGTGCGTGACATTTCCGCGATACCGAAGCGCGACATGGCATCGACAAATTCATCAATCTGCTGTGTTTCACCGGTAAGCTCAGCGGTTATTGTTCTGTGACCGATATCCTTTATCCTTGCGCCGAATTCCGTGACAACGCGTATGGTGTCCGGGCGGTCCCTGTTCAGCGCATGCACCTTTATCAGCAGCAGCTCGCTTGATACTGTGTGTCCGGAATCAAGATGAAGAACCCTCACAACATCCTCAAGCTTGAGCAGCTGCTGCTCTATTTGCCCGAAATCCTCCGGCTGTGCCTGGGCGACAATCGTCATTCTTGAGAAGCTTTCATCCTCTGTCTGGCACACTGTAAGACTGCTTATGTTGTACCCGCGTCTTGCAAAAAGTCCGGCAACGCGAAGCAGAACGCCGGCACGGTTTTTGACAAGTGCGGAAAGTGTAAGCTGCTGGGTCAAAGTAAACACCTCATTTTGTATTAAGTACAGGCTCGTCCGATGATATTTTACATTCCGCAATCACCGCTCTGTCGGAGGAAAGGAAGCCGGGAAGCAGCCTTTCGGCGGCACTGTCATCGGGTATGTATATATAGTCCGCGCCGAACGCTTCCGCAATTTTTTCGTAGTCTGTTTTACGCTCGGGTATTGTCTGCGAAAAACGTCCCGAGTATTCGGTTGCCTGCCACTGCCTGACCATGCCGAGGGCGTTGTTGTTGAAAATGATTATTTTCAGCGGCATTCCGAGCATTGAAACCGTGGCAAGCTCATTCATGTTCATCAGGAAACTGCCGTCGCCGGTTATCAGAATCACATCGGAATCAGGCTTGGCAAGCCTTGCGCCGATTGCCGCTCCCATGCCGTAGCCCATCGCTCCGAGTCCGCCCGAGGTGAGAAGAGTGCGCGGGAGCCTGAATTTATAATACTGTGCCGTCCACATCTGATGCTGTCCGACGTCGGTTGCAACTATTGTGTCGGGCTTTGTAAGCGTTCCGAGAAGGCCGAGAAAGACTTCCGGATTCACATATCCGGCGGTGAGCGGCTTTGCTTGTGCTTGATTGTCACGTTGTAGCGCGTTTATCCATGCTTCGTGCCGCGTCTGCCTGCATTGGTGCGTGAGCAACGGCAGTATTTCGGCAAGATTTCCGCAAAGGTGTATCTCGGAAAAAATGTTTTTATCCATTTCGGCGGGGTCAATATCTATGTGAATGACTCTTGCGTGCGAAGCAAAGCTTTTGCGGTCAACGGCAGCACGGTCTGAAAAGCGCACCCCTGCAGCGATGAGGACATCGCATTCCTCGGAGGCCCGGGTTGCACGAAGTGAGCCGTGCATACCGGTGAATCCGAGATTGAGAGGGTTGTCCGCCGGGAAAGCACCCAAGCCCATAACAGATGAGGCTACGGGAATATCAAGCTTTTCGGCAAAGCTTATCAGTGCCTCGGAGGCATCCGCGCTGACCGCGCCGCCGCCGATATAAAGGAGCGGCTTTTGTGCGCTGTCAATGAGCTTTGCGGCAGCAGCTGTTTCTTCGGGAGAGGGGAGCGCGGGGGCTTTTACTGTTGCTTGTAAGGCTTGCGGTGAATAGTCGCACAGCTGTGCCATGATGTTTTTCGGTATATCTATGAGCACCGGACCCTTGCGTCCGCTTAAAGCAATCGAAAACGCCTCTTTTACGGTTTGAGCAAGAACGGAAACGTCCTTTACTATGAAGTTGTATTTTGTAATCGGCATTGTAATACCGGTTATATCTATCTCCTGAAAGCTGTCTCTGCCGAGGTCGGACAAATCGACGTTTCCGGTGATTGCAACAACGGGAACCGAATCCATATATGAACAGGCGATACCGGTTACGAGATTGGTAGCCCCAGGACCCGAGGTGGCAAACACCACTCCGGGCTTTCCGCTTGCTCTGGCATAACCGTCGGCGGCGAATGCCGCGCCCTGTTCACCGGCGGTGATGATATGCTTTATTTTATCGCTGTATGAGTAAAGTGCATCGTACAGCTCAAGCACCGTACCTCCGGGATATCCGAATACGGTTTCTACGCCCTGCGAAAGCAGAGCCTCAAGCACTATCTGCGCACCTTTCAATTCAGGCATAGCCGTATACCTCCGGAAGCTTATTTTACGGAAAAGCAAAAGACGGTTTCAGATGAATATTCCGCGCCTTTTTTCAGTACACAAGATGGAAAATCGGGAACATTCGGAGTGTTGGGATAATACTGCGTCTCAAGGCAGAAGCCGGTTCTGTAATCCATCGGCTTTCCGCCCTTTCCGATTACACCCTTCAAGAAGTTGCCTGTATAAAGCTGTACTCCGGGCAGGGTGGTAAGCACCTGCATAACTCTGCCGCTCGCTGGTTCATAGGCGACCGCGGCGGGGCGCAGGGAGCCGTCGAAGCCGTTGATGCAGAAGTTGTGGTCGTAACCCGCTCCGTTTTTCAGCTGGCTGTCCTCGGCGTTGATATCTCTGCCGATTTCTTTGGATACTGTGAAATCAAACGGCGTACCGCTGACAGAGGCGAGCTTCCCTAAGGGAATACTGTTTTCGTCTATCGGGGTATAATAATCGGCGGCGATTCTCAGCTGAGTTCCGAGAATACTTCCGTGACCCGCAAGATTAAAATATGCATGGTTTGTGAGGTTGATTATCGTATCCCGGTCCGAAACGGCATGATACGCTATGTCAAGCGCATTATCGTCCGTGAACGTGTATGTAACGGAGACATCGACATTTCCGGGAAAGCCTTCGTTCATGTCGGGGCTGAAATATGTGAATTTGACAGCGTTGTCGGAAATTATTTCGGCATCCCACACCGCACCGGAATATTCTCCGCCTCCGTGAAGACAGGTGATGCCCTTTTCGTTTCTGGTTACGTTGTATTCGACTCCGCTGAGTGTGAAGCGTCCTCCCGCTATACGGTTGGCGTACTGGCCGACCACAACGCCCTGGTAATCCGTTCTCTCCACATGGCCTTCAAGGTCATCAAATCCCACAAGTATGTCGGTTAGCTTTCCTGCTCTGTCGGGCACGAACAGCCTGTCGAGAGTGGCACCCTTGGTTATTATTTGCGCACAGGCACCGGAGGAGTTTTTTATTGAATAGCTGTGTACATCTTTTCCGCAGGGCATTTTACCGTAAAAAGTTTTTTCAACGCTCATATTTATTTCTCCGTTTCAAACAAGAATATATAAAAACTCATAATAAATTATATATTTTAAGATATATCTTGTCAAGGTCAACAGCTTTATTTGTTGACTTTTTTACCGGCAAAATGTATCATGTAAGCATAAAGCATTGTAAAAATACAAGGAGGTGCTGCTGAGTGCAGCTTGCCGGCATATATATGCAGTTTTCACGCTATATTCTTTCCGGAATCGCGCTGCTGATTTTAGTCATGTGCTCGGCGGCGTTGCTTCGTTATCGCCAGAAGCCGAAAACGGCGGCGGTGTTGAAAAATCTTCTCAACGGGGATTTGATTCCCGTTTCCCAATATGAAACCTCTGTCGGAAGCAACAAAAAGTGCGATGCGGTGCTTGCCTACGATACCGTATCCAGAAGTCATGCGGTGCTTGCGCTTCGCACCGACGGCTGGTTTGTTTACGATACGCGCTCAAAGACCGGAATTGAGGTCAACGGCTTGAGGGTGGATAAAAAAGCCGTCATATATGACGGTGACACTGTTTCCTTCGGCGGTATACCGTTTTCCTTCAGCACCGAAATTCCGGACGAGCTCTCGAAAAAGCCCGGACGTCCCGCATCGCAGAGTATGCTGCTGCAANNCTATATTTCAGATTTTCGCGGCGGGAGCGGTTATTGTCGGCGAAAATAATTCGCTTGTAACCGGCAACATTTTTGTGTTTGCCGGACTCATACTGTCGGAATGGATATTCTTCCTGACGGGCTCTGTCTTTTTCAGAATCAGGCACTTTGAGCCGGAGGTTACGGCATTTTTGCTTTCAACACTGGGGCTCGGAGCCGTTGCCGCGGAGTCTCCGTCAAATGCGCTTAAACAATTTCTCACGCTTCTTGCCGGAGAGGTAATATTTTTTATTGCCATAGGCTTCCTGCGCAACATTGAGCACGTAAAGCCCATGCGGTGGGTGGCGGCCTTCGGTTCGGTGGGGCTTCTGGGACTGACTCTTGTTCTTGCAAAGGCGGTAAACGGTGCGCTGAACTGGATATCCTTCGGCGGAGTTTCGTTTCAGCCGTCGGAATTCGTAAAGGTTGCGTTTATTTTTGTCGGAGCGGTAACTCTTGAACGCCTTCAATCCACGCAGAGTCTTACGAAATATATGTTTTTTGCCGGGGCGTGTGTCGGAGAGCTGTTTCTGATGTACGATTTCGGTGCTGCGCTGATATTCTTCTTCACGTTTATCATAATTGCATTTATGCGTTCCGGAGATGTGCGTACGCTTATTCTGATATGCTTCGGCGCGCTTTTAGGGGGCGGAATGATACTTTACTTCCGGCCTTATGTAGCCGACCGTTTTGCAACATACCGCCATATATGGGAGTTTATGAATGACGGCGGATATCAGCAGACACGCACGCTTATCTATTCAAGCAGCGGAGGGCTGTTCGGGCTCGGACTCGGGCAGGGTAAGCTCCGCTATGTCTTTGCAGCAGAGGAGGACCTTGCCTTCGGCGTAATCTTTGAGGAGTTCGGCATGATAATTGCCTTTGCCGCGCCGCTTGTGCTTGCGGTACTGGCGGTTTATGCCATAAGATGCGCCAAATGCTCGCGCTCATCCTTCCACAGTATTGCGGCGGTGGCCTCGGGCGGTTTGCTTGTATTTCAGGCATGTCTGAATATTTTCGGTGTGACCGATTTGCTTCCCATGACCGGCGTTACGTTGCCGTTTGTCAGCAGGGGAGGCTCAAGCATGATATGCTGCTGGGCGCTGCTTGCGATGATAAAATCCGCCGACAGAAGAACATATACCGAAATAAATCCCGAAAGCGGGGTGCGAAGCGAATGAAAAAGGTGTGGAGACGTACGGCGGTTGTCTATTTGCTGGTGGCTGCCTTTCTTGCCGGGCTGGCTGTCATAGCCGTACAGTTTTTTACAAACGGCAGAATATGGGCTACGCAGAGGGCGAATCTGCATCTGTTTTCCGGAGGCACGGTTATTGCTGCCGGAGCAGTGTATGACCGCGACGGTGCGGTTCTCGCACAGACCATTGACGGAGAAAGAGTTTTCAACAATTCCGCACGCATAAGAAAATCCACGCTGCACGTTGTGGGCGACCCTCAGGGCTATATATCCACAGGCATACACTCGACATATCGCACCGAGCTTACGGGTTATTCGTTTGTGAACGGACTTTATTCGGTGGCTGCCGGGGGCAAGGGTAACGACCTGCACCTGACGATAAGCGCGGAGCTGTGCGCGACAGCATATGATGCTCTCGGTTCAAGCAAGGGCGCAGTGGCTGTGTATAACTATAAAACGGGGGAGATACTCTGCTCCGTTTCAACACCGACTTATGATGTGCGTAACAAGCCTGAGGATATAGACTCGGACACCACCGGAAAATATGACGGAATATATCTTGACAGAGTCTGTAACGGGCTTTATGTTCCCGGCTCTGTATTCAAGATAGTCACCTGCGCGAGTGCGATAGATAACATTCCCGATATATTTTCACAAACCTTTACCTGCACCGGTAAAAAGGTTCTTGAAACAGGCACCGTAATATGCTCGGATGTGCACGGCTCACAGAGCTTTGAACAGGCGTTTGCGAATTCTTGTAACTGCGCTTTTGCCGAAATTGCATTGCAGCTCGGCGAGCACACGCTTTCTCAGAGCGTTTCTCAGCTCGGCTTGCTTTCGGAGCTGAAGGTCGGAAAAACCTCGGCAGGTAAATGCAGCTTCAATGTTTCCGGCGCCACCCCCGCGGAGCTTGCGTGGGCGGGTGTAGGTCAGCATACCACTATGGTTACACCCATGCACATGCTTGTTCTTGCCGGAGCGATAGCGAACGCAGGTACTTCGGCAAAGCCTTACCTTGTCGGCAGTGTTACCTCGGGAGAAACAAATGTCTCTACCGGAAAGACCTCGTACCTTGACCCGGTTATGACCTCGCAGACCGCCCTCAGCCTGAGCGGGCTTATGCGGAACAATGTAACAAGCAAATACGGCGATTCCTCGTTCAAAGGCTTGGAAATGTGCGGAAAAACCGGTACTGCCGAAATCGAAAACGGAGCTCCGCACGCTTGGTTTGTAGGCTTTTCGCAGAAGGAGGATTGCCCTCTTGCGATAGCGGTTGTAATCGAAAACGGAGGTCTTGCATCCGAAAATGCGCTTCCCGTTGCGCAGAAGGTGATGAAAGCGGCATATAATACCATAAAATGAAATTATTCGACATATTATTAACAATTTGTTTGTTGACTTGTTAAAATAATGTCTGTATAATAGTAACATTATCTGTGTTGAAAGGTTGTAGTTCTATGAGCTTTGTGGAATTTGATTCTGTATACAAAAGATACAAAATGGGGGAAATCGTCATAAACGCCGCCGACGGCGTTACCTTCAATGTCGAGCAAGGGGATCTCGCAATCATTGTCGGTGCAAGCGGAACCGGTAAGACAACGGTTCTGAATATTCTCGGCGGAATGGACGACTGTGATGACGGCAAGGTTCGTGTAGCGGGAGAGCTTATAAACGAATATGACAGAAAGCGTCTTATTGAGTACAGAAGATATGACGTGGGCTTTGTGTTTCAGTTCTATAACCTTGTTCCGAACCTTACGGCGCTTGAAAATGTTGAAATCGCCACTCAGATAGGAACAAAATCCCTCAGCCCGGTAAAGGTGCTTGAACGCGTCGGACTCGGAGAGCGGCTTGACAACTTCCCCTCGCAGCTTTCGGGCGGCGAGCAGCAGCGAGTTTCAATCGCCAGAGCGCTTGCTAAGAATCCTAAGATTCTTCTTTGCGATGAGCCCACCGGTGCACTTGACTACAATACCGGTAAGCAAATACTCAAGCTTTTGCAGGACACCAGTAAGGAAACGGGTATGACGATTATACTCATTACCCATAACCAGGCGCTTACGCCTATGGCAGACCGTGTTATTTACATGAGGAGCGGCAGAGTGTATAAAACCGAGATTAACGAGCATCCCGAATCGGTTGAAAACATCGAATGGTAAAGGCTCACAATTCTTTCTTGAGAGGATGTTTATGTAAATGACCAGGGCATATTTTACCGATACGGTCCGTTCGATAAAGCGTTCAATGACGCGCTTTATCTCAATGGTGCTTATCGTTTTTCTCGGCTCAAGCGTGTTTTGCGGATTCAAGGCTACATATCCGGACATGATAGAGAGCGCGGATAAATACTATAAAGAGAATAATCTTTACGATATCAGGCTTCAGTCGTATATAGGCATATATGATGAGGACCTTGAAAGAGTAAGGCAGATAGAAGGTGTCAAGAATGTCGCCGGAGCGCGCTTTGTTGACGGCTATGTCCGCATGCTCAACGATGATGTGAAGCCCGAATATGAAGGCCTTGTGGATATAGACGGCTCGGAGCTTACCATACGCGCCTACGGCTATGACCCGGACGATGCAAAATCCTTCACTGAAAACGGAAAAAATGACGCACAGTACATAAACCGTCTGAAGCTTATCGAGGGCGAATATGCGGACGAGGTCGGCGAATGTGTGGTCACCAACAGCGGACTTACTACGCCGGACGGCTTCCAAATCGGAAAGACGCTGAAAATAGTCGGAGACGGTGAAAGCATAGACTATTCACTCAAAGCGCAGGAATATGTTATAGTCGGAATAGTGCAGACACCTTATTTCGTGTCATTTGAAAGAGGAACCACCACTGCCGGAAGCGGAAAACTCGGAGACTATATTTATATTCCGAATGAAACCTTTACCGACAATGTGAAATATTACAGCGAGGCTTATGTAACCCTCAATGATTCCGATAAGTACGAGGCGTACAGCGAGGAATACAACAATTATGTAAAGTCGTATATCGATAAAATCCGTGAGGCGTCACTTCCGATAGTTGCCGAACGTGCCGCACAGCTGAGCATAGAGTATACCCAGCAGGTCATAGACGGCGAACAGAAGCTTGCCCTTGCGGAGCAGGATATCCAGACGCAGCTCGCAGCCGCAAAGGCCGATATGGAAAATTACGCGAAGCTTGCGGAAACCGGAGCTCAGGAGATTGAAAAAGCGAAGGCGGAGATGGAATCTCAGTTCGGTATTGCGCAGGAAGAGTATAATTCCAGCAGCGCCCAGTATAACGCAGGAGTGGCAAAATGGAATTCGATGTCGCAGCTTGTTGCCAAACAAGAGGTGGCGTGGGAAAATGCGGATAAAACCTACACTCAGAAAAAGGAGCAGGCGGATGCGGCGGAGATTCAGCTTGCATCTGCAGACTCTCAGATAAAGCTTGCGCGTGCACAGATAACTACGGCGCAGACTGCAATAAACAGTCTTGAATCAACCCTTACCACACTTAAATCCACACAGGACGTTGCCGTAAGCGACCTTGATTTGCTTGCCATGGCAGACCGTCTTGAAGAAACCAATCCGGAGCTTGCGCAGGTTTTCCGTTCCGCGGCAAAGCTTACCGCTCAGGGAACTGCGGCTGAGGCGATTGCTCTTACCGAAAAAAGTATAGCCGATTATAAAGTGCAGCTTGCCGCAAATGAATCTGAGCTTGCGGCGGCACAGGCGGAGTACGACACCAATCGCACAAAGCTTGACACAGCACAGAAGCAGCTTGCAGCAGCAAAAATCTCGCTTGAAACAAACAGAACAAAGCTTGACGAAGCAAAAAAGCAGCTTGAAGCCACAAAGCAGGAGCTTGCCTCCGGAGAGCTTGAACTTAAATTCGGCAGCATGGAGCTGAGCACGAAATACCTCACCGCACAGGCGGAGCTTGCTTTGAAAACGGCACAGCTTGCTCAAATACAGGATTTGCTTGCAAATTCAGAGACGATAATAGCTCAAAAAGAAGCCGATGCTTACGCAGAGCTTGAGTTTGAACGCACAAGAGTTACCAAAGGCCGCAACCTTATTGATAATCTGGATACTGCCAATTGGAGTGTGTATGACAGAGGCGAAGCGCCCGGATATTCAGGCTACGGTGACGCTGCGTATAACATGAAGCTTATTTCAACCATATTCCCGGTTCTGTTCTTCGTGGTGTCTGTTCTTGTCTGCCTTACTGTAATGACGAGAATGATAGAGGAGGAGCGCACACAGCTCGGAACACTCAAGGCACTCGGTTACGAGGACAAAACCATTGCAATGAAATATATCACATATGCGCTTTTGGCGGGCGTCATCGGCTTCATTCTGGGAATGCTGATAGGCTCCTTCGGATTGCCCAGGGCGCTTATGGGTGCCTGGGGTATTATGTACGAAATCCCCGACAGAGTGGTAAGATACTATCCTGTATATATAATACTTTCCTTCGTTTTCTCTGTCGCAACAACCATGTTCGCAACCCTGTGGGCATGCCGCAAGGAGCTTCTCACCAATACCGCAACGCTTATGCGTCCCAAGGCGCCCAAGGGCGGCAAGCGCGTATGGCTTGAGAAAATTGATTTTGTATGGAGTCGTCTGAGCTTTACCTCCAAGGTTACGGTGCGCAATCTTTTCAGAAACAAGCGCCGCTTTATAACCACCATAGTGGGAATAGTCGGTTGTACGGCATTGCTCGTGATAGGTATAGGCTTCTATTTCTCAACAGGCTCTATAATCAACGGTCAGTATGCCAATGCCGATTGCATTGCCGGCTATGACCTGCAGATAGTGCTTAAGGATGCGCAGGAATCCTCTGCCGGCAGCGAGGTCGTGCAGAGCATAGTGAAGCAGCCGGATATTTCGAGCGCCATGCTTACCTATCTTAAAGTTTGCCGCGGAAGCTCGGAAAACTGGGACAGCGACCTGGAGGTCAATGTTTTTGTTCCCGAGGATAAAACACTCATGTCGCAATTCCTCCGTCTGCGCGATGACCGCAGAGGCACCGCCCTTGAGCTTCCGGATGAGGGTGCGATAATAACCGGACAGTTTGCCAAGGATGCAGGCGTAAAGGTCGGCGATTATGTCACGGTTTCATGGATTGAAGGTGCAAAAACGGTCACCTACAACGTCCTTGTTGCGGCAATTGCCGAAAACTACACCTTCCATTATGTATATATGTCTCCGACATATTTTTCACAGCTGACCGGAGCAAGACCCCAGTTCAACTACCTTGTTGCAAGCCTCAAGGAGGATGTCACTCAAAACGCCAGAATTCAGCTCGAAACCACGATAAACGATATGCCTGAGGTTAACGGTACGGTTTATACCACGGTAATCGTCGATACCTTCTCCAATATTATAAAGAGTCTTAACATAGTTATCGGAATCGTTATTTGTGCAGCTGCGGTGCTTGCGTTTGTTGTGCTTAACACCCTCAACAACATCAACATAAAGGAACGCGTCAAGGAGCTTGCCACATTGAAGGTTCTCGGCTTCTATGACAAGGAGGTTTCGGCGTATATCTACCGTGAAAACATCATACTGACACTTATCGGTATCATCTTCGGCCTGATTTTAGGCTCGGTGCTTGAAAAAGCCGTTGTCTCAATGCTTGCGATAGAGGTTGTAACCTTTACCTCTAAGCCCTTCCCGCTGATGTTTGTAATTTCGGCGGCAATAACAGCGGTGTTCGCAGTATTTGTAAACCTGCTTATGCACAGGTCGCTCAAGAAGATAAGCATGGTCGAATCGCTGAAGTCTGTCGAATAATTCCACTTATACACATTACACCCGTCCGTAACGGACGGGTGTTTTTTTGCGCAAAAAATTTTGAGCCGCGACCCGAAGCGACATTTTTTTGAAGCGCCTGTCTGTATAATCAATATAAAAGGGGAGTTGAGCTTGCAGCAGGTTGTTTACGCGGACGTTCTTGTGTTCGTAAATATTTTTGTGAATTATTTTTTGCTACGCGCTACCGAGGGCTTTTTGCATACCGGTGCGAGTACGCCGCGTCTGATAGCGGGAGCGGTTGCCGGCGGAATATATTCCCTGACATTGTTTTTGCCGGAGCACAGCCTTTGGCTTACGCTTGCTATGAAAGCTTTATTCCTTGCGTTTTTGGTGTATTTGGTATTTCGTGCCTCCTGTTTGCGCCGCTTTGCTGTTCAGAGCTTGTGCTTTCTTGCTGTGAATTTCATATTTGCCGGAGTGATGCTGTTTGTGCGTATGGTGTTTTCAACTCCGGGAATGGTTTTTTACAACGGCGCCGTTTACTTTGATGTGAGTGTGCCCTCGCTGATTATATGCACATTTATCGGATTTTCAGCGGCAAAGCTGTTTTCTCGCGCGGTAAGACGCAAAACGCCGGATGACCGTGAATATGAGCTGGTTATCGCTGTCGGGTATAACAGTGTGAAATTGAAATCACTTCTGGATACCGGGAACACGCTCACAGACGGCTTTGGGGCGAGGCCGGTTATAATAGCAAACTATGATTCGCTTTACGGTTTGTTTGACGCCGATGCGCGGGAATTCTTTTCAAACTCATCCGAACTGCCGTCCGGCTCGGAATGGGCGCACAGGGTTCGCATGGTGCCGTATAAGGGCGTAGGCTCTTACGGACTTCTGCCTGCCTTCAGGCCGGATTATATAACTGTGTCCGCCGGAGGAGCCGGTGTGCGCAGCGAAAACACCGTAATTGCAGTAACAAAAGAAAAAATATCAGGCGGCGAATATTCGGCGCTGCTCAATTCACTTATTTTTGAAGGAGGAAGCTTTAATGAGAAGGCTTGTTTGTATGCCGAAAAAGGGCACGGGAGGAATAATGTGTCTTATGAAAATGAAGCTGCTGTGGGGAAGACTGTATTATGTAAACAGTCCGCAGGCGCTTCCGGCACCGCTTACACGCGAGCAGGAGGAGGAGCTGACCTCTCGTCTGGGAGAGGGCGATGCCTCGGCGCGAGATCCGTTGATAGTTCACAATCTGCGTCTGGTGGTATACATAGCAAAAAAATTTGAAAGCTCCGGAGTCGGGCTTGAGGATTTGGTATCTATCGGAACGATAGGGCTGATAAAAGCTGTCAATACGTTTCGTCCGGCAAAGAGCATAAAGCTTGCAACCTATGCCTCAAGATGTATTGAAAACGAAATACTTATGTTTCTCCGGAAAAACTCACAGCTTCGGGCGGAGGTGTCTATCGAAGAACCGTTGAACACCGATGTGGACGGCAATGAGCTGTTGCTTTCGGATATTCTCGGCAGTGATACGAACGAAATCAACTACGGAATAGAGCAGGAGGACGAGAAGAACATACTTTTAAGAAGCGTTGATAAGCTTGACGAAAGGGAAAAAACCATTATGAATATGCGCTTCGGTATAGGAGGAGGTAAGGAGCACACTCAAAAGGAGGTGGCGGATATTCTCGGAATATCGCAAAGCTATATATCGCGTTTGGAAAAAAGAATAATACGTCAGCTGAAAAGAGAAATAGAAAAAGTGTCGTAATCGCAGAGTTTTGCTAAATATTTAACGGAATTCACAGTTTAGTCAAAAATCATATTGAATTTTATACCCCAAGTGTGCTAAAATAACAGAGTTAACTATAATGAAAATGGTTAGGGGTAATGTCACGATGCAATATGATGTTGCGATTATAGGCGCGGGCGTTGTCGGCTCACTCACGGCGAGGGAACTGTCAAAATATAATTTGAAGGTTGCGCTGCTTGAAAAGTGCAACGATATGGCTATGGGCGCGTCAAAGGCCAACAGTGCAATAGTTCACGCAGGCTTTGATGCCGTACCCGGCACGCTCAAGGCAAAGCTCAACGTCGAAGGTGTAAAGCTTATGCCCGGTGTGTGCGCAGAGCTTTCTGTTCCTTATAAAAACAACGGCTCAATAGTTGTTGCTTTTTCCGAGGCGGAAAAGGCTCATTTGCAGAAGCTCCTCGAAAGAGGTGTTGCAAACGGTGTACCGGGTCTTGAAATAATAAATAAAGAAAAGCTCAGGGAGATTGAGCCGAACATCAGCGACGAGGCGGTTGCC